>CAMYAY010000001.1 GCA_947253945.1 uncultured Candidatus Saccharibacteria bacterium
ACACCGGCTCAGTCGTCGGCAGCGTCAGATGTGTATAAGAGACAGATACGGCTGTAGTATCGGCGCAGGGTAGCTTGGCAATTAAGAAGGACGCTAGCGCCAACAAGCAATTAATTGATATAGTTAGTAAATATCAAGCATTTGACCAAGATCTAAGTGTAATGTCTAATGTTTACGATGCTTTATCTCCGGTTTTGTCAAATATTAGGGCATTTAATGTCGCGATAGCACTGCCAACGGCTGACGATAAAGCTATTAATAAGCTAAATAACGATACGGATACAATTGCTAATAAGTTTTCGGGTTTCAATACCTCCGATCATGACGTTGACTTAGCGTTTAATCAAGCTGCCCAAGCATATAAAGATGTAGCTAGCGCAGCGAAGAAACGCTTTGCGAAAGCGCCAGATGCGGCTGATGCGATGAATGCCGCGGGCAATAATATGAAAAAGTTTGACTTACAGAAGCGGGGTATGATTGAGAAGTTGGTAAAGCACCGTACCGATTTTAGTAAGGCGTTACGCGACTTATCCGGTTATCTAGAAGATAAAGCTGGCCACTAAATGGATAAATCTAGCGAATTGGCGAAACTGGCACAGGAAATAGTAGGCCGGGATGTGTGTCATGATTTAGCCACTCAGGCTACCCAGCTAGTAATGGGTTATGGCAATCCAAATGCTAAATTAGTGCTAATTGGCGAGGCTCCTGGCGCACACGAAGATCGAGAGGGGCGCCCGTTTATCGGTGCGGCCGGTAAGTTATTGGATAAAATGTTAGCTGACAGTGGGCTAGTGCGAGATGATATTTATATTACGAACATAGTAAAGTATCGTCCGCCAGAGAATCGTGACCCATTGCCGCGCGAGAAGGCTGAATTTTGGCCATATTTGTTGCGGGAGTTGGAAATTGTTAATCCTTATGTGATTGCGCCAATGGGGCGACATGCGATGACGTATTTTTTGCCAGATGCCAGCATTTCTGAGGCGCATGGTCAGTCGTTTGTATATGATAAATGGAAGGTGATGCCACTATATCATCCAGCTGCTGCTTTGTATAACGGTTCATTGCGTCAAACATTGTTTGATGATTTTAATAATTTAGCGCGTCAATTAAAACTATTAAATTCATAAGCATTATGTAGTATAATAATAACATGAAATTATTCTCACGCAGCGGGAGTGATAATCAATATCTGGCAGCGCTAGATATTGGTACTGAGTTTACCAAAGTATTGATCGCTGAGTTTATTGATGATGACTCAAATGATTTGCGCGTAATAGGTGTTGGTCGCGCGCGACAAGAGTTCGGTAATATGTCGGGTGGCGCAATTTCAGATATTACCGGCGTGATTAAGAGCTGTGAATCAGCATTGATGAGGGCAGAGGACCAAGCTGGTGTTCGTGCCCATAATGTGGTAATCGGGATAGCAGGTGAATTTGTTAAAGGTATTACGTCGACAATCCGTTATCGCCGTCCGCAACCTGACCGTGAGTTAGACTCGGCAGAGATGAACTTAATTATTAATAAAATACAAGAGCGTGCCGCTACTAAAGCGCAACAGCAGATTAGTATTGAAACGGGCACTCCTGACGTTGACGTTAAACTAGTTAATTCGGCAATTGTAAGTGTTCATATTGATGGATATAAAGTATCTAATCCAATAGGTTTTACCGGGAAGGATGTTGCTATTCAAATTTATACGGCATTTGCGCCGGCGATGCATATTAGCGCGCTTGAGCGGACGGCAGATAGTTTGGACTTAGAACTATTGGCCGTGGCAGCCGAGCCATTTGCTGTGGCGCGAGCGGTTTTGGGTAATGAGTCTGATCAAAATTACACAGCTATTCTATGTGATATTGGTGGTGGTAGTACTGACATTGCTGTCGTAAACGATGGTGGCGTAGAGGGAACCAAGATGTTTGGTGTTGCTGGTCGTTCATTTACGAAGACAATCAGTCATGATTTAGGGGTTAGTTATGAAGTTGCGGAGAAACTAAAAGTTAACTTATCTGATGTAAAGATTAAGCCAAAAGTTAAAGCTGTAATTAATAATGCAGTAAATAAAACAATGGAAGTTTGGTTATCTGGCGTGCAGATTGCACTAGAAGAGTTTGATACGATTGATCATTTGCCGACCAAGTTTTTACTTTGCGGTGGCGGCGCGTCGCTAGAAGCTTTAGTCGATAACTTAGAGACTACTGACTGGTATAAAGATTTGCCGTTTGCACGTCGACCATTGGTGCAGCATATTGGCCCTGACGATGCAATTGGCATTAGTGACGCTACTGGCGATGTACAAGGGTGTGATTTTATAACAGCTTTAGGGCTATTACGTGTTGGGTATGATACAATAAAGACAACCAATAATAGCGATAAGGGTATTAAGGGTAGGTTAGACCGTATTTTGCGGATTTAGGAGGTTGCAATGGCCAAATTAGATACAATATCAAGTGAAAATAGTAATATAAAAGTTAGGCACAGCGTAAGATCTGATGTGCCTGAAGCTGGTGGTATGAGTCGTACGCCGGACACCAAGGATACTTATAAAGATAAGCAAAGCAGTGTAGCGAATGATGAAAAAGATCTTTCTACTAAGGATGACAATCCTGATGTTGAAGTAGATAAAAAGGCTAAGCCGGGCGAACAGCATAAGGATGTCTCAACTCTACGCGGTCGTGATACTGTGTATGTTGATAGTGATGACGATGTGACATCTCTAATTGAACGTGTAGTAGCATCAGAGCAGTCAGTAGTGGCATTAGTGCCAAGTGCGAAACGCGGCGTACTAAATAGCTTAGTGAATCTAAAGCTAATTCGTCGCGCTGCTGAACGGGCGCATAAAAAAATTGCCGTAGTGACAACGGAGTCTACATTGATTAGTATGGCTTCTAGCCTAAACATTCCAGTTGCGAAGAGTATCAACGCACAATCTGTGTTGCGCAGTAGGCAAGATGATGCAAGCGATGATGAAGAAGTTATTGACGGCAACGATATTGCAGTTGGCGAACTTGATGATATGGCGCGGTCAGTGGATGATATTCCAGAAGACGAAGAGATTAGTGCAGCGGTAGCGTCAATCGAAGCTGACGATAAGCACCATAATGATTTGGATGCCGATGGTATTAACGATGATGAAGAACAATCTCAACATGATAATATAAAGCCTCGACGCGCTCGAACCAAGATACCTAATTTTGGTGCGTTTAGAGCTAAATTTATTGGTGGTATTGTGGTAATTGCTGGGCTTGGGGGCTTCGTGACATGGGCTGTTATGTTTGCTCCACATACAGATATTATTATTAAAGCCAAAACTATACCAAGGGATGTTGTGGCTAATTTAAGCTTAATTCCGGACGGCAAGGCTGATATTGATCATGGCGTACTGCCAGCTGTGCTTAAAACTATTAAATCGACTAACTCAATTCAATTTGACGCTACTGGAACACGCGATCAGGGAGATAAGGCTACTGGTAATATTACGATTTGTAACAAGAAGCCAATTATGTTGAGTCTTACCAGCCTGCAACAAAATGTCGTGAACATTAAGTCTGGTACACAGTTACGCAGTACTAACGGAAAGATTTATACTTTAGACGCTCCCGTAACCGTAAAGGGATATAGCGTTGGTGACGGTGCAGATGAAAAGAAGAAATGTGTATCGGCTAAGGCTACGGCATCTAATATAGGTGATGATTTTAATATTTCCGACAGCACTAAATTATCGATATCTGGCTATGGAGCAGATATTGTTACTGCAGTAGCGCCCAACGGTTTCTCTGGTGGTACGCGTAAAACAGTTAAGGTGGTAACGCGTCAGGACGTTGATGGCGCATTGGCAAAGTTAAAAGAGCAGGATAAGACAGATGAATCAAAGCATAAATTAGAAGAGCAGCTGAAAGGTGAAACGATTATTGCTGACAGTTTTGCACAACAAGCTGGCAATCCTAAGCCTAGTCCAGCAATTGATCAAGTATCTAATGATGGCAAGGCTAATTTGACTGTAGAAATTACATATAGTTTGTTGGCTGTTCGTACAACTAATTTGAGTGCATTGCTGGATGCTAAATTGGCGCCAAGTAGCAATCAGCAGATTTATGATAATGGTCTAGCGAAGTTAGCCTTTAAGCAGTTTAAGCCTGAGCGTCGTGGTTACATGGTTGCTATTAGTACAGTGGGATATGTTGGTCCAGTAATCAAGGAAGATGATGTAAAACAGAAAGCTGTTGGTAAAAAACAGGCTGAAATCAAACAAGAGCTTATGAAGATTCCTGGAGTGCAAGACGTTACCGTGAATATGTCGCCATTCTGGGTGTCGACGCCGAATTCAGCTGATAAAGTAGGAGTTAAGTTCTTAATTAATCAGTGATGCGACGGGTAACAATAGGAATAGATTATGGCGATAAGCATATTGGCTTAGCGCGTGGTGATACAGACGTCAAATTGGCGAGTGAGCTAGGGGTACTGGTTAATACTGGCAATGATGATATTTGGCCGCGGATACTAAATATTATCAAGTCGGAACAAGCTAATATAGTAGTGGTTGGACTACCGCGGGATAATGAAGGCGCTGAGACTAGTCAGACCGCTAAGTGCAGGCAGTTTGCTGATGCTTTGCGAAAGCATTTGGCGGACAATGGGCTAAAGGTTGACGTGTTTATGCAGGATGAAAGTTTAACTTCGGTTAAGGCCGAGCAGCAATTGCGCGGAGAGCGGCATTTTGACCCAATTATGTTGCGCAATGGTAAATTAGACATTAGAGCGGCAGTAATAATATTATCAGATTATCTTGAGGGATACTATGGGTAAAGTGGTACGCAATGTGAATCGTCGGCCATCAGTAGAGATTGCGCGGGACTACGTAGAATTAGATTTCAAGGCGGTGATTGATGCGGATCGCCTAAGGTCTATGACTCCAGAGGAGCGTAAAGCTGCTGAATTAGCTGCTAAGCGGGCAGCGCGAAAACAGCTTAATCCGAAGTGTTGGCGTGCGCTGCGTATTGCATTATGTGTCATAATTGTGCTGGTAACGGTTTGTGGCACTATGGCTACTTGGTGGAATGTTTCCACCTCTGCGGCTGATGCGAAAGATATTACCGTGCGGCAGTTTGTAGTTGATAAAGGCGCTTCTAGTATGTCGGTTGCTACTGCGTTGCAACGTGCTGGTTTTATTCGCAATGCTATAGCATTTTGTATTTATGTCAAGCTGTATGGTGGGAACGTGCAGGCCGGTACACATATGCTAAGTCCGAGTTTTACGTTAGCTAAGATTGCGCAGACTTTGGCGTCGTCAACTGGTACGGAAATTAATATTCAGATACCACCGGGACTAACTCTAGATAAGTTGAAAGATAACTTTAAGAAGTATGATTATACTGAGCAAGATGTTACATCCGCATTTGGTAAAAAATATGATAATCCAATATTGGCTGATTTACCAAAAGGCGCATCATTGGAGGGCTATTTATATCCCGATACTTATCGCGTACGCGCTGGTGATAAGTTAGACGTTGTAATCAATAAGGCCCTAAACCAATTCTATAAGGTAGCTAAAGGCAATGGTATATTGGATGGTTTTAAGAGACATGGATTGAATATTCATAAGGGCATTACACTAGCTTCGATTGTTACCAAGGAAGTTAAAAATCCGAGCGATCAGAAAAAGGTGGCGGGAGTGTTTTACAATCGTTTAACTCAAGGGTACAATTTGGGCTCTGATGTGACATTTAAGTACGCCTATGCGCAAGGTTTATGTAATACTAATAGCCCAAAATGTGATTCGGCCTATAATACGCGAATTAATAAGGGCTTGCCACCGGGGCCAATCGCTAATCCGTCGCTCAGCGCCCTGAAGGCGGTGGCTAATCCGGAGAGCATGACAGCAATGTATTTTGTGGCAGGCGACGATGGTAAGACATACTTCTCAGATACGTTAGACCAGCACAATAAGTCGATTGCAGCGCATTGTACTGAGCTTTGTAAATAGTATCTAAGTTGACACTAGCGGTTTTAATGTGCTATTATAAAAGTAGTTAGATAGAGTTATGAAGGATAACCACAATTTGATGAAGCATCTTGCGGGTGCATTTAAGCGAGATAAAAAGCGTGGCAATCATAAGATAAATTTCTATGTTTACGCGCCGATCTTCTTGTTATTTGTAGCTATTTTGAGCATGAGTTATAGTTCGGCGGATGCTACTGTGGTTAGTTTACCGGCTACTACGGCGACGGTAGGCGTTAACGGAATGCAGGGGCAGAATGCTGATATAGCGAATGTTAATACGGGATTGTCGGCAGCTAATAATCCAAGCAAGGTTATTAATAAGCCAATTACAAAGACGGCCAATGATGTAAAGGTAGTAAATGTAGCAAGTGATGTTGCGACATTATCTAATTTATCATCTACAAACAGCGTAACATCTAATGCTGAATCAACTAATACTCTAGCAGCTTTAGCGCAGGCGGAGGTTGGATTAGCAAATAAACGACAGAATGCTAGTATGTCTCATCTTGCTAAGGCACTCAGTAGCTATCGAGTTAAAAAAGGCGACAATGTTCCGTTGGTGGCTGAGAAATTTGGTATTTCACCAGATACTTTACGAAAGGCGAATAATATTAATGGTGATGCATTAGTGCCTGGTAGTGTAATTACGGCTCCTGGCTATGATGGTGTTGTGTATACAGTGCAGGCCGGCGACAGCCTAGAGGGTATAGGTGGTCGGTATCAAGTAAATCCGAGTGATATTTTGGCAATTAATGACATTGACCAGTCTGGTGTTAAGGATGGTGTACGGTTACTATTGCCTGATTCAGCGGGTCTTACTTTGATGATTGCTAACGGTGGCGCAGGTAATTCGCGAGCATTTATTCCGCGTGTCCGGATTGTGTCGGGTAACAACTATGCTTATGGCTATTGTACTTGGTATGCCTATAATCGTCGCCGTGAACTTGGTCTACCAGTGGCTGGTGGCTGGGGCAATGCCAATACTTGGGACACCCGTGCTGCAATGAGTGGATACACGGTTGACCGCCATCCTGAACCAGGCGCAATCTTCCAAACTAAAGCTGGCCCTTATGGACATGTTGGTATAGTAGAACGAGTTAATTCTGACGGTTCAATCTTTATTTCAGAGATGAATTATGCTGGTTGGAATCGGCGTTCCACTCGAACTATTTCTGGTTCGGCATTGAATGGCCTACGTTTTATTCATTAGCTTACGGTTTTAGAGCATATGCGCTAAAATGGTAGTAGATATGCCTGACACGTTTTTCTTCTACGACTTAGAGACCACGGGATTTAGCTCGAGCTATGACCGAATTATGCAGTTCGCCGGCATTCGGACTAATATGCAGTTAGAGCCGATTGGCGAGTCAGTCAATATATTAGTTAAGCTGAGTGACGATGTGCTGCCATCTCCAGGTGCAATTCTCACGACTCATATTACGCCACAGTCTACGCAGATGGACGGCATAACTGAGGCGGAGTTCTGTGACTATTTTCTAAAAGAAGTGATGTGCTATGGTACAACTATTTTGGGATATAATAGCATACATTTTGATGATGAGTTTATTCGTCATACGCTCTGGCGTAGCTTTCGTGACCCTTACGAGTGGTCATATACGCAGCATTGTTCACGATGGGATTTGCTTAATGTAGTGCGTATGGTGCGCGCCTTGCGCCCCGAGGGAATTGTCTGGCCAACCAAAGAAGTTGATGGCGAAATTAAGCCAACAGTTAATTTGGTAGATATGGCAAAGAGTAATGGGTTTGAGAATAAGCAAGCACATGATGCCTTGGCCGATGTAAAGGCTTTAATTAATTTAGCAAAATTGATTAAGGCCAAGCAACCAAAGTTATGGGATTACCTCTATCTACATCGCAACAAAGCGTCGTTATCTAGTGTAGTTAAGATAGGCATGCCGTGTGCGTTGACTAGTGGTAGGCTGCCAGCAGATACGCAATGTACGACTGTAGTGTTGCCACTTGGTAACGGTAAATACAGTGGTAGTTATATTTGTTGGGATTTGCGACATGACCCGAGTAGCTATTTTAGATACAATGATGACGATATTGCGACTAGCATTGTGGGCGAGCAGGCGGAGTTGGATAAACGTGGTCTAGTGCGTTTACCGTTACTAACAATTAAAACTAATGCTTGCCCAGCAGTAGCGCCATTTGGCGTATTGGATGAAGCTAGCGAAGTGCGAGTTAAGCTGACCAAGCAGCAAGCACAAGAGAATGCAAAGAAACTGTTAGAACACAAAGAATTTATTGAAGCCTTATTGCGCTTATCATTAAAGGCTGGCGCGATACCCCCTGCGACTGATGTTGACGGCACTATGTACGAGAGCTTTATCCCTGACGGCGATAAGGTACATTGTCGAATTGTGGCGCATATGGATGAGAATGCATTGGCTGATTGTCATCCACCATTTCATGACCCGCGCTTGCCGGCGTTATTGTTGCGTTATAAGGCACGTAATTATCCACGCAGTTTAAGCGAAAGCGAGCAGTTAAGCTGGGAAAAATATCGCGCTGCTAAACTAAAGCGCGAACTACCGGATTATCTTAAAGCTTTGAGTGAAGCACAAGTGGCAGGGGCGGATGAGTTTATTTTACAAGAATTACAGCTATGGGCAGAGTCAATTATGCCATTTGATATGGAAGAATAGGAGGTATTTATGGCAATATTAGTAACTGGTGGTGCTGGATACATTGGATCACATACTGTAGTTGAGTTAATGTCGGCTGGCAAGGATGTTGTAGTGGTTGATGATTTTTCAAATAGTCATCCCGATGTGATGGATCGCGTAGCGCAGATTGTTGGTAAGCGACCGAAATTGTATCAAGCTAATATTTTAGATAAAGCAGCCTTGCGTGATATTTTCCAAAAAGAGAAGATTGATGCGGTAATTCATTTTGCAGCATTTAAGGCGGTTGGTGAATCAGTAGAAAAACCATTAAAGTACTACCATAATAATATTGGTGGACTAATATCAGTTCTTGAGGTAATGGTGGAATTTAACGTCAAGAAAATCGTCTTTAGCTCGAGCGCTACGGTTTATGGCGCAATTAACCAACCGCCGTTTACGGAAGATATGCCAGTGGGAACTGCGACTAATCCCTATGGCTCTACTAAAATTATGAACGAGCAGATTCTGCAAGATGTTTATACATCAGATAATGATTGGTCGGTTATGCTACTGAGGTACTTTAATCCAATTGGCGCGCATCAATCAGGTTTAATTGGCGAAGACCCAAATGGTATACCAAATAACATTATGCCATATATTACACAGGTAGCGTTAGGCAAGCTACCAAAGCTACACATCTTTGGTGATGATTATGATACGCCAGATGGCACGGGTGTGCGTGATTATATACACGTAGTAGACTTGGCGCAAGGGCACGTAAAGGCAGTAGATTATCTTGAAAATTATACGGGTGTACAGAAGGTTAACTTGGGCACGGGTGAAGGTTATAGTGTACTGCAGCTAGTCAATACTTTTAAGCGAGTCAATAATGTTGACGTGCCGTATCAAATTGATGGTCGTCGCCCGGGTGATATTGCGACATGTTATGCTAATTGTGACTATGCCAAGAAATTGCTAGGCTGGACTGCACAGCGTGATTTAGCCGACATGTGTCGTGACTCGTGGCGTTGGCAACAGTATTGCGGCAAGTAGATTGACATAACAGCTATAAGGTGTTATAATGCCCGAAGTGTCAGAGAGCTATATTAAAGTTATTGGTGCGCGGGTGCACAACCTCAAGAACGTGGATGTTACTATTCCACGTGATAAGCTAACAGTAATTACAGGGCTATCCGGTTCCGGTAAGTCGTCGTTGGCGTTTGATACAATTTACGCTGAAGGCCAGCGGCGTTATGTGGAATCGCTATCTTCTTATGCACGAATGTTTTTGGGGCAAATGGATAAGCCGGATGTGGATCAAATTGAAGGCTTGAGTCCGGCAATTTCAATTGACCAGAAGTCTACTAGTCGTAATCCGCGCTCTACGGTGGCTACGGTGACCGAGACATACGATTATTTGCGTTTATTGTTTGCTCGTTTGGGTGTGCCACATTGTCCAATTTGTGGTAAAGTTGTGGCAAAACGAACGGCGCAGTCGATTATTGACGAGATTATGAAACTCGGTCCGCGCCGCGTATATATTGATGCGCCACTAGCGCGACAGAAAAAGGGTGAATTTGCGTTTATTCCAGATAAATATATGCAGCGTGGTTATGCACGGGCGCGGGTTGATGGTGTGGTATATGCTTTAGATGAGTGGCCTGAATTAGATAAAAAATTAAAGCATGATGTTGATTTGGTAGTAGACCGTCTAGTATTGAATGACAGTGATATTGCCCGAATTTCGCAGAGTATTGAGCAGGCATTACTGATTGGTGAAGGTACTGTGGTGATAATTGATGCAGACAGTAAGCAGGCATACACTTATTCGGAGCGTTATGCTTGTGTGGATCACCCTGGCGAGCTAATTCCTGCCCTTGAGCCGCGCTTATTTAGCTTCAATGCGCCATTCGGAGCTTGTCCAACCTGCGGTGGTCTAGGTAGCCGGATGGAGATTGACCCTGACTTAGTGCTGAACCCTAATCTAACTATTATGGAAGGGGCAATTCGGCCATATAACCGCACCGGTGTGGGCGGCTGGTGGCAGAAGCGTTTGGCAGCCGTAGCGGAGCGTCATGGCTTTGATCTGCGTACCGAAGTAAAGGATTTGCCGCAGTCGGTAAAAGATATGATTTTATATGGCACTGGCGATGATACTTACACGATTCAGTTAGATGGTACGAAATCATTTCGCACTAAGTATGAAGGCGTGATACCTGGGCTAGAGAAAAAGTGGCAGGAGACGGATAGCGATTTTGTACGGAAGGATATTGAGCGCTTTATGCATGAGCGTGAGTGTGCGGTTTGTCATGGCGCACGCCTAAAACCAGTAGTGCAGGCGATTACAGTTCACGACTTATCTATTGTTGATATTTGTAGCTTAAGTATTGATGATGCGATAGATGTGTTTAATGCAGTAGCGTGGACTGAACAGGAAATGACAATTGGCCGACAGATTTTTAAGGAAATTAAGTCGCGGCTGAGCTTTATGAAGGATGTTGGCTTAGGTTATCTGGAGTTAGGTCGTGCTGCAAACACCCTTTCGGGCGGCGAAGCGCAACGAATTCGTTTAGCTACTCAGATTGGCTCTGGGCTAAGGGGTGTACTTTATGTACTAGATGAGCCGAGCATTGGATTACATCAGCGCGACAATGACCGATTGATTGCAACATTAAAGCATTTACGAGACCTAGGCAACACAGTTATTGTAGTGGAACATGACGAAGATACGATTCGGTCGGCGGATTATTTGGTGGATGTCGGCCCTGGTGCTGGCGCAAATGGTGGACAGATTGTGGCGGCGGGAACGCCCGAAGAGGTGGCAGCCAACCCTAGTTCATTAACCGGCAGATTTTTATGTGGCAAGGAAAAAATCGCAGTGCCAACTAGCCGGCGACCTGTTGATTTAAAGCGGCAGTTGATTGTGCGTGGGGCTCGTGAGCACAATCTAAAGAATATTGATGTAGTGTTCCCGTTAGGTACTTTTACTGTAGTGAGCGGTGTATCTGGTTCCGGCAAATCGACGCTAGTGAATGATATTTTGAGCAAGGAACTGTCGGCTCGGTTAAATCATTCAAAGTCGGTGGCAGGTGCTCATCAGCGTATTGATGGTATTGACTTATTAGATAAAGTAATTACAATCGATCAAAGTCCAATTGGCCGTACGCCACGTTCTAATCCAGCGACATACACGGGTGTCTTTGGCGCGATTCGTGATTTGTTTGCTGCTACTCCTGAAGCTAATATTAGAGGGTATCAAGCTGGTCGGTTTAGCTTTAATGTGCGTGGTGGACGCTGTGAACATTGCCAGGGTGACGGTACGATTAAGATTGAAATGCACTTTTTGCCAGACATTTATGTGACTTGCGAAGAATGTCATGGTGCTCGTTATAACAAAGAAGCGTTGGAGATTAAGTGGCACGATAAAAATATTTCTGAAGTTTTAAAGATGACGATCGATGAGGCTGCAGAGTTCTTCAGTTCGATTCCAGCAATTTATCGCAAGCTGAAGACATTGCAGGATGTTGGTTTAGGCTACATTAAACTTGGGCAGTCGGCTACGACATTTTCTGGTGGTGAAGCGCAGCGAATAAAGCTAGCAACTGAGCTGAGCCGTAAGGCAACCGGTAAAACACTTTATATTATGGACGAGCCGACTACGGGTCTACATTCGGCGGATGTGAGGCGTTTGCTGGACGTGATTCAACAGCTAGTAGATGCAGGGAATAGCGTGCTAGTGATTGAGCATAATTTGGATGTAATTAAGAGCGCTGATTGGGTAATCGATATGGGTCCGGACGGTGGTTTGGACGGTGGGCGCGTGGTGGCGGCGGGTACGCCTGAGCAAGTTGCGGCTACTGGCCGTGGCTATACTGCAAAATATTTGCAAAAAATGTTAGATAAAAAATAGGTACAATACATAATAAATAAAACACCCCTCGTATGAGGGGCGTTTTATTAGATGCGCTTAGCGCGTTTGCGCTTGATTGGATCTAGCTCGGCCTTGCGAAGACGAAGATTTTTCGGCGTAACTTCAAGCAGTTCGTCATTCTCAATGAAGTCGAGACATTGTTCGAGTGACATTTCGGTATAAGGCGTGAGCTGAATTGCGCCATCAGATGATTTACTGCGCATGTTGGTGAGCTGTTTACCCTTACAGACGTTAATCTCAAGGTCTTCTTTGCGCTTGTTGAGACCGACGATTTGACCAGCATAGACTTCTACGCCAGGTCCAATGTACAATTCACCACGCGCTTCAGCGTTTGCTAGAGCGTAGGCGGTAGACGGACCAGTTTCAGCAGCAATTAAGGCGCCGTTGCGCAAGCCAACCAGTGGCGCGCCAAGTGGCTGATAGCCATTTGGTAGAGAACTCATAATTACCGTGCCCTTAGTGGCAGTAAGTAGCAAGTTGTGTAAGCCGATGATGGCACGAGAAGTGATTTTGTATGTCGAACGAATAGCACCTTGCGCTGAAGTTTCTTGTTTAATTAGTTCAGCGTGGCGAGTGCCTAGTTCCTGTGCGACGGCGCCAACAAACTCAGGTGCTACCTCAATAAATAGTTCCTCAACTGGCTCCATAGTTTGGCCGTTCTCTTCTGACAAAACTACCTGTGGGCGACCAACTTCGAATTCATAGCCCTCGCGGCGCATTGCTTCAATAAGAACTGATAGGTGAAGCTCGCCACGACCACTAACCTTGAAGCCGATGCCATCTGGTTCGACGCGTAGTGAAACATTAGTTTCTAGTTCGCGATTGAGACGGTCAGCAATTTGGCGTGATGTGTTAAATTCACCCTCGCGTCCCTTAAATGGTGATGTGTTAGGGCCTAGATAGATTGAGATGGTTGGTTTTTCGACTTCGATACGAGGCAATGGTGTTGGGTCGCTTGGGTCGGCGATTGTTTCGCCAATTTTGGCATCACCAACTCCAGTAATAGCAACAATGTCACCGGCTAGACCTTCCTTAATTTCTTGCTTTTCGAGACCTTCGTAGGTAAACAATTTATCAATCTTAGCTTGCTTAATATTGTCGTTGTAATCAATTAAGCAAATTGGCATACCAGCCTTAGCGGTACCGCGCTCGATGCGACCAAGGGCATATTTGCCAAGGAAGCTATCGTATTGCAAAGAAGTAACCAACATGCGAAATGGACCATCGGTGTCAACCTTTGGCGCTGGAATTTGCTTAATAATTGCCTCAAAAATTGGCTTCAAATCAGCTGGCTCACTTGGGTCATCTGGCATTTCATTCCATGATTTACCTTCGCGACCGATAGCGTAGTAAATTGGGTATTCTAGTTGATCGTCGGTTGTAGCGAGCTCGAGGAATAAATCAGCAATCTCGTCTTTTACTGCTTCAATGCGACGTGCTGGCTTGTCAATTTTATTAATAATTACTAGTGGCTTAAGGCCGAGCTCAAGTGCCTTACTTAAAACGAATTTAGTTTGTGGCATTGGGCCTTCGGCAGCGTCAACAATTAATAGAACACCATCAGCCATCTGCAAAGTGCGCTCTACCTCGCCGCCAAAGTCGGCATGGCCTGGGGTATCGATAATGTTAATTTTGTAATTATCATAATGGATTGCTGTAGTTTTGGCGGTAATGGTGATACCGCGCTCATGCTCTTGATCGCCACTATCCATAATTAAATGTTCGCCCATTTCTACGGAATTGTCGCGAAAAGTGTGGGATTGTTTTAATAAACCATCAAGCAAGGTGGTTTTGCCGTGGTCGACGTGTGCAATAATTGCAATATTACGAATTTTATCTGGTGTATACATAAAAATTTGCACCATATTAAGCAGGTGCTTCCTCGGCAGTTATTATAACACAAAATTAAAATGTTGCCAAAGATAATGCAGTGTGATAAACTAAGTTTTGTTGGGTCGCTAGCTCAGTTGGCTAGAGCACCTCGTTTACACCGAGGGGGTCAGGAGTTCGAGCCTCTTGCGACCCACCATTTGGGGCACTAGCTCATTTGGCTAGAGCGCTTCGCTGGCAGCGAAGAGGTGAGCGGTTCAAATCCGCTGTGCTCCACCAGTATTATTGCCAAGGCGATTGCCTTGGCTTTTAATTTTATGAAGCATAATAAAAATAAAAGCACCCCACTGAAGTAGGGTGTAATAATGTCTGGTGGGCTGGAAGAGACTTGAACTCCCGACCTCCACAGTGTGAATGTGGCGCTCTAGCCAGCTGAGCTACCAACCCATGGTGCGCGCGAGAAGACTTGAACTTCCACGTCGCTTGCGACACATGCACCTCAAGCATGCCTGTCTACCAATTCCAGCACGCGCGCGTACCTATACTATAGCAGATATAGCCCTAGCAATGCAACTAATTTTTCTCGTTAGATTCTTGTTCTAACTCACGGTAGGCAACTTTGCCAACTTTGGTTTTTGGTAAACTTTTGCGGAACTCAATGGCTCGTGGCATCTCGAATTTTGCGAGATGCTTTTTGCATTGGTCAAGTATGAGTGCGCGCATTTCGCCGTTTGGCTTAAATCCATCTTTTAGTACAATAAATGCTTTGGCGATTTGTCCACGATATGGGTCAGGAATGCCAACCACGGTTGCCATTAATACTTGTGGCAGCTTACAAATTACTGATTCAACCTGACTAGGATAAATATTGTAGCCACTACTAATAATAATGCGCTTGAGTCGTTGTTTAAAGTAAACGTAGCCATCTTTATCCATATATCCGATGTCGCCGGTATGGAGCCAGATATGGCCATCGTCGTGTTTTTGCAAAGCTTTGTTGGTCTCTTCGGCATTGTTGACATAGCCAGACATAAGATTTGGCCCGGTAATAATAATTTCGCCAAGTTCGCCGTAAGGCTTCTCGATACCGGTTCCTGGTTCAACTATTTTGTAATATACATCCTGCATTGGCATACCTACCGTGTATGGTCGGTATTGGTCTTCTGGTGTTACGCACGACACCGAGAGGCATTCTGCTAGTCCATAACCTTGGATTAGATTTGCTTGACTGCCAGCCTTACGGAGCAATTTTTCAACGTCTTGTTTTAATGAGTCGTCTAATAGGTCGCCACCAGAGATAGCTAGCTCAATACAGCTTAGGTCGAGGTGCTTAATATGGCGATTGCGCAGTAACGCTTCGTAAAGTGTTGGCACGCCAACCATTAAGTTTGGTCGGCTTTGTTTTAAGATGCGGTCAAAGCGTTTGATGTCAAACTTAGGGTACATGCTTACTTTCATATCATTGACGAACATCGCATGAATACCAACTGCTAGACCGAAGCCATGGAATATCGGCATGATACCAAGAATGCTTTTGCCGGGTAAAGCGAATGAAGGGAACATCTCACGGACTTGCATTGCCATTGAGTTAAATGAAAGGTTACTTAAAGCCACTCCCTTAGGTGTTCCGGTAGTGCCGCCACTGTAAATGATGGCTGCTAAATCTTTACTCTTAGTGTGCGCGTTAGTATTTCCATAAAAGCGTGCGCCTTGAGCAATTAAATCAGACCAGAGCATTACCTTGTCGCCACGCGGCGTCTCTTGCTTTTTGCCGATGATTGGAATTAGCGATGCTATCTTCATGCCATAACGTGGTACGAATGGTAGCGAAGCTAGTGGATCAATTACAATAACTTTTTCGACATTAGTTTCATCGATAATTGGCTTTACCATAGGCCAAGATACGTTAATCATTACTAAGTAGCGGCTTGAAGTGAGATTGAGGTAATACTTAATTTCCTCAGGCGCCGATAGCGGATGAAAGATATTAGCAATTGCGCCGATTTTACTGGCTGCATAAATAGCATAAATAGCTTCGGGAATATTAGCGCTACAGATCGAAATAACATCACCTTTTTTAATGCCCAGTTCACGAAACCCTCGAGCGGCGTGGTCGATATGGCGCATTAAGTCATCGTAGCTAACTTGATTACCAAAATAGTCTATCGCAATGTCGCTTGGGTTTTGCGTAGCATTGCGTTCAATAAAGTCGTAGATGGAAATGTTTGGGTAACGCAAAGATTTTTTGCGATTACCATATGACTTGAGCCAAGGGGCTTTAATTTTTCTAGCCATAATTATATTTTACCAGATTTACGGCTTGGCGGTGGACATTTTGATGGATTATGTGCTGGTTTACCGGATATAAGATTAATTTTTTCCCCATTAATTTCTTGCATTAAACTAGCCACCGCATTGCGTAACATATCATTTGTCGCGTCGTTAGCATCGGTTACATTTATTGGGCCCCCAAATACTACTGTAGTAGAACGGTGAAATAGTTTAGGATGCCCTATGATAGCAAATGGTATAATGGGGGCTCTGGTCTCATTAGCTAGCCTAATAGCACCATTTTTAAACGGTAAAAGCTCGTTAGGCTTTTTCCATCTAGTAGTGCCCTCGGGAAAGCATAGAACTATATGGTCAGACTCCAATATCTTTTTAGCTTCAGTAAAGGCTTGATGTGGTTGGTCGCGGTCTACTTTAATTAGACCGAGCCATTTAAAGAACCAGCCAAATGGCGCAGCGAATAATTCGCGTTTTGCCATAAAATGTGGAAAGCGATTGCAAAAAATGCCAATGGTAATGGGGTCATAATAGCTAGTGTGGTTACCGACTAGAATGGCGCGATTACGAGAGAGCTTGATGGGACGTATTGCTTTTGGTCGATAAAGTAGACGGTATATTGGACCTAATCCAAATCGGAATAGAAACGCCAGAATGGAATCTTTCATGTATTTATTATATAATACCCTCAAACAATGTGTGCGGGAGAATAATATGATCAAATTAAGCCAAGTATTATATGCTGAATTTCAAAAAAATGAGCATAATTTACGTAATGTATTATTGTATATTGAGCAGTATGGCAATGTTGCGGTGCGTAATGTAAATATTGCACTAAATCAGAAGGATGCGATGTCATATGCTATGGGTAAATTATTGGAAGAAATTAAGCAAAATGATGCAAATTTTTTGTCGTTTAGGCTATTTGATACAGAGGTGTATGTAAAACATGATCATAAAATTATTGTAGGTTGTAGTAGCTTAATTTATAATGATCGATTTCAGTTAAAGCCAAGTAATATAGAAATATTTAATATGCTAAAACAACTAATGCTGAGTAATTGTAGCGATGATGCTTATTGCGGTGACGCAATGCAGAAGATACTGCGGATAGCTAAATTAGTTCGCAATAAGCGCGGTAAGCTTACTTTAAAGTCAGCCGCCCGAGCGTTGATGACTTTGGATGTAGCTAATCCAGATTGTTTAAAAGAACTATTTTGTATTAATGAAGCAGAATTTGTTGATATAGTTAATGAGCTGAGGTGTATAGGAGTAGTTAAACCATTGGGTAATGGAGCTTGGATGCTTCTAGTGCATACTGAAGATGAGCTACTTGATTGTATTAAGAATGCTAAGTTGTATCCGCAAGAGGCTTATAGTAGGGCAACTAAGACGGCTTATTGTGACGGGGTGGGAGTGACTTATGACTTAAGTCCGATAAACAGTTTAGAGCGCGCGGACTATATTGCGGATATTTTAGCAAAATTTGCTAGCGAGATGAACTGGCCTAAAGCTAATTATATGGCTTCCGATATATTAGATAAGTCCAGTTCGCCAATAGTAGCCGACAAGATGATTGACAATCTAGTTAAGCGTAGTGCGGTAGAGGGGTGGTTAAAAGACGCTTGTGATGTTGTAGTGTTATGTCCACGGTGTGGCATTGAAGTGTGGCGTGCACTTTTGCGTTATTTGATTGTAAATGCTGATTGGCTAGTTGCGTGGTATGACGAAAAAGTTATATGTGATATTATAGAGGTGGTGAAAAAATATGATCATAAAAATGAAACGTGTGATAAGAGATTGTTAAAAAATATGATCAAAAAATTTGCGGATGCACATAATGAATAATTCCAATAAGTTAGATAAGGATTTAGTACCGATGCCTCAGCAGGATATGGCTGACGGTAAAGAATTAACGACTGCGCAAAAGATAGCAGAACAAACCAACGGTATCGTGACGTTACCGAATTTAATTACTATTGCGGGTATTGGGTTGGTGGCATTAGGATGCAATCAATTTAAACATGGTCATCGCGCCAGAGGTATTGGGTTGGTGGCGCTTGGTGCAGCATGCGATTTGGTGGATGGCGCCTTGGCGCGTAAAACGCGTGTAGCTAATTATCCCGCTGGGCGTTGGGGTGATATTGCGGCTGATGGAGCGAAGGCTGCATTAATTGCGAAGACGGCTTGTGATACTAAAATGATAAAAAAGTCTGAGTTAGCAGTAATTTATGGGCCAAAAATAGCCGGTTGGGCACTAAATGGCGCTGCTAAGTTTGTTTTACACCATGAGCCAAAGACTACCGGTGAAGGCAAGATAGCTGAAGCATCGCGCTGGGTGGCAATGGCGGGAATTATTGGCGGAAATGTGGCTAAAGAGCAAAGTAAATCTAGTTTAGCTAGGAAAGTGAAGTTTATTGGTGCGCTTGCTGCAACGGTATCTGGTGTATTGGGTGTAAAATCTGTAGCCAGTTATGTTAAGCAAACTGAGGATAACAATAAGAATTTAGCTAGTCGGGACGCGTCGACGGATCGTTAGGCCTAAGCTGATTATAAAATTTATCTACTTCTGGGGCTAAGTAGCTACCGGTTTGATGAAAGCCGGCAACCCATTTGTAGCCTTGGTTATAACCCAAGTCTTTCATTAGTTTTGTTGGGGCGTTACGAAGATTGAGTGGTACTTCAGCATTCGGCAGTGTAGCAGCGGCTAACTTGGCTTGTTGCCAGGAGTTATAGGATTCGCGTGATTTTTTTGATTTAGCCAAAGCTAATGCTACATGAGATAATACAATACCGCCCTCCGGCATGCCAATTCTTTCTAGCGCTAGTGATGCACTAGTTGCTAGACTGAGCGCGCCATTGCCGGCTAGTCCAATGTCTTCGCTAGCAAAAACAATCATGCGGCGAGCAATGAATTTAGGATCTTCGCCAGCCTCAATCATGCGAGCTAAGTAGTATAGGGTAGCGCGTTCGTCGCAGCCACGCATCGACTTAATGAAGGCGCTAATTAGATTGTAGTGTGAGTCGGCATTTTTATCATAGCGAGGTAGTTTGGCCCCGGCTGCTTGAGCAACAATTTTAGGTGTAATAGTTTCGCCATTGGTGAATGTTGCAGCCATCTCTAAGCTACCTAAAGCGGCTCGCGCATCACCATGTGATAGTTGTGCGATTAATTTGACGGATTCATCTGATATTTTAATATCGTTGCCGAGTAGTTTAACTGCATGTTGGAGTATTTCTATTAAGCTGCTTTCGGATAATTGGTGTAGCACAATAACGCGCGCTCGAGAAATAAGTGGAGCGATAACTTCAAATGATGGATTTTCTGTAGTGGCGCCAATTAAAGTAATGAGTCCTGATTCAACATGCGGTAAAAAGGCATCTTGTTGTGCCTTATTGAAGCGGTGGATTTCATCGATAAATAAAATTGTACGAATTTGTAGATTCCAATTCTGTCGAGCATGCTCAATTACTTGGTCTACGTCGGCGCGTTTTGCGTTGACAGCGGATAGTTCTATAAAATCAGCATTAAATTCATGGGCTATGATGCGCGCTAGAGTAGTTTTCCCGGTGCCTGGTGGTCCCCATAAGATGAGCGAAGCAGGGTGCTCACTAGCTACTATTTTAGTCAATATCTCAACTGCTTCGGGCTGGCCAATCACATCAGATAGGCTTTGTGGACGCAATTGTTCTGCTAGCGGCTGTCTACTATCCATATTACAATTATAAACTAGTTTAAAAATATAGTTGAAATAAACATTGTTATTTGTTACTATATTATTAGCCATTTGATTTGCGCGAGTGGTGAAATTGGTATACACGTATGCCTTAGGAGCATATGCCTTCGGGCGTGGAGGTTCAAGTCCTCTCTCGCGCACCAGTATTATTGCAATTATTAGCCCACTCGGGCTATTTTATTTTAATATTATTTTGGTTATGCTATACTAGTGGTATGAGCAAGATAGGGGACTACTTAAATCAGCGATTATCTGGTGACGTATTATCTGATATTGGAGCAAGAGAGCGTTATTCAACCGATGGCAGCGTGCTTAATATAACACCACGTTTAGTAGTACTCCCGAGAACATTAGACGACGTACGCAAGGTGGCTCGATTTGCTTGGCGCTTAGCTGAGCGGGGTCAATTCCTATCATTGACCGCCAGAGGAGCCGGTACGGATCCAACTGGTGCAGCTATTACTGACGGCATCATCTTATCTATGCAAAACTACATGAATCATATTATGGAGCTAGATACTAAATCCAAGCTGGTTCGCGTGCAGGCGGGTATTAAATTAATGACGCTACGTGAAGCGATGGCTACGCATGGTTTGAAGTTACTAGCTGATGATGGCGTTATTACTGATTGTACGATTGGTGGTATGTTGAGCTCAAATACAATAACGGATAGCTACATTAAGTATGGTGACATGTTGAACTGCGTCGATTGCGTAGAAGTAGTGTTAGCTAATGGTGAAGTGATCCAGACCGGTAAGTTGACCAAGCGTGAGCTAAGTGCTAAGAAGGGCTTGGAAACAATGGAGGGTGACCTATATCGTTTTGTTGATTCGTTAATTGAAGATAACCCTGAAACAATAGATGCAATTAGTGCTGGACGCGCTCTAGATAGCACGGTATATGCACTTGACCGAGTAAAGGATAAAGATGGCAACTTTGACTTGACGCCATTATTTATTGGGTCGCAGGGTACTTTAGGCATTATTACGCAAGCCATTCTAAAACTTGATGACTTATCGGAAGAACAGTCAATGATAGCAGCGGCTATTACAGAGGATCAGAATGAATCCGATTTATTTGATCGTCTGTCGCAATTAGTACCTAGCGCCTTTACTTTTATAGATGGCGATACATTGAAATTAATTACAGAAACTACTGGATATGAACCGTGGAAACTAGTTACAAAAAACATTCCTAAGCTATTAATATTTATGTCATTTGATGGTAAGTACCAAGCCAAGCAACTGAGGAAGGCTGGTAAAGTATTAGACTCGGCTGGCGTAGTAGATGCTAAGGTGGCAGTTAGCGCAGATGACCGTATGGAATTGGCTGCATTAAGAGATTCTACATATATTGTTAATAATTATAGCGACGATGGCAGTGCTGCGGTTCACTTGGTTGATAGCTTGGCAGTAGTACCAGAACATTTTGTAGATTTGATTGATAGAATTCATATCATACTAGACAATAATCATGTTAAAGCCGGTGTTTGGGGTAATTTGGGCGCAGGGACTATAACGGTTCGACCGCTATTAAATTTATCTAGTATTGGACATCGTCAGCTGGTATTTCGTTTGTTAAAGGAGTTTAGTCAAACAACCTTTGAATTAGATGGTGATATAGCTGGTTGTGGAGGTATTGGGCGATTACTAACGCCATATGCACGAAAGGAGCAGCATAAGGAAGTAGTTGATATGATGGATAAGTTGAGGAAAGAGTTTGACCCATTCCGCATTTTAAATCGTGATGTTTGCGGTGACATTGATCCACATAAACTTGTTGAATACTTACGCAATTCATATAGTACACCACGCGGTGATTCATATAATATGCGTAGTTAGTATGTTATAATGTAATTGCGCGCGCGTGGCGGAATTGGTAGACGCGCTAGCTTCAGGTGCTAGTGAGCTCACGCTCGTGGAGGTTCAAGTCCTCTCGCGCGCACCAGTTTTATTTGCGGGCCGAGTTGCCCGTATTTATTTTATAAGCTTAATCATGATAAAATAGATTACATGAATAGCGATGTGGTAGTTGATAGATTATTAAAAGTTGATCCTTGGCTAAAACCATATCGAGCTGCGCTGATTGATCGACAAAAATATATATCTGCTAAAAGTTGCGAAATTCTCGGTGACAACAGCATTGCTAATTTTGCGCTAGGTCATTTGTATTTTGGGCTACATCATACTGATAGCGGTTGGGTAATGCGGGAGTGGGCTCCACATGCTAGTCAAATGTATCTTCATTGTGACAAGAACAATTGGCAGGATGATTTATCGTACCTGTTTCGTCCATTAGAAAATGGTGTATGGGAGCTAAAGTTATCAGAGGATAAGCTAGCGCATTTAGATCATTATAAATTACATATTTTTTGGGATGGTGGGGATGCCGAACGGATTCCGGCGTATGCAGAGTATGTACTACAAGATAAAAAAACTAAATTATTTGCGGCAGCGGTATGGAATCCGGCTAAAAAATATGATTGGCGGCATGTAGCACCAATTAAACCACAGCAACAATTAATTTATGAGGCGCATATTGGCATGTCCGGCGAAGATGAGCAAGTGGCAACATACCAAGACTTTATTGATAATGTTTTGCCAAGAGTAAAGCAACTAGGATATAACACTGTTCAATTGATGGCTATCCAGGAACACCCGTATTACGGTAGTTTTGGTTACCAGGTGGCAAACTTTTTTGCGGAGAGTTCGCGCTTCGGTACTCCAGCCGATTTAAAGCATCTGGTTGATGAGGCACATGGGATGGGCCTGCGGGTGGTGATGGATGTGGTACACTCGCACTCGGTTAAGAACGAGAACGAAGGTTTGAGTAATTTTGCTGGCGACTATAACCAGTATTTCAAGCCAGGGTTGCATGAGGCGTGGAACTCGCGTTTATTTGATTACGGCAAACCAGAAGTGGTACATTTCTTGCTATCGAATCTACGATATTTCATGGATGAGTATCGCTTTGATGGGTTTCGCTTTGATGGTGTGACGAGTATGATCTATCATAATCATGGTTTAAACCAGTCGTTTACATCCTACAAGGACTATTTTACTGACAATACTGATCTAGATGCTTTGACGTACTTATCCATGGCAAATACTTTGGTACATGAGGTGAACTCTAATGCAATAACAATTGCTGAAGATATGAGCGCCATGCCGGGAATTGCTGCCCCATCTAATATGGCTGGTATTGGCTTTGATTATCGCTTTAATATGGGTGCGCCTGATTTATGGATTAAGATGCTAAAGGACCAGCGGGATGAAGATTGGCAGATGGGTAAGCTGTGGCATGAGCTAACTTCGCATCGCGCTGAGGAAAAAACAATTAATTATGCCGAGAGCCACGACCAAGCAATGGTGGGGGATAAGACAATTATTTTTCGCCTATTAGATAAAGAAATGTATGAGCATATGCAAAAATCAGATCATAATTTAATAGTCGATCGCGGCATTGCTTTACATAAAATGATTCGACTAATTACTGCTAGCACTAACGCTGGGGGATACCTAAATTTTATGGGCAATGAGTTTGGCCATCCGGAGTGGATTGATTTTCCACGTGAGGGTAATAATTGGTCGTATAAGTATGCTCGTCGCCAGTGGCATTTAGTGGATGATCCTAAATTGAAATTCTCGTGGCTGAATAATTTTGACAGAGATATGATTAATTTGGTTAAAAAACTGAGCGGTAGTTTGAAATGCTTATTGGTGGATGAGCAACGAAAAATTATTGCATATATACGTGATAATTATTTATTTGTGTTTAATTTTTCTAATACGTCATATACTGGTGTAGATATAGACGCTCCTGTCGGTAAATATCATATTGAATTAACTACAGATGATAATCGGTATGGCGGATTTGAGCGAATCGATACGAAGATGAGTTATCCATCGGATGGTAAAATAACACTGTATTTGCCAGCACGTACAGCAACGGTGTGGCGTGTGCTAAAATAAGAGTATGAGTTTAGGTTTAGCTAGTTTGCGAGGTATGCGCGACTTGTATCCTGAAGATATGAGATTGCGTGAGTACATTTTTGCTGGGTGGCGTAAGGTGGTAGAACAGTATGGCTATGAAGAATACATGGCGCCTATGCTAGAGCCACTAGAAATGTATGCGGCGAAGAGTGGCGAAGAGATAGTCAATGAGCAGACATATGCATTCAGTGACCGCGGCGAGCGTAAGGTGGCGATTCGTCCGGAAATGACACCATCTGTTACGCGAATGGTGGCAGCAAGGCGACAAGACATGCCGTTGCCGATACGGTTATATTCGATCGCCAATTTTATGCGTTATGAACGCCCGCAACATGGTCGTGAACGTGAGTTCTGGCAGCTGAATTTTGATTTATTTGGTGAGCCAGGTATTGCTGGTGATACTGAGATAATTCATATGGCGCATGACATTGTTAAGGAGTTTGGTGCCACTGACGATATGTTTACTATTAAAGTAAATGACCGTCGTTTGACAAACTATATTATGAGTAATTACCTTGGTCTTGATGCTGAACAAGGTGGACGTATGATTAAGCTACTAGACCGGTTTGATAAATTGCCACGTGAGACGTTTGACGAATTAGCTAAGGAAATTATTGGCAGTAATGAATCAGCTGTAGACAAGTTGGCGGCAATACTAAAAGTCGATACTATTGACGATTTGCCGGCTGAGATTAAGTCGAGCGATGCGCTGGCTCCAGTTCGAGAAGTATTAAATAATTTACGTAAATTAGGTGTCAATAACGCTAAATATGATATTAGACTAATGCGTGGTTTTGACTATTATACAGGTGTTGTGTTTGAGGTATTTGACGAGGCGCCCGAGAATCGTCGTGCTATGTTTGGCGGCGGTCGCTATGACGGCCTAGTCGCTATGTTTGGCGTGGAAACTTTGCCAGTAGTTGGCGCAGCGCCAGGTGAGACGATGTTTGGCGAGTTCTTGCGTGCACATCAGCTTGTGCCAGAGTTATCGACTAATGTGTCGGTATATTTATTACCAATGACAGATAACTTGTTATTGGAAGCTGAGAATTACGCTAGTGAATTACGCAAACTCGGTGTTAACGTTGCAGTTGACGCGACGGAGCGGAAATTAGATAAGCGGATTAAGGCTGGAATTAAACACGGTGCTAAATACATGGTATTTGTTGGCGAGGCGGAAGTTGCGGCCGGTAAATTGCAGCTAAAGAATGTTGCTACTGGCGACCAAGAACAACTTACGGTGTCGGAAATAGCACAAAGGGTTAACAGTTAATAGTAATATCTGGTAAAATAAGGAGTATTATGGATTACAACAAGAAGGAAGTTTCAAAGAATAAGGTAGAGTACACTGTTACTGTTAATAGCGAAAAGATGGCTATTAACCACGAGCGGGCATTGCATCGTCTTGGCCGGAATGCTAAGGTAGCTGGTTTTCGTAAGGGCCATGTACCTGAGCGGGTGTTGGAACAACATTTAGATCCAACACGCGTAGCTGAAGCTGAGATTAATGAGAGTGTTACGGAATCTGTCCGTGAGGTAATAACAAAAGATAATTTGATGCCGTTGGATCAACCGACTGTGTCGGTAACCAAATATGTTCCTGGCCAGGAGTTAGAGTTTACTGCTACATTCGACTTAATGCCAGAGGTTAAGTTAGGTGATCCAAGTAAATTAACCACTAAGAAGCCAAGCTCTGAGGTTTCAGACAAGCAGGTTGATGAAGTAATTGACCGGTTGCGCGTGAATGCTGCCGAAAAGACTGAAGTGGAACGTGCAGCGCAGAATGGCGACGAAGTAATTATCGATTTTGCCGGCTCAGTTAATGGCAAGGAGTTTGCTGGTGGTACTGCAAAGAATTATGCTCTAAAGCTTGGTTCGGGTTCGTTTATTCCGGGCTTTGAAGATGGTATTGTTGGTCATAAAGCTGGCGAAGAATTTGATGTTAATGTAACATTTCCAAAAGAATATGGCGCTCCTGAGTTAGCTGGTAAGAAATCTGTATTTAAGATTAAATTGTCTAAAGTAAATGAGCTAAAATTGCCGGAAGTAAATGACGAATTTGCTAAGAGTATGGCGGCCGACTTGAAGACGGTAGCTGATTTAAGGCAGGATATCAAGAATAATTTAGCTGAAACCGAAATGGCTGATGCTGAGCAGAAGTATGAGGAAGCACTATTGACCGAACTCGCAGCAAAAAGTAAAGTAGACGTGCCGGAAGTCTTAGTGAACGACGAAATTCCACAAATGAAAAAGCGCTTTACGGAGGGCTTGATGTATCGTGGGCTAGATCTTGATAAGTATCTCAAGCAGAAGAACTTGACTGAAGATAAGTGGGTTGAAATTGAATTGAAACCTGCCGCAGAAAAGCGAATTCGTAATAGTATGGTCCTGACTGCCTTTATTGAGAAAGAAAAGATTACGGTTGATCCAGAAGAGGTTGTTGAGCAGCAAAAGAGAATGCTTGAGCAGTTTAACAATCCGAAGGTGCAGGCGCACTTTAAGACGCCAGAATATTTGGCGCAAATCAGTCAGCAAATGCTAACTAAGAAAGCTCTGGAGAAGTTGGTTGAACTTGCTGAAAAAGGCAAGAAGTAATGAGCTATTTGATACCGACTGTATTAGAGAAGACAACTAATGGCGAGCGGTCTTTTGACCTCTATTCTAGGTTGCTAAAAGACCGAATCATCTTTTTGGGTGATGAAGTTAATCCAGATACTGCCAATCTAGTAGTGGCGCAGCTGTTGTTTTTGGACTCACAGAGCCACGATGATATCAGTTTTTATATCAATACTCCGGGTGGTCTAGTTTATGATGGCTTGGCCATTGTCGACACGATGAATTTAATTAAGTCTGATGTTGCGACTTTTGGGGTGGGGTTGCAGGCTTCGATGGGTGCTGTTTTATTAGCTAGTGGCACCAAAGGAAAGCGCTATATGCTGCCTCACGCTAAGACTATGATTCATCAAGTGTCATCTGGCACAACTGGTAAGTTTACTGATATGGAGATAGACTTGCGCGAGACATTAGCATTGAAAAATACCTTAATTGATATTTTAGCAGAAGCTACTGGCCAAAACCGCGACAAAGTATACCAAGATATGGAACGCGATTATTGGATGACCGCTAGTGAAGCGAAGGAATATGGGCTAATCGATGATATCGTGTCTGGGCCTTCAAGTAAGTTAGAGAAGAAGTCAAAGAAAGATTTGCATAAATAGGGCAAGATGTACTATAATAGTAGTGCTCGTGGCGCTGTTGTGGCTCGTTAGCTCAGTTGGTAGAGCAGAGGCCTGAAGAGCCTTGTGTCCCCAGTTCGAGTCTGGGATGGGCCACCACAGCGCTAAGAGAGTGTACATTTATAGTGTTTTTACTTCTAAAGCCACCTTTCGGGGTGGCTTTAGTTTTGCATAATTTTAGTAGTGTTTTCTTTTGAATCAAGCGGTTGATGTGATATTATAGATTTAGGTGCTAATACAACGCACTGCAACTAATAGGGTGATATCGCCAATAGAAAATACATTTGACATCAGACTAAATGTTTGATAACATAGTTTATGTCAATCTTTGCGGGTTTAGCTCAGTTGTTTAGAGCGCATCCTTGCCAAGGATGAGGTCGAGAGTTAGAGTCTCTTAACCCGCACCATATATTGACTATTTAGGCGATTTATATCGCCTATTTTATTTGGCGCCTTGGCGGATCAGTTACGCAGAGGTCTGCAAAACCTCGTAGGTGGGTGCAACTCCCACAGGTGCCTCCAGGTTTATATTTTAGTGTTAGTATGCTAAAATAAATAACATATATGGGCGAGTGGCGGAATTGGTAGACGCGCTAGACTCAAAATCTTGTGAGCTTACGCTCGTGAGGGTTCAAGTCCCTCCTCGCCCACCACGATTATTTAAGGCTCGAGTAGCCTTATTTTTTTATGTCTTTAATTTTTTATCATTTTGGTATATTATTACTAATAGATAGGAGTGAATAAAGTGGGCATGAACAGTTATCGTATTAACAACCAACAAGATCAACAAGGGAAGTCTAAAAGTAAGCGCTGGTATATTATTGGTGGAGTAATTGCTCTGGCGGTTGTATTGTGTGCAGTGGCGGGCGCATTCTTTTTATCGCAAAAGCATAACGATAAAGTTGAAGTAAAGCAAACTGCCAATGTTGTTCAGACGAAAAATGTTGATAATACCAGTAATAATGAGTCTAAATCTGATGATAGCAAAAATAAACCTGTGCCGCAGGATAGTAATAAACCGGTAGATCCAACAAAGCCATATGTTGATGACGGTAAAAAAGTAGTATACCTGTCCTTTGATGATGGGCCAAGTGAAAATACGAAGAAGATTATGGATATTATGGACCGATATGGCGTTAAAGGCTCGTTCTTTGTGACCGGCAATGGCCAACCATATAACCACTACATTAAAGAGGCATTTGATCATGGGCATACTATTGGTTTGCACACCTTTACGCATCGTTACCAAGAGGTTTATTCGTCTGACCAAGCTTATTTTGCCGACTTAAAGCGGATTGATGATATGGTATATGGTTTGATCGGCCAGCATTCATATATGGTGCGTTTGCCTGGTGGGTCAAGTAATACTATTAGCCGGCGATATTCTCCAGGTATCATGACGCGTATTACTAGAGAGATGCAGCGCCGTGGTTATCAGTATATTGATTGGAACTGCGACTTTGGCGATGCGTCTGGCAATCGCGTACCGACAGCTACTATTATTAAACAGGCTACTTCTTGCCATGCAAATAAAATTGTAATGTTGGCCCATGATACGGCCGTAAAAACTACTACGGTCGATGCATTGCCGAAGGTAATTGAATACTATAAGGCGCAAGGTTATACGTTTGCGCCAATGAATAAGGATATTTTCCCAGCACATCACCACTTAAGCAACTAATGTTTAATTGACAGCGAGTACTCATCTTGTTATTATAATAAAGAGTTATTTCTTTGACATTTAAAAGGAGGATGTAAATGAATACTAATCTTGGATTATCGGGCAGCACCATACTTATTGCTGTAATTGTAATACTGCTTATTGTAATTATCGCTACTGTTGTTGCCGTTTATAATGCTTTAATTAAGTTGCGAGTTCGTGTCGATGAAGCGTGGAGCGACATTACTGTACAACTAAAGCGCCGAGCTGATTTAATTCCTAATTTAGTCGAAACGGTAAAGGGTTATGCTTCTCATGAGAGTCAGGTGTTTGAAAATGTTACGAAGGCGCGTGCAGCAGTGATGACAGCCGCATCTCAGGGGCCAAAAGCTACAGCGCAGGCTGAGGGTCAGTTTGAATCAGCCTTAAAGAGTCTATTTGCTGTAGCTGAAGCTTACCCAGAGCTAAAGGCATCGGATAATTTCCGCGCATTACAAGATGAAATTACTGATACGGAGGATAAGGTGCAAGCTGCTCGCCGTTTTTATAACAGTGGTGTTCGCGACTTAAATACCAAAATTCAGACTTTCCCAAATAATTTAATTGCTGGTATGTTCAACTTCAAACAACGTGAATTTTTCGAAGTAGAAGATCGCGCAGCAGTTGAAGAAGCGCCGCAGGTTAAATTTTAGGGAGTAGAGCTTGTATAGCAACATCAAGGCCAATAAAAGGAATACTGTTTTTATTATGCTGGTATTCCTTCTTATTGGTGGTGTAATTAGTTGGCTAGTGGGCTATTATGGTAGAGATTATAGCATAGCATTGTATGTAATGCTCGGATTTATTTTATATGCTATGATGCAATATTTTATTGCTAGCCGTACTGCAATGCTAATTTGTGGTGGGCATGAAATAGCTAAGAAAGACTGCCCGGAGTTGTGGCGGGTGGTTGAGAATTTATGTATTGCTAGTGGATTACCGATGCCACGAATATTTATTATAGATGACGATGCCCCAAATGCATTTGCTACAGGCAGAAATCCGCAACATGCTTATGTGGCAGTTACTACCGGTCTGCTTGCTATTATGGATAAGCGTGAGTTAGAGGCGGTTATGTCGCATGAACTGTCACATATTCAGAATTATGATATCAGAGTTAGCATGATAGTATTTGGTTTGTCCAGTGCTATAGCTATGTTATGTGATTTAATCTACTATTTTTATCGTGGCAATAGAAATGACCGTGATAACGACAGAAGTGGGGTAGGATTAATCTTAATGATAATCTCTATTATAGCACCGATTATTGTTGTTTTATTGCAGTTAGCGGTGTCTCGTCAGCGAGAATATCTGGCTGATGCATCTGGTGCGTTAATGACACGTGACCCAGAGGGTTTGGCTAGTGCATTAGAGAAGCTAAAAACTAATGGCAAACCGATGCGCCGTCAGCGTTCTGGTTTGGCTCCACTGTATTTTAATAACCCGAGCAAGCCGACTTTGTGGGATAAAATATTGCAGACTCACCCGCCACTAGACGAGAGAATTGCTAGACTAAGGAATAGCTTGGATAAAATGTAATATGAGCAGTAATAAGCATTATAATAACAAGAAAAATAGTCCCACGAGCAATTCGATAGAAGTAAAATCGAGGTATATAAGTTTTTTGCAACGACGTCGCGTGGGTTTAACTGAATGGGCTGTTCATTCGGAAAAAAATCTTACTGATAAGCTGGCGCGTAAGCGCGCTAGATTAGATAAAATGATTAATCGAGCGAGGCGTCGAACTGAGTTGAAGGTTGCTAGACGCGAATGTTCTGTTATCTATAGAAAAAGTCATGTATTGTACGATATTTTAATTCCTGCATTCGCAATTGGTCGTTTTTTAAAGTATTTGGTCGCTATTGTGCATCATAAGACTGTTAAAGTTCGACAATTGTCGCCACACAGAACGTTATTTATCACTGACCCTACGCTTGCCCGCCGTAGCATTAAAATGCCCGGATATATAGGATTCTCAATTGAGGTAATGAGATTGATATGGAGCAATAAGCGGCTCTTTATTAAATACATATTAGTTATGGGTGCGATAGTATTGTTTATCGTTGGTGGCCTTAGCCAACATAATTTAAGAGAACTCAGAGACGGGCTGGAGAATAACGGAGTAGGTGGTTGGAATGAGTGGTCGGCGCTATTTGCTCAGGCCATTTCGCGTGCCAGCACTGCGCCTGACGCTAGTCAGCAAGTTATGCTTGGTCTGATATTGTTTTACGGCTGGATGATTGTAGTATGGCTGTGTCGAAAAATTAATAACGGTAAAACTCAATTAGCTCTGCGTGATGGGTTATATAATGGTGGCAGTCCGTTGTTCGGCGAGCTAGCGTTGATTACTATTATGCTGGTTCAAGCTATACCTCTGGCGTTTACTAGTATCTTTTATTATACTGCTACGGCCGCACAGTGGATTAATAGTGGTATTCAAATAGAGAATATGGCTTTTTGGTGTGCTATGACGTTAGTTGCTGTACTAACGTTTTATTGGATATCAGCCACTATATTGGCTATGATTATTACTACTTTGCCTGGAATGTACCCTCTACAAGCTTTGAAATTATCTAGAGAGTTGATATCAGGCAGAAGGGCTGCTGTGCTTATGCGTGTAGTTGTGATGATAATTCCGGCTGCATTGGTGTGGCTAATCTTAGTGATGGGTGCGATATTCTTAGATACGTCGTTAAATATTTCGTATTTGCCAATTGTGCCGCTTGTTACATCATTCTTGATACCAATAACGTTATTGTGGACTGCTGTATATACATATATGCTATATAGGTATATTATAGACGATCCAACTCCACCATACAGTAAGCTGCCGCGAAAGAAGTTTAACTGGCAGTCTATCCCAGATATAATCTGTAATTCTAGAGTAGGTAAATTTACTAGTTGTGTCCTAAAGAGAATAAAATTATCTGACAAAAGCAATAATATAAAGAAGGGGTAGCTGATGGAGGTTATATTCTTACTAATTATAGTTGCATTTATTGTCGATGATCGTAGTGTTCGTCGCCGGATAGCATGCGCTTTAGACGACAAATCAGTAGCGCATCTACGGTGGCAAAAATATAAATTTGGTATTACGTTAACTATCGCTGCTTCTTTTTGTGCTGTGCTTTATGGTGTGTTTGCAGCCAATAATCGCATAGCGATTGATGGCTGCGGCGTAATAGCCGGCTGCATTTTAGGTCTTATTACTAGTAAAGTTACTCTACTCGGCAAAGATGGGCATAAATAGAGGCGCATTTATGGATCGTAAGCAAGCTAAATTAAGGGTTGATGAATTGAGAAGCCAATTAACAAAATTGGCATATGAGTATTATGTTTTGGATAATCCATCGGTGTCAGATGCTGTCTATGACTCATTATTTGCTGAGTTAAAAAAGTTGGAAACGGAATATCCTGATTTAATTACGCCCGATTCACCAACGCAACGTATTGCAGCTCAGCCACTAAGCAAATTTGAAAAATATACACACAAGCGACGGATGATTTCGATTCTAGATTCATTTTCTGACCAAGAAGCTATGGATTGGTTTGAGCGCATTAAGTCATATGCAACTAAGAATTTATCAGAGCGTGACTGCGCTGAGCTGGCTAAGCAGATTTTCTGGTTAGACGATAAGATGGATGGTTTGGCTTGCGCATTACATTATGTGGATGGGATCTTGGTTCGTGCTGTGACACGTGGTGACGGGTTTGTGGGTGAGATAGTTACTTCTAACGTTAAAACAATGCCAACGGTGCCACTGCGCTTGAATGATGACCCAATATTTTGTCATGGTGAAACTGAGGTGCGAGGCGAACTAATTATGATGCGCGCCGAGTTTGAACGAATCAATCAAGAATTGGTAAAAGCAGGCGAGAAGCCATTTGCTAATCCGCGCAATTTGGCGGCTGGTACAATACGTCAATTAGACCCAAGAGTAGCGGCGTCGCGTAAAATTGAGTTCCATGCTTATGATTTGCTGCGTGATGATGCAAGCGAAGTGCCAACTAATGAACTTGCTTATCAGAAAATGAGAGAGCTTGGGTTTAAGCTAAATCCTGAAGCACATATTGAACATGGCTTTAATAACGCAATTGAGTATGCACATAGATTTCGTAAATCAGTGCAACCCAATTTACCATTTAATACTGATGGTTTAGTAATTAAAATTAATGACCGTAAATTATATGATGATTTGGGTATTGTTGGTAAGAATCCTCGTGGTGTACTAGCTTACAAGTATCCGGCAGAAACTGCTGCAACTAAGGTGCAAGATATCGTACTGAGCTTGGGTAGAACTGGCGCTGTGACTCCAGTGGCGGTATTTGAGCCGGTGCAGCTAGCTGGTACTACTATTCAGCATGCAACTTTGCATAACGAAGATGAAATCAAGCGTTTAGATGTGCGAGTTGGAGATACGGTTGAGATATTTAAGGCTGGTGAAATTATTCCAAAGGTTAATCGTGTAATATTGGGTTTAAGACCTACTAATAGTAAGAAGTTTGATTTTGTCGACGAGCTAAAGCGCCAGTATCCTGATTTAAAGTTTGAACGTCCTGAAGGTGAAGTGGTTTGGCGAGTTTGTAACGCTGGTGGTGTGCAGGAAATTCTGAAGCGGTCAATTGATCATTATGCTAGTCGTCAGGCGCTAGATATTGCTGGACTAGGCTCTAGCAATATTGCCGCGCTGGTTAATGCTGGCTTAATAAATGATTTGGCCGATATATATAAACTAGACAGAAATAAAGTAGTGGAATTAGAGGGGTTTGGTAATATTTCGGCCGACAAGTTGATTTCTGCTATAAACGCCAGTAAGAAGCCTAAGTTGTCCAAATTTATTTACGCACTTGGAATACGTTATGTTGGCGTGAAAACAGCGGATGATTTAGCGACTTATTTTAGGACATTTGCCGATTTTCGACGATCAACCTATGGCCAATTGATCAATGTATCTGGCATAGGCCGAGTAGTAGCTGAGTCTATTGCAGCTTGGTGGGCCAACGGTGACAATGTTGCCTTGGTCGATAAATTATTGCAGTTAGGCGTTACTCCGCTAGGTGCTACCACATCGGATAAGCTAAGTGGTGTAGCAGTAGTTATTACTGGTACGTTAAATTCTATGTCGCGCGAACAGGCTGCTGACCGAGTAAGGGAATTGGGCGGGAGCTTTCAGTCTTCCGTTGGGCAGTCTACTACTTATTTAGTGGCTGGTGGCAAGGTTGGTGCTAGTAAGTTGGCGGCAGCCGAAAAATATCATACTAAAATTATTAACGAAGAAGATTTTTTAGCGTTAATAAACGACTAAATATTTGGTGAATTATTAGGCTTGTGCTAATATAATGGTAGAGCTGGTGCGTAAGGACGGGGCGATTCGTCTGAACGCAAGAAACAAAAACGCAAAAGCCCCTGGGTGGGCACGCAACAGCTACTAAACCCGCGTAAATTACGTGGGTTTATTTTTTATAATTTAGCAATGGCTGTGCTATAATAATTGCGACGGGGTAGTAGCTCATCTGGCTAGAGCGCAGCATTCGCATTGCTGAGGTGGTCGGTTCAAGTCCGATCTACTCCACCAAAATTATTGCCCTCCATTTGGAGGGCATTTTGTAAGATAAGCACATTGATAGTATAATATTATCATAAGGTATGGATTATAAGGGATTAAGCGCTGCCGAAGTTAAGTCACGCATGGAGTCTGGCCGGAGTAACGTCGTCGACCAGCGTTCATCACGGTCTTTAGGCGACATCATCAAAGCTAATATTTTTACGCGGTTTAACTTTTTGATTACCGCGTTAGCGGTTGTGGTGTTACTGGCTGGCGGTGGTATTGTTAATGCGTTATTTTTTTGTGTACTAATTGTAAATGCCGTGATCGGGGTGGCCCAAGAGTGGCGTGCCAAAAAGATTCTAGATAAAGCGGCAATTCTAGTAAAGCCACAGTCTACAGTGGTTCGCGATGGCAGTGAGCAAATTATAGCATCGAGCGATATTGTAGTTGATGATGTAATTAAATTAAGTTTGGGCGATCAAGTGCCGGTAGACGGTGTGGTATTGTCTTCTAGTGATTTAGAGATTAATGAGAGTTTGCTGACTGGTGAATCTGATCCAGTAGTAAAAAATGCTAAGTCAAAGGTTATGTCAGGTTCGATGGTGGTAGCCGGTTCTGGCTATATTAAGGCAACTAAGGTGGGTCAAGAATCGTACTCGGCTAATTTGACGCGCAACGCGCGCCAGTATAAGACGGCAAAATCAGAAATAGTCGATAGTACAAACCAACTTTTAAAATGGATTTCTTGGAGCTTGGTAGTGGTAGTACCAATTCTGGTTGTAGGAATATTTATTCGTCGGGATTTAACAATTGATCATTCCAGTATTAGGGCAGTGTTAGATAGCATATCTGGTGATGGCGTAATGCGGATTATTACACCGATTGTTGGTATGATTCCTGAGGGGCTGGTACTATTGACTAGTACAGCATTTATGCTTGCGGCTGTTAAGCTAGTGCGCAATCGCGCTCTTGTCCAGCAGATGCCAGCAGTTGAAACTCTAGCTAGAGTTAATACGATATTACTAGATAAAACAGGTACTATTACGATGGGCACTATGAAATTGACGGATATTGAATTAATTACTAAAGCAGATGCTGATACGGTGAAGCGTGTTATAAAGACTATTGCTAGCCGCGCCAGCTCGCCGACGAATGATGCATTAGTAGCGGGGCTGAGGATTAAGCCAGCTGAATTTACATATGAGGTGGCGTTTAGTAGTGCGCGTAAATGGAGTGCTATGCAAATTGATAAAATTAACTATATAATGGGTGCTCCAGAAATTGTATTGGCGGAGTATCCTGATGCATTAAAGCGGGCGCAAGAAGTGGCGGCTGAGGGTAAACGTGTGTTGGCGTTGGTGAAGAGTGACTTGATCCCGCGTGCAGCAGGGGTTAATTTTAAGCGCATTAAACCGTTAGCATTGGTGGTGCTAAGTGAACAAATTCGGCCGAGTGCCAAGAAGACATTAAACTATTTTGCAAGTCAGGGTGTTGATATTAAAGTAATATCTGGTGATTCGCCAGTGACAGTTGGCGCTGTAGCGAAATCGGTTGGTTTAGACGCCAAGACATTCGATGCCAGAAGGTTGCCGGACCCAGATATGGGCGATATCCAGCGCGAAGAATTTATGAAGCTAATTAAGCAATATAATGTATTTGGACGCGTGCAGCCAGAGCAAAAGCGGCAGATTTGTCGCGCTTTGCAAGATGCTGGTCAAGTAGTAGCTATGACTGGTGATGGTGTTAACGATGCGTTAGCTTTAAAGCAAGCTGATCTGGGTGTGGCTATGAATAGTGGCGCTACGGCGACTAAGGCGGTAGCGGAGTTGGTGCTGCTTGATAGCGATTTTGCTCATTTGCCACTAGTGCTGTCTGAGGGGCGTCGCGTGATTGCTAATATTGAGCGGGTAGCTAATTTATTTATTATTAAGAATGTGTATTCTTTGGTATTGGCGTTGTTGTTTACATTTTTGCGCGAGCCGTACCCATTAATGCCAAAACATATGACAGTAATTTCTGTTTTAAGTATTGGTATGCCGGCGTTTTTCTTGGCCTTAGCGCCAAATAATAAGGTATACATTAAAGGGTTTATGAAGCGTGTCTTGAAATTTGCTATTCCAGTGGGCGTAGTTAGCGCAATAGCTATGGTGCTAACTTATAAGTTAGCTAGGGCGTATCCAGCGTTAGACGTAGACTATTTTAGTACGGCGGTTTCGATTGTGATGATGGGACTTGGAGTACTAGTGTTGATTATTCTGGCTCAGCCAATGAAGTTATGGAAGGCTGGTTTGATTGCTATGTGTGCTGGGCTATTTGCGCTCGTACTATTATTGCCGCGGCTAAATGATGTTTTGCAGTATAAATTTAGCTGTGATCTGGTTATTCCATTATGTATCGGTTTATTTGTTGGTGTCTATATGATATCTGTAATAGCGTGGTTGACTAGGTCAAAGCGCGTCGTGGTATAATAAGGTTATGTTTGATTTTAAGCAGTATGTCAGGCGTCGTCTTGAGAAATATGTAGTGAAATATTTTAAGCGGCATCATCCAATATTGGTTGTAGTGGTTGGCGCAGTGGGAAAGACAACTACTAAGAACGCAATTGCTACAGTGTTGGCACAGCGATTTAAAGTTCGTATGGAGCCGACAAATTTGAATAGTGAAATGTCAGTGCCGACAACTTTATTAGGCGTAAAATATCCAAAGCCAGCAGAACTAAAGACCGTTACGGCTTGGATGCGCGTGTTTAAGGCTATGCGCAATGTGATTAAGGCAAAATCTACTGTTGACGTGATCGTCCAAGAGCTAGCAACAGATAAGCCGGGCGATATTGCGGCGTTTGGCAATTATTTGCATGCAGATATTGCCGTGGTGACAGCGGTGGCTGAAGAGCATATGGAGAATTTCCCCGGTGGGTTGAATGATGTAGCGCGCGAAGAATTATCGGTTGGAAAATTTTCTAAGTCAGTATTGATTAATCAAGACGCTGTATCGCATGATTATTGGCAATTGACGCAAAATCCAAATATTTTAACTTATGGCGTTAATGAAGGGCAATACCATTTTCGTAAAATTAGCGGCAACCCTCTGTCTGGGTATGATGTAGACATTAGTGGCGTGGCAGCTAATGTTAAATATGTTGGTGAGTATAATATGGGTGCTGCCGTTGCCGCCGCTGCGGTTGCAATGCAGCTTAATATGACACATGATGAAATTCAGGCTGGACTAAGTAATTTGGTTCCCGTGTCTGGTAGGATGAACCCACTTCATGGCCGTAAGGATACGATATTGCTTGATGATACATATAATTCATCTCCAATTGCCGCCATTGCTGCTTTAAATACGCTATATCAGATTGAAGCACCACAGCGTATAGCAGTGCTTGGTTCGATGAATGAACTTGGCAATATGTCGCCAATGGCGCACAGTCAAGTAGGTATGGCTTGTGATCCGAAAAAATTAGATATGGTTATTACGGTTGGCGATGAAGCGGCGCGTTATTTGGCGCCGGCAGCACAGAAGCGCGGTTGTCAGGTATTTAAGTTCCCCGGAGCAATTATGGCTGGTACATTTGTAAGTCAGCACATGGAACCTCATGCTGCCATATTAATTAAAGGGTCGCAGAATGGTATTTTTACAGAGGAGACGACAAAAATGTTATTAGACGATCCGGCTGATTCGACCAAATTGGTGCGCCAAGATGATGACTGGATGTATAAGAAGCGTCTTTGGTTTGAGCACATTCGCAATGTTACATACAATGGCAATGAATAGTTGCCAGTGTGCTAAAATAGTATCATGAAACGATACGAACCGGTAAAGATTGAAGCTAAGTGGCAGGATATTTGGCTTAAGGAAAAGCCATTTGCCGCTGTTGATAACAGTAATAAGAATAAGCTGTATGTGGCGGAAATGTTTCCATATCCTTCAGGTGCCGGTTTGCATGTAGGGCATGTACGTAATTTTACGATTGTTGATGTGCTTGCTCGATTCTATCGTCAGCAGGGATTCAATGTGCTGCGCCCAATTGGCTGGGATACATTTGGCTTACCGGCAGAAAACTATGCTTTGAAGATGCATGTTTCGCCGAAGGACGTGACAGCTACTAACATTGCTAATTTTAAAAAACAGTATCATCGCCTTGGTATGGCGGTTGATTGGACACGCGAAATTAACACATCAGATCCAAAATATTACCATTGGACACAATGGGTGTTTACACAATTATTTAAGCACGGTTTGGCGTATCAGTCAGAGAGTTATCAGTGGTGGTGCCCAGTGGACAAGACTGTACTGGCTAATGAACAGGTAGAAGGCGGTAAATGTTGGCGTTGTCATCATGAAGTAGAGAAAAAGAAGATGCGCCAGTGGTTCTTTAAGATTACGGCGTATGCTGACGAGCTATTGGATGGCTTAGATGATATTGATTGGCCGGAAAAAATTAAGCGCATGCAGCACAATTGGATTGGCCGTAGTAAAGGTGCTGAAGTCGAGTTTAAGATTGACGGCAGTGATAATAAAATTACTGTATTCACTACACGTCCGGATACATTGTTCGGCGCAACTTTCTTGGTACTAGCACCTGAAAACGAACTGGTTGACCGGATTGTGACTGATAGTCAGCGCGAGCAAGTCATAGAGTATATTAAATCTGCGCTTAAAAAGAGCGAAATCGAGCGTCAGGAGAACAAAGAAAAGACCGGAGTGTTTACTGGCGCCTATGCTATCAATCCTGCGACTGGTGAACGCGTGCCAATTTGGGTTGCAGATTATGTTTTGTCGGGTTACGGCACGGGTGCTGTAATGGCAGTGCCAGCACATGACGACCGTGACCATGAATTTGCAGAAAAGTTTAATTTGCCGATTCGCCAAGTGGTAGATAGCGTAGATGCAAATCAAGATGAATGTTATTCTGGTGAAGGAACTCTGATTAATAGTGGCGATTTTGATGGCAGAGCAACTTCTGAAGCGCGCGAAGAGATTGTGGCTTGGTTGGAACAAAATGGCTTGGGTCATAGCAAAACTACATACAAAATGCGTGACTGGTTGATTTCGCGTCAGCGTTATTGGGGCTGTCCGATTCCAATTATTCATTGTCCGGATTGTGGTGATGTTGCGGTGCCAGAGAAAGATCTACCTGTATTATTACCAGAGGTAGATAGTATTGCACCAAGTGGTGATGGTCAGTCGCCACTTGCTAATGAAGCGGCATGGGTTAATACGGTTTGTCCGCAGTGTGGCGCGCCAGCAAAGCGCGAAACCGATACAATGGATGGATATGCCTGTTCGTCTTGGTATTTATTGCGCTATTGCGACGCAAATAATGATACCCAGGCTTGGTCGCCAGACAAGGTGAATTATTGGTGCCCGCTAGACTTTTATGTCGGTGGCGACCATGCCGTGGCGCATCTTTTGTATGTTCGCTTCTGGACCAAGTTCTTTGCCGATCAGGGTTGGGTTAACTTCCGCGAGCCGGTTAAGCGATTGCTCTACAATGGATACATTAATGCGCCGGATGGCTGCAAGATGAGTAAGAGCAAGGGGAATGTAATTGACCCACTCGATGTTATCGATAGTGGCTATGGTGCCGATACATTGCGTACATATGAGATGTTTATTGGGCCATACAATCTGGACGCTGCCTGGAGTACTACTTCAATTGGTGGAGTATACCGATTTATTAATCGTGTTTGGAATTTAGTGCAAGAGTATGCTAGTGCCGATAAAGTTACCTTAAATGATAAAAATGCATTTGAAGTATTGCGTTTGCGTCATGCGGCAGCTAAGAAAGTTACGGAAGATATTACGAATGCGCAGTTTAACACAGCTGTAGCGGCTATTATGGAGTATCTAAATGGACTAGGTAAATTGCGTGACAATGGGTTTGATGACCAATATTGGCTGGATGCTCTGACGGTTTTGTGCCAATTACTATCGCCGTTTGCGCCTCATGTGGCTAGCGAAATGTTGACCGAATTACATGGTGACAAGGCTCGACTTGAGCAGATGGATTGGCCACGCTGGGACGAGAAATATCTTGTAGATGATACAATGCATATCGCGGTTCAGGTTAATGGCAAGCTACGTGGTGATTTAACTATCGACAAGACTGCAACCAAGGAACAAGTTGAGGCGGCGGCGCGATCAATCGAAAATGTAGTACGGTTTGTTGGCGAACAAGAGCCAGCAAAAATAATCTATGTGCCAGGCAAGATTGTCAATATTGTAGTTAAAAATAGCTAATTTAAATAGCCAAAGTACGGGGTGTTATAGACACTACGCGTAGTTTTGGCTATTTTAGTATGGTAATTTTATTTGTCGCTGTTCTGCAATCTAATGTCGGTCGGCAGCGCGTGATTATTGACATATGACTGCGGGTCGTTGATGCCATCGTCGTCCGGCAATTTTATTTTAGTATCAACAACGAAGCCATCTAGATTGTTAGCCTTGATAATTGAGTCTACAATTTGGGAATTACTATTGTCTTGCAAATTGACATTGTCATGCTGTAAATCGTCTGCTAGTTCGGACAATGTGTCGCCATAGCGTACGGTATACTCTATGGTATGATTTGACCCGAGCTCTTTATAAGACAACACCTTCTCTTTAGCTGGAGTAGGCTCTTTGGGAAATGGCTCGTCGTGATGTGTTAAATCGCCGATTATATTGCCTAGTTCACATAGCGCAATGGTTGTGGCTAATGTACCAACTGCAAGTTTTTGGTAATAGCGCCGGTCAGATTCGATTGCTGTATTGTAGTTTTTGTTTTGATGACTATATTCGCTAATCATACCTATATATTAACATAAACGCTTATATATGTCAAGCGTAAAGATTTGCGTTTATAGTCCAAAGGTGTTACTATGGTAGTAAGTGTAATTAAAGAAGGAGAATAATTTAAATGGGTAAACCAAAGAAGCAAACAAGTCCACGTCGTACTGGTAATCGTCGTAGCCAGCTAGTATTAAAGCTAGCACGTGCCGTGAATGCAAAGTCACCAGTAAAAGCCTATACTACCAAACATGACACTGGTAGCAAGCATTAATTAATAGACAATATTTGGACTGAACATTAAAACAAACGAGGGGAGTTTCCATGGCAAGTAATCGGCATTTAGGTAGGATTATCGCACTACAGACATTGTATGAATATGATTTTCGTGAACGCTTAGGTGATGAAACGGCGAAGATTGATGAGATTTTGACGCGCAATCTTAAGCGTTACGAAGATCGTGTTGATGATAAAGAATTTGTGAGACAGCTAGTGATGGGTGTTAATAAAGCTGGGCGTCAGCTTGATGCTATTATTGCACCGGTCGCACCAGATTGGCCATTGAATCAAATTGCGATTGTAGATCGTGATGTCTTACGCATGGCAGTGTTTGAGCTCAGTGAATTTAATGGTAAGATTCCGCCAAAAGTTGCAATCAATGAGGCAATTGAGCTAGCTAAGTCATTTGGTGCGGAAAACTCTTCTCGCTTTGTTAATGGCGTATTAGGTACAATCTGGCGCCACATGAATGAAGGACATGTAAATGAGCAAGGCGAGCAACAAGAACAAGATTCGAAGACAACATCAGCTTAGAATTGAACAATTGGCTGCTGTGCGGGCGCATATTATGGCGTCTAAGAAGCAACAAGTAAAATCTAAGCCAGCTGTTGTGCCAGTAAAGCCATTGCTGCCGCGTGATGATACGCCGAGTGAGTCCTTAAAACGAGCTGTCTATGAACGGCATCGACCAGCGATTAGCGAGATATCTCGTGAAGCTACGGCTGGCGGCGTGATTTATCGTTTTGGCCCTACTGGGCTAGAAATATTGTTAGTAGCTGATCGATTTGAGCGGTGGACAATCCCCAAGGGTCATATTGAAGCAGGTGAAACTGCGCAAGAGACGGCTATTCGCGAAATTGGTGAGGAGGCCGGTGTGCATCAGCTAGAGCCAGTTTGTTGGTTGGGGAAAATTCATTTTCGCTATCGTCGCGACAATGTACTAGTGCTAATGAGTACGCAGATCTATCTGTTTAAGGCGTTGGGTGATACCAACGATATTAAAAAAGAGGATTGGATGAGTGGAATTCGTTGGTTCTCGTATGATGCTGCGGTGAAGATTATTGCTTATAAAGATATCGCTAAGTTAATGCGGCTAGGCTATCGACGTCTAGAGCAGAAGGGAGAAATTTAGTTGTCTAGGATTAAGAATACTCGCCAAAAGCGTGCTGTTTTCTCTGATTTTGAGCCCCGTCCAGCTGACGAGCCAATTGTGCCAGAAGTTGAAGGTGTAGATTTTGCACCTTATCAGACTTGGGCACAACAATCATTGGGCTTTGAATTTAATAATCCGTCATTAATTGTAACTGCCTTAACTCATCGTAGTTATGTTAATGAACACCGTAAGCTGGCACGCGCTCATAACGAGCGACTAGAATTTTTAGGCGACGCTGTTCTGGAGCTTGTGACTACAGAGTATTTGTTTAAGCATTTTGACTTGCCAGAGGGTGTATTAACGTCTTGGCGTGCTGCTTTGGTGCGAACGGAATCGATTCGTGATGCTGGTGAAGAACTTGGGTATGCTAAACTAGTGCGAATGAGTAAAGGTGAACAAAACGGCACAGAGCATTCCAAACTACATATTATAGCTAATTGTTTTGAGGCAACAATTGGCGCGGTGTATCTCGACCAGGGTTTTGCTGCGGCAAAAAAGATTATTGATAAACATATCATTAAAAATATAGACAAGATTATTGAGGATGGTTCGTGGCGCGATGCGAAATCGTATCTACAGGAGATATCGCAACGCTATTGCGGTATGACGCCAAAATATCGCGTATTGGCTGAATCTGGTCCTGATCATGATAAAAAATTTACTATTGGGGTATTTGTTGATGAGATCGAGTGGGGCTGTGGCGAGGGCGGTAGCAAGCAATTAGCTCAACAGCAGGCGGCGCATCGAGCCATTGCTTACTATAAAGCAAAACTACAGAAAAGTAGTGAAAAGTAGTTGCAATATTAAAACATTAACGCTATACTATAGATATGGAATCTAAAGCTAGAATTCTTTTGGTAGAAGATGATGACACATTGGCCGAGATCTATCGTCAGCGTCTTCAGCTCGAGGGGTTTAATACGCGTCGCAGCAAGGATGGCGAAGAGGCGCTTAAAGATGCTATTGAGTTTAACCCGGATTTGATTCTACTTGATGTGATGATGCCGCGCATGAATGGTTTTGATGTGCTTGACATATTGCGCAACACTGAGCAGACGAAGAATATGCATATTATTATGTTAACAGCTTTATCGCAGCCTAAAGATGCGGAACGTGCTAAAGAACTGGGCGCCGATGATTTCTTAGTTAAGTCTCAAGTAGTTATTAGCGATGTTGTAGATCGTATCAAGCATTATCTGAATTTAGATAGTACTGAAAGTGCCCAATAATTAATAGAATACCTCGGCTAAATATCCGAGGTATTTTTATAACATTACTATAAAGCCCCGCATTAAGCGGGGCTAACTACTAGTAGAAAAGATTTATTATTTAACGGTAACTTCGGTGCGAGTAACGGTTTTACCAGCAAAGTTACGAACGCGACGCTTGATGAATGTTACAACACCATCCTTAGCGGCATGAATGGTAAAATTACGGCTAGTATAAGCACCTTCACCGGCAATTTTAGTTGCGCCAACTTGACGAACAATTACTTCACCAGCGTTGACTTTCTGACCACCGAAGCGTTTGACGCCTAGGCGATGGCCAGCGTTATTGTGGTTATTCTTTGACGAACCACCAGCTTTCACGTGTGACATATTAAATTATCTCCTTCGATTAATCGATTACTATTCAGTTTATTATTATACATTATTTATTCTTAATTTGCAATAGGTTTGCAATAGTTGATTTTTGCAGTACGATTAGCTCACGGCCGACAATTTGCCCGTCGCGATGATATATAAGATGGTTGGGGTGAAAATCTTTAAGCCCGAGCGATTGTAATGTCTGATTATTAAAGCAGTTTAGGCGATATATTTTATCGTGAACAAACCATGCCGGCACAGCTAGGCACAAACCGGCGCCCGCTGTTAGCTGTGGTGCTAGATTATTAATAAATTTATCCAGAATAGTGTCGCAATTCTTAATATTTTCTTTGAGCTCATTGAGATTTGGCTCAACAGTGTATGGTCGTCCAAGATATGTCTCGGTGGCAACGGTAGCTAGATTGATATTATTAGTATTCGCTTGGTTACACCAGTTGAATTCTGTAGCATCGGCAGTTTCAAATCTACATTTGGTCAAATTTGCTGTATTGTTGCGTCTAGATATAAACTCATTTATCCAAGTGATATTTTTAGTGGTATATTCTGACATTTGTGGGTTGAGGTCGGTGCCATAGCAATTACTAATACCCATCAAAATAGCTTCCTGTAATATGACACCAGTGCCGCAGAATGGGTCTAACAGATAAGAATTGTTCGATTGGCATTTTGGATCTGTTGCACCCAATGCTAGGTTGATAATTATTTGGGCTAACTTTGGTGGCAGCATGCCATTGCGAGCATCGCGATAGGGGCGTTTACGGTCGCGCATAGTGTACGATTCAATATTTTGGACATAAATGGTTCGTGCTACCACCCATTTATTATGTATGGCAGCAAAAATCAACTCGCATTTTTTGATGTTGCCGTGGCCGAGGCCGTTATGTTCGACCGTCGCGGATGACAGCGTAGTGTCGGTAATTGGCACGAGGCGTACTGAATTGCTATTTTGCAATACGCGGGCAATCTGTTTAGCTAATTTGACAGTGTTGTGGCGAGTTGCGCGTTGACTATAATCTGATACACCAAGGGTAATTTTACCCTCAACACCAGAGAATAAAGTGCTGGCTAGAGTAGAGATTGAGTTGTCATCTTGATTGATAGTGTCTATAACTTCAGCAATTTTTACAGAGCCACCAAGACGGGGCGCGAATTGAAGAGCTAACTCGCGAGTAACATCTAGTACGGCGCAGTGACTACCAATCATACGGGGTTTTTGGCTAAATACGGCAGCCAGCTCTGCGGCGCCAATTTCTGGCTGGCGGCCTAGGATGAACATAATCATTGTTATAATTATACACCACATCAGCTATCTGGTATAATTAATGTAGTTATGTCTAAATTTAAAGAGGAGTTTCGTCGAGGATTTTTACGAGCGCGAGCTCATATGTGGCGTAAACATCGTGGCGGATTGAAGTTATGGCTTAATGTCATAATGTTGATTTTTTTAGTGGGAGTGCTTTTTAGTGCACATAAAGATATCGTTCGTGCTTGGCATATTTTGTGGCATGCTAATATCTGGTTGATTTTATTGTTGATTCCGCTGCAATTTATGTCATATTATGCCAATACTGAGGTGTTCTTCTCGTATTTGCGCCAACGTGGTCAGCTGAAGGATGTTTCTCGTTTGCAGGCTACCGGTATGGCGCTTGAGTTTACTTTTGTGGATCATGTCTTTCCGGCGGCGGGGGTAGCGGGCGCCTCTTATATGGTGTGGCGCCTGAAACATCATGGCGTGCCAACTGGACAGGCTACCATGACTCAAGTAATGCGATTCTTGGTGGTGTTTGGTACATTTATGGTTTTGATGCTATTAGCATTAATTTGGGCTACCGTGCAGAATCTAGCGGCGCATTGGGTGGTTGTAAGTTCGGCTGTAGCGGTTACAGTGCTACTAGTGGTGCTGTTGTTTGGTAATTATATTTTTGGTAATAAGATTCGTATTGTCAGCTTTTCACATTGGTTGTCGGATTTAATAAATCATATTGGCCGAGTTGTAACGTTTGGACGCCGCAAGCAATCGGTGTCTTCTGGCAAATTAGACAAGTTTTTCTTAGACTTTAATGAGGATATTACAGCATTAAAGCGTGATCGACGCTTGCTAAAACAGCCAATTGTATGGAGTTTTATATTTAACCTACTTGATGTATCATTATTCTTTGTGACGTTTTTGGCGCTCGGTAAGGTAGTTGACCCGTCAATACTATTAATCTCATATGGAGCTGCGACAATATGCGGTAATTTTATGATTACTCCTGGCGGAATTGGGGCATATGAAGCTATGATGGTAACAGTATTGACTACTGGCGGGGTGGATGCTGCTACGGCGTTGACTGGCGTATTGCTGGCAAGAATGCTGCTTTTAATGGGTACTTTGTCTACTGGTTTTGTTGCCTACCAATATGCTTTACATAAGTATGGACATCCGTCGTATCAGGCTGAAATTAGGAGTGATAGGCGTGACTGACCAAAATAAAGAGGAAATGCCTGGCATGCCACCATGCTTTACGGTAGCACAGGCGGTAGATGTTATCAACCAAGTTCTAGATACCGCAGTGCCGACGATTGATATAGTAGGCGAAGTGGCTAATTTTAAAATAAATCAAGGCAAATGGGTGTTTTTTGATATTAAGGACGACACTGCTGTGCTGAATTGTTTTATGTCAGTCTATGCTTTGCGAATGGAACTGGCGGATGGTATGCAAGTAAAAGTACGTGTTACGCCAAATTTAACCAAATGGGGGCGGTTCTCGCTGACTGTTCGAGCGATTCGTCCGATTGGCGAGGGGGCTATTAAACGAGCGTTTGAGCTACTCAAGCAAAAGTTAACCAAAGAAGGGCTGTTTGATGAGGCACGTAAACGACCGCTACCTGTTTTGCCGCAGCATATTGGCGTGATATCGTCTAATCAAGCAGCAGGATATAAGGATTTTATTAAAATTGTTAATGCACGGATGGGCGGTATGCGGATTGATGTTATTTCTACCCAAGTGCAGGGTGATGCTGCGGCTGACCAGATTATTACGGCAATTCAGCAGTTTAATGAGTTGCCTGACCCGCCAGAGGTGTTATGTATTTTGCGTGGTGGTGGGTCGCGAGAAGATTTGGCGGTATTTGACGACGAGAAGCTGGTGCGCGCAGTGGCGGCTTCGCGGATTCCTACATTGACGGGTGTTGGCCACGAGGTAGATACCACGTTAATTGACATAGTTGCAGATAAACGCGCGTCAACTCCGTCTAACGCAGCCGAGCTATTAGTACCGGATCGGCGGGAATTAATTGCTACAACTGCTCATTATCTAAAGTCAATGGTCGATACGCTAGTGCTAGATGCGCAGCAACGCCGTGATAAACTAACTCGTTTTATTACGCAGCTGAATAACAGTATGGCATTAATAATCAGTAATATGCAATCTGAATTGGCTACATTGACCATACAACTAAATAATCAGATAGTGCGTAGTTTGGGCGATAGCCGTAGTAGAGCCGAGACCCTTATTGCGGCTTTGCAGGCATATAACCCGCAGGCTGTTTTAAAGCGCGGCTACGCGATTATTTGGGATGAGCGGCATACTATACCGCACGAGTGGAAGACCGGAATGAGCGTAACAGCTGAGACTGATAAGAAATTAATTGCAATGGAGGTGAAGAATGTCAGAGATAAGTAAAAAACAGCAGCAAGAACAGGATGCTTTAGAGCAACGCAATTTGACAGAGTTAATGGATGAACTGAAATCTATTGTAGACTGGTTTAATGTTGGTGATGTTGATGTAGAGACGGCAAGTGCTAAGTTTGATCGAGGTGTGCAAATATCTGAGGTAATTAAGCGTAAATTAGCTGATACAGAGAATAAGATCAACGAAATAAAATTAAAATTGCAGGATTAATTATTATAGTATTCAGTTTGCGCTATTTTGCTGCTTATGCTAAAATTTAGATATGGACAACAATGGGTCAGAACATAGGTTAAGTGAAAGCGGCGTAGTCAGCCCGCTGCTAGTATCTACGATAATTTTAGGTATTTTTTTACTTTGCGCTTGTGGCGCGTTTATCTGGGCATACTCCGGTATGACTGAATGGCAGAAGAACGGTCAAGCTAAAATTGATCGAGCAGTAACTCAAGCGAAAGAGATGCAAACTAAGCAAGATAACGCAGACTTTATGCAGCGTGAAAAAACGCCAAATCGTCATTACCAGGGCCCTGCTGAAACTGGCTCAGTGCGATTTGACTATCCAAAGACATGGTCTGGTTATGTAGCTGGTTCTACAAACAATAATCTAAGCCTATATTTCTTCCCAATAATGATACCTGCTGTTAACCCTGGTGTTACACCATATGCATTGCGCGTGCTAGTGGTGCCGCGTGATTATTCTCAAGTGTTGCTTGAATTCAAAAGCTTAGTTGATAAGGGTATGATGAAGGCTAGCCCAATTACTATCGGCGCTCGTGAAGGGTTTGCTGGATACAATGGTATGCGGTTTGATGGTCAGCTGACGCCGACAATTAATGGTTCAGTAGTAGTCTTTAAGGTACGTGATAAGACGCTTAAGCTATATGTAGATAGTAAAGACTTTAGAAAAGACTTCGACGAGACAATTCTACGTACCTTGCAGTTCCAACCATAATTTAATTAATTGTTAGCATAAGTAGCATAAAAATGCTACTTTTTGCTATACTATGTTTATGAAGCAAGCGGGGGTAAGTTTGGGTGTGCTATCTGTGGCGGCAGCCACGCGCGACTTACGCACCCCGTTAGTCCGTTTGCGCCAACTAGCATTTGAAGTAGAGCAATGCGGAGCAGATGAAAAGGCGTTAGGTAGGATACAGTCCACTTTATCCGAAGCACTGGGTGTAGTGGATGAGTTGAGCGTAGCAAGTAATCCGTTGAGTGATTTAGTAATTGAGCCTGTATCAGTCAATAGTCTATTGACTGCTGTGCAAGCCGAGGTGCAACCTCAAGCGCGCGAGTTGTCGTGTCAATTTATTTGCGTATTGCCCAAACGCCCATCGCTATTGAGTGGTAATTATAATGCATTAAAGCAATTATTGGTGAGATTTAGCCTTGATGCCATGAGATATAGCAAACGCCCTGTGCGACTAAGCGCACACTTGACGAGGCGAAGGGAGGTAGTACTAGAACTAAGAGACTCGGGCGTAGCATTTACAAGTGGCGTGCGTAATTTGGAGCACAACGAGCGCTTAAACCCAGTAGCTAGCCGACCACTAATGAGCAGTCTCAACTTATTGTTGGCAGAACAATTAACGCGGGCGATGTGTGGCAGTATTGCATTTCATTATCATCGCCGAGGCGGGATGACGATTGAGGCGCGGTTGCCGGAAAGCAGTCAGCTTAGTCTTCTGGAGCTAATATGAAAATTGTTTTACTGGATGACGACGAGTGGTTTGCAGCTAGTTTGGCGAATAGCTTAAGACACTTTGATGCTGAGGTTACTATAGAGAACGACCCACGGGCGGTGTTCGACTTAGTCGACAACGATTCGCCGGATGTGCTGGTGTGTGATTGGCACTTAGGGGCGGATAATGTGATGACACTATTAAATGAAATGGCGAGCTACAATGATACCTTGGCGTTGCCTAAGATAATACTGTCTGCTAGCGGCAGAGCGATTAAGCTAGATGATGTCGCGGCTTTTGGTGTTAAATTTGTATTCGATAAATCTACTTATAATTTAACTGACTTAAAACAAGCAATTTGGGGATTGCCGGCATGAGCGATACACTGAAAGTTACTGGTATTATTTTGCGCCGGACTAACTATAAGGAGGCAGACCGAATTTTAAGCGTGCTGACTCGTGAACATGGTCAATTGGCGGTGATTGCGCGTGGTGTGCGTCGGGAGCAATCACGCCTAGCTGGTGGTATCGAGCTGTTTGCTACGTGTGAGCTTAGCCTAGCAAAGAGCGCGATGAATTTGCAGGGTATGTGGACTTTGACAGGTGCGCACCTAGGGCATTTTTATGATTATATTATGACCGATTACGACCGGTTGCAGTTTGGCTATGATGCCATTAAACGAGTATCTAAATTAGCCGACGCGATTGATTCGCCGGAGCTATATGACGTTTTGTTGGGCGTAATTGAGTTATTAGATCAGTCTACGGTTGATTTGCGTATTGTGAAGACATGGTTTTATTTGAAGTTAGCACGTTTATCTGGAATGGAATTAAACTTACTGACGGATGGTAACGGGATGCAGCTGGTGGAAGGCGCAAGCTATGATTACAATAAGGCGGATGGTGTGTTTGTATTCAACCCACAAGGGCAATATAATACTGAGGTATTAAAGTTATTGCGGGTGCTTTTAGCGAATGACGCTACTGTGGCGGCTCGTTTATCCGGCATAGATGATGCTGTATTATCTAATGCAGTTTACTTGGCGGCTACTGCTGCGCAGGTGTAGTGCTATAATAGTAATATGGAAGATATTATATCGCTATGTAAGCGTCGAGGGTTTATTTATCAGGGGTCAGATGTTTATGGTGGCCTCGCTGGCACTTGGGACTGGGGCCCACTTGGTGTCGAGTTGAAGCGTCGTGTGAAGGATTTATGGTGGCAGTTTTTTGTTGACCACCATCGCGAGATTTATGGCGTAGATGCCGCTATTATTATGAATCCTAAAGTATGGCAGGCGTCGGGTCATGTTGCAACTTTTTCTGACCCATTGGTAGAAGATTTGGTTAATCACCGTCGTTATCGCGCTGACCATTTATTAAAAGATGCTGGGATTTCAGCTGAAGGCTTAAGCAATGATGAAATCACTAAGCTGATTCGTGAGCATAATGTAAAATCGCCGGACGGCAATGAATTATCTGAAGTGCGTAGCTTTAATATGATGTTTAAGACGACAGTGGGCCCGATTGATACAGCTGATGCAGTGGCTTATTTGCGGCCAGAGACTGCACAGGGTATTTTTACAAACTACCGCAATGTGGTAGACACGGTTTACCCTGATTTGCCATTTGGTTTGGCTCAACAAGGTAAGGCGTTCCGCAATGAGATCAGCCCACGTGATTTCATTTTTCGCTCGCGCGAGTTTGAGCAGATGGAAATCGAATATTTTGTGAAACCGGATGAGTGGGAGAAATATTTTGAGTCCCTATTGAAGTTAGTACATGAATTTTTGGAGCAAGTGATCGGTTTGCCGGCAGATAAGATTCATGAATATGAGGTTCCAGAAAACGATCGAGCGCACTATAGCCGTCGTACGGTTGATGTGGAGTTTGATTACCCAATTGGCCGTGAAGAGCTAATGGGGATTGCTTATCGTACTGATTTTGATTTGAAGAATATCGAGCGCGTAGCGAAGAAGTCAATGGAGTATCGCCCGAAGGATGGTAGTGATCCATTTGTGCCGCACGTCATTGAACCTTCGTTTGGTGTTGAGCGCCTAGTCATGGCAATATTGAGCGCGTTTTATCAGCAAGATGAAGTTGGTGGTAGTAAGCGTAATGTGCTACGTTTGCCAAAGTTATTAGCGCCAGTATTAGTAACGGTATCGCCACTGTTGAAGAACAAGCCAGAATTAGTGGCTAAGGCTAAAGCGGTGTGTGATGCACTTAATGACGCCTTCCCAGGCCGCGTAAACTGGGATGATAGCGGTAATATTGGTAAGCGATACCGCAAGGCTGATGAGATTGGCGTGCCGAGCTGTGTGGTAGTTGACTTTGATAGCTTGGATGACGATAGCGTAACAGTACGAAATCGCGATACCACTGAACAGGAACGGGTTAAAATCGCGGAGTTAGTTAATCATTTTAAATGATTAACCTATAATTAATTAGCCGTAGGGCTATTTATACTGGTGGCATATAGCAAGGTAGATAAAGTAGCAATATATTGCAATGTATTTGACTAAAATAGTAAAGTGTGGTAACGTATAGATGTCTCAATTCCTATTCTAGGTGTGAGATGTAAAAGTGAAAACAATTTAGCCTGCAATGGCGCAGGCTAATCTACTTAGTAGCAAGCACTCTCCAAACTGTAGGCATGTGCTATTATACCCGATTGGCTGAGTCTCCTCCACGTCACTCCAAGGATTGATTCGCTAATTGCGCTACTATGATTATTTTTGCGTGAGTCGTTCACGATTCGTCCTCACAGCAAAAATATTTTAAGGTATATTCCCCTCTCTAATGGAGCTCTAGAGAGGGCTTTTCTTTTTTAGGATATTTTTAATGCGAAAGGTGCCGATTTGCTATTGTATTATTAGGCAATGTAGAGTAAAATAATATTTAAGCCGTCATTAATAATTAAAAGGACGAAGAGGAAGAGATGTTAACGATTCGTTTACAACGATTAGGTAAGGCGCATTATGCGACTTATCGTATTGTAGTACAAGATTCACACAGCCATCCAACTAGCGGTAAGGTTGTGAGCTATTTAGGCTCTTACAACCCGCACACTAAGGCTGTTGAATTAAATAAAGATGATGCTAATAAGTTTCTATCAAATGGCGCACAGCCAACTACTCGTGTTGCTACGCTATTTGAGAAGGAAGGCGTTGCATTGCCGAGCTGGGTAAAGAAGTTTAGTGCTGTACAGAAGGGCGCTATTCGTAATCCAGAAAAGCTACGTAAGAATCAGCCAAAAGAAGCTGAAGCTACTGAAGCTTAGTGAAAATCTGCCACTCACCGAGTAAATAACTCGATGGGTGGCTAAATTTGTTTTAATATAATGTTAACCAATGAAAGGGGGCGGGCATGATAGAGAAAGACTTTATCAAATACATTGCCGAGCAAATTGTCGACAAGCCAAATAGTGTAAAAGTAGAGCATACTACTGACGAGAATGGTGTTCTGCTGAAACTGTGGGTTGATAAGGGCGATCTGGGCCGCATCATTGGTTCGCATGGTGATACCGCTGCTGCGTTACGTAATTTGCTACGTGCGTTGGGTACTAAGAATAATGAACATTATTATTTAAAAATTGTTGATACTGACAAAGAGCCAGCTCAGACAAACGATGCTGTGGAAAACACTTCCTCTGAAAATGTGGAAAACACTGATGACCGCCTAAAAAATCTCAAAAAGGGTATTGCGGAAATCAACGATCTTGATATATAATTATATCAGTTCGAAGTTGTGCGCGAACTAAATAAAATAAATGCGAGATTTATTTGTGCCTGAAAGACGTCCTTGATAGAGGGGCGTCTTTTTGGTTGTATGCTATAATTTTAGTAGTGAAAAGATTTTTAGTTATTACGTTATTCCCCGAAATTGTTGAGCCAGTATTGAATTCATCAATGATGTGGAAAGCGCAGAAAGATGGCAAAGCGGAGTTCCAACTGCTTAATTTGCGTGATTTTGGTTTGGGGCCGCGCCATCAAGTGGATGACAAGCCATTTGGTGGTGGTGCGGGTATGCTACTAATGATTGAGCCGTTAAGTAAGGCGATAACGCGCGCCAAAGAGATGTTGCCTGGCTCTAAAGTATTATTAATGTCGCCAACCCCAAATATTTGGTGCCAAAAGAAGGCACAAGAGTTTGCTGAGAGCAATGATAACTATATAATTATTTGTGGTCGTTACGAGGGCTTTGATGCGCGCGTAGAGGCGTTGATTGATGAAAAGATATCGATTGGCCGCTATGTCTTGACGGGCGGCGAATTGCCGGCATTGTCGATTATTGATTCGGTAGTACGTTTATTGCCGGGTGTATTAGGCGGTGGCGCTGAGGCTACGGCGTTAGAGAGCTATTCTGACGAAGCAGAATTTGAATATCCTCAATATACTCGCCCAGAAGTATTTGAGGGGCAAGCAGTGCCAAAAGTGTTATTATCGGGCGACCACGCTAAAGTATTAGCTTGGCGTCGCGAACACGAAGTAAAATAGGTAATTTAATTAAATAAAAAATAGGGCACCATATGAGTGCTCTATTTTTAATACAAAGAAGAGCCGGCAAGAGGTAGTGGCCGGCTCAAAAGAGGTGTGTGGTGGAGACAAAAGCAAAAATTCGCTCTAGAACTATTTGTTTCAAGTTTTTGTTTGAACTTTTGCTTGTTATTATATTAACACATGCACTATACGGTTGCAATAGTATTTTGCACTTTTTACAACATTTTTTAATGGATTACGATTAACAGATAGATGGCTGAAAATAGGATAAATAACGTAATCGGTGCAATTGCGGCAATTGCGTCACGTTTACCAAGTCTAATAGTACGTAGAGTGGCAGAATTAACTACGACAGCAATAGACGATAGTGCCATAATCAGGCTGGCTAACTCAGGATGCATTTGTACGCCAAACATCGCCAGCGCGCCGGCTGCAATTGGCATACTAATTAGGTTGTAAAAGATAGCAAAAAAGATGTTTTGGTAAGCTTTGTTGTTTGTGGCTTTAGCTAGGTTGATGATGTGGCAGATATCAATCGGATCGCCAGAGGCAAGCACGATTTCGCCCGCTTCAATTGCAATATCGGCACCAGTACCGATGGCAAGTCCGACATCAGCGGCGGCGATCGCAGGTGCATCATTGACACCATCGCCTAGCATGGCGACTCGCTTTCCTTCGCGCTGCAGCTTAGCAACGGTATTAACCTTACCTTCTGGTGTGACATGAGAGATTACTTTCTTGATGCCAAGTCGACTGGCTATGGCTTTGGCGGTCTCCGAATTGTCGCCTGACAACAAATAGGTATCGATGCCCATTTTATGGAGAGTGCGAATGGTATGTGCTGCTGTTGGTTTTGGCCGATCAGAAATAGCAAAATAGGCTATTAGCTCAGTGGTGGTTGATAGGTAACAGACATGCTTGCCTGATTTATGTAGTTTAGTTGTGTCAGGTACCTCACCCTTTAAGTGTTTGAGGGCTAAGTTGGCGTTGCCAATGAAATATTTCTTGCCGTCAATTTTACCACTAATACCTTGGCCAGCAATATCCTTAACGCCCGAGATGGATAGTAGCTTAATTCTGCCATGAGTTGCGCGGTCAACGATGGCTTGGCCTAGGGCATAGCTACTGTCTCTTTCAAGGCTGGCGGCGATTTGGAGAGCCTCGCGATTGGTACCTTGAATGGCTACGATATCAGTTACGGCCGGCTTCCCTTCGGTTAATGTGCCAGTTTTATCGAAAATGATGGTATCAACTTTAGCTAATTTTTGTAGAGACAGAGCGTTTCTAACAAAGATATTAAGTTTAGCCGCGCGGTCGATGCCGATAGTCAAGGCTGTGGGCACGGCAAGCCCAAAAGCGCATGGGCAGGCAATCATCAAGACTGAGATAAATGCGATGAGTGCTGCTGATAATGATGAATTAAAGATGTAGAACCAGATTGCGAAGGTAATCAGGGCGAAGGTAATAATAAATGGCACAAAAATAGTAGCGATGCGGTCGGAGATGTTGGTAGTATTTTTGTGGGTAGCGCGAGCACTCTGCATGACATTAACGATACGCGATAATACACTGTCGCTCTCACTAGCACTGGCGATGATTTCAACTTGCCCATGCCCATTAATGGTTCCACCAACGACCGAGTCGCCTAATTTTTTATCAATGGCAATACTTTCACCGGTAATCATTGATTCATCTACACTGGTGGTGCCACGTGCGATAACACCGTCGGCCGGAATAGTCTCATTTGGTAATACCAAAATACGATCGCCAGGTTGAATGCGACGTGCTGGGATGTCGGAATGATTGCCACTGTTGATTAAATGGGCGCGACGCGGGCGAAGCCGTAATAATTTACGAACACTTTGGCTAGTATAGTGTGTGGCGCGAGCCTCGACGTATTTGCCGAGCGTAACAAAAAGAAAGAGGAATACTACGGTTTCAAAATAGAGGTGAGGGGTGGTAAACGAGTAATCCATTAGAATACTGCGTTGCGCTACAATGTAAGCGAGATACGATACCCAAGAATAGACATATGCAGTGGCAGTGCCAATAAAGATAATGCTATCCATATTAAATAGGCGATTTTTTAGTCCACGAATCATATTGTGGAAGAAGCTTGAGCCAAGGTAAACAATGGCGATAGTGGCGATTACAAATGACACTGGGGCGGTATACGGTTTAAACTCTCGGGAAAACGGTATGTTGTTCCCAAATAAATCAACCATTAAGAAATAGACGAATGGTATCGTTAATATAGCGGCTAATATTAGCCGGTCGCGCCAGAGCTTGACGCTACTGATTCTAACGTTATTAGACATAAACCCCCTCTTCAATAACTATATCTAATTGTACTATATTATACTAAATAATGCTAATGTTAAAATGCTTTGATGCCGATACAGACGACAACGATAATGGCGGCGAGGATGACGCGATAATAGCCAAAAGCTTTGACGCCGCGCCTCGAAAGATAATTTAACAGAAACTTGATGGCAGCTATGCCAAAGACGAAGGCGGCGATATTGCCCAGCAATACTATTGGCCAAGCTTGAATCAGATAACTGTGATCGCCGACGATTAATTTTGCAACGAGGGCCAGCATGACTGGCAAAGAAGCCATAAATGAATATTCAGCAGCAGCTTTTGAGTTTAGCCCCATAAATTTGCCGGCGATGATGGTGGAGCCAGAGCGAGATACGCCCGGAATTAGTGCGCAGCATTGTGCTAGGCCAATAACGAGAGCGCGTAGTGGAGTTAGCCCATGTCCGTCAGCAACACTCGATTTATGCGGTAATTTATCGAGAATTATCATCAAGATACCTACCAACCCCATAGCAATTGCTACTACAGTAGCAGAAGTAAAGAAGTCGGAATGTTCGATTAATTTATGGAGAATTAGCCCGACTAGGCAGACCGGGAAGGCGGTAATAATGAGGTTGCGAAATAGCTTGTAGTCGTGTTTAACGAATACTTGCCGAAAGAGGTCGGCAATGCGATGGCGGAAGAAGATAATTAGCGCTAGGACGGTGCCAAAATCAAGTGCCTGTACTAAAAGATGGAGGTTGTTGTGGTCGCGGAAAATGTCACCTAGTACAATAAGATGCCCTGATGATGAGACTGGGATAAATTCAGTCAAGCCTTGGACGGCGCCGAGGATAAGTGTTTCGATGAATGTTAAAATGTCCATTATTTACTCCGGTGTGACTTTAGCGGTTTAACTTCAGCTTCAATTGCATTAGCTGCGCGCGGGTTGGCATTAGTAATAGGATTGATGATTTGGCGGGCGGCGCGGCGAATTTGGCACAGGTAGTAGGTCGATAAAACGCCATGCGCGAAGATATAGGCGCCGATTAACCAGAGCATGGTGTTAGCAGTTAACTGAGGCAGAAATAGTGCAGCAAAACCAAAGATTAATCCAGCAATACCAAGGATTAACATATTGACGCGATGTTGTCCTGGGGCTGCGTAACTAGCAGCTACAAGGTCGAAGAATGATTGTAGGATAATAAATATAGCTAGCATAATGCCGATTGCAACGTGCATAATTGACGGGGCAATTATGATGTATATGCCGCCGACAATGCCGATAATTGACCAGAATGATGACAGCCACCATAGTGGGTAGAGTTTGATCTGATTGATACTACGCGCTAAATTAACTACTGAAGCCGCTATGGTGCAAGTTGCTATTATATAAATAAAGATATTTAGGACGTAGCTTGGCCAAAGCAAAATCGCTCCGCCGAATAGAATACTAATTATACTGCTGGCTAGCGCTAGCCACCAAATGCTATCGAGTGTGTTGCTAAGTTGTTTAAATGATATCATAAAATTCCTTATATCTATTTTAGCGCTTAAGCCATAATAATACTATAGGTATGCTAAAATATGTTATATGTTACTTCAGGTGGCAGTCAGTGAAAAATCTTTTGGCGTGAAGCAGCTTTATACTAATGTAAAGTTTACGCTTGAGTCCGGCGAAAAAGTCGGACTGATTGGCCGTAACGGCATTGGCAAGTCGACACTGTTTGAAATCATTGCCGGTGAAGACAACGACTATACTGGTCAGATTATTTTGCGCAAGGGCGCTTCGCTAGTATCAACAGCGCAGGAATATGACAAGGTGCGCGATTTAACGGCGACTGAGTATATTTTAGCTGGGTTGCCGCATTATGCTAGTTTGTCGCGAACATTGCGTGAGTTTCCGCTACTTGAAAATCCAACCGATAAACAGATTGAGCGCTATAGTGCGGCGCTTGATGAATTTGGCGAACGTGGGTACTACAATATTCAGGGTGAAGTTGAGGAGGAGCTGAAGAAGTTCCAGCTTGATGGTGTAATGGAGCAGCCATTTAAGAGCTTATCGGGTGGTCAAAAGCGCCTTAGCGAAGTGATTAAAATTATGCATGCAAAGGCAGATTTGGCGCTGATTGACGAGCCGACCAACTTTATGGACTATGTAGCTAAGGAACAATTTATCAATTGGTTAGTGGCGGCGCCGGAAGCGATGTTGATTATTACGCACGACCGCGACGTCTTGCAACATGTTGACCGTATTATTGAAATAAAGGATGGTATGTCGGTAAGCTATAAGGGTAATTATGATGATTATATTCGGCAGAATTTGCATGGCACAGCTACGGCAATGCAAGATTACGAGCAGGTCGAGAAGCGAATGAAGAATTTGCAGCAAAAAGTGATTGATTATAAGCGATTAAAGGAGAAAGCGCGCAATCCGGCGACAATCCATCAGTTTAAGCGGCTTGAGGAGAATGCTCGCGCTGAATTAGATGAGTTGTCAAATAAAGAGCGGCCGAGTTTTTGGATTGACCGTGAGTCTTTGGCGCAAGTTGGTTATAAAGATGCCGACCGTTATGCGAAATATCAGGCAAAAAACATTAAAGTGTCAATGAAAGGTGAGAAATTGCGGAGTGAGCGCCCGCTTGTGCAGGCAATTGATTTGGCGGTGGGCTATCAGGCGCCAATTTTGGAACACATTAATTTTGCGCTGCGGAGTGGCGAGCGTCTCGAGCTGCGTGGTCGTAATGGCGTGGGTAAGAGTACGTTACTTAAGGCTATATTGGGGCTTGCGGGACCGAAAATTTTTGCAGGTGAGGCGCATCTAGACAGCCAGATTCGCATTGGTATTTACGAACAGGAAGAAGGCGGGCAGTATGCTGGGTTGACTTTAAAAGCGGCGATTGAACAAATTTATCTCAAGCGCGATTTGCCAATTAGCGATACTAAAATTCGGCAGTTACTCAGCAACTATTTGTTTACTGAGGGTGATGGTAATATGTTGGTTGATAATTTATCTGGTGGCCAGAAGGCGCGGCTGCAAATTATCCGTATGCTTGCCAATAATCCGGATTTAATTATTTTAGACGAGCCGACCTCGCACCTTGATTTGCCAAGTATTGAAGAGTTGGAACAGGCGTTAGCGGGGTATGCGGGGGCTATTATTTATATCTCTCACGATAATTATTTTCGGCGTAAGCTTGGTGGCACCGTGCTGCAAGTTGACGCGGCCTAAATAGCGATTGGAAACAAAAAACGCAGTCGGTGAACTGCGTTTAATAATATCTTGGCTGGGGATGAGGGATTCGAACCCCCGATCACGGGACCAGAACCCGTTGCCTTACCGCTTGGCCAATCCCCAATAGCCAACGACAATTATTATATACCTAAGACAATTTAAATGTCAAATAAATTAGGTAAGATTTTTAAAATAAGCAGTTAATTTATCGGCAAATTGGCGATGTGTGTCCTTTGTCCAGTGTAGATGGTCGGGGCCGACAGTAGTAAAGTCGGTTGGGTCGATAAAATCGACGTTGTGTTCGGCAGCAAATTTACGCATTGCGTCTGGCAACTTTTGCATTTTATGGAAGCTATCCTCGTTAAAACATTTATTGGCACTGAGTCCAGTTGTAGGGTCGATGAAACCGTCACTGGCCGGTTGCGGTGCTACGATAATCATCCGACAGTGGTATTCTTGACAGGCGCGTAAGTAGTGAACGTAGTGCTCGGCAATTTCGGTTGGACTGGCATTATTGAAAAAGCGGGTGTCATTGGTGCCAAGCATAACCACAAGATAATCTGGTCGGTGGCTATCGAGCAACGGTGTTAGCAATGCATAACCATTGCGACAAGGGACGCTCGGGTCTTCATCGTCAAAAATAATAGTGCGGCCCAGTTCACCTTCAGCGATAACGTGATAGTTGTCGCCCAAGTTTTGCGCTAAAATATTTGGCCAGCGGTCGGCGAAGGGGTAGCGCTGGTTGGCGGCTGAGTCCTTACCCCAAGTATTGCTGTCGCCGTAGCATAAAATAGTAATTGGTTCAGTTGCTTTCATTAATAAAATTATACCAGTTTATCGCGCTTGTGTTAAAATTGTAGTAATGAGTCGGTTGGGTCTAGAGCAACATGAAGATTATACGGTGTTTCGATTGTGGGCGCCGTTTGCTCGTGCTGTGTCAGTTGTGGGTGATTTTTCTAAGTGGCAGCCGATTGCTATGGAGGTCGACCGGACTACTGGCTATTGGTCGGTGCGGGTGGGTGGTGTTGAACCAGGCCATGCCTATAAATATCAGATTACCGGCTATGATGGTCAAGTGAAGTATCGCAATGACCCACGCGGGCGCGTCTTAACTGATAGTAATGATGGCAAATCTGTGGTGTACGATAGTAGTTTTGACTGGCAGGGGTATGAGGTAGTAGTGCCGCAGCCGGCGGAACAACGGGTAATTTATGAGATTCATATCGGAACATTTAATCGTCCTGACCCGTCAACTACCGGTACCTTTGCGTCGGCAATTGAGCGCCTCGATTATTTGCAGGATTTAGGTGTAACCACACTGGAGCTAATGCCGGTGACCTCGATGGCGGAGAGCTTTGGCTGGGGTTACGCGCCGAGCGCAATTTATTCCGTAGAGAGCCAGTATGGCGGCGCATTTGGCATGAAGACTTTTATCAAGGAGGCGCATAAGCGTGGGCTTGAAGTAATTCTTGACGTGGTCTATAACCATTTTTCGGCCGACAATGATTTATGGCAGTTTGATGGCTGGAGCGAAAATGGCCGTGGAGGTATTTATTTTTATAATGACCAGCGCGGCGATACGCCGTGGGGTAGCCGGCCGGATTTTGGTCGCCCAGAAGTGCGAGAGTTTATTCTTGATAATGTGTCGATGTGGCTAAGCAATTACCATGCTGATGGTTTTAGGGTGGATAGTACGATTTATATGCGTAATACAGCTGGCAATAATAACGACCCAGCACATGATATTCCAGAGGCGTGGAGCTTGTTGTCTGAAATTACGCGCGTGGCGCATAAAATTAAGCCAGGTTCCTTGGTGATTGCCGAGGATTGCGCTGGCAATAGTGCTATTACGGCGTCGCAGCTAGCGGGCGGTGCAGGATTTGATGCGCAGTGGGATTTGGGCTTGCCGCATGTGTTGCGCGGTGCTCTTCACATTGGGGGCGAAGCGCCAGGCTTAACCAATCTCTGTAATGTGCTAGGTCAAAGCTTTAATAATTGTTGGCAGCAGCGCATTGTGTTTGCGGATAGTCATGATACGGCGGCTAATGGTGGTTCGCGAATGGTGGCGGTTGCGGTGAAGGATGTACATAGTATTAACGCGCGGCGGATTGCTATTTTAACTTCTGCCATTGCATTGACTGCGCCGGGCGTACCGATGTTGTTGGCTGGTTCGGAATTTTTGCAGGGTGGTGATTTTAATGATTGGAATTCATTAGATTGGGCTAATATTGACCAATTTGGGGGTATTGTGTCGGCGCACCGTGATTTAATTGCCCTGAGGCGCAATCAATATCATCAGACTGGTGGATTGCAATCACCAGCACTTCATATTTTGCTAGCAGACGAAAATTGTCGGGTACTAATGTATCAGCGTGGCGATACTGGGCAACAACCAGTAATTGTGCTAGCAAACTTTAGCGGCTTAAAGTGGCATAACTACCAAATTAATTTGCCGGGCAGTACGTGGCAAGTGGTATTTAATTCGGCGTGGTCGGGCTATTCGGCTGATTTTGTAGGTGAGCCGTTAAAGCAGATTAACAGTGGCGACAAAATCACGCTCGCTCCATATCAGGTGCTGTTACTTACTCAGGTGTAATTTGCTATAATCATAATATGAATCGAGATTACGACTTAGTGATTGTAGGTGGCGGCCCAGCGGCATTAACGGCGGCGATTTATGCGACGCGCGAGGGTATTAAGACCGTAGTGTTAGAACGCGCACTAGTCGGCGGCGTGATGGCAACTATTGACCGAGTGGATAACTACCCAGGATTTAGCCAGGGAATTGAGGGTATGAGCTTGGCGCAGGATTATCAAGACCAAGCGGAGCGCTTTGGCGCAGTAATTAAATTTGCGGAGGCAACAGCAGTAAAAAAGGTTGGTGAGTTGGTGCAAGTTTCAACGCGCGAAGGTGACATTTATGAAGCAAAGGCGTGTTTAGTGGCTACGGGTGCGCAATATCGGCGTTTGGGCTTACCACTGGAGGACAAACTAACTGGGCGCGGCGTGCATTATTGCGCGACGTGCGATGGCGCATTGTATAAGGGGCGTGAGCTGATTGTGATTGGTGGCGCCAATTCGGCGGTTCAAGAAGCATTTTATTTAACTAAGTTTGCTAAACATTTAACTATGGTAGTGCGGAGTTATATTAAGGCGAGTGCAATTTTAAAGGACGAGCTAGCACAATACGTTAAAGATGGTAAGATTACGTTACTGGAAGGTTGGACGCCGGATGAAATTAAGCTGGATGAGCATCGCAATGTGATTGGGTTGAGCACCTATAAGACCGATGACCCTGCCGTGCAGCAAACTGTGGTGGCGGACGGCATATTTATTTTTGCTGGTTCTACGCCGAATACTGGGTTCTTGGCGGATTCAGGGGTTGAGCTCGATGAAGTTGGCTGCGTGAAGACGGATGCTCGGATGCAGACCAATATTGCTGGTGTATTTGCAGCTGGTGATGTGCGTGCTGGGTCAGTTAAGCAAATCGTGTCAGCTTCAGCCGAGGGCACACAAGCGGTATTTAAGATTCGACAGTATATTAAAGGCATTAGTAATGTCGCGTAAGCACAAGATTGTCATGCCTGCGCCTACGCAGCGTTCGTGCGGAAAAAATAAATATAATTCAGAGCGTGAGGCTGAAGATGTGGCGCGTGCCCAAGAATTAAATGATTTGACTGGCCAGCTGCGACTTCGTGTTTACCACTGTATGTTTTGTGGTGGATGGCATTTGACGAAGCATTTGTATTAACAATTATAAACTTAAGTGCTATAATATGGTTTAGAACGTAATTATATACGTAGACCAAAGGAGAACTATGAATCAGGATGGTAAAACCCCAGTTATTATTTACAGCACTAATTGGTGTGCGTATTGCAAAATGGCGCAACAATACCTAACTAGCTTGCATGTGCCATTTGAAGATAAGAACATCGAGGAAGACCCGGCGGCGCAGGACGAGTTAATGAAAAAGATTGGCGGTAACTTCCGTGGCGTGCCAGTAATTGATATTAATGGCAAAATTATTCTAGGCTTTGACCGTGCCAATATTGATGAGCAGTTGCGTGACGGCGGTTATATCAAGTAGCTAGTTACCATTAGTTTAAAATAGCCACTCGCGGAGTGGCTATTGACGTTTGAGGGCTTGTCGGTAAATTTCGACCACTTTTTCGGTTTGTTTGGTTTCGGTTAGCTCGGCGGCGAGCTGCTTGGAGCAATTACTGAAGTTACGATAGCGTACAGGGTGCTGTAATAAATCGACGACTTTATCGGCAAAATCGGCGGCGTCATTCTGTGCGGTATAGCCGTTTTTGTGGTCAATGAAACAAGCGGGCGCTAGCGGGTCGCATAAAACAATTGGTAATCCACCATACGCTGCCTCTGTTACTGCTAGTCCTTGAGTGTCGGTAAGTGACGGGAAGAGGTATATCTTGCTGATGGCGGTTAAAATACCGACATCGCGATGCGGGTAACGCCCGACAAAGTAGATGTGGTCGTGTGCTGGACTTGCGGTTGCCAGCTCTTCGAGATGAGTGCGATATTCCCAGTCGCCGGCAAAGATTAAGTTGGCATCAGGCACTGATTGGCGGACACGCTCAATTACTGGAATCAGCAGGTCGAGATTTTTTTCTTGTCCTAGACGGCCAAAATAAATTAGGTTATTAGCGTGCCGGTCAATATGGTGCGTGTCGCAAAAGGCGTCGATTTCAGCTTCATCTGGAATGCGTGGTTGATTGACGCCGGTTGGGATAGTGGTGAGGTTGATACTGCAATTATTAGTGGCGGCAATTTCGCGGAGCTGATTGGCCGATTTTTCGCTAACTGCAATAACTTCATCGCAAGCTTGGTACCAGAGAGCTAGCATATTGCCTACCAGCCGCCGCCCCCACGAATCTTCACTCTTATGGTCAGCAATATTGCGGATGAAGTCAAGCCGCTGCTCGCGCGACATGTTAACTGCAAGCGGCATTAGTGTGGCCATTGCAGCATAGCCAACTTTTAACAGACGATAGCTGTCGGAGTACTCATAAGTGTCAGTGCAGTGCTGACCAATCAGAGCGGCGCCAGTCTTGCGGGCGGCGTAACAGCAAAACATAGCCATTTGTCCGGCGGTAAAGAAGTGGAGGACGTCAATTTTAAGGTCTTGTACTTTAGAAAGTAAGTGTGGTGAATAAAATAGTGGCAATTGCCCTTCTTTAAAGCCTGCTCCACGGATGGTTGGGAAGTGAATTAGGTGGTCATCTTCAGCATCCACCTCTGATACTTCATTTAAGAGGTTAGCGCTCGGTGCAAATACCCAGACTTCGTGCCCCATCTTTTCGAGTTCGCGACGTGTCACATCTACTACTAAAACCACGCCATTCTGGGCGGGTCGGTAAGTATCGGTAAACAAACCAATGCGCATATTGTGTGATTATTATAGCACATCAGCGCGTTAGCTTACGATAAACCGCTAATAGTTTACTTGCAGTGCGACTAGAGTCATATTTTTGCGCCAGATGATGTGATTTTTGTTGGTATTTGCGGTAAAAATCTGGGTCATCGGCGAGCGATTGAATTAATTCCGTAAAATTATGTTCATCGCCACGTAAGACGTCTTGCCCGAAAGTGGCATTGTAGTCGGCGATATTGCGTACTACTACCGGCAAGCCGCTGGCGGCTCCTTCGACAATGGATAGCCCAAAGGTCTCTTGGATTGATGGCATAAACATTATATCGGCGGCGCGGGTATACTTACGCGCTTCAGCTTGTGGTACGACCCCAGTTACTAAGACATTTTTGGGGTGGTGCTTGATAAGGTGATTAAGCCCTAGATAATCTGAGCCAGCAGCTTTAAATGGAATACCACCGACCCATATGAATTGAAATTTTGGTAGTGTTGTAGCAACCTGAAGAAACGTGCTGAATCGTTTGCGCGGCTGAATTTGACCGCTACCAATGACAATAAATTTACTAGGCGACAAGTGTAGCTCGCGCCTTAGTTTAGCTTTCTGTTCGTCTGATGTTTGATAGGCGGAGGTGTCGATAGAATTATTGATTACGACAATTGGCGCTTTAATGCCTAGCGTTAATAGAACCTGCTTAGTGTAAGGTGAAACTGCGATAAGCGTATCGGCGTGGTTGTAGAACCAGCAGAGATAACGACTAAAGAGCGGCAGCCACCATCGAGCGCCAACAATTGAACCAACCAGACTATCTGGTACCATGTGTGCACTGACAATTTTTTTGCCACCGTGCCGTGATAATAAACGCCGTAATGAAAATAGGCCTATGGTATGAATGTGTGTAATATCAGTGTCAGCTAGCGGCCTGGCGTTAACCAGTAAATTAATCCCAGATTGTTTTTCTAGTAAATGGCGCATCTCAAGATATGCAGTGTGGACGCCATGTCCTTGCACGCTAAATTCGCTTTCAGAAACTAAATTAACAGTTAAGCGTTGCATTGTTAAAAGTATATCATAAATGTTATATAATTGAGATATGGGAAAATCAGTGACGCGGCGTGGACATAAGCAAAATAAAGCGTCTACCGGAGTAATAATTAACCGACGCGCTAGCTACGATTATAGTTTGTCGGATAGTTTGACGGTTGGCTTGTCGCTGACTGGGCTTGAAGTAAAAGCGGCGCGTCTGAATCGAGTTAGTTTGAAGGGGGCCTACGTGGTGCCAAAGCGCGGGCCGCGCGGTGATGAACTGTATTTAATCAACGCTTCTTTTACATTGCAAAATAATGCGCCACGCGGTAGCGGTCAACCAGCCACCACAGTAAGCACTGATGCCATTAAGGTACTTGCTCAGCGTAAGGAAATTGCGCGGATTGTTGAGGCGCGCAATAAAGGCCTGACTGTAGTGCCAACTAAATTGTTGACACATGCGCGGTATATTAAATTAGTCATCATGCTTGGTAAAGGTAAGAAACAATACGATAAGCGTCAAGCTATCAAGCAGCGTGATACGGCGCGTGAGCTAAAGCGAGGCGTACGCTGATGTTGCTGGCTTCGTGGAATGTTAATGGCCTGAGGGCGGTACTAAATAAAGGTGGTTTGCAAGAGTTTTTGGCTAAGGTGCAGCCGGATGTAATGGGGTTGCAGGAGATAAAGTGCAAGCCAGAGCAAATCAAGGCCGATTTTGGTGATTATAACATTATTTATAATAGTGCTACTAAGGCTGGGTATAGTGGCACGGCGCTATTAGTGCGCCGAGGCGTGGCGGATGATGCCGCAATTACTTACAACCTGCCGGATGATATCGCGCAGCAGTATTTGACAGCCGATGCGTATGGCGACCCTAATCAGGAAGGGCGTGTAATTACGATTGATTTGGGCGACTATTATTTAGTGACGGTTTATACACCGAACGCAAAAAGTGATTTGAGTCGACTTCGTCTACGCGAACAGCAATGGGATAAAGCATTTTTAGCTTACATGGCACAGTTAAAGCAAACTAAGCCAGTGGTGTTTTGCGGTGATTTGAATGTTGCGGCTGAAGAAATCGATTTGGCACACCCGAAGCAAAATCGAGGTAAAGCTGGTTTTACTGATGAAGAGCGTGATGGCTGGCATCGGTATACTGCACAAGGATTTGTGGATAGCTTCCGCGCAGTACACGGTTATTTGCCGGAGCAATACACTTGGTGGTCACATTGGGCGCATGCGCGCGAAAATAACGTTGGCTGGCGGATTGACTACTTTATGGTGGACGAGAGGCTGAAGGAGCGAATTATTGATGCGCGGATTTATGCGGAGCAGATGGGCTCAGACCACTGTCCGATTAGTGTGAGGTTGCAATAATGGAAGATTATTGGCAGCGTCAAGCAGCGGGAAAGCCGATTTTTACTGATGCGCTGTGGAGCCGCCCCGAGCGGCGCGACCAGTCTGGTAGTTTGACGATTGTAGGTGGGTCGGCACATGGTTTTGCTGCGGTAGCTAATAGCTATGAGGCGGCATTGAAAGCGAAGGTGGGGCAGATTCGGGTAATCATGCCAGATGCTTTAAAGAATAAACTGCCGAGTATGGTGTCGGCGCGAATCGACGATTTGATTTTTGCGCCATCGAATCCATCGGGCGGTTTGGCAAAAAAGGCGAGTGGAATTATTGACGCCGCTTGTGAGTGGTCGGGTAATTTATTGATTATTGGCGATTTGGGCGGTAATGCCGAGACTGCTAGCTTACTAGTTGAAACGATGGCCAATTATCCGACGGCGCACATCACAATCACGCGTGATGCGGTCGATTTACTGGTAAATGAGGCGGAATCGGTGCTAAACCACGAGAATGTTACTTTGGTATTGGGAATTGCGCAGTTACAGAAGTTGGCGCGTGCAGTGTATTATCCGCGCATGGTGACGTTATCGCTGGGTGCGAAGCCGACGGCGGATTTACTGCATAAATTTACTACCACGTATCCTGCTGCGATAGTGCTATTCAATGATGACCATTTATTTGTGGCGCAACATGGGCAGGTGGTTAGTCAGGACTTTGCGCAGCCGCTCAAAGTATGGAGTGGTATGGTAGCGACCAATGTGGCGGCGTGGCGCATTTGGTGCAAAGATGTTGTGCCGGCAGCTGCGACTAGCTGGTCGGAATTATAGTTTAGCTTGTGCTAAACTAATAGTATGAATATAGAGTATATTATTGCCGCGTTATTAGTGGTCGTGACTGGTTTATTGGTAATGTGTCTGATTAAATTGCAGCGTAAGCAGCCAAGTGACGCTGAGCGCTATCTACAAGCTGATATTTTAAATTTGCGCAGCGAAGTGTCGAGCTTATCGACGAACTTATCGAAGACTTTCGATGACAAGCTGAATCGGACGCAAGATTCAATGCAAGAACAGCTGCGTCAAAGTGTGGCGATTGTAAATGACGTAAGTCGTCGTTTGACAAAGCTAGATGAAACTAATAAGCGAGTAGTGGATGTAGCGGATGAGCTGAAAACATTGCAAAATGTACTACAAAATCCGAAGCAACGTGGTGTGTTTGGTGAATTCTATCTCAATTCGCTATTAGAGAATGTATTGCCACCGAATCAGTGGCAGGCGCAGTATAAATTTAAGAATGGCGAGATTGTTGATGCAGTGATATTTCTAGACAAGCGGCGCATCTTGCCGGTTGATTCAAAATTCTCGCTCGAAAATTATAATCGTTATATTGAGGCGACCGATAAAGACCAGCGCGAGCAGCTACTTCGGCGAGTTAAGCAAGATATCAAGGGGCGAATTGATGAGACAGCGAAGTATATTCGGCCAGATGAAGGCACGATGGATTTTGCCTTTATGTTCATTCCGAGCGAAAGTATGTATTACGACCTCTTAAAAGACCGTGTGGGTGACGGTGCGTCGTCGCGCGATTTGATTGAGTATGCTTTTCGCGATCGTCATGTGATTATTGTTAGCCCGACCAGCTTTATGGCATATCTTGAAACTGTAATGCAAGGTTTACGCAGTTTGCAGATTGAAGAGCAGGCGAAGGAAATTCAGAAGCGTGTGGCGCAGCTTGGTATGCATATTGAACGCTATAACGAATATATGTCAAAGTTGGGTGTGAGCCTTGGTACTACGGTTAACCACTACAATAACGCTTATAAAGAATTTGCTAAGGTTGATAAAGACATCATTAAGATTGCAGATAAAGCAAACGACCCAGTTGAACCACTTGCAGTCGACCGCCCAAGTAATCAGTAAGTAAACAAATGCCAAATAAAAATCCCCTCATGCGAGGGGATTAATTTTATTAGCTTTAACTAAGCTTCGAACTCATCACTATTGTCGCTATTGCGCGCAACTAAGCGGTAAGCGCTAACGCCAGCTAGCATACCGAGGACGGCTGCAAGTACGTAGACAACGATTGGCCATAGTACGGTTGCAATGCCACCCATGTGATATGCGCCAACTGCGATAGCAAGTGCTGGGTTTAGAATAGCAGTTGCACCAGCAACGGTTAAACCTGCTAACATACCGAAGCCCATGGCTAAACCATTGGCAACGGCACTCTTCTTTTTATTGAATAGCGCAAAGCCGACGCCGACGCCGAAGACGATGCTACCGACAAATTCGGCAATCATTGCGCCCCATTCTTTGTGCTGAGCTAGACCTGGCTGGGTGTAGACCTTGGTCTTAGCTGAGACATCTACGCCAACACCACGGTTCTTATCGAGACCAGCATTTTCAGCAATCATTTCGACAGCAGTTTTACCCTTCTCGACTTTTTGACCATTCTTCTCAAGATATTTCTTGGCCCAATTTTCAACACCGCCGTCCTTGGTGATTTCTTCTTCGGTAACTACATTACTTTGGATAGCTAATTGCTTAATGTCGTTACTTAGATCATAGGTAGCTGTAGTGAGCAACGAAACAACTAGTACAGCTAGTGATGCGCCAACAACTTGAGCGACAATGTAAGCGAACGCCTTAGCACCATTAATCTTGCGGTTTACCCAAGCTGCAATGGTGATTGCAGGGTTAAGATGCGCGCCTGAAATTGCACCAAACACAACAACCAATACGGCAAATACTAGTGAAATAGCGATTGCGCCAAAATTGTTGTTGGTAGCTAGACGTAATACGGCAGCGGCGAACACGAAAGTGCCAAATAATTCGGCTAGCATTGCGGTTGGGTTGATATCGGCTAGATTATCAACTAAAGAAGCTTTTGGCTTTCGTTCCTTGGCAGCCTTCTTAACTACTGTCGTAGAATTAGAATTTTCACTAGTTTCAGCTGCCTTAACTTCAGCTTTTTCTTCAACTTCAGTAGTTTTAGCTTCAGCCTCTTCTGGTTCAGTCGTATCTACGATAGCAACTTCTTCTACAGGAGCTTTCTCGCTGACGTGTTCTACCTTGGCGGTCTTAGGTGACTTCTTAGTAGAAGCGCGTTTGCTACTCTTCTTTGTAGCCATGTTTTAATCCCTCCTTTTGATTAAATTACGCTTACTATTTTAACGCATTTTAGGGTAAATGTACAAGGTTAAATTTTGTGATATAATTATGCATATGTCTATTATATATGATAGTACTGAAGAAAAGACTGAACTTCAGAAGCGAATTAGGGCTGAATTGGAAGAAAAGCGTAAACACGAGGCGCGGAAAGCGATTGAGCAAAAGAACAATGGCGAAGTTCCAGCTGAATCGAATCCTATTGGTCGTTCCGTTGGAGTTGCTATAGCACTGGTTGTAATTGCTGCACTAATGATATTAGCGGCTTTATTTGTGAGGCGATAATGGCGAAATTTGCGCTGAAACGTTGGCAACGAATAGTCATTGGCTGGTTATTTGTTTTAGTGGTTGTAATGGTTGGTGGGGCTATTTACATAGTGCGTGATACTCGTTCGGCTGTAGACCATTATCGGGTTGATGTCCATACGCAGTATGGTGAAGTTGTATCAGGTAAGCCGTTAAGGCGGCCGGTAGAATTGCGCAATATCGCATTGGCCAAATTACCATTGATTCGTAAGTTAGTTAAAGGATATCTTCAGATGGATCAGTTGCAACCGATTTATCAAAAATTAATCAGTGATGTACAAAACTTCAATCGAGCAAATAGTATTTACTCTGATTGGGCAGATGATTTCAATAAGGGCGTCTTAGCTGGTAAGGCTTTGTCTGGTAAATTTATTAATAAAATCGATGATGCGATTAATAGTATTAGTAATTTGCCAGGTGATAATAGTAAGTGTCTAGAAACGATGCGTAAATTTAAAGATGCCGCAACTAATAGCATTAATTATAAAGATTTAAATAAGCAAGGTGACACTGTGTTGTCTTGTAGCTACCAGGCTATTAGTAGTGCCCGTGATTATATTAATAAGAAAAAGACAGAGTTCCAGAGGCAGTTTGAGGCGATTCGTTAACGGTGATAAAATAATACTATGAACTTAGAGGAAGCGAGAAAGTTATTGCTGGCGCGCGCACAGCAGGAAAATCCAAGCGAAGTACTGAAAGCGCCGGAACTGAAGGACTTATATAGGCAAATTGCAACCTTGCCACAGGCGGAGCGAGCGGAATTTGGTCGTAAAATTAACCAGTTAAAGCAAGAATTAACCAAGCTGGCGGCAGACTATGAGACAGCTAAGTTAAATGCTAGCGTGGAGCCACTCGACGTTACAGCGCCATTTGATTCTAGTGCGATGGGCAAAATTAAGCCGCGTCCACAGGCTTTACCGGTTGAGCAGGGTACATTACACCCGTTGACCGATGAGCTAAAGTCGGTAGTTGATATCTTTATGCGGATGGGTTTTGAATGCAACGAAGCGCGGCAAATTGATGATGACTACCATATGTTTACAAGTCTTAACTTTCCGCCAAACCACCCTGCGCGTGATGGTTATGATACTTTTCGCACCGAGGAGGGTTATATCCCGCCGGCTCATACTACGGCGATGGAAAATCGCACACTCAAAAATGGCTTAGCAAAATTGGAAGCTGGCAAGGCAATTGCCGAGATTCATTACGGTCGTGTATTTCGCAATGAGGATGCTGATGTGACGCATGACCATACATTTAATCAGTTTGAAGGTGTGTATGTGTCGCGTGATGCTAGTCTTGGTCAAATGTTGGGACTGTTAGCTAACTTCTTTGAGGCTTACTATGGACAGCGATTACGTATCAAGACACAACCGGGGTACTTTCCGTTTACGGAGCCGAGTCTAGAATTTGCTATTGAAAAGCCGGCAGCCTTAGGTGGTGGCGGTAAAGGTGGCGAATGGCTGGAGATGTTGGGCTGTGGTATGTTACATCCAAATGTGTTGAAAGAGGCTGGTATCGATCCGACTAAGTATCGTGGTTTTGCTTGGGGTGGCGGCCTAGAGCGATTAGTGATGTTGAAATATGGTATTGAAGATTTGCGTCACTTTGAATCGGGTAAGTTAGCGTTCTTAAGGAAGTTTAATTAAGGAGACGGGATGATTATTTCAGTAAATTGGTTAAAACAATATGTTGATATCAATCTAGCGCCGGCTGAGTTAGCTGATAAAATTGGCCGTTTGCTAGTTGAAATCGAGAATACGACTGATTTGGCGGCGCACTATCAAGGCGCAGTGGTGGTTGAGGTGAAGACAGCTATTGACCATCCCAATAGCGACCACTTACATGTTTGCCAAATTGATGATGGTGGTGTGACGTCTGATGTGCCACGAAATGATGACGGTACGGTACAGGTAGTTTGCGGTGCACCTAATGTGCATGCTGGGATGAAGGCGGTATGGCTGCCACCAAAGACTATCGTGCCGGCAAGTTATGGCAAGGAAGACGAGTTGACTTTGAGCGCTCGTAAGCTACGTGGTGTATTAAGTCAGGGAATGATGGCTAGCCCAGCGGAACTAGATTTATGGGATGAGCACGATGGTATTCTTGAGGTAGATGACCCTAAGGCGTACGTTGGCGAGCCACTAGTTGAGCTACTAGATCTGAATGATATACTTCTGGAAGTTGAGAATAAGAGTCTGACACATCGTCCAGACTGCTTTGGTATGATTGGGTTTGTGCGCGAAGTGGCGGCGATTCTAGGCCAATCGGCGCGCGTGCCAGCTTGGTTTAATGATTTGACAGTTACTCAAACGGTAGACCATCAAGAGGTTATGCCACGTGTGGTAATTGCTGATACGGAGTTGTGCCCGCACTATGAGTGCGTTGCCTTGTCGCAAGTTGATGCGACGGCGACTTTGCCACTTAAACTTCGTTCACGCCTTGGTCGTAATGGGGTGCGTAGTACGACGGCGGTAGTTGACTTAACAAATCTATTGATGCTCGAAAGCGGCCAGCCATTACACGCTTTTGACCTTGATAAATTTATTACGGTTTCGCCGACTGGCCAGCCTGATGTTGTAGTGCGTGCGGCGCGTGATGGCGAAAAGCTAGTGTTGCTTGATGACAAAGAGATTACTTTAACTAGTAAAGATATTGTGATTTGCGCTGGTGACGCCGCCAATAATGTGCCGGTTGCGTTGGCTGGTGCAATGGGTGGTAAATCTACTGAGGTTGATGCGCAGACAAAGCGCGTTTTGCTTGAGTCAGCGACATTCAATCTCTATAATTTGCGCAATACACAATTTAGGCACGGTATTTTTAGCGAAGCTATCACGCGTTTCACGAAGGGGCAACCAGCACCGCTTAACCATCCAGTACTAGTGCGCGTTGTGGCGCTACTGCGCCAATATGCTGGAGCTAAGGTGGCGAGTGAAGTCGCGGAGGCGGGTGACGCCACAGTAGTACCGCGCAAAGTAACTTTCCCGTTGCAGCTAGTGACTGATACTCTAGGTACTTTCCATGGTGAGCCGTATAGCGCCGACCTGGTGCGACGTACGCTAGAAAATTTGCAGTACGATTCAGTGGTAGTAGACGACAATGTAACAGTTACCATTCCGTGGTGGCGGCCAGATAATAACATTAGGGAAGATATCATTGAGGATATCGGCCGGGTCAATGGCTATGATAATATTGCCTTGACTGTGCCGCGGCGTGATTTTAGCGCAGCGCCAATGAATCCGTTGTATGCCACAAAGCGAGTAATTTTGGATCGTTTGCGCGAACAGGGCGGTAATGAAGTGTTACGTTACTCATTTATTCCAAAGGAGCTATTTACAGCTACGCATGACCGGTGCGATTTGGCTTACCGTATTGTTAACGCTATTTCGCCAGACTTGCAGTATTATCGACGTAGTTTGTTGCCGGAGTTACTAGAGTCGGCGCGTGATAATTTGCGGGCCAATTATGACAACTTTATGCTATTTGAGGCAGGCAAGGTGCATCGTAAGGGCCAAATGGATCCAGATGAACCGAGTTTGCCAGCAGAATTTCCAGAGGTTAGTGGTGTTGTCGTAGCGAAAAATAATGATTACTCGGCATTTTATCAGGCAAAGCAGGTAGTGAATTATGTCTTGGGGCATAATAATGCAACTTATATACGTTTAGACCAGCTAGCTTCGCCGTTAGATGTTAGTAACGACCTGTTTGAGCCACTTCGCTCTGCTGCTCTATATTTAGGTGAGACTTTGGTTGGTGTAGCAGGCGAATTAAAAGCCGATGTGCGTCGGAGCTTTAAGTTACCTGAGCACGTTGCGGCTTTCCGTTTATTTACCGATCAGCTAACTGCTAAGCAGTTGACCACTAAGCGTTACACCCCAGTGTTGCGCTATCAGGGTACGGCGCGTGATATTACCTATCGCGTACCGGCTGCAATTACATTTGCAGAGGTAATGGACTACACTTTGAAACAGCTAGCAAATAGTGAATTAGCTATCGAAGTTACGCCGGGCGACATTTTTACGCCAGCCGAGGGTGAACGCAATATAACGTTGCATATCGAATTTTATGACCGAGCCAAGACGGTAGATACTAAAGAAGTGGCGGTTTTGATGCATCGGTTAGAGAAGAATGCCAGCCAAATTAATGCTAAAATTGTATAATAATAGGAGGAAAAATGAGTTCGTACGATAAAACACCAATCAAGGAACGTGTCATGATTTGGATTGTTGCCATCATGATGGTAGTATTTACCGTGGTTGGCTTTGCGTCGATGATTATTGCGTCATTGTTGCCAAAGACTGATTCAAATAAGATAGCTAATGAAAAAATGATGGAAGATTACAAGAAGCAAATGGAAGACCAGCAGAAGAAGATTGAGCAAATGCAAGAAGAGCGTCAGAAGTCATTAAAGCCATTGCCGGGTTATGAAAATCAAGTTGGCAAGTTTGATGCTAAATCAGTGACTAGTTTGAAGGTTGACGTACTGCAAGAGGGTACCGGGGCGACCGTGAGCGCTGACGACACAATTAGTGCAAATTATACCGGTTGGACAGCGGACGGTAAAATATTTGATAGCACTAATAGTAAAGACGGGCTTGCAGCTGCAAAATTTAGTTTGCAACAAGTAATTAAGGGTTGGCGAGACGGACTTGCTGGCAGGCGTGTTGGTGGTACGTATCTATTAACTATCCCGGCAGAGATGGCGTATGGTAAGGAGGGTGCACCGAGCATCGCTCCTAACTCACCACTTAAGTTCGTGGTGTCAATCGTTGATTTGACACAGAAACAAAAATAGGTCGCAATATTAAGAAAGGCTGAGTATGTCTCAGCCTTTTAATTATTTGATTTCGGTTTCGAGAAAATGTTCGAGCTGACTGATGATCTTACTATTAGTGGTTTCTAAGGCGATCTCCCTAGTGCCAAAGAATGACCCAGCGGTGGTAAAGTTGTGTGAACCGGTGATAGCTACTTTGTTACCATCTGGCATGGTGAAAATAGCAAACTTGGCGTGAATATAGCGGTCGCGCGTGTAGAGGTTGTGCATGCTAGCGACAAGCTTTGATGAACCAATAAGGATTTTATTTAGCTTGCTGTCAGCAAGTGATTTACGATTGAAGTAGACCTCGGCTGGTTTGCTGGCGATTTCTTTACCTAGTTTGCCGCTCGGGCAATATTGCGATACTAAGGTGATGTGTTTGGCTTGTTTGGCTAATTGCAGTGCACGGCTGTAGATTAGCGAGCGATTCATCTTGCCGCTGTCGATTAGTGCTGTGCCATATGGCAGAATAATAGACTTATTGATGCGGTGTTTGGGATTCTGGTTAATAGCTTCAATATTGAGCTGTTCGGTGGCTAGCCTGGTGGCGAGTTTAGGGTCAATTACATTAAACATGTAGTCAGCTTGCTTAGTAACGGCCACGCCTTCTGCATTGACGCCACCGAATGTAAAGACAGTATCGTCGATGACGCACCACTTCGAGTGAGTTCGGCCAATGCAGAGTGGCACGTTGTAACAGCCGAGCCAAGAGAACTTTGCGCCTGCCTCGGTTAATTGTTTGCGAATCCGGTCGGATTTGCGGCTAGTGACTCCGGTAAGGAATTTGTAGATATTGCGCGTGTGTTGTTCAGCATACATAAAAGTCATAAAATCAGCCATGACATGTACGTCAACTCCGCGCTTAGCGGCAGCGATTAGAGCGTCAATTAATGGTTGGGTGGCACCATCCTCGAAAAAAGTTAGAGTAGTCAGATAAATGCGAGCCTGAGCTTTCTCGGCACAACTAGTTACTTCGTCAATATAATCTTTCGGCAACAATAATTTTGGTGTTGCATGCAACATAACTATATTATACCAAAAACAACTTGCATATCATAATGTGCTTGTGTTATTATATTTACAAGATAATTTAGGGAGGGCATGTGGATATACCATCAGTATTTGCTAACGGGAATGTTAGCGCGACAGTACCAACTGCGAGCAATTCGACTGCGAGTCAACCAGTGCTAAATTCAGCTACAACTGATTTTGGGCTTGACCCATTGGCTGGTTATGGCTTAGGCGGTGAACCAATTGGCGCCAACGGTAAGCGTGAGGAGCTAATTACTAATGAGACCATTAACACTAGCGATAAGTCGAAAGTAGGTAATTTTAGTGAGATTCAAGAGGAGCCAGAACCAGCTCCAGCTCCAACTCCAGCACCGGTTGTTGCGGCTTCCACTAATCCAATGGATCCAACTTTTAATGTAACCGACCCAGTGAAGTTAGATTTTATTAAGACATACACTAGCGAGTATGATGCTACGGTAGTGCGTGCGTTAGCTGCTGTTCAGTCGCTGCTTAAGTCAATCGATGATACAGTGAAAAATCATACGGATGATATCGCCATCCCGGAGTCGGCTAATGAATTTATCGATCAAGCGCCAGCTGGTGGCCGAGTGCCAAAATTTGACGATGCACAAAACATCGTGCGCGCCGTAATGGAGAAGGCTAATACTGCTAAGTCGCAATCTGAGGAAGCAGCACGCGAAGCAGCAAAGATTTATGACGACATTCAGCAATTTAAGCGCGATACCGAGGACGAAGTTGAGTCGATTAAGGCGCGTGATGAGTTTGGCCGTACCGAATCAAATATGGTAAAATAACCGTATAACAGAAGGAGATTTATGGACTGGAACGAAGTATTTGATGCCGGTGACGTTGATGCTGGTATTATCAATGTGGTAAATGAAATCCCAAAGGGTAGCAACAATAAAATTGAGTGGCGCCGCGATAAGAAGGTGATGGCACTCGACCGCGTAGAACCAAAAGTGTTTGCTAAGCCAACCAATTACGGGTTTATTCCGCAGACATTAGATGAAGATGGCGACGAACTAGACGCTCTTATTTTGACTGACGACCCATTGCCAACTGGTGTGGTTGTAGAAGCTCGCGTTTTGGGTGTATTAAAGTTTGTTGATGGTGGTGAAGTGGACGACAAAGTGATTGTTGTCCCAGCTGATGACCGCGAGACTGGTAATAAATATCAGACGATTGACGACGTCCCGGCACAGCTAAAGAAGCAAATTGAGTTTCATTTTGCACACTACAAGGACCTTAAGAAGCCTGGTTCGACTGAAGTTAAGGGTATTGAAGGTTTAGACGCTGCTAAAGCGGTGATTCGTGAAGCACAGCAACGCTGGGCAAATCGCTAAAGCTTAGTTAATAAAATAAGCACCCTACGGGGTGCTTATTAATTTTGGCGATTATTGATTAATCTGGCTATTTTTACTGAGCTGGTTGCGTAATTTGCGTCGTGCGCGACCGGTGGCGATTTTATTTAACCAGTCAAGGTGTGGAATGACATTTTTACGTGTAATTACCTCTACGACATCGCCCGATTTAAGTGGTGTATCGAACTTAACTAGTCGTCCATTGACCATAAAACCAGCAGCCTTGGCGGCTACGTCGGAGTGAACTTGGTAGGCAAAGTCGAGCGGTAAGGCACCAGACGGTAAGTCGAAGATGTCGCCGCGTGGTGAATAGACAAAAATGCGGTCGGAGAATAGGTTAACCTTAAAGGCATCAAAATTGACCTGTTTACCGGCGCGCAACTTAGCGGCAGCTACTTGGAGTTCATGGATCCAGTTTAGGTTGGCTGGTAGGGGCGCTAGTCCGCCGCGCTTATAAGTATCGGTTAGCTTTTGCTCGTTGTAATGGAACGATGCCGCAAGACCGCGCTCGGCGTATTCGTGCATTTGCTTGGTGCGAATCTGAAACTCTACGACTTGGCCTTCTGGCGTAGTCACGGTAGTGTGTAGTGACTGGTAGCCGTTGGTTTTTGGCCGCGCAATATAGTCTTTGATGCGCCCCGGCATTGGAGTATACATTTGGTGAAGCAAGCCGAGTACGAGGTAACAAGATGAGACGTCGTCGGTGATGACACGTAGCGCCATGAGGTCGTAGATATCGTTAATGTCAGAGTGCTTAGTTAACTTTTTATGAAGTGAATAAACTGATTTAATACGCCCTTCTACATGGCAAGGAATTTTTTCTTCGGCTAATTTTTTACTTACTTCATTACGAACTTGGTCGATAGTCTGTTTACTCTCGCTGATTCTTCGGTCGATTAAGGCACGTAATTTTTCATAACGTTTTGGCGCAAGGTATTTAAAGCTTAAATCCTCAATCTCAACGCGTACTCGCCCCATGTTGAGCCGGTCGGCAAGCGGGCCAAATACCTCAAGGCTTTCACGCGCTTTTTTGAGCTGCTTCTCACGGGTTTGATATTGGAGTGTGCGTAGATTATGCAGGCGGTCAGCTAATTTAATAATGATGACACGGACGTCGGCGCCAATAGCGACCAGTAGCTTAGTTAGGTTATCTTTAGTTTTTGGCAAATAGTGAGTAATATCATCGCGCCCACTGCGGGCCTTACTGATTTTGGTGACGCCATCGACCAATAATGCTACGTCGTCGCCAAATTTTGCGCCGATTTCGCTTAAATCTGTGCCGGTATCTTCGGCGACATCATGTAATAGACCGGCGACGACAGAGTCGCGGTCCATGTTCCATTCACAGAGAATTGTCGCAACAGCAATTGGGTGGATGATGTACGGTTCGCCGCTGAGGCGCTTTTGGCCAGCGTGCTTCTCGGTGGCAAAATCAAGCGCCAAGACGATTTTTTGGTAGTCTTTGTCGTCCGCAAACTTCTGCCGTGCGAGCTTTAAAAATTCTGTTGCTTCTTTCATATGACAATTATAGCACTTTACTGGACAAAATAAGCATTAGCGTTATAATATGATTATATTCTTTAGCGGCCGTAATAATTTAAATTTAGGGGGCGTCATGTTCAAAAAAATTCGGTCGTGTATGGTAATCGCGGCAGGTGTGATATTAATGGCTATGCCACAAGTAGCATTAGCTGAGGATGTGTTGGTAGATAACGACGAAGCTACTAATGCACCCGATACTGTTGATGGAGAAGACCGAGAGGCGGTAGATTCAAATACAACAGCCACTGACTCTGATGCACCTAGCGATTTTGCCGATCGGGCTGATTTAGGTGCTGGCGCTAATAGTTCTAGCGTGGATAAGAAAGTAGAGAATAATTTGAGCGATAAGGCTGATGACAAGCCATATGGTTTGAGCGCTACTTCTGGTTCAACGTCGGGAGGGGATGTTATTACTTTACATAGTCCATACCTGTCGGGTGAAGTTCGTAAGTCGATTGGTAATATAAAAGATTATGCGAGGGGCGATAACCATGAGTTGGCATTGTTGGATGATGGTTCGGTAGTGGCTTGGGGCGATAATACTCAAGGTCAACTTGGTTACCAGGCCGATAATAACCATATAAATGCGCAACAGGCGGTGACTATTAAATTGCCAAAGGCTGCAACTGTTATTGCAGCAAAGCATAACGCATCGGTGGCATTGTTGAAGGATGGCACAGTTTATTTATGGGGTGATGGAAAATTTGAGCCGCAACAATTGTCGCTAGCTGACGGTAGAGTAATGAGCATTAGTCTTGTTGGGGAGAAAAATGCTACTAGCGTGATTATGCGGACTTGCCGTAGCGATAATTGTGGTACTGATGCTGATGGCGTGGCTATATGGTCGTCTTTGAACCAGCAGATTATGACATACGATTTCGGTGCTAAGGTACGCGAAATTGCAGTTAACCCGACGTCGCACGATATAGCGGCGATTACTTCTGATATGTTATACAACTGGTCACTTGGGCTTAGTCCGAAACCGTTGGGTGGTAAGTTTAACCTGGACCCAAAGAGTAATGGTTTATCACATGTAGCAGCTGGCGATATTAATCGAGGGCAGGCATTCCTAGTATATGATGGCGGTGCGTTATTTACGCGCGGCGGCAGTGCTGAGTATAGCAGTGTGGCAAATTTACCGGTCGCAAATAACATTACACAGTTATTAAACGATGGCTGGGAGGGATATTTTGCATTAAACGACGCCGGAGATGTTTTTATGTGGTATTTGAATGGCAAGCAGTGGATTCAAATTGCTACACCGGAGGGTGAGCAGATTATTAAATTGCGAGCATTACAACCACACGGTAATAAATACACTGCGGGTGTGGTGCTTGGTCTGAGTGCTAACGGTAGACTATATGAATTGCATACTGGCAATGGAGATATACCAGACATTACGCCCGACTTAACGATTTCTACGGGTAAAAATGAACATTTGCTCAAGAAAATATTTTTTGGTGGCGTAGAATTAGACACTGATAAAATTAAATATTTAGATGATAATACGGTGCAATTTTCTGTGCCACCATCCTTACATGCTGGAGCGGTAGCGGTGTCTATAGAAGATATCAATGGGCGCAGATGGCCGGTGGGCAAATACAACTATATTAAATCGCAAGTAATGGGTGGTAATCAATTATTGCCGTCGGTTACTCCGGATGCTAGTGGTGAACATTCGTCTACTACCGTAAAGCCGTCGTCTACGATTGTTAAGCCGTATGATAGTAGTAAATTATTGCTAAGTAATAAGCCTAAACCAAGTATAGATAAGACAAAATCAGACGACCAAGTAAAGAAGTTAAAGCGCGAGGTATCAGATAGGATAGCTCAGTTTAAAGATAGACTCAAGCAGTACACTACCATGCAGAAGCAGCACGACAAACTGGTTTCGGCTCAGAACAAGATGTTGGGTGGTCGACAGCCAAAATTAGAACCGTACGGTAGCTACGGCTCTTACTCTCGTGGTAAGTATGGCGCACCAAATACCGGCGCAGAGCTATGATATTGAATTATTTCTATTTTTTGCTAAACTATAAACATAAGGGTAATTAGGAGGGAATCCATGAAGAAAATTGCAATTAACGGGTTTGGTCGAATTGGCCGCAACGCCTTTAAGATTGCGCTGAAGCGCGATGATGTCGAGGTGGTGGCGATTAATGACTTGGTTAGCCCAGATGCTTTGGCGCATCTTTTAAAGTACGACTCAACCTACGGCACATTTGCTGGTGATGTTAGCTATGATGACCAGAATATCATTGTAGACGGTCGTAAGTATCGCGTATATAGCGAAACTGACCCACACAATCTACCTTGGCGTGAGCTAGGTATTGATGTCGTAATTGAATCAACCGGTCGGTTTGTGGTGCCAGATAAGGCCCGCGCTCACCTTGACGCCGGCGCTAAGAAGGTAGTGATTAGTGCTCCAGCTAAGGGTGAGGGTGCTACAACTATTGTGCTTGGTGTTAATGATGGCGAGCTGGAGAATGCTAGCGATATCGTTAGCAACGCTTCTTGTACTACTAACTGTATCGCGCCAGTGATGTCAGTACTAGAGAATAACTTTGGTGTTGAAAAGGCAATGATGACGACAGTTCACTCATACACTTCAGACCAGCGTTTGCTTGATGCGCCACACCGTGACCCACGTCGTATGCGTAGTGCTGCTCAGAATATCATTCCAACCACTACGGGCGCTTCAATTGCTTGTACTAAGACTATTCCTAGCTTGAAGGATAAGTTTGGCGGTTTAAGCTTGCGCGTGCCAACCCCAGTAGCTTCAATTTCTGATATTACGGCGGTTTTGAAGCGTAATGTTACTAAGGAAGAGATTAACGATGTCTTCCGTAAGGCTGCCCAAGAGGATTACTATCGTGGCATTTTGGACGCGACTGACGAGAAGTTGGTTAGTAGCGATTACATTGGTAACCCGTGCTCATCAATTGTTGACCTTAGCTTAACGGATGTTGTGGCTGGTAACCTCGTAAAGGTTGTTTCTTGGTACGACAACGAGTGGGGCTATTCAAACCGCTTGGTTGAACTAACGGTTGATGTAGCAAAAAGCATCAAGTAACTAGCTAGATACATAACTAAATTAGCCCTTTATCAAGGGCTAATTTTTGTTAAATGTTATATAATAATATTGTAAATAGGAGGGTAAATGATTTACTTGGGTGCCGACCATCAGGGGTTTTATCTAAAAAACAAAATAGCAGATTATTTAACAAAGCAAGGTTATCAAATAGCGGATTGCTCAAATCAAAAGTTTGATCCAAATGATGACTTTCCGGAGTTTGCGCATCGTGCGGCGGTTAAGCTAGTTGATGAGGTTGATGATATCGACCAAGCCATTTTGATTTGTGGTGGCGGTCAGGGAATGGCAATGGCAGCTAATCGTACTAAGGGAGTGCGGGCAATTGTTGCTACCTCAGTATCTGACGCGCGTTATGGCCGTAATGATAATGATGCTAATTGTATCTGTTTGCCGGCGCGTGTATTAGACAAAGATTATAACGAACCGCTCTGGAAGGATATTATCGATACCTTCCTCAAGACGCCGTTTGCCGGCGCTGAGCGCTATATTCGTCGTAATAAAGAGCTAGACGAGCTATGACCTACATTGTGCCTACCATTACTACAGATGACCCTGTGGTGTATCAGCGGCGTATGCAGGAATTTGTGCAGTTTGCGCCGGCAGTCCACATTGATATTACAGACGGTCAGTTTGCGCCAAGTGATACGGTTAATTTAAATCAGATTTATTGGCGGCAGTTTGAGCCCTTTGATGCTAAAATTGTATTGCATTTGATGATGCACGATCCAGCTACTTGGGTGGATCAGATTGTTTCTTTACATCCTGATTTGGTAATTGTTCACACTGAGGCTAGCGCAGCAGTAAAATTACCTAGTTTGGCACAACATTTAGCTAAGTTTGGTATTGAATTTGGTGTAGCATTATTGCCTGAAACGCAACCGGAGTCGGCAGTGGAATTGATTAAATTGGCGCAGCATGTGTTGATTTTTGGTGGTCATCTGGGATATCAAGGTGGCACGGCGGATTTAACACAACTTAAAAAAGTTGACTTGGTTCGACAAATTAACCCGCAGGTTCAACTTGAGTGGGATGGTGGCGCAAACCAAGATAATGTGATTGAGTTGCAGCAGGCGGGAATCTCGTGGATTAATGTTGGCGGGGCGATTAGTCATGCGCCAAATGCTCGCGTTGCTTACCAAAAGCTGACAGCGCTGGTTGATGAAACGTGTTAAAATATAACCATGAACATTACTGAGTCGGAAGCTGGTATATTGCGTGAACACGCCCGCAATATGCGGCGTAATATTATTAAAATGTTAACTGCGGCAGGGTCGGGACACACTGCTGGGTCGCTTGATTTGGCGGATATTTTTGCTAGCTTGTATTTTAAGCTGATGCATTATAATTTTAGCGATCCGCACGATACTACGCGGGATTTATTAGTGCTGTCGGCTGGCCATACTTGTCCAGTGTTGTATGCCGCTCTAGCAGAGGGTGGTGCTATCAAGCCGGATGAGCTAATGAGTTTGCGAAAATTTGGTTCACGCTTGCAAGGCCATCCGGAACGAACTGCTTTGCCGTATCTTGAGACTACATCTGGACCGTTAGGTTCAGGCGTGTCGCAGGCAGCGGGCATGGCTTATAGTATTAAATATCTTGACCAAACTAAGCGCCGAGTTTATTGCGTGACGGGTGACGGTGAATTGGATGAAGGCAATGTTTGGGAAGCCGCTATGTTTGCTGGTAAGTCTCATCTAAATAATTTGGTGGTATTTGTTGACCGTAATACCATCCAATTATCTGGCAAGACTGAGGATATCATGCCGCTAGAGCCTTTAGCCGACAAATGGCGTAGCTTTGGCTGGCTGGTAAAAGTGGTAAATGGTAATGACGTGACTGAAATATGCAACACTGTGCTGAATTTACCGGAAGATAATAATCAACCAGTAGCAATTATTGCTAATACAGTGCCAGCGAAGGGTGTGAGCTTTATGGAAAATGACTATCATTGGCATGGTAAGGTGCCAAATGCGGAACAGGCGCAACAGGCTTTGGAGGAATTAAATGTATAAGTTGGACGAACAATTAATTAAGGGCAACCCAGTGAAGCAGTCGGTGCGTAAGGCGCTTGGTCATGCTCTTGCAGAATTAGGTGCGCAACATCAAGACGTTGTGGCGGTGACCGCTGATCTAGCGAGTTCAGTGGGGCTAGCGGAGTTTAAAGAGCGCCACGGTGCTCGGTTTATTGAAACTGGAATTGCTGAGCAAAATTTAGTGACACTAGCAAGTGGTTTGGCTCACGAGGGTAAGGCCGTTTATCTTGCGGCGTATGCAGCTTTTAGTCCGGGGCGTAACTGGGAACAAATTCGGACGACGATTTGTCTCAATGACCAGCCAGTAAAAGTGATTGGTAGTCATACGGGTTTAAATGTCGGCCCCGACGGCGCAACACATCAAATGCTTGAGGATATTGCGTTAATGCGTGTACTGCCAAACATGACTGTGCTGGCGCCGGGTGATGCCAATGAAGCGGCGCAAATGGTGCAGGCGGTTTATGATTACCCACATCCGGTGTATATTCGCGTGCCACGCTCTGACCAAGTGGTATTTTCGACGCCCGATGACAACTTTAAGATAGGTAAAGCTTATGTAGTACGACAGGACGACGAGGCGACCATTACTCTACTCTCGACCGGCACTATGACTGGTACGGCATTGCTTGTAGCGCAGGCGCTAGCGGAGCGGGGAATTGGCGCTTCGGTAGTGCATGTGCCGACAATTAAGCCACTCGACCGTGAGACTATTTTGCGCGAGGTGGGTAAAAATTCCGTCGCCGTTACTCTCGAGGAGCATCAAGTGGCTGGTGGATTTGGTTCAGCAATTGCGGAATTGTTGCTGGAATCTGGCGTAGTGCCACAGGTCTTTAAGCGAATTGGCGTAAATGACCAGTTTGGCCAATCTGGTACGGCGGATGAATTACTGGCGCATTATGGTTTGGATGTAGCTGGTGTGCTACGTCAAATTACGCAATTAATTGGTGAGTAGTGCTATAATAGTATACATAAGCATAAATTAGTAATAATATTTAGAGGGTGGCAATGAATATCAGAGAAATTAGAAAACATACAACAGCAGCGCGCGATTTAATGCAGCGCGCACGGAGTGAGCATTTTGCAGTAGGAGCATTTAATGTTGACGATCAGGCAACTTTAATTGCTATTTGTCAGACGGCACAGAAGCACCAGTCGCCAGTATTAGTGGAGGCTAGCCATGGCGAAGTTACTGCGATTGGTTGTCAAAATTTGCGCGATATGGTGAACAATTATCGTCGTGAATATGGTATCGAAATGTATCTTAACCTTGACCATGCGCCAACCATTGAATCTTGTAAAGAGGCGATTGATTGTGGCTTTGAGTTTATTCATATTGATGTGTCGCAAGCAAATCACGATGCTACAGATGAAGAGATTATTGCTGCTACGCGCAAAGTGGTGGAATATGCGAAGTTTACCGGTGCGTTGGTTGAGTCGGAGCCGCATTATTTCGGTGGGTCATCTAACTATCATAATGAGGCAATTGACTATGAGGTTGTAAAGCAGACGTTCTCGACGCCAGAAGGCGCTAAAGCCTTTGTTGACGCGACAGGTATCGACACTTTTGCTGCTGCTATTGGTAATTTGCATGGTAAATATCCAGTGCCGAAGATTCTCGATATCGAATTGCTTTCACGAATTCGTGCAGCGATTGACTGTAATATTTCATTGCATGGTGGTTCGGGCACGCCACTTCACTTCTTCCGTGAAGCAGCCGTGGTGGGCGCTAGTAAGGTTAATATCAATAGTGATATGCGTTATGCTTATCGCAAGACCCTTGAGCAAGTATTAAAGGACAACCCTGACCAATACGCGATTGTAAAGTTGATGCCAGCAGTGCGCGAAGCGGTGGCGGCAGTGGTTGAGAGTAAGATGCAAGTCTTCGGCTCGGCCGGAAAGGCACGCCCCTAGTGAATAGCGCTCCGCTGAGCTTCTTGTGTGTTGGCTCTGCAACGCAGGATGTTTATTTAAGTAATGTCGACCACTTAAACCCAGTGTGCGTTAACCCAGAGGAGTGCTTTTATAATGTTCGACTGGGTGACAAGATTTATGTAAATCATGTTGATTATCAGACTGGTGGTGGTGCTTCGAATGCTGCCACGACATTTGCGCGTGGTGGTCAGCTAGTGACATTCATGGGCAAAATTGGCCATGATCCGGCTGGCGCGGCAGTGTTGCAGTCGTTTGCTACCGAAGGCATTGATTATGCGGCAATGGCATATTCAGACGACCATAATACTGATTACTCTACGCTATTGTTGGCGCCGAATGGCGAGCGAACCATCTTGACTTATCGGGGCTGTGGTATGTATTTTACGTCAGAGGACTTTGATTTTACAAAGCTGAATCGGCAGATTGATTGGATTTATCTTACTTCTCTGGTAGGCAATTTTACGATTTATGATAAGGTGATGCAATACGCTAGAGCTAATCATTGCAAAATTGCTTTTAATCCAGGTGGGCGTGAGCTGGAACACCCAGACCAGCTAAAGGCACTACTGCCGAATGTGGAAATTTTGTCGGTAAATAAGCAAGAGGCGCAGCAAATTGTATCGGGTGATACACTAGAAGATTTGGCGCGTGAATTACGTAAGCTCTGTCCAGTGGTAATTATTACGGACGGCGCCAATGGCGCTTTGGTAGTTGACCGTGAACGTGCTTTGCGAGCCGGCTTGTACAAGGGCGAGGAAATGTCAGTTGACCGTACTGGGGCGGGTGATGCTTTTTGCTCCGGTTTTACCTTGCGCTATGCTTTGGGGGATAAGCTAGAAGACGTGATTTTATTTGCGGCGGCTAACTCGTCGAGTGTAATTCAACATGTTGGTGCTAAGCCAGGAATTTTACGTGGCCGGCCCGAGCTCGAACCACTAGTGACTAAGTCTGTTACTCTGTAAAATTTTACTAAAACATAGTATAATTAGGCAATAAGTCAAGAGATTATGCTATGAAGCCTGCTGAATTTAAATTATGTGCGCCGTATCAGCCCATGGGTGACCAGCCAGGGGCGATTGCTGCGTTGATGGATGGTTTGCAGCGTGGTGAACGCTGCCAAGTTTTGCTTGGTGCTACTGGTACGGGTAAGACTTTTACGATGGCCAATATCATTAATCAGATGAAGCGCCCGACGTTAGTTTTGGCGCATAACAAAACATTGGCGGCGCAATTGTTTGCCGAATTTCAGCAATTCTTTCCAGATAACGCGGTACATTACTTTGTGTCGTACTTCGACTATTATCAGCCGGAGGCGTATATCGCTAGCTCTGACACTTATATCGAGAAGGATTCGCGTATTAACGAGGAAATTGAGCGTCTGCGCCATGCTGCCACTAGCGCATTACTAACACGGCGGGACGTGATTATTGTGGCATCGGTGAGTTGTATTTACGGTATCGGTTCACCGGCTGATTATATGGATATGTCGGTGCATCTCATCAAGGGTAAATCGTATCAGCAAGCCAAGTTGTTGCGCCATTTTAACGATATTCAGTATCGGCGGAATGACCTTGATTTTGCGCGCGGAACATTTCGTGTACGTGGCGATACGGTAGATATTTATCCGTCAGGACGTGAGACGGCTTATCGTATTGAGTTCTTTGGTGACGAAGTTGAACGATTGTTAGAAGTCGACCCATTGACGGGCGAAATACTGGGCTATCCGGAGGAGGTGCGAATCTTTCCAAATAGTCATTATGCTACACCAGAGGAGAAGCTAAAAAAGACCATCGAGCAGATTAAATCTGAGTATGAGCAGCGTGTGAAGTATTTTGAGCAGAATGGTAAATTACTTGAGGCACAGCGTTTGACGCAGCGTATTAAATACGATGTTGAGATGCTAGAACAGACGGGCTTTGTGAAGGGGATTGAGAACTATTCACGTTATTTGACGGGCCGGAACGAAGGCGAGCAGCCAACCACACTGCTCGATTATTTTCCAGATGATTATTTAATGCTAATTGATGAGTCGCATATGACATTACCTCAGGTGCGTGGCATGTATCATGGTGACCGGGCGCGCAAGGAGACTCTGGTAGAGTACGGTTTTCGTTTACCGAGCGCGTTAGATAACCGCCCACTAACATTTAGCGAGTTCGAGCAGCATATTAATCAGCTAATTTGCGTGAGTGCTACACCGGGCGATTATGAATTGGCACATTCGCCGCAGCCAGTGGAACAGGTGATTCGTCCGACGGGTCTGCTAGACCCAGAAATCGAAGTGCGACCAAGTGAACATCAGGTTGATGACATTATGGCGGAGATTCGTGAGCGGATAAAGAAAAATCAGCGCGTGCTAGTGACGACACTTACGAAGCGGATGGCAGAAGATTTAACGGAGTTTTTGATCGAGGCCGGCATTAAGACGGCTTATATTCACAGCGATATTACCACTTTAGACCGCAGTGACATCTTGAAAGATTTACGTCTTGGTAAATATGATGTGTTGGTCGGTATTAATTTGTTACGTGAAGGGCTAGATTTACCAGAAGTGTCGCTGGTTTGCATCGTTGATGCCGATAAGGAAGGGTTCTTGCGTTCGACTCCGGCATTGATTCAGACGATTGGCCGCGCGGCGCGCCATGTTGAGGGGCGAGTGATTATGTATGGCGACCACGTGACGGATTCGATGAAAGAAGCGATAGAAGAGACGAATCGTCGCCGTGCGTTACAACAACATTACAATGAGGTGCACCATATTACGCCGCATTCAGTAGCAAAGGAAGTTGGCGAAGGGCTGCGTGCTATTATTCCTGGCAAGGAGGATACTAAGCCAAAATTAAACCTAAATCGCATTCCACCAGAGGAATACAGCGCGTTAGTAAATGACTTGACGGCGCAGATGGAGCTGGCGGCGGCTAACTTGGAATTTGAGAAGGCAGCAGATTTACGCGATACTATTGCGCAAATTAAACAAAAAATGTAAGATATAAACATAAACGAGGAGGAATAAACGTGAAAGAAGAAATGGGTCTAGCTAAAAAGGCATCAATGCGTACGGTGTACACTGCGATGATGATTGCTATTTTACTAGGTATGACTGCTGGTGCGATGGCGCTAGTTGGGGCAATTGTTTATATGTGCGGTGTGTCGTATGATACTAACGGCATTTTGTCGCTAATTGCGCCTACTTTATCCTATGCTGGCGTGATGGCGGCAGCTTGTGCAGGAGTAGTGTTTTTCTGTAAGGGCCTACTAGCTAAGAACAAAAAAGATGCGGTTGACGACGATGCGCGTAAGAGCGTAGCTGGGTCAGTGAGCGCAGCTGCTTGGATTGTTGTAGTGATCGCTGTAGTTACTGCAGTATCTGGTATTTTGCAACTACTTTTGACTGCTGGTGGTTCTGGCGACTGGAAGTACTTGATGTTCGGTAACGTCTTCCCAGCATTAGCTGGTGCTGCTGGTGCTATCGGTGCAGTAGTTATGTTTAGCAAGATGAAGGCGAAGAGTTTAACTAATTCAAATGCGGCAATTGTGGCCGCAGCGTTAGCTGGCATTGCTTTGTTGATGGTGATTGTAGCTATTGTAGTAAAAACTCACGAGAATACAGTTTATAGTTCTAGTTCTCAACAGAATGAGGCGAAGGCAATTAAGTATCTATTACAACACTAAAGCTTAACAAAATCCCCGCAAAAGCGGGGATTTTTGCTATAATGATAGGTAATGAGTGTAAGTAAAGATGATGTGCGCCATCTCGCGACGCTGAGTCAGATCGATGTATCGGACGAACAGGCTGAGGCTCTCACAACCCAGCTTGATAATATTGTGAAATATATTAACATGCTCGATGAACTTGATACTGATGGTGTTGAGCCAACATTTCAAGTTACGGGGCTGCAAAATGTGATGCGTGACGATGTAATAGAAGAACAGTTGCCACGCGAGACTTTGCTAGCATTGGCTCCTGACCAAGAGGCAGGGCAAGTTAAAGTGCCAAAGGTGTTATAGGAGGTAATATGCAAAGCGAGATTGAACAGATTGTAACTAATGTTAAATCAGGCAAAACTACAGCTCGTGCTGAAGTTGAGCAAGCTTTGGCGCGCGCTGAAGCTACTAAAGAGTTGCACGCTCTACTTGAGGTATTTAAAGACGAAGCCTTGAAGCGGGCGGATGAAATTGACGCCAAGATTAAGGCTGGTCAGCCGGTCGGTCGTTTAGCAGGTGTGCCGTACGTGGCTAAGGATAACTTTTTGACTAAAGTTGGTCATACGACTGCAGCAGCACACATTTTGGAGAATTTTAAGTCGCCAATTAACGCAACGGCAATTGATAAACTTGACCAAGAAGATGCCATTTTGATTGGTAAGGCTAACCTAGACGCTTTTGCTCATGGCGGTTCGACTGAGAATAGCTATTTTGGGCCAACTCACAATGCAGTGGATTTTGAGCGCGTGCCGGGTGGTTCATCTGGTGGTTCAGCGGCGATTGTGGCGGCCGGCGTAGTACCGTTTGCTTTGGGTACGGACACTGGTGGTTCGATTCGCCAGCCAGCAAGCTTTAATGGTGTGGTAGGATTTAAGCCAACCTATGGTATGATTAGTCGCTATGGTGTAGTGGCGATGGCTAGTTCAACTGATGTGGTTGGGCCATTGGCGCGAACCGTACGTGATGCGGAAATCGTGTGCGATATTTTGGCTGGCCAAGACCGGCGTGATGGCAATGTCTATCCTAGCTATTTTAAGACCGAGCAGCCAGCTAAGTCGGGCCTGAAAGTTGGTTTAATTAAAGATTTCATGACAGATGATGTTAACTCTGATGTTGTAAGGCAAACTAAGGCTATGGTTGAACACTTACAAAAGCAGGGTGCTACGGTTGACGAAGTATCGCTGCCGGCAGCTAAGTATGCGCTAGCTATGTACTACATTGTGGTTCCAGCTGAGGTGACTTCAAACCTGGGTCGGTTTGATGGTGTCCGTTATGGCTATCGTTCCAAGAATGCTAAATCGCTTGGTGATATCTATGGTATGAGCCGCAGTGAAGGCTTTATGGATGAAAACAAGCGACGTATCTTAATTGGTTCATATGTGTTGAGCTCCGGCTACTTCGATGCTTATTATCTTAAGGCACAGCGCGCTCGTACGTTATTAATTAACGAATTCAACAAGTTGTTTGAGCAATATGATTACTTGATTTGCCCAACCGCACCAACACCTGCCTTTAAATTAGGCGAAAATACTTCTGACCCGCTAAAGATGTACCTAGCGGATGCGATGACGGTGCCAGCAAGTATGGCTGGGTTGCCGGCTATCTCGGTGCCGAGTGGCAATACCACTGATGGTTTGCCGGTTGGTGTACAGTTGATTGGTAAAATGAAGGATGACGCCGGCGTTTTGGCGGTAGCAAAGCAAATGGAGGCTAAGGCTTAATGGGTGATTCGCCGCTCCCAATTATTTTGCTACTAGTTGTCATTGCGCTAATTGGCCTAGCACTACTTGCGATTATCTTTTTGACGCATGGTACCGCGAAGAAACTTGACCAAGCGCAATATCGTGCGGCGTGGCTTGATATTGAGAATAACCTAGACAAAAACAATGCTGCAACTTATCAGTTCGCTATTATGTCGGCCGATAAATTACTCGATCGAGCATTGAAAGAACTAGGTTATAAAGGCAATACCATGGCGGAGCGATTGAAATCAGCTAGTGGTGAAATAAAAAACCAGAAGGCGGTTTGGGCGGCACATCGGATTCGCAATAAGATAGTCCATGAGGTTGATACAAGAATTGATTTAAAGGTATCAAAGCAGATGCTAGACATTTATAAGACAGCACTAAAAGCAGTGGGCGCAATATAGGAGGAATGATGAACGATTTAGGTAATGCAGGCGAACATGGTACAGTGATTGCCGGTGATGTAAAAAAATATTTGGTAAAGGGCTACTTGCCGACGATTGGTATTGAGTGTCACGTGCAGCTCAATAGTAAGACGAAACTGTTTAGTGCCACAGATAATGATGCACGCGAGGCGGAGCCAAACACTAAAGTGAGCGTGATTGATTATGGTTTACCAGGTATGCTGCCGATGTTAAACCGCGAAGCGATTCGTTTGGCGGCGCGCGCTGGCTATGCCCTTAACAGTAAAATCGCACATGTTAGTCGGTTTGACCGCAAACACTATTTTTACCCAGATTTGCCAAAGGGATATCAGATATCACAGATGTATGAGCCATTGATTTTGGGCGGCCATGTTGATTTGCCGACCGGTGAAACAGTGCGTATTCACCACGCTCATGTCGAGGAAGATGCTGGTAAACTGACGCACTTTAGCGACCATTCGTTAGTAGACTTAAACCGTGCTGGTACGCCTTTAGTAGAGATTGTGTCGGAGCCAGATATGCATTCAGCGGCAATGGCGCGGGCCTATACCGAAGAATTACACCTTCTAATGACCTTTGCTAAGGTTACGTTGGGTGATTTATATCACGGTAATATGCGCTTCGATGTTAATATCTCAGTGGCAAAGCCGGGCGAACCAATGGGTACGCGTACAGAATTAAAGAACCTCAACTCATTCCGTGCTGTCGAGCGTGCTACGGAGTATGAAATTAATCGTCAAATTGCAGTGATTGAATCTGGCGGTGAGGTTGAACAGCAGACGCGTGGCTGGTCGGAAGCGAAGCAGGAGACCTTCAAACAGCGTGGTAAGGAAGATGCGCAGGATTATCGCTATATGCCAGATGCGGATATTCCACCAGTGGTGTTGACGGATGATGACATTGCTAAGATGCAGGCAGATATGCCAATGATGCCGGCTGAATATCGAGCTAAATTTGCTGCTATGCAGGTAGATGATTCTGTGGTACGAGTATTGCTTAATACTGAAATTGTCGCGGAATTGGTTGGTAAGGTTATTGACCAAGCTGGCGACCAAGTGGCGCGTCGTATTGCTAACTTGTTTGCCTCTGCACTGCCAAGCGAGGACGATACTGATGCCGCTAAGAAGGAACTAAATTTGCCGAGTGCTGAACATTTGGTTAAGCTAGCACAGATGTTAGAACAAAAACAGGTATCTTCAACTGCTGGTAAAGAAATATTTGCCGAGCTATTAGTAAAGGATGCCAACCCAGAGGAGATTGCTAAGAGTAAGAATCTTTTGCAGGTGAGCGATACTGGCGCGATCGAAAAGGTCGTTGACGAAGTGATTGCCAGCGCAGCTTGCCAAAAGGCGGTGGCTGATTTCAAGGCGGGTAACGAAAAAGTGATTGGTTTCTTAGTTGGCCAAGTAATGAAGGCTTCTAAGGGTAAAGCCAACCCAAGTCTTGCGCAGGATATTTTGCGCAAAAAGTTGCAATAGCTAAGCGCTAGCAAAATCGGTGTGATATCATAGTAATAGGGGTTTGCCCCCAGTACATTCGAGGGATATTAAAGGAGTTTAAAATGATATATAAAATGCCTACCAAGGCAATTATCACTGATGCAGGTTATGCAAGCCGTTTCTTGCCAATCACCAAGACTATCCCGAAGGGTATGTTACCTATTTGGGATAAGCCAGTAATACAGCTGGCAGTTGAGGAGTGTGCCCAAGCAGGAATTGTTGATATCATCATTGTGACTACCCCAGAGGGTAAGCCGATTTATGAAGACTATTTCAACAACGGTGCGACGCGTATTCGTAAGCAACTGCGCAGTCAGGGTAAGATCGACCGCTTTGAGAAGGTTAATCATGTGCTAAACTTCCCGAAGATTAGCATCATCGAGCAAGACCAAGCTTTGCCATACGGCAACGGTTCACCGTTAGTAACCGCCTACAAGCGAGATTTCATCTTCCCAGATGAAGCATTTGTGGTGCTTTATAGCGATGATGTGGTGTTTGGCTCATCCGATGTTGCTACTTTGTTGGAGGCTTACGCGAAGCACTCTGATGCAGCGGGCGTGATTATGACGCAGGAAATTGATGAAAACCAAGTTGACAAGTATGGTATTGTTAAGCTAAAGAACGGCAATCTACTTGACAACATTGTTGAAAAGCCAGAGATTGGCAAGGCACCATCGACTTTAGCGTCTTATGGCCGCTATCTACTAACGCCAGAGATATTTGAGTACCTCAAGCCAAATGCTATCGGTAAAGACCGCGAACTCTGGACAGTAGATGCTATCACGAAGCTAGCAATGCAGAAGCCAGTGTATGTTGAGCGAACCGAGGGTCGCTGGCGTACTACGGGCGATCCGGAGAATTATTGCCGAGCAACGCTAAGCTACGTACATGACCATGACGAAGCTTGCTATGACCGCTTGCGTGACTATATAATTAAACGATAATCCCAAAGGCCCAGCTATGCTGGGTCTTTTATTTGACTATTTATTATGTTTATGCTATATTTAGCTTAATGGACGTATTTCAGATATTGGTTGTTATATTGGCGATTGCGCTAGCCGTGTTTTTGGCGCTAGGAATTGCCCTTGCAATCATTCTGATTCGCATCTCGCGTAAGATTAAACACGTGGTCAGCAATGTTGAAGACATTAGTAATAATCTTTGCGAGAGTTCGCGCAATGTCAGGACCATCACTGCGTCGGTTAGCCAGTTGGTGTCGCCAGCAGTGGTTATGAAGGTGATAGTTAAATATATTAGGTATTATTTGAATAAAAGGAGGAATAATCATGTCGAATCAGAATAATAAATCAGGTGCCGGTAAGTTTGCGTTAGGCGCTTTGCTCGGTGTTGCTGCTGGTGCCATTGTTGGTTTACTAACTGCCCCGAAATCGGGCAAAGAGACGCGTGCTGATTTAGCAAATAAGGCTAATGAGTTAAAGGATGCAGCTGCCAAGAAAGCAACTGACGTTAAGCAGGCAGCACAAGATGGCTTTGATGCCACGGCTGATATTGCGACTAAGCACGCTGGCAATATTTCTGATTTCGCTAAAGACGAAGCTCAAGAATTAAAAGACGACATCGCAAATCTCCGCAAAAACACCCAAAAATAAAGCTTATGTGCTATAATGGGCATAATGAGTGAGGGGAAGTACGAATTTAAGCCCAGTGATTTCGTACATTTACACAATCATACCACCTACAGTGTGCTTGACGGCATGACGCAGTTGGATGATTTGATTAGTAAGTGTAAGGAATTTGGCATGGATGCAGCGGCGATTACCGACCACGGTACGTTGTCGGGTGTACTGACTTACTACAAGAAGGCGAACGCTGCTGGGCTCAAGCCGATTTTAGGTATCGAAACTTATGTGGCGGCACGCCGCATGCAAGACCACGACCCCGCTAAAGACAAGCAACGCTTCCATCTGACGGTGCTAGCGATGAATGACGAAGGTTTTAAGAACCTGATGCGCCTTTCTTCGACGGCTAATCTGGAGGGGATGTACTATAAGCCGCGTGTTGACCATGAGCTATTAGAGAAATTGAATGCCGGCCTGATTGTTTTGTCGGGTTGTGCTTCGGGCGAAGTTGGTGTAGCGCTTAAGACGGGCGATTACGAGCATGCTGTTGAGATCGCAAAATGGTATAAGAGTGTGTTTGGTGATCGTTACTATCTAGAGCTACAAGACCACGGCCATCCGCGGAGTCATACGCATTGGAAGGTGCAGGAGACGATAAACAATGGTCTAATGAAGATGTCGAAGGAATTAGACATCCCGCTAGTGGTGACATGTGATGGTCACTATTTGTCGCACGAATATCAGAAAGCGCACGAAATATTACTATGTGTGGGCACAGGGTCGTTTTTGAGTGATAAAAATCGCATGTCGCTAGAGGACTTTGAGCTTCACCTAACTGACCCGCGTGACATTATTGACCACTGGAAGGATGATTGCCCAGAAGCAATATTAAATACCAAGCGAATCGCTGACCGTTGCAACGTGGAGATAAAACTTGGCCAGATTTTGATTCCAAAGTTCCCGTCTTTGCCAGAGGGTGAGACAGAGCACTCGTATTTTCACAAGTTGGTTTATCATGGTTTGCTGGTGCGATATAACGGCATGAAGCCGGAAGAGGCTGAGAAATATGCCATCGAAGATATCAAGCCGATGTTGTCGGATGAAGTGCGTGAGCGGGCTGAGATGGAGCTTGGTGTGATTGGTTCGATGGGTTATGAAGGCTACTTCTTGATTGTGCAGGACTTTATCAACTGGGGTAAAAGCCAAGGTTATGTGTTTGGGCCGGGGCGTGGTTCAGCAGCTGGGTCGATTGTTTCTTACGCGATTAACATTACTGACCTTGACCCGTTAAAGTATGACCTGCTGTTTGAGCGTTTCTTGAACCCAGAACGTATTTCCATGCCGGATATCGATGTCGATATGCAGGATACTTGTCGCGATGCTGTGATTCAGTATTGTGCTGACAAATATGGCCATGACCATGTTTGTAATATTGTGACATTTGGTACGATGGCGTCGCGCGCCGCGGTGCGTGATGTAGCGCGGGTGCTAGAAGTGCCTTACGCTGAGGCAGACCGTTTATCAAAGTTGGTGCCGAGCGGGCCGCAATCATCGCATCATGCCACTTTAAAGGATTTAATTGCCAGCGACCCAGATTTGAAGCATGAGTATGACACTAATCCGACGGCGAAGCGGGTGTATGACTATTCGATTCAGCTAGAAGGTACGATTCGTAGTCATGGCGTACATGCTTGCGGTACGGTGATTGCGCCGGAGCCATTAATCAATATTATCCCGCTTGAGATTGCCCAGAAAGGTGTTATTACGACACAGTTCCCAGCCCCAGAGGTAGAGGAAATGGGCTTGTTAAAAATGGACTTTTTGGGTCTATCCAACTTGACGATTATTGACAATTGCCGCCGTATCATCCGCAAGGTATATGGTGATAACCTAGACTTAATTCACTTGCCACTGGATGACCCAGAGGCGTATAAATTGTTGCAGCGGGGTGATACTACTGGGGTGTTTCAGCTTGAATCAGCCGGCATGAAGCGTTACTTAAAGGACTTAAAGCCAACGCAATTTGAAGACATTATTGCTATGGTGGCGTTGTACCGCCCGGGCCCGATGCAGTTTATTGATACTTTTATTAAGCGTAAGCACGGCGAGGAGCCAATTACCTACCCGCATCCGTCGATGGAACCACAGCTCAAGGAGACTTATGGTGTGTTGGTCTATCAGGAGCAGTTCATGCTGATTTCAAAGGCGTGTTGTGGCTTTACTGGTGGTCAGGCTGATACCTTGCGTAAGGCTGTGGCAAAAAAGAAGATTAAGCTGCTCGAGAAGATGAAGCCGGCTTTTATTGATGGCGCTATTGAACACGTGGGGGCGAAGCGTGAAGTTATGGAACATTTTTGGACGCAGCTGGAAGACTTCGCTTCGTACTGCTTTAATAAATCACACGCTGCTTGTTACGCGTTGATTGCTTATTGGACGGCGTACCTTAAGGCGCATTACCCCGATGCCTACATGGCGGCGTTGATGTCGAGCGATTCGGGCGATACTGATCGCCTGACGATTGAAATTACAGAGTGTAAGAAGCTGGGCTTGCAGGTAGTGTGTCCAGATATCAATGAATCGTTTAATGAATTTGCTGTAGTGCCAGGCACGAACAAGATTCGTTTTGGACTTGCTGCTATTAAAGGTGTTGGTAGTACCGCAATTGAAGATATTCTAATACAGCGCAAGAAGGGTAAATTTACCTCAATTGAAGATTTCGCCAAGCGCGTTAATAGCCGAGTTTGCAACCGCAAGGTTTATGAATCGCTTATTAAGGCTGGCGCGTTTGACTGCTTTATTACGGAGCCACGAAAGAACGGTTTTACGGGCGACCGGTCGGATTTATTGTTCAACGTAGATACCATTATTGCGTTTTCGCAAAAATACCAGAAGGATGCCGCTTCGGGCCAGGCCAACTTGTTTGATATGTTTGACACTGGTGGCGGTGACGGGAATGATGGCGCGCAACTGCATCTAGACTTGGCGCCTTCGCCAACCAAAGTGACAAATAAGGAGCAGCTGGGCTGGGAGCGTGAGCTATTGGGGCTGTATTTGTCGGCGCACCCGCTTGACCGCTATGATACGTTCTTCAAAGAGCAGATGAATCCGATTGCTAGTATTACCTCAGACCATGATGGTGCCATGGTGACGATTGGCGGTCTTGCGGTGCGTAATCGGACGATTGTGACAAAGAAGGGTAGTAAGATGGCGTTTATTGGTATTGAGGATAAGACAAAGGATATCGAAGTTGTGTTGTTCTCGCGGGTTTATGAAAGTTTGCCACAAGACCTTGACCCAGCAGCAGTATTAAAGATTTTTGGTCGCGTGAGTGGTAAAGACCGCGATGGAAACCGCCAACCCGACCCGTCAATTGTGGCTGAACGCGTTGAAGTCATTACAGATGATATCTTAAATAGTTATTTGCCGACCGGTGTTGCGAAGGGGCCGATAGATATGTCAACGGCGCAGCATAAAAAGTATGGTGGAAAGAATAGTGGTAGTGGCGGTAATAGTAGTAATAGCGGTGGAGGCTACAGCGGTGGCTCTGGTGGCTATAATTCCTATGGCTCCAACCGCGCAGCGTCGGTTAGTGCTAAGCCGAGTCAGCCAGTCAACCTGAATCAGTATAAACTGGTTGATGGCGCGCAGTCGCGCAAACTGTATGTCTTAGTAAAGAATCCAGCGGATGGCACGGCTTTGACGGCGCTTCGACAAATATTAGCAAAGTATACAGGTAACGACCAAGCGATTTTGGTAATTGGGCAGGATAAAAAGTCGGCAATTCGGATGCCGTTTGGTATTAAGATTTGCGACCAGTTGACTGATGCGGCAACACAACTACTAGGTGCTGAATGTGTGGCAGTGCGATAATTACAGGCAGGTTAGGCTATAGAGGGCAATGCCAGTGGCGACGCTGACGTTATAGCTTTCTTTTTGTCCAAACATCGGTAGCTCTAGTACTACTGGGCACTTCGCTAGTAATTCTGGAGCGATGCCATGGACTTCTTCGCCTAGCAGTAGGGCGGTTTTAGCTGGTGCTTGATAGTCAGCTAAGTTAACGGCGCGTTCGGCTTGTTCGAGAGCTGTGATAGTGTAACCATCAGATTTTAATTTAGCTAATAATGCGTTGATGTCGGGCGCAGCAGTAAATGGTACCGTTGTTTCGGCACCCAGCGCGCTGCGATGCAGTTCGTGCTGTAATTTAAGCTTTATATGGGGCAGAATAGGCTGCCCGCTACCGTCTGATGCGGTAGTTAAGTTGGGTGTATATCCTGTAGCGTAGACTCTATTGACGCCGAGGCAGTCGGCAGTGCGCAAAATAGCCCCCACATTATAGACGGCGCGGATGTTATGCATGATGACGATAATGTCGCGTTGCGGGCGATTAAATTCTCTACTACGCATTGTTTTTAGTATATAGAGTTGCACTGAACTTGTCCACGGTGTATGGCGAAACTATTTTGCTTGTGCTAAAATAAAAGTATGTTTGATGATGGCAGAGATATTCAAGAGCGTGCCGACCGTTATCGTGAAGCCGATGAACGTAACACTGCTCGTCGTGCGGAGATTCTAGGAGTTGCTTATGTTGACATGCGTGGCACTGAAGATACTATTCCGCTTGTGTTTGATGTCATGTCAATTCCTGATATGTACCGCTATCGCACGATACCGTTACAGAAGGGTAGCTATACTAAGCCGCATATTTATGCTATCACTTTGTCGACACCGGAATCTTACCTGCGCAAATTAAATGCTGATGCTACTAAGGCATCAGAAGCGCTCGAATATCGCATGATTTCGAATTCGGCGTTTGATAAAATCATGGCGCGTTACGACCCACCAAAAGAAGTCACCTATCACAACGTAGAGATTTCCTCTGCTGGCGATAGTGAGACCTTGAAAAAGGTTAGTGATGAACTAGATAAGGTGCGCCCGGATGACATCTTGAATTATCTGATTTTGCAGGCGGATATGTTGGGCGCTTCGGATATCCACATTGAGAATGAGCGTAAGGGCGTGCGGATTCGCTTCCGTATTGATGGCGCATTGCATCCAATTGCGCATCTGACGCACGATAAATACCGTATTCTATTTGCATCAATTGCCTCTGCCGCCAACCTTTCTCGCGCTGCAGTGACGGCGCAATCGGGGCATATTGTGCGCGAGATTGGTGATCTTCGTCGGGCATTTAATCTTGTTGGTGGCACTGGTGGCGTAGAGGTCGTAAAGAATGACGATGAAGACGGTGGCCACACACTGAACATGCGTATTGAGACGGTGCCGACTAGTTATGGCCAAGACGCCGTGATTCGTTTGTTTAACTTCCGTACGGATATGCTTAGTATGGATGTGTTGGGCTTGAGTGATTCTGAAATGAAGGAGTTAAAGGAAGTTGTTTCTCACCCACATGGTATGGTAATGGTGGTTGGTCCAACTGGCTCAGGTAAGTCTACGACTTTGTATAGTATTTTGAATGCTTTAAATCAGCCAACGCGTAAGCTATTAACACTTGAGGACCCAGTCGAATTTGATGTCCCAGGCGTGACGCAGGTGCCAGTTGATACGACGCATGGTCAAAGCTTTGTGGATAACGTTCGCACGGTGCTTCGTCTTGACCCAGATATCGTGATGATTGGCGAAATTCGCGACGTTGATACGGCGCGTACGGCAATTCAGGCTGCTATTACTGGCCACTTGTTGCTCGCTACTTTCCATGCTCAAGACGCTGCTGCAGCCTTTGCGCGTATTATCGATATGATTGGTGTAAACCCAGTGTTTACTACCTCAATTCGCTTGGTAATTGGTCAGCGCTTGGTGCGCAAACTCGATCCGAATACACGAATTGAGTATGAACCAGATAATGCCACTAAAGAATGGATTCGTCGTGAGTTGGCTGATTTGCCGGCTAGTGCCGATGAAAAGCCTGATTTAGACCACATTAAGCTATGGAAGCCAGGCCGGAGCGAGGAAAATCCATTTGGTTATCGCGGGCGGGCTGTTTTGATGGAGCAGCTGATGGTGACGGATGACATTATGCATTTGATTAGTGGCGACCCGCGGAGTATTAGCGCCAATGCAATTGCTGCTTCAGCTAAGCGTTCTGGTATGGTGACGATGCTGCAAAAGGGTCTACTAAAGGCGCTGAAGGGCGAGACTACGATTGAAGAAATTAACCGCGTACTTTGATCTTGATTGAAACAGCGTAATGTGTTAATATAGGTAAGAGTTAAAGTCTAAATTATTTTAGGAGTATTATGAGTGAATTAATTAAAGAGATTGCAGACGCTCAGAAAAAGAGTAAAGTTGTTGACGTCCGCAGTGGTGACACAGTACGTGTTTACCAGAAAATTCAAGAAGGTAATAAGACCCGTATTCAGATGTTTGAGGGTGTAGTAATCCGCACTGATCGCAAGGGCTCGTTTACTAGCCGTATTACTGTCCGCAAGATTGCTTCAGGTGTTGGCGTTGAAAAGTCATATCTATTGCATTCACCTCTAGTAGAGAAGGTTGAAGTTGTTAAGCGCGGTAAGGTGCGTCGCAATTACCTAACCTTCTTGCGCGATCGCTTTGGCAAGTCTGCTCGCTTGGTTAGTAAGAAGTTTGATAAGTCAATCAACGACCTCGGTGAGGCTCAAGCTGAAGCTGATGCTGAGATGAAAGCTGAAATCAAGGCCGAAGAAGCAGCTGAGCATAAGACCGTTGAAAAATAGTCTAACTATTGGCATTGATGAAGTAGGACGTGGCCCGCTCGCCGGGCCACTTGTTGTAGCGGCAGTGGCGTTAGATAATAGCCAACCACATGCCGCTTTTAATGATTCAAAAAAGTTGACCTCGCGCCGTCGCGAAGAACTGGTGCCGCAGATTCAGGCGGTGGCGCTTGGTATTGGTATTGGTTGGATAGATGCCCCGTTGTTAGATCAATTAGGCATGACGGAGTCGTTGAAGCTAGCGGCGCGGCGTGCTTACATGCAGCTGCCGAAGTATGTTAAAGAGGAGGCTGCGCGCATCGTGATAGATGGTAATATAAAAATGCTTGACGATGAGCGGGCAGTGACGATAATTAAGGCGGACGCGAAGGTTGCTGCAGTGGAGGCAGCCTCGATTGTAGCTAAGCAGGCGCGCGACCACTATATGTACGAACTTGCTAAATTATTCCCTAAATATCAGTTTGAACATCATGTGGGGTATGGCACCGCGGCGCATATGCGAGCTTTGTCGGAATATGGCGCGTTAAAGGGGATACACCGTTACAGTTTTCGCCCCGTAGCGCAACTTGGCGGAGTAGTGGAGCAAAAGGTAAATAAAGTTGACCAAACGCGAGGGCGGCAGGCTGAGACTTGCGCAGCAAATTATTTAGTGCGAGCGGGCTATGAAATTATTGAACGCAATTGGAAGACACTAGAGGTAGAAGTTGATATTATTGCCCGTAAGGGTCATGAACTAAATTTTGTAGAGGTAAAGTACCGCGAGACAGCTGAGCATGGTGATGGCGTTGCTGCAATTACGCGTAAAAAGCTTGAACAAATGACTTTAGGCTGTGAAATGTACCAGAAATATTATCCCGCCGCCGTTGGCTTTGACACTAAGCTATCAATGATCGCCCTTTCGGGCGATCCGATTCAAGTTGACCAATTTATTAATAACCTAAGTTTAGATTTATTGTAATAGTTTGCGTTGCTTAAGTAGTGCTGCGACTTCGTCCGCGCCGCGCAATCGCCACGCTGAATGGGTGGCGATTTCTTGTTGTCCCATTCTAATGGCGCGCCCGAATGCTGGGTCGGACTGATATGCACTAAAGAATCTAGTAAATTCTTCGGCGGATTTGGCTGAACTTAGTGTGCCACTAGCAACTTTAATGAAGTCAACCAAAATCATATCACCAGCAAAGGTTTGCATGAGCCATGACCAATTGGTTTGAATCCATTGCCAAGTGGCGTCGCGTTGGTATGGATTACGCATCAGGCGGGCAATAAAGAATAATGTATCCTGTGGCTTGACGATTGACAGATCCAGACAGGCAGCGCGGAGCTGGTCGCCTTCGGTTGCGAGATGTGTACTAGTAAGCGCGGCGCAGAGGTCCTGTTTGAGGTTAATGTCGTTGGTAGTGCGATAGGCAGCGAAGAATTTATCGAACGCATTGTCGTATCGAATAGCCCAGCCTAGTACTAGCGAACGATAGTCGGTTGGTAGGCTTGCGATATCAGCAGAGTGGCTATGATAGAGTTTTTTGGTGTAATCCAGTGACGGCTGGTATTTAGCACTGGTAGCTAAGCTAAATACCGAAATGAACGACTTTAGCGTGTCTCGGTCGGTTAAATCGGCATTGCTGTAGTATTGCCATTCGTCGGTGATGAATTTTTGTAAGTAAGTGCGCCAAGCGGTCAACTCGTCAGTTTGCGGGTTGAATAAGCTACTGATGGTAAAGCAGGCGGCGGTAATCATATCCCAGACCATAAAATTACGTTCATGCTCATTTTTATCAAGTAAGTCTACCACTGTAGTGAAAGATTTATGAGCAGATTTTGCGAGCATGATTGCTTCGCGAATTAGCTTAATCTTGCTACATGATGATAAATTGCCGTAATCAGAGGTAAGACTATCCCATAAAACATGATCATAATTTGTAATGAAGTGCGAATCGTCGTTTTGGTTTAGTTCTAGTTGATGCAAATTAGGTAAATCTAGCTCAACTGATGCTTTATCTAGAATAGATATTGGCAGTTTAGGATTGCTAAACAGCGGCACTGGCCATGGTTCATCATCTAGTTTGGTGCCATCTGCGAGGTAGCGCGTTTGGGCTAGCGTAAGTTTACCTTCTTGGTAGCTAGCGTTAATAAGCGGGTAGCCGGGGCGAGTGAGCCACGGTGTCATCAGTTTAGCGACGTCGCAATTAGCTGCTTGTGACAGGTGTTGCCAAAGGTCGGCGGCGGTAGCGTTATGGTAGGCTAAATCTTTAAAATAATGATGCAAACCATTACGGAAGGCATCTTCGCCAATGTAGCTAAAGAGCATCTTGAGGAGCCTCTCGCCTTTGGCGTAGACAATGGCGGAATCAAATAGGGTGTCGATAGCCTCTGGGTCTTCGACATCTTGGCGGACGGTCTGAACGCCACGAATAGCGTCGCGGTGTAGAGCAGCTGGTATCATGCCGGCCTCAAAGTCGCCCCAAATATTATATTCTGGGAATAAATGGTCGACGGCGAAGTGTTCCATCAGTGAAGCAAAGCTTTCATTGAGCCATAAGTCGTTCCACCATTGCATAGTAACTAGGTTACCAAACCACTGATGGGCTAATTCATGTGCCAGGACGATCGCGGTGTATTCTTTATTGTCTTGTGCGGCATTTACTGGGCAAACTAAACCGGTTTCACGGTAGGTAATTAGTCCCCAGTTTTCCATAGCGCCAACGGCAAAGTCGGGTAGTGCGATATGGTCGGACTTTGGTAATGGATATTTAACGCCAAAATAATCCTCGTAAAAGTCGATAATTTTAGTTGCGCAAGATAAAGCGTGTTGCAAAGTGTCATCTTGATGCGCGGGGGTAGCATAGACATTAACGGTTACGCCACTTTTAGTCTTAGCTGACACATTATGCAGGTCGCCGGCGACGATGGCGAGGAGATAAGTTGACATACGTGGTGTTTCTTCAAATTCCCAAGCATTTTTTACGTGCTTGCCGGGCATGTTAGACAGAACGACTGGCTCGGCAGTTTGAACCGTTAGTTTAAAAGTTGCTTTGGCGGCTGGCTCGTCAATACATGGGAATAGCTCGCAAGCGTGGTTTGCTTCAAATTGTGTAGCCATTAGCTCGCATGGCTGGTCATTATAACGGTATTTGCAAATATAGAGGCCATGCAATAATGTGTCACTAATTGTGCCACTAAAGTCAACGCGAATTTTACTGCCAGATTTTTTTATGCACATAATGTCATTTTCGACTTCAAAATCATTGGTTGGTGTGCCATCAACTATGACATTTTTTATTTTTAACTGTTTAGTATGGAAAAAAATATGATCATAAAATGGCTGACCGGTGATAGTGACTGTGCCGCCAAAGCGCCGGTTGGATTTATCAAGATTTAGGAATAGGTCGTAATGTTCTGGTTTGAAATAATTAATTAGACGTTTGTTCATACTATTATTTTAACGTTAAGCTTGACGCCGTGTCAAAGTTTGCTATAATAAAAGTATTGTAATCCGGCCATCAAGGTCGGAATTTTTAATAAGAAGGAGAATACATGGAAGATTTGAATATCAAACAGATGGCCACGGCGTTGCGTGTGATTGCTGATGAAAAGAATCTCTCAGAAGAAGATGTTTTGAGCGCGGTTGAGGCGGCCATCGCTGCAGCTTGGCGACGTGATAACGGCGAGCGCGATATGAGCGTGACGGCTACTCTGAATCGTGAGACTGGCGTAGCTAATATTACAGTACACTATGAGGTGGTTGAGGAACCAGAAGGTCTTGGTCAAATTACTCTAGAGAAGGCAAAGGAAATTGACCCAGAAGCTAAGCTTGGCGACAAGCTAGAGCAGCATTATGAGGCCACTAAGTTTGGTCGCGTGGCTGCTATGACCGCAAAACAGGTATTGTTGCAAAAGTTGCGCGATTTTGAGCGCGAGTCAGTGGCGCGTGAATACGATAGCAAAGTTGGTAAGTTGGTTACCGGTACGGTAGTGCGCGTTGAACCACGTGTAGTGCGAATCGAGCTAGGCTCTGGTGAGGGCATTATGCCGGCTAGTGAGCAAATCCCTGGTGAGCGCTTGACGGTTGGTAGCCGCGTGCGTGTGCTGTTGAAGAAAATTGACCGCGATAACGGGCATACCCCAACCATTATTTTGTCACGTGCTGATGCTGACTTTGTGCGTCTATTGTTTGTACAAGAGGTGCCTGAGCTAGAGACTGGTGCTGTTGAGATTAAAAAGGTGGTGCGTGAAGCTGGCCGCCGTACTAAAATTGCAGTTTATAGTAGCAATAGCGAAATTGACCCAGTTGGCACTTTTGTCGGTAGCAAGGGTATTCGTGTTCAGGCAGTGATGAGCGAAATCGGTGATTCTGAGAAGATTGATATCATTACTTACGATTCAGACGTCAAGAACTACATTGCTAATGCATTAAGCCCGGCTGAAATTAGCAGTATCGAACTAGACGAGCTAGCTAAAACCGCCAAAGTGCATGTGCCGTTGAGCCAGCAATCAGTGGCAATTGGCCGTCAAGGGCAGAATGTTCGCTTGTCCTCACAATTGACGGGTTATACAATTGATATTGTAGCCGAACACTAATAAATAGTTAAATTTAACCATTAGCACTCTTGTAGAAAGAGTGCTAATTTGTTATAATAAAATCATGATTCCGGAAGAAGAGGTACGATTCACTAGATGTGTAAGTAGGGCAATATTGACTGCTGAAGTTTATGCTAGTTTGTTTGCGGCGGAGGAGACTCGTACTGAGCATTTATTATTGGCTATGCTGTGTGACCCGAATAGCATGGCATGCAATTTTTTAAATAAACACGGTATTTATAAGAAAGATGCCCGGAATGCCATTGACTCTGCTCCGGATAGCAAGAGAATTAATCGTCGTCGTCGCTTGTCAATGGCGGCACTAGACGCCATTTTAAACGAGTTTATTTTATTAAATAAGCCAGTGAATACCCTACAGATTCTTTATGTCATGCTATTTCATCGTACCAACCGGGCGTGTTTATTACTGAAAAAGATGCGTGTAGATGTGGATCAGCTAGTTCAGGATATTGCGCTAGCAATGGATGACCATAGTTTTGACGTTGACGAAGAAAGTGGTGAACCGCTCGAATTGTCTATTCTGTATCGTCCAACCTATCAAGTGAATGAAGCTCCAGAGACAGACGCTATTTTAGAGGACCATGATGTGATGCGTCGAATGAGCATCGGTGCATATGAGATGATTGAGCGAGCTAGGATAGGACAAAATCAGGTTGACGCTACGATTTGTGGCGAAGGTGGTGAATATGTTGCTCGCCCATTCTGCGATAAATTTGAAGATGAAGACGACGATGACGATGATGAAGAAGACGAAGGTGAAACCAATGCTGAAAAGAGTAGCACTGTCCGCGGGATGCCGCCGCAGTTACGACAGCTAGGCAATGATGAGATTCCTCATGATCATGAGCACGAGGAGTCGCAATCGCAAGAAAATGATACGGACCATGAACTACCGTCGCATGAACAGCTGCGACTGAAGCGGACGATTGACCGGTATAGCGTTAATCTAACTGATGAAGCTAAGAATGGCAGGCTGGATCCAGTGGTTGGCCGTGCGACTGAAATTGACCGCGTAATTACTATTCTAAGTCGCCGCCGAAAGAATAACCCATTGCTAATTGGTGAAGCTGGTGTAGGCAAGACGGCTATTGCTGAAGGATTGGCAGAGCGAATCGCCGATGGCAATGTGCCACGTTATCTAGCTGACAAGCAAGTTATGCAGCTAGACTTGGCGCGTATTTTGGCTGGCGCAAAGTATCGCGGTGAGTTCGAGGAGCGATTGAAGCGCGTTATTGATGACGCCGAGAAAGACGACCGCGTAATTCTGTTTATTGATGAGATTCATACGCTAGTGGGTGCTGGCGCATCTGAAGGTTCGCTTGATGCTGCGAATATTTTAAAGCCAGCTTTGTCGCGTGGTAAGTTGCGTTTAATTGGGGCGACGACGAACGATGAATATCGTAAGTCAATTGAGCGTGACTCGGCTTTGACGCGTCGTTTTCAGGATGTTGTGGTAGCTGAGCCTAGCGTGCAGGATACAATTAAGATATTATCTGGTCTAGCACCAAAATACGAAGCTTTTCATCATGTAAAAATAGCACAAGATGTGATTGAATCAACTGTACAACTGAGCCAGCGTTATATGCCGGAGCGGCATCAGCCAGATAAATCGTTGGATGTGCTCGATGAAGCAGCGGCGACCGCGCATGTTAAGAGTAACGCAGTTGATAATACGGATGCTATTAATGAGCTAATGAAGCGTCGTGGTGTACTATCGGATAAAATGGCGCAGGCTGTGGCGGAGGAAGAATATGAACAGGCAGCGATTCTAAAGATGCAAGTTAGTCAGATTGATGAGCAGCGAGAAAAATTGCGTCAATGTGAATTGCAAAACCAAGATGTTGAACTAAGTACTGATGATATTGCTAATACAATTAGTCGGATTACCGGTGTGCCGATTGCACAATTAAAGCGTAGTGAAGCTGATAAGCTGATTAATCTAGAAGAGCTGCTAAGTAAACGTGTGATTGGGCAGGATAAGGCGATTTCTGCCGTGGCGCATGCGATGCGCCGGGCGCGTGCTGGTATTAATAACGAGCATCGGCCAATCGGCTCGTTTATTTTCTTAGGGCAGACTGGTGTTGGCAAGACTGAATTAGCGCGTGTTTTGGCTGACGAGATGTTCGGCTCGCGCGATAATTTAATTAAGCTAGATATGAGTGAATTTTCTGAGAGTCATACAGTGTCACGCTTAATTGGCGCGCCAGCTGGTTACGTGGGCTATAACGACGGCAATCAACTAGCTGACCGCGTGCGACGGCATCCTTACTCAGTGGTACTATTTGATGAAATCGAGAAGGCTCACCCAGATATTTTTAATATTCTTTTGCAGATTCTTGAAGATGGTACATTGACCGATGGTCGTGGTCGTCAAGTTGATTTCTCAAATGCGATAATTATTTTGACAAGCAACATTGGTGCGGACCAGTTGGATAGCGGTGAAAGTCGGTTAGGATTTAGTGTTAAAAATGATACGGATATTGACGAAAAGTCGAAGAATGACCAAGAAGTGGTGATGAATGAGCTGAAACAATATATGCGCCCAGAGCTAATTAACCGGTTTGACGACATCATTTTGTTTAATCGTTTAACTAAGAATGAAGCTGGCAAGATATTTGATTTGATGGTTTCAGAACTAGCGCAACGCTTACAACTGAAGCAGATTGGTTTGACGGTGAGTGTGCCGGTGCGGCGTCAGCTAGTAGAGAAGGGCTATAGTGACACTTATGGGGCGCGGCCAATGCGGCGTGTGGTACAGAAATACCTAGAGCAGCCCGTCGCTGATGCCATGATAGCAGGTAAATTTAAAGCGGGTGATACCATTAAAACGGCCTGGCGCCATGATGCGGTTGAATTGCAATTAAAGCCGCAACGCACAGCAAAGAAGTCAACTAAGTCGGTTGACATAGTTAAGCATTAACCTGTTATAATATTAGAAATGGTCAAGGCTAAAAGCAGTTATGTTTGCCAGCAGTGTGGCGCGAGTTACCCTAAATGGGCGGGTAAGTGTGATAACTGTGGGTCTTGGAATAGCTTGGTTGAGCAGATGCCGATTGCCGAGGGCAAGTCAGTGGTAGCGCGTTCGCGCGGGCGGCAGATTCAGGCTGAACTTATTAAAGATGTTAAGCTAGACAAAGTATCAACACGCATTAAAACAGGAATCGCCGACCTTGATACGGTATTGGGTGGTGGTCTGATGGCCGGCGGAGTGGTGCTAGTGGCTGGGCAGCCAGGTATTGGTAAGTCTACTATTCTGATGCAAATTGCGAGCTATGTCGCTAAGGGTAAAAAAGTTTTGTATGCCAGTGGCGAGGAATCGGCTTCGCAGGTGAAACTGCGTGCTGAGCGACTTGGCGCGGTGGGTGATAATCAATTGTATTTAGCAGCTACTACGTCGGCGGATGATATCGCGGCGACAATTGCGGAAGGCAGCTATGATTTAGCGATTGTTGATTCGATGCAAACGATTGCGATGGCAGAGATCTCATCGGCGGCTGGTACAGTAAGTCAAATTACCAACTGCGCTAACGCGATTATTCGTGCCGCCAAGACGGCTAATACGCCGGTTATTTTGGTGGGGCACATCACCAAGGACGGAGCGATTGCTGGGCCAAAGATATTGGAGCATCTAGTTGACGTGGTACTAAATTTTGAGGGTGACCGCTATGGTGGTTTTAAGATGGTGCGCGCAGTAAAGAACCGTTTCGGTTCTACTTCTGAAGTGGCTATTTTTGATATGACACAAGAGGGATTGAAGATTGTCGAGAATCCAAGTGCTGCGTTACTAGCTGAACGGACAGACACCGACGGTAGTATTGTGCTTGCTAGTATGGAAGGTAATCGTCCATTGCTTGTGGAAATTCAGGCACTAGTGAACCATACTAATTTTGGCTACGCAAAGCGGGCTGCTTCGGGGTTTGACGCTAATCGTTTGACACTATTAATTGCAGTGCTAGAGCGACGAACTAAATTGGATTTATCCGACAAAGATGTCTTTATTAATGTGGTTGGTGGCATAAAGCTAAATGACCGAGCAGCGGATCTAGCGGTTTGTATGGCCATTGCTAGTGCGGCAGCTGAACGAAAGTTGCGCGATGGTGCTGTGGTGTTTGGCGAAGTTGGCTTAGGTGGCGAGATTCGATCGGCGGTTCAGTCGGAGAAGCGAATTGCTGAGGCGCAGAAATTAGGGTTTAAGTATGCAATTGCACCGAAGAGTGCGGCGCGTAGTAAGTTTGTCGTGCCAGCGGTGGATTTGCGCGATGCCTTAAACCAGCACTTACGTTAGCTTTTGCCGATTAGCATGGTCAGTGTTATAATATTTAGCGAAAGGAAATTATTTAATGTTGGAAAGACTAAATTCACAGTCTGTCCTTCTCCTAATTGTTAGCATAGTCATCTTAATTGAGGTGACCTATTTGACGGTTATGAAGTTAAGGCAGCGCAAACTGAAAGTGGCGCGCGGGTCAATATTGTTAGACTCGTGCTCAATTATGGATGGCAGGATTATTGACCTTGCCAAGACTGGTATTATTACCTCAGAAATTATTGTGCCGCGGTCTGTAGTGGTTGAGATGCAGCTGTTGGCAGATAAATCTGACCATGAGAAGCGCGTGCGGGCACGGCGTGGTCTAGAAAATGTACGTCTCTTAAAGACGATGGATACGGTCAGCGTGGCGATTGTGAATGATGGCAAGGTTGGTAAGGGCGGAGTGGACGAACGTCTATTAGATATTGCCAAAAATTATGATGCTTCAATTGCAACGACCGACTTTAATTTAAATCGTGTAGCTAAGGTGATGGATGTGCCGGTAATCAATGTGAATGAAATTGCACAAGTGATGCGTGCTAATCATTTCCCTGGCGACCAAGTAGAAATCGAGCTACTGCAAGCAGGTGCAAACCGCAGCCAAGCTGTGGGCTATCTTGATGATGGCACTATGGTTGTGGTTGAGGATAGTAAAGATTTAATCGGCTCGCGCGTGAAGGTGGAAATTATTCGCTCATTGCAGACTGAAGCTGGGCGTATGATGTTTGCGAAGAAGATTGAGCGTGTGGTTCAGCAAAATAACAAACCGGCTGCACACAAACGCGATAAGTCGGTTAGCGCTAAAATCAAGTCAGCGCCCGCCTTTCATTCTGACCAATTAACAAAGCAGCATAGCGCGGAGAAGGTGAAGTCTAAATCCGAAGCAAAACGGAATAATAGTAGTACAGCTAAAGCTTCGCGTCGTCGGGCTCCATCGCAGTCTAGTGTAGAGCGCCAAGTAGTGGCGTTGGCTAACGCGCAACAGACAAGTTATGACGAAGTCGACAAAACAAAGTAATTACCCAGAGCATAATACCGAAGTCAATAAATAGCTCAAGGTATTCGGTTGGAGTGCCATGATTGTAATCCCAGATGTGGTTGAAGAATAAACTGCCAACCATAGTTATAATTGATAGAGTTAAGATTAGGGCTGGCTGTTGCCAGTTCTGATTTTGTTTTAGTTGATTATATAGAATTATGATTATAGCTGCAATCGTGCCGAGCATAATAAATAAATTAGAATTATAATAAACCCCGGAAGCAGTTTGGTAGTTAGCTAGCAGTGGATCTGAGAGCATAAAGGCGGGCGCAAATATTAGGGTAAATTGCTGTGGCGGTAAAAAGTCAGCTAAATATGCTAATTTGTGGCTGCGCAGCCATCTAGTGAGCGATGAATTAAATAATGGCAGTAATATCAATAAGATCCAACCGCCGAGATAAAGTATATTTTGGAATAATTGTGTAGCGAGATTGTGAAAGTTAGTTTCCTTTTGGATATTGTAGGTGGCAATGAGGTCTGGAGTCTTCCAATTAAAGATGCGCTGTCCCCAAGATAATTCTTCGCCCGCCATTAAAAATAGAATGATTGCTAGTAAAAAGCAAACAATAGCTGTTTTACGATGTTTTTTGCGATTAGCTAGCACCATATAACAACATAGGGCGGCTCCAATTAGCTCCATACCACATTTAATAAAGATACCAGGACGATAAAATGGCCAGGTTTCCTTGCGAATCAGGTCGCTGGCAAACTGCGGGAATGTGATTTGAAGGATGAGACATACCGCGACAACCATCGGCAGAGCGATGGCTAGCTTTGAGTATGGTGTTTTGCAGCTACTTTTATCGCTAGCTAGATTAGCTAAATTATACTGTGCTAATAAAATACCACTAAAACTGACAGCACAGAGTATAATGGCTAGGCGTAATAAGTTAAACAACCAACTGGTAGCCAGTGGATAGGCCCATTTACTTGGTGCAAAAAAGAGCACCAAAGCCGCCAAGATAGATATGGTAGTGGCGACTTTAGCAATATTGTTTAATTGTGAATGGTGTGCGTCAATTGATTTTGGCAAAATTCTCCTTTGGCTGGATGTTTTAATCGCTATTTAGTGTGCGCGACAAGCTGGTGGTGTAAAAGCCGGCATCGGTGACGGTGGCGCTGACGTTGTAGCTTGAGGTATTACCCTTCTCAAGCGTTACGTCCCATGAACCGCCACTGAGTTGTGCGTCGTAATTCTTACCGTTAATTGTCATACTTGCGCCGGTAATTGGATTAGTACCCTTCATGGCAATGACTGATATGACAACATATTTCTTCCCATCACTAGAACTGCGCGGCGTGAGGGTGATTTCGGAAATAAACGGCTTATTATCAGTACATTTGTGGAAGTCATCCACGGCTTCGGCATTATAGCCATCTGGCGCTGTAATAGTAGTCTTGTTGATTAATGTGTCGGTAATCTTAGTAATCTCTAGAGTTTCCTTTGCGCCATCCGGAGTGCATCCGCCGGCACGCTTTTTACTAACCTTATCGAATACTACTTTCTGGGTCGAAGTGGTTTTCTGCGACTTGTTGTACCACGATGGATAAAGGTCGTGCTCGCCGTCTACATTCAGGTCTTGAATACCATTTGGCCGGTTAAACCACTCGTTTTCCTTATAAAGCCCATTTTTCTTAAAGTAGTCATAGATATCTTGAGTAATATCAGCAATTACTGGTCCTAGCGACATACCATCAGCATTGCCGCGTAGAGCAGAAGGAGTATGATTACCGGCCCAAACTGATAGAGTGGCCTTAGGAGTGAAGCTCATCATCCAAATATCCTTTGGTCGATTGCCAATGTTACTCGTACCAGTCTTGGTTCCTGTCTTAATGTTTTTGAAGTAGAAGCCAGTTGGGCGCCAGCCGAATGTATCCTTTCGGGCGTTGTCATCTGAAAGAATGTCGCTAATAATGTAGGTAGTTTGCGGGTCGAAGACTTGTTTTGCGCTATCCTTCCACTCGTAGAGCTTTTCCTTCTGGCTATTTTTAACTTCTAGCACGGTAGTGTAAGGTTTATAGACGCCACCACGGGCAATTGTTGCAAAGGCGTTGACGTGTTCAACTTGTTTGACACCACAACCACCAATGGCGGAGGCGAGACCGGAATTGCGGTCGGCACCATCTGTACAATAACTTTGGTCGCCAGCGTCGCGAATCATTTTCCAAGTTGGAGCGGCGCCGCCATTTAATGCCATTGCTTTAATGGCAGGTACGTTACGTGAGCCACCGAGCGACTTGCGAATTGGGATGTTGCCTTTAAAGCGACCATCGGCGTTATTGACAGAATTGCCGCTAGTGGTGCGATAAATGTTTTGCGGAATTGGCGTATCTGGGATAATTGAGCCACCACCGAACGTACCGTTAGGATTATTTTGATTGTTAATTAGCGAGGCGTAAACCAAAGGCTTAATTGATGAACCCGGCTGGATGAATGAGGTGGCGGAGTTGACGGCACCGTATCCAGGGTAATTGTAATCGCGACTACCTTGGACGCCGAGCAACTGACCAGTTTGGTTATCAATCATAGCCATTGATGAGTTATCGAAGCCATAACGATGCTGCAGGTAGGATAGACGGCCAGTAAATAGGCTGCGCGTGGTGTCCTCGAGCTTGTCTTGCACGTGACTATCAAGGGTAGTTTTAACAGTTAGGCCACCTTGACCGACGATTTTAGCGCCCAGCTTTTCAGTCAGTTCATTCTTTACCATTTGGATAAAGTGTGGAGCTTTAGCGCCGGCGAACTGTTGAGCCAGTGGCTTGAGTTTGTCGAGCGTTGGAATCTTCTTGGCATCCTCAGCTTCCTTCTCGGTAATCATACCTTGTTCAGCCATATATGAAATCACTGTTTTTTGGCGCGCCAAAAGTGCGTTATTACCGCGAGTATTGTATGGATTGTACCAAGCCGGCGACTGTGGAATTGAGGCAAGTAAGGCGGCTTCATCAATAGTTAAGTCCTTGGCGGATTTACCAAAATAAGTCTGAGCTGCTGACTCAACACCGTTGCGACGGCCACCATATGGAGACTCATTGAGATACATAGTCAAAATTTGGTCTTTACTGTAGATATTTTCTGCTTCAAAAGCAAGGATGGCTTCCTTAATCTTGCGTGGAATACCGGTAATGCCACGGTTGCTAGCTTGGTCAGCGAAGAAAACCTGCTTAATTAGCTGCTGAGTTAGCGTAGAACCACCCTGTGTGCTACGAGATTTCTTAAAAATGTTGTTAACAATGGCACGCAAAGTACCAGAAATAGATACGCCACCGTGTTTATAAAAGTTTTTATCCTCAATAGCTACCGTAGCGTCCTTAATGTATTTACTAATTTTATCTGAATCAACTACGAGCCGATACTCGCCGGAACCCTTATCTTCCCACAGAAGTTGATTGTTGCGGTCGTAGTATTTGGTTACAGTAGTCTGGACGCGTTTGTTTAGCTCTGACGGCTGGAGTGATTTAAGCTCGCCGCGGAAATAGAAGAATGAGATTACGAGGATAATTGCAATGGCGGCAATAGTACCACCGAATATTTTGCCAAGCATCTTGAGTCCGTCAAGTGAAAACCAGTATTTGAACACGCGCTTCGGTGCAAAGTGAGTGAAGAATCGCTTAATTGGATTCTTTGGCAGTGTGGCTAAATATTCAGCCCTGGCGCGGCTGCGCCGTTCGCGCCTAACAGCGCGTTTACTCTTGTTTTGCTCATGCGCTAGATTAGAATAAGTCATAAACTTGCGACCGCTATCTAAATCATCGTGAGCTGGTTTCTTGGTCATAAATCTTACCCTCGCTTTTCTCGCTTAACATTACCATTTTAACACGCATGGCGCTCAAACTCAACATTTTTGTGCTAATATATAAGTATGAAATTGAGCGAAGAATTGAAATGGCGTGGATTGGTCGGTCAGACGACAGTGTCTGATTTAAGCGAACTCGACAAGCCGGGGCGTACGTTTTATTTTGGTGCTGATCCGAGTCGCGACAGTATGACGATTGGTAATTTGGCGGCGATGATTCTTTGCTTGCGTTTTATTAAGGCTGGCTGGAAGGGTATCATTTTGGCTGGCGGTGCGACTGGTATGGCTGGTGGTGACCCAGACGGCAAAGATGAGACGCGCTCAAAAATGACATTAGAGACCATTGGGCATAACGTGGCGGGGATTCGTGGCCAGTTTGCGCGGATCTTTCGTGATGCTGATGTTGAAATTGTAAACAATTACGATTGGTTTAAGGACATTAATTTTGTTGATTTTCTGCGTAACATTGGCTGGCAATTTTCAATGACTCAATTGCTTGACCGTGAATTTGTAAAGAATCGCATTGGCGAAGGCGGCAAAGGTATTAATTACGCGGAATTTTCTTATATGCTAATGCAGGGCTACGATTACTTGCATTTATATCGTACTAAACACGCTGAGCTAGAACTTTGTGCCGTCGATCAATTTGGCAACTGTGCCTGTGGTATGCAATTAATTCGTAAGTTGGAGGGCGCGCAGGTCAACGTGTTTGGTATGCCGTTAGTAATTAATAAATCTACGGGCAAGAAATTTGGCAAATCTGAGGCTGGCGCAGTTTGGCTGGAACCAAAATATACTAGTGTATTTAAATTCTACCAGTTCTGGCTCAATGTCGATGATGCGGGCGTGATTGACTATTTGAAAATTTATACCTTCCTTGATAAAAGCGAGATTGAGCAGCTTGAGATTGAGCAACAAGCTAATCCGGGTGCGCGGTTGGCACAACACCGATTAGCGGAGGCAGTAACGGAGCTAGTTCATGGTAAGGCAGCTATGAAGTCAGTGAAGCGTGTAACAGACACACTGTTCAGTGGTGCAAATGTGGCCGAGCTGAACGGCGCTGATTTGGCAGTGTTAGCTCAAGAAATAACAACGGTGGAACTTGGCGAGCAGACATTAGTTGATTTATTGTTGGCGGGCAAATTAGCTAGCAGTAAGTCTGAAGCGCGACGTTTAATTGAACAAAATGCCATCTCAGCTAATGGTGTAAAGGTGGGTCTGGGCTATCACCCGACTGCACCATGCTTATTGCGCCGTGGCAAGAATCAATTTATGTTAGTTAAATAAATTGGATGGGTGGGATGAAAGTTAGCCGAAAGCGAAAATACGGTAAGGCAATAATACGTTCGATTCGAGTGCGGCGTTTTATGCGACAACGTGTTTGGTGGTGCCGCATTGTCAGTGTTTGTAGCACTATATTATATAAGCTGGCTCAGCTGGCGCAGTTTTGTGCGATTGGCGCGCTTTTGATAATAGCTTTCATTTCTTTATTTGGGCTATGGCCGCAGTTTAATGGTTACATGTATGATGTATCGTCAGGGATGAACACAAAACCGTTGTTTGAGATGTCGCTGGGTACGAAGTTTTTCTTAAGTTGGTTAATTGCTAATATTGACCCACTGTCGCGTTTCTTCTTGCTTGCTTCGCCAGTAGCTCTGCTTATTTTGATTGCAATGTTTGGGCTTTGGATAGTAGACCGCCTATCTAGAGTGTTTCAAGCTTCATTTGAGGTTACACGCTCGATAGCTGATGAAGTGATGGCGGCTATTTTATGGGCGCTCGTCTTGATAGCTACGTGGTTTGCGTTCGACCCACACATTGCTTTCGTGCCGATGCTAGCGATTACGTTAGCGATGGTGGCTAATGTTGGTTTATATGTACTTAGTTATGCCATTAGGCCCAAACTAAAAGTTCCGAAATGGCGTATTATAAAGTAATCAGATGAATTTATTGACAAGCGTAGCGGAGATTAAAGGAATCGGGCCAAAGACCGCGGCGCAGTTTGTAGCGGCGGGGCTCAGTACAGTGGGCGATTTAATGGAGGATTTTCCGCGGAGTTATGAAGACTATACTGGGGCACAAAGAATTGCCGATTTAGTTCCTGGGAAGGTGACATTGCGCGCTCGTGCTGTTAGCGTTAATAGCCGACATGTGCGCGGTAAGTTAACTATCACCACTGCTACGCTAGAAGATTCAGCGGGCGACCAGCTGAACGCGGTGTGGTTCAATCAGCCATATCGGGCTAATCAGTTGGCGAAAGGTGATGAATTTTTATTTTCCGGTGTGTTTGAGCTAAAACATGGACGCTATCAACTTACTACGCCAACTTGTACACTGGCAAGTGATTTGCCAGTGGATAGTAATAAAATTGTGCCAGTGTACTCGATGCGGGCGGGGCTGAAGCCAAGCTTAATTTGTAAGGCCGTAGAGCAAATTAAGCCACTTTTAGAATTTGCGCCAGAGATACTACCGGCGGAAGTGATAGATAATAACGATTTGTGTAGTCGCGCGCAGGCACTTAGCGCCATTCATTTTCCATCTGACCGTGATCAGTTAGCTTTGGCACGTCATCGTTTGGGGTTTGAGGAAGTGTTCACGATGATTCTAGCCGCTAAGCTAAACCGGATGTCAAATCAGCGGTTGAAGGGATTTCAAATTGAGTTTAATCAGCCAAAAATCAGTCAGTTTGTGGCCAACTTGCCATTTCAGTTAACCCCTGTACAGAAACGTTCTATTTGGGAAATAATCCAAGACTTTATGCGGCCAACGCCGATGAATCGTTTGTTGCAGGGTGACGTTGGCTCAGGTAAGACGGTTGTAGCGGCAGTGGCGGCGTATCAAGCATATCTTGGTGGTTACCAGACGGCATTGATGGTGCCGACTGAAGTGCTAGCGAAGCAACATGTGGCAACTCTGAAGAAAATGCTGGAGCCATATGGCGTAAAGGTTTGTTTGCTTACTGGCTCAACTAAGGGCAAGGAGCGTGAGCTGGTGTTGAAAGAGGTTGCTAGCGGTGCAGCGCAAGTGGTGGTTGGGACGCATGCGCTGTTTCAACCTGTGGTAAAATTTAAGCAATTAGGCTTTGTGGTAATCGATGAACAACATCGTTTTGGTGTAAAGCAGCGGCAAGATTTACTTGCCAAGACCGATAGTGAGCATTTGCCGCATTTATTGGCAATGACAGCGACGCCAATTCCACGCTCACTGCAGCTAACGATTTTTGGCGACCTTGATGTGTCGACTCTAGATCAATTGCCACAGGGGCGACAAGTAATACAGACGAAGATTGTATTGCCAAATGAGCGACCACAATTAGTTGAACGCGTGCGTGCAGAGTTGGCTGCCGGCAGACAAGTTTATTATGTGGCTGGTTTGATTGAAGATAGCGATGTGTCGGAGCGTGTGAGCGCTGAGGCATTGTATAAGACCGTGACGAAATTGTATCCTGAATATCGAGTGGGAATTTTGCACGGTAAAATGGCGGCGGCAGATAAAGAGCGAGTAATGGAACAATTTGCAGTGCATCAGCTAGACATCTTGGTGTCGACTACTGTAATTGAGGTTGGGGTGGATGTACCAAATGCCACTGTGATGGTAATTGAAGATGCAGAAAACTTTGGATTGTCGCAGTTGCATCAGTTAAGAGGGCGTGTTGGGCGCGGTAAATACCAGTCGTATTGCTATCTATGTCAAAGTGACACTAAGCAGCCGTCACGCCGCTTAAAGGAAGTTGAGCGCAGTAATGATGGCTTTTACTTGGCACAAGTGGATCTGGAGTTACGTGGTGCCGGTGAGATTTATGGTACGATGCAACACGGTGATATTAATTTTCGTATGGCTAACTTAGCTGATACCAAATTACTGAGGGCAGCATCGAACAGCGCAGCAAAGGTAGCACAGGCAATTTCACAGGATGCGCAATATTTGGTAAAATATAGCCAGTTAAGACAGATGGTAAATAAGTATCAGAAGATAACAACGTTAAATTAATGTATAGTGGAACTATTATTACTCATGGTAGCGGTCGGTTAATGGGGACGCACCAGAAGATTGACCGTGTCGCGCGCAAAAAACTACATCGTTATCTCGGTGAAGGGCAATGGTTCCCGCGGACGCGTGAGATATTGCGGTTTGAAGGCCTGAATGGCCCGGATGGTATTAAGCGTAAGTCGCCCGCGCATGATGAGCCACGGCATTTTATTAATCCTGATGACCCTAATGACCGACATTTAATAGAACTGATTCGCGGCAACCAGAATAATTTAATTGAGGCGTTGATGAGTGGCAATCGTGAGCGCGCCTCATTTGAAGCAGCATGGTTAGCGCACGCCATCGTTGATGGGCTGACGCCAGCGCATCATTATCCATATGAGGAACGATTGGCGGAAATCAGAGGTAATACCAAGCAATTGCAAGATACTATTTTTCGTAAAGTTGTTATGCCGGGTGACACAATGCGTGACAAGGTGGCGAATAATTGGAAGTATTGGAAGCCGACTGGTCTGATGACGGCGCATGGTTTATATGAGGTGGGCGTGGCGTTTGCGACGGCGCCACTACGATTTAAGCGCGTAGCTTTGTCGAAGCATGACATTGAGTTGCTGCGTGCGGCGGATGATTTTGAGCCATTTTTTATGGATGCAGTGCAACGAGTGCACCAACATAAAATCTACGACCGGTTTTTGCAGCGTGGCTGGACTGAATCGTTGGCACGTGAGACTAAAAATTTTTTGTTGCCAGAAATGATTCATGCTGTGTTGATGGCATGGTATTTTTGTGCTTATCAGGCGAAGGTTAAGCGACATGGCGACGGTTAGATTGATCTCTGGCAAGTGGGGCGGTCGCCGCTTGTCGGCTAACGTAAGTAGTGCTACGCACCCTATGAGCGAGCGCGCTAGGAGTGCGATTTTCTCGATGTTAAATGCGAAAGATGTGATAGCTGGGGCTAAAGTGCTAGATGCGTTCGCCGGTACAGGGGCAATTGGTCTGGAAGCATTGAGCCGCGGTGCGGCTACGGTAACTTTTATTGAACGTGATCGCACGGCGCAGGTTGTACTTAAGCAAAATATTGCTACGGTTGGAGCGGAAGAGGGCTCTTCTGTAATTTGTACAACAGTTGACAATTGGATGAAAAATGCTGATTTTACAGATAAGTATGACTTGATTTTTGTTGATCCACCCTATAAAACCCCGCAGTTTTCCACAGTTTGGCGCTTGCTAGACTATTTAAATGACAACGGGCTTATGATATTATCGTATCAGACAGCAGAATGTGTGAAGCTTCCTAATGGAGTTGCTGTGGTGGAATTTCGGAGTTATGGAGGAGCATCGATTTTGATCTTAAAGGTCAACAAGAGCTTATAAAATAACAGGATGTTTCATTGCGCTGTCCAAGCCTACGGTTCGCCGTAGGCTTTTATGCTATTGACTAGGCTATGATATTTTGATATTATAGAGCAGAGTAACCGATAAAGGAGATATTTTAAGATGGCACGATGTGAAATCACCGGTAAGGGTGCAATGAGCGGCAACAACGTTAGCTTCTCAATGCGTCACACCAAGCGGACCTTTAAGCCAAACCTACAAAAGAAGACTTTCTATGTAAATGGCCATAAGGTGCGTCTGTTAATTGCTGCTAGTACAATCAAGACCCTACGCAAGAAGGGCTTCACTAGCGACAAGCCAGTTACTACTGATTAATTTGTTAGGTAGTTATTGTAACACTCCTTACACAAGGGGTGTTTTTTGTTGCTTATGATATAATGGGACTATGTTCAAAATGGATTTTAGCCAGCCTAGCACGTGGATTATCCTCGGAATAATCCTTGGCGTAACTCTAATTTCAATGATTTTACACGAGCTGATGCATGGATTAACGGCGTACTGGTTGGGTGACGATACAGCTAAGTCGGCTGGTCGTTTGACGCTTAATCCAATTAAGCACATTGATCCGTTTTTGACAATCTTACTTCCGCTCGTTATGGCGGTACTTGGTGGACCAATCTTTGGCGGTGCTAAGCCGGTGCCGTTTAATCCGGAGCGAGTGCGCGGTCGCGAATGGGGTGCGGCTTTAGTGGGGATTATGGGACCGATAACTAATTTGGTATTGGCTTTCATTGCCTATTGCGTGCTTGTGTTAACTGGTAAGCAGCTGTTCCTAATTGGACCGGGACTAATCGATTTTATGTCGCTGTCTGGTGTACTGACTGGAGTGATGGTGATTAGTGTCTATGTTAATTTGGGCTTTTTTGCGTTTAATATTTTGCCAATTCCGCCACTTGATGGTTCGCGCGTGTTATATGCTGTAGCGCCGCGGGTAGTACAGGCGATAATGGACACAATGGAGCGATCGGTCGGTTTAATGCTAATATTTGCTATTGTTTGTTTATGCTCGACGCTACTTAATAGTATCATGTCAGAAATTATTAGTGGCGTGCTAATTGGGTTTCAATTTATTCTACATTAATCAATAATTGCTATTGCGAAAAGATTGTTTTTGTGATACATTAGTTTTGATGAAGTAGTGTAATCTGTTTAGAACGTCCATTGTTTTGGCAGCATTGGAGTTTGTTGTGTGGGACCCACTTTACACTACTGGTGGCGTCGGATAGCACAGAAAGACAGAACAGAATTCTTCAAGCCAGCGAGAGTAACTTAAAGAAGAGGAGTAACATTCGTGGCGAATGCGACTAAAGGATGGGTGGAAAACGGTATCACCAAGCGTACTTATTTCACTCCACAGCACAAAGTGCTAGAATTGCCTAACTTGGTTGGGCATTTACAGAAGTCTTGGGATGATTTAGTTAAACATGAGTTAGCAGATGTGTTTAAGGAAGTTAGTCCAATTGAAGACTTCACTGGTCAAAAGTTGAGCCTAAGTTTTAAGGACTATCATTTTGGTGATCCAAAGATTACTGACCGCGAGGCAATTCGCGATAACACCAGCTACGAGGCGCCATTGTACGCCAACGTAGAGCTAGTTAACCGTGTAACTGGCGAAGTTCGTGAAGATGAGCTTTATCTTGGTGATTATCCGTGGATGACCGACCGTGGCACCTTTATTATTAATGGTTCTGAGCGTGTCGTGGTCTCACAGCTAATCCGCTCATCTGGCGTGTTCTTTACTGCTGAAGAAGGGGTAGATGGCCGTAAGTGCTACGGCGCTAAGATTATTCCAGGCCGTGGTGTTTGGTTTGAATTTGAGACATCAAAAGACCATGCTATTTACGTAAAGATTGACCGTAAGCGCCGCTTCCCAGTTACTACTCTTCTGCGTGCGCTTGGCTACAGCACTAATACTAAGCTAAAAGAGCTATTTGAAAAGGTCGACAACGGTGAGCAAAGCTACATCGATGCTACTATTGCCAAGGATACTAGTCGTGGCACTAACGAGGCTTTGATTGAAGTCTTCCGTAAGATCCGCCCAGGCGATTTGGCAACAGTTGATAACGCCAAGGGTATGATTGAGCGCACCTTCTTTGACTTTAAGCGATTTGATATTAGCCGTGTTGGACGTTATAAGATGAATCAGCGCCTCGCTGCTATCAAGCGCGAGCTAGGTTTGACCCCTGAATTAACCGAGATTCCAGAGAACCGTGTTTTGCTAATCGACGATTTGGTGGCTATTATTGCGGAAATTATTCGCTTAAATAATACTCAAGAGCCAGCTGATGATATCGATGCTTTCTATAATCGCCGTGTTCGTTTGGTCGGTGAGTTAGTTGCTCGTCAGTTCCGTGTTGGCTTGTTGCGTCTTGACCGTAACGTGCGCGACCGCATGAGTGTGGCTGATCTCGAGAATGTTACTCCGGCGTCATTAATTAACGCTCGCCCAATCGTCGCTGCTGTACGTGAATTCTTCGCTTCGTCTCAGTTGTCACAGTTCATGGACCAAGCTAACCCAGTATCAGAGTTGGCGCACAAGCGTCGTTTGAGCTCAATGGGCCCTGGCGGTTTGACGCGTGAGCGTGCCGGTATTGAGGTGCGCGATATTCACCCAACGCATTATTCACGTGTTTGTATCATTGAAACCCCAGAAGGTGGCAACGTGGGTTTGGTGCTTTACCTAGCGTCTTATGCTCGCATTAATGAGTACGGGTTCCTTGAGGCGCCGTATCGCAAGGTGGTCAATGGCCGTGTTACTGATGAAGTTGTTTACATGGATGCTGCGCAAGAGGAGCACGAGACGATTGCTGAGAGCTCAGTTGAACTAAATGACGACGGTACATTTAAGGAAGCGCGTGTTGATGCTCGTCGCGAGTTGCGCCCTGAAACCGTCGATGCTGGTGATGTTACTTATATGGATGCCTGTTCTACTCAGGTAATTGGTACAACCGCAGCGCTGATTCCATTTGTTGAGAAAAACCGTATTGACCGCAACTTGATGGGTTCAAACATGCAGCGTCAGGCAGTGCCGCTCATTAAGCCAACTTCGCCAATTGTTGGTACTGGCATTGAACATGATTTGGCTTTAAATACCCCAGCATTAACAGTAGCACGCGATGATGGTGAAGTTACTAAGGCTGATGCTGATGAAGTCCAGGTGAAGTATACTGATGGTACGACTGGTGTGTATCATCCAACGCACTTTGTAAAGTCAAACGAGGACCGTTCGTTTAACGAACGCACAGTTGTGGTACGTGGTCAGCACGTCGTAAAGGGTCAACCACTAGTTGAAGGCGCTTCAGTTGCTGACGGCGAAATTGCGCTTGGACGCGACCTAATCGTGGCATACATGCCTTGGAAGGGCTACAACATGGATGACTCGATTATTATTAGTCGTCGTTTGGTTGAAGATGATGCTCTAACTAGTGTTAACATTACGAGCTCAATGGTTGAGGTGCGTGATACAAAGCTTGGACCAGAGCAGGTGACACGTGATATTCCAAACGCCTCTGAGGATGCTTTGCGTAACCTTGATGCTAATGGTATTGTAACCGTTGGTGCTGAGGTACGACCGGGCGATGTCTTGGTCGGTAAGATTACACCGCGTGGTGAACAGGAGCTCAGTTCTGAGGAGCGCTTGTTGCGTGCTATCTTTGGTGAGAAGGCAAAGGATGTGCGCGATACTTCACATCGTGTTGGCCGTAGCGAAGGTGGTAAGGTTGTTGCAGTTCGGATTTTCGATCGCAATTCTGGCCACGATTTGAAGGCTGGCGTTTTGCAGCAAATTGAAATCTTTATTGCTCAGAGCCGTAAGATTCAGGTCGGCGATAAACTAGCTGGTCGTTATGGCAACAAGGGTGTAGTCGCAAAGATTTTGGCTGAGGAAGATATGCCATTTATGGCTGATGGTACCCCAGTTGATATCATTCTGAACCCGATGGGTGTGCCATCGCGTATGAACCTAGGTCAGCTATTTGAGGTGCATATTGGTATGGCGGCACGCAAGCTTGGCTACAAGGTTGCTACACCGGCCTTTAGAGGCGTACCAAATGAAGTCATCGCTGATCAACTTGAAAAGGCGGGCTTCAACCGCAACGGTAAGATGCAACTATTTGATGGCCGCACTGGTGAACCATTCCAGGAGCAAACTACAGTTGGTGTGATGTACATGATTAAGCTTCACCACATGGTGCTTGACAAGATTCACGCTCGTTCGACTGGTCCATATGCTATGGTGACACAGCAGCCACTTGGTGGTCGTGCCCATAATGGTGGTCAGCGCTTCGGCGAAATGGAGGTTTGGGCGCTTGAGGCTTACGGTGCTGCATCTACTTTGCAGGAAATGATTACCATTAAGTCTGATGACGTGAAGGGTCGTGCTCGCGCCTATGAAAGTATCATTAAGGGTGAGCCGATTGAAGGACCAGATATTCCAGAAGGTTTCAAGGTTCTTGTGAAGGAATTGCAGGGTCTTGGTTTGCGCGTTGACCTCGTAAAGGATAACGAGCTAGAAGATGCCGAAAATGTTGTCACCGAGAAGGGTACTGGCGGTAAACTTGATGACCTTGATATCGCACCAGATGAACTTGGTCAGATGGTATCACCGGACGACTTAGACGAAGAAGATGATAATATCACCGATATGCCAGATGATGACGAAGAGGACATGATCGATATCGATGAAAACGATGAAGATGATAATAATGAAGAGGAGGAGGCATAATGATGCGACCAAAGTCTAACGACGACAAGTCAATCTCTGATTTTGACGCAGTGCGCCTAGCGGTAGCTAGCGAAGAAGATATCTTGTCTTGGTCATATGGCGAAGTATTGAAGCCAGAAACCATCAACTATCGCACACAGAAGCCAGAGCGCGATGGTTTGTTCTGCGAGCGTATTTTTGGGCCAGAGAAGGATATTAACCCGCATGATGCCAAGCTGAAGGGCGTGCGCTCACGTGAAGCCGCTGTTGATAAAAACGGTGAGCTAGTTACGCGCGCTTCGGCTCGTCGTGAGCGAATGGGACACATTAAACTTGCTACCCCAGTAGCGCATATCTGGTTTATGCGCGGTACGCCTAGTGCGATGTCACTATTGCTCAACTTGACCGTAAAGGAGTTGGAGCGTATTGCTTACTTCCAATCGTATGCTATTTTGGCAGTTGATGACGAAGCAGTTGCTGAACTACGTAATGCAAACGAAGAGCAGTATAACGCTTCACGTGCGGCTATTAAGTATCGTTACGACCGCGCTATGGCTGAGCCAGCTGCTGAAGGCGAGGCGCCAGTAGATGCTAAGACTCTAGCAAAACAGATGTCAGCTGAAATCACTGCTGCAACCGATGAGTATCAAGAGAAGAAGTCGATGCTAGATAGTCTCGTAAAGGGTGCTACAATGACCGAGAGCGCTTACCGTAACTTACCAGAGGAATACCAAGACTTGGTTGAAGTTGGTATGGGTGGCGCAGCGTTGCATCGTTTGCTTTGCGAGATTGACCTTAACCAATTAATCGAGGATTTGACTGCCGTGGCCGACAAGAAGAAGGGTCAGGCACGCCAGAAGATTCAGAAGCGTCTCAAGATGCTTGAGGGTATGCGCTCGGCTGGTATCAAGCCGGAATCAATGTGTTTGACAATCTTGCCGGTGATTCCACCAGATCTACGCCCGATGGTATCGCTTGCTGGTGGTCGCTTTGCTACTTCTGATTTGAACGATTTGTACCGTCGTATTATTAACCGTAATAATCGTTTGAAGAAGTTGGCTGAATTAAATGCACCTGAAGTGATTACGCGCAATGAAATGCGCATGCTACAGGAAGCGGTTGATGCTTTGATTGATAACTCAGCGGCTCGTGGCACGCGCGCTGCGCAAGCTACTGGTGGCCGTCGTCGTCTGAAGTCATTGTCTGACCTCTTGAAGGGTAAGCAGGGTCGCTTCCGCCAGAACTTGCTTGGCAAGCGTGTTGATTACTCTGGCCGTTCAGTAATTGTTTCTGGTCCAGATCTCAACATTAACGAATGTGGTATGCCAAAGACCATGGCGCTAGAATTGTTTAAGCCATTTGTTATCTCAAAGCTGATTGAATGGGAGCAGGCTAATACAATTCACACTGCACAGCGTTTAATCGATGCTGGTGCGCCAGTGATTTGGGATGCTCTTGAAGAGGCGATTAAGGGTAAGTATGTCTTGCTCAACCGCGCCCCTACGTTGCACCGCTTGTCAATTCAGGCCTTCCAGCCAAGACTAATTGAAGGTCAGGCAATTCAGGTGTGCCCGCTAGTGACTTCTGGCTTTAACGCCGACTTCGATGGCGACCAGATGTCAGTACATCTACCTTTGTCAGATGAAGCGCAGGCAGAAGCACGCGACTTGATTTCGGCATCAAATAACCTTTTGAAGCCTTCCGATGGTTCGCCAACGCTTTCAATTTATCAGGATATTGTGCTTGGTTGTTACTACTTGAGTTATAACAAGCAGTCAACTCAGTTGAAGCCAGGCGAACAGCCACATGCTTATGCGTCAGAGGCTGAAGCTATTATGGCGCATGAAGCACACGAGATTGAGTATCAGACACCAATCATCGTTCGTTTCCGTGGCCAGTTATTGCACACTACTCTTGGGCGTGTCTTGTTTAACGAGGTATTACCAGAAGACTTCCCGTATGTAAACGATGTTTTGACCAAGAAAGTTATCTGTAAGGTGCTAGCGCGTATCTTCAACCGTTATGGCTCAGAAGCTACTGCTAGAACGGCAAATAACATTAAGGGTTTGGCATTGGAGCACGCTACTCGTTCAGCAATTTCTACTGGTATGGAAGATTACTTCACACTTAGCGATGTTACGGATATTGCAAATGAGGGTGACAAGAAGGTAGCTCAGATTGCTGATCAGTATGACCAGGGCTTGATTACGAACTCAGAGCGCCATAAACTAACGGTTCATACTTGGCGCCAAGTTGATGCGAAGGTGACCGAGGAAGTTGAGGCGCACCTCCAGAAGGTCGACTCAGCAGTATCAGTGCTCGCCAACTCTGGTGCACGTGGTTCTATCGATAACATTAAGCAGGCCGCGGCAATGATTGGCGTTCAGGTGGATGCCTCCGGCCGTGAAATCGAGCTTCCGGTGAAAAATTCATTTAAGCATGGTATGACACCGCTCGAAGCCTTCGTGGTAACGCGTGGTTCTCGTTATGGTGCTGTGTCTACGGCTTTGAAGACGGCTGACTCTGGTTATTTGACTCGTCGTTTGGTTGATGTGTCGCAGGATGTATTTACCGTGCCTGATGAAGGTACGGCGGAAGACCCGGGCTTCACAATCTATCGTAACGAGACCGAAGAGACTATGATTGAATTCTGCGATCGCATCTCTGGTCGTTATGCTGCTGAAGATGTTGAAGGTTATGTAAAGCGTGGTGATTTGATTACTAGCGATATTGCTTCAGCAATTCAGGGTGATGAGAATATCAAGTCAGTGAAGATTATGTCAGTCTTGTCGACTCCTGAATTATCTGGTATTCCACGTAAGAGCTATGGTATTGATATGTCAACTGGCTTCCTCGTATCAGAGTCAGAGCCAATTGGTGTAATTGCTGCCCAGTCTGTGGGCGAGCCAGGCACTCAGTTAACGTTGAATACAAAGCACGCTGGTGGTGTTGGTGGTGATGATATTTCTCAGGGTTTGCCGCGTGTGGATGAGCTTTTGGAAGCGCATGAACCAAAGGGTCGTGCGATTGTTGCCGAGAGCGACGGCACAGTGAGCGTTGAAGAGCGGGGCGATATGTATGAAGTAACAGTTACTCCATTGGCTGGTCGTACTGAAGTTCTACGGTTTGCTGATAATCAGGAAGCACGTGTGCGTGATGGCGCAGTAGTGCGCACTGGCGACATCTTGGCCAGTAGCGACCACAATGGCATGCCGCTGGTTGCTCCATTCGATGGCGTGGTAACTTACGTTGATGACGGTCTCCGCATTACCGCTGAGCGCCAACAACCAAAGCTTTATCGCATCTCTAATACTCGTACTCTAGCAGTGACGGATGGCGATACTGTTAAGGCTGGCGACCGCATCACCACTGGTTCTATTGAGCTTCATGAGCTCATGAAGTACAAGGGTATTGCCGAAACTGAGCGCTATATCATTAACGATGTGTTGAAGATTTACGCTGCACAGGGTCAGGATATCTCGCCGAAGCACCTTGAGGTGATTGTCCGCCAGATGTTTAGCCGTGTACGGATTGAAGAGCCGGGTGATAGTCAATTTATTGCTGGCGATGTTGTCTCAAAGGCTTTAGCAGTTGATACTAATAAGAAGCTAATTGCCGCCGGTAAGCAACCTGCCGAGTTTACGCAATTGCTACTTGGTATCACTAAGGTAGCAGTTAACAGTGACTCATTCCTCTCTGGTGCGTCATTCCAGGATACAACTCGTGTCTTGATTGGTGCTGCTACTTCTGGCCGTGTTGACCACTTGAAGGGTCTAAAGGAAAACGTGATTATCGGTCGCAAGATTCCAGTTGGTACTGGCGCCTTGAGTGAACATGATTACGCTGAAGAACAACAAGCCTAGTTATAACTAGCAAACAATTAAAGCTCCTAATATAGGGGCTTTAATTTTATTTCGGCGTCATAATCTGCTATGATAAAAGTAATGATTAACTATTATCGTTCTACTGTAATCAATCCAGAATTGAAGCGACAAAACAAGCTATCTACGGGTGGCTGGGCTTTGGTTGAGCGCCCATCCGAACGCGATATTGAGCGCATGGCGAGCCTAGGTATTGACCGAGATATTTTGAACGATACACTTGACCCATATGAGGTGCCACGCCTTGAAACTGACGACGACTACACTTACTTCATCGCACGTATCCCTGATTCAGATGATGACTTGGGCGGCTTTACGACGCCGTTACTATTTGCTATTTCAGACCGTCATTTAATTACAGTTTGTCGTGAGCGTTTGCCGGCGCTATCTAGCGCCAAGGCAATTAAGCAGGTACCAACTACTCAGCGTGGTAAGCTATTTTTAGCGCTAATATCAGTTATTATTGAGCAGTACGAGCGCCAAGTAGCAGTAATTAATCGTCGGATGCGGGCGATTGCCTTAGATGTGTCGAATATTCGGTCATGTGACATTGCAGTGTTTACAAAGAATGAGCGAATGATTAACGATTACCTAGATGCTTTGATTCCGATGAATATTGCACTAGAAAAAATGTTGGGTAATCGGTGGCTTAGCTTATTTGATAATGATCCCGACTTGGTGGAGGATTTGTCAATTGACTTAGAGCAGTTAATTGTGCGTTGTAAGGCGCAACTTCGCACGATTACTAATCTGCGTGATTCTTACCGGGCGGTGATGGATACGAGACTAAACGAGACGCTACGTATTTTGACGGTAATTACTGTAGTTATGACAGTGCCTACGGTAGTGGCTGGCATCTTTGGTATGAATGTGGCTTTGCCGGGCAATGTAAATTCGCCATTGGCTTTCTGGTTAATTATATTTGGTTCGACAGTTGTGTCGGCGGTGATAGGCATTTATTTTTTGCGCCGTCGGTAAAAATTTGACGGTTTAAACATAACCGACTAAAATAGAAATAACATGAGGGTGGAGAGGGACTATAAATTAGGATTAACCAACGGTGAGGCGAAGCGACGCCTTTTGAAGTATGGCTATAATACACCAGTGCCAGTGCATCATTTGAGTGGCATCAAAGAATATTTAATGCGGTTCAAAAACCCGCTAGTGATTGTGCTAGTGGTGGCGGCAATTTTGTCGCTCTATATGGGCGAGGTAGCAAGCGCCGTTACGGTACTAGTGATTGTATTTATTTCTACGACGCTGGACTTTATTAATACATTTCGCTCAGAGCGCGCCGCGCAGGCGTTGCAGCGTACAGTGCGGGTCAGTGCTACGGTGCTACGCAGTGGTAAGCCACGTAAGGTGCCAGTGGCTAATTTGGTGCCGGGCGATGTTGTCATAGTGTCAGCTGGTAGTTTAATACCGGCTGATGGTGTGGTGTTGGAATCGGATGGTATGGCAGTGGACGAAAGCGCAATTACCGGTGAATCATTTCCGGTAATTAAATCCGTCAAGGACCAAGTGAAGATGGGTAGTAATGTGACGAGTGGCAGTGGCTGCGTATTGTTGCAGCAGACTGGTGCTCATACGGAGTTTGCACAGATTGCAAAGTCGCTTAATCGAAACAAAGTGACGGAATTTGACATTGAGATTGCGAGATTATCGGTAATGCTGACGCGAATTACCTTTGGTCTAGTTTTGATGATTGTGGTGATAAATATTATTTTTCACCGTGACATGGCAAGTTCGATTCTATTTGCGATTGCCTTGGCTGTAGGGATGACACCGGAGCTATTACCGTTAATTATCACTATTAATTTGACTAAGGGCTCGCTGCGCATGGCGAAGAAGGGCGTAATTGTTAAAAAGCTATCGGCCATGCAGAATTTTGGTAGCATGGATATTCTTTGTACTGACAAAACTGGTACCTTGACGGAAAGCAAAATTGCGGTTGCGAAGACTCAGAACTATTATGGCAATGATGCGCCACGGCTGCTGCAGCTAGCAGCATTTGTGAGTAATAATTCACGTTCGTTCAATAGCCCGCTAGATGACGCCGTGGTAAAGTGTGCACCGGCTGATTTAGATGGCTACGTAATGCAGCGCGAAATACCATTTGATTTTCAGCGGCGTCGTGAGAGTGTGTTGGCGAAGCTGAATGGCGGCGATTATCAGCTAATTACCAAGGGCGCAGCTGATAGTATGCTAAAAATAGTTAAATATTATCGTGATAACAATGGTGAGGCGCGCCGGCTAACTAAGGCTGGTCTCGATGGGCTCATGCAAGATTGTACTAATCTAAGTAAACAAGGGTATCGTACTTTAATGGTGGCGACGCGTGATTTTGATACGGCTGACATTGCATTGGAAGACGAATCGGAAATGGTATTCGAGGGCTTTATTGCGTTCGAAGATCCACCGAAGGCGTCGGCGGCTAAATCACTAAAAGCACTAGCTTCGAACGGTATTGCGGTGAAGATTGTTACGGGCGATGACCCATTGGTAGCAACGAAGATTGCGGAGAGTCTAGGTCTAACGGTAAAAGGCGTATTAACTGGTGATCAAATTAGTAAACTAAACAGTGTTAAGTTGCGTCGTCGAGTTGATAAAACGACGATTTTTGCGCGAGTCAATCCAAGCCAGAAGCTGGCGGTGATTGAGGCCTTGCGCCATGCTGGTCATGTTGTTGGCTACATGGGGGATGGTATTAATGATGCGCCGGCGCTACGTATCGCTGATATTGGTATTTCAGTTAATAATGCGGTGGATGTGGCCAAGCAAACCGCCGATTTGATTTTGCTGGGCAAGAGTTTGCGCTACCTTAATGATGGCGTAGTGGAAGGGCGTCGCACCTTTGCTAATACGATGAAGTATCTCAAAATGAGTTTGAGCTCTAACTTTGGCAATATGTTCTCGATGGCGGGTGCGTCGTTGGTGCTGCCATTTTTGCCGATGACAGCGTCGCAGATTTTACTGAACAACTTGTTATATGATACTTCGCAGTTTGCTATTCCATCCGATAACGTAGACCGAGCGCAGTTGGCTCAGCCGCGTCGTATGGACTTGAAGTCACTGAAGAAGTTTATGTGGCTGTTTGGCATTGCGAGCTCATTATTCGATTTTATTACTTTCGCTATCTTACTGGGGGTATTTAAGTCGGACGCAGCTCAGTTTCAAACTTGTTGGTTTATCGAATCGTTGTTAACGCAAATACTGGTAGTGTTTATTATCCGTTCACATAAGTGGTCGCTTAGCAGCCGCCCATCGCTACCGTTAATTGGTAGCATTGGCTGCATTGCTGCGCTGGCAATTGCGGTAGTTTATACGACGATTGGCAGCTGGTTTGGCTTTATTATCCCAGAATGGCATCTAAGCTTAGCGATTGCTGGCATCGTGGCTGGTTATCTTGTAGTAATCGAGCTATTAAAACGTCTATTTTATCGGTTTAACAGCACAAGTATTTGAAATGGTTATGGTTTTTTGTTAATATAGGAGTATATCATGAGTGGGCAAACAGACAACAATCATTCTTCTATCGAGGAAGTCGCCGAATTCTATCAAGCAATCGATCGGCGTTCTCTAATTCATAAAATCAGTGATGACCGGCCGTATGTTTATACGACAATGGAAATTTACGACATTAAAAATGGCATCCGTGGTGCTGGCGGTTTGGGCGTGCTAGCCGCAGATACGCGCCGTTGTGCTGAGGCACTTGATATACCGTTTGTGGTGCTAACGCCATTTTATCGTCGCGAGGGCCACCAGCGAATGGACAATTTTGTGCCGCACTATGAATATATTGACAAAACTCCAGAGGTGGAAGATTTTACTAAAGCAGGTGAAACAATGCTGCGTGTTAAAGACCAGCCGTCGACTGTGCTGGATGTTTATACTAAGACATGCGGTTCGACGCGATTTGTTTGCATGACCGAGCCGAATTTTGGCGCGCTTTATCAAGGCAACCCGTCGGATGACCATCGACTTTATCAGATGGTGAGTCTTGGTTTTGGTGGTTATGCTGCGCTTAAGCTGCTTCATCTCAAGCCAGCGGTGATGCAGCTTAATGAAACAGCAACCGTGTTCGCCGCAGTAGCGCGCCTAGACGAGCTGTGCGATAACGGTATGGATTTGTATGAGTCGATTGTGTATGTACGTAAGCATACCTTATATACCAACCATACGTTGGTACAGGCGGCTGAGTCGGAGTTTAGCTACCAACAGTTTGAAAAATTCGTCTTTCCGAATATCAAGTCACCAGCTCTACGACATTTTATTGGTTGTTTGTTTAAGGACGGCCGTTTGAAGTTGAGTAGTTTGACGATTGAACTCGCTGAGGCAAAGAATTGCGTGGCAAAACTTCATGCTAAAGTGGCAGATTATCACGATTTGTCAGGTGAGAAGGTGCATTTTACAGCAATTACTAATGGTATCGACCTCAATACTTGGATTGAGTCAGAAATTTTGCAGTTTTATCAGGCTAATGGCATCGTCAATAAGTTCAATATGCCGGGTGAGAATTATGAGACTATCGCAGAAGATGTTTTGCGTGACAATGTCGCACAGCTTCGTGAGTTTAAACGGCTGGGGCGCCAGCGTTTGAATGCTGAGCTAAAACATCGTCGTGACCAGTATGGTGAGGTGGTGCAAATTCCGGAAGATGCTATCTTGTTTGATTATAAACGTCGGTTTGTGGCTTATAAGCGTCCGTGGATGCCATTTGAAAACATTGACGAGCTAAAGGATATCTTATTGACCTATAACGCGCATTATATTATGGCGGGCATGATGGCAGGCAATGTTGGCGCTGGTGATAATACTTACGACCGTTTGCAGGGCATGCTGAAACAAATTGCTGCCGACCCAGTACTACGTGAGCGCGTACATTATATTACTGATTACGACGAGCCGTTATCAAAGGCGATGAGCATGGGTTCAGATGTGTCGATTAATGTGCCAATCGTCGGGCTGGAAGCCTGCGGCACTTCATTTATGAAGGATTTGGGCAACTTGACGCTGTTAGTTTCTACGAACGATGGTGGTGTTGCTGATGTTAGCCCGTCAGTGGCGTTGATTGTACACGGTGATGATTATAACCATGAGATACAGTCGCTCTACACGCAAATGCGTCATGCTGCGGATATTTTACGCGATGACAAGCGCTGGGCGGGCGAGGCAGCGCGCGTGTTAACTGCCTACTTACCGATTATCAGTGGTACGCGTATGGTGCGTGATTACTTGAAGTTTCTTTTTAAGGGCGATAAATAATCCTTATGAAGACGGCGCAGCAATGGTCAAATTATTATCAGACCACTAATTTATTGCCATTGCAATATAATGGTAATGATTTGGGCATGCGCTGCGATGAACACGGTACGCAGATTAAGTTATGGTCGCCGGTAGCTGAGCAAGCAACATTACGTCTTTACCGTGACGGTGAACCAGATACCAAGCCGTATTGGTCGGAGCCAATGACTATGCAGTCGGACGGCGTTTGGTCTTACGCTAGCCCAGAAGATTTAAACGGTATATACTACGATTTTTCGTTAGTGATTGATGGCGAAGCTGTATCAGCTGGTGACCCTTATGCTCGCACTACTGGCATCAATGGCCATCGGGCGATGATAGTCGATTTATTGCAGACTAATCCAGCCGGTTGGGAACTAGACCGTGCGCCGGCTGTGACGGCTGATACCATTATCGATGAGATTCACATTAAAGAATTTTCTTCGCATAATCGTGGTGGCTGGCCTGAAGCGGTGAGGGGTAAGTATCTAGCTTTTACTTATCCGGAGACATCTTTGGATGGCAAAGGTGAATTGCCAACAGGCGTGGCTTATTTAAAAAAGTTAGGCATTACGCATGTGCAAGTTATGCCAATGTATGACTATGGCTCGGTCGACGAAGACGACGAACATCAGTTTAACTGGGGCTATGACCCAGTTAACTACAATACGCCAGAGGGGTCTTACGCAACTGACCCGCATCACGGCGAGGTGCGTATTACGGAGTTAAAGCAGATGGTACAGAGTTTGCACCAGCAGGGGTTTCGCGTAGTGATGGATGTGGTGTATAATCACACGTACAATTTAGACAATCCACTGCAGCAGACTATGCCGTACTATTATTACCGTACGGATGCCAACGGTAATTTATCAAATGGCTCGGGTTGTGGTAATGATATTGCCACGGAGCGGCCAATGGTGCATAAATTCATCGTTGATAGTGTGCTGTATTGGGCGCGTGAGTACCACATTGACGGTTTTCGTTTTGATTTGATGGGGCTGCTTGATGTGGACTTAATGAAAGATATTCGGGAGCGGCTTGATCAGATTTACGGCAGGGGTGAGAAGTTAATATATGGCGAACCGTGGGCAGCTGCGTTGACCGCTAGTATGGCACCGCTAACCGATAAAAGTAATTTATGGCAGCTGGATGAAAATATCGGTATGTTCTCTGACGATACGAGGGACACCATTAAAGGTTCGGCGAGCAATCATCAGGCGGTGGGGTTTGTGAATGGCGAATCATATAGTGAACATCGATTACTTGCGGCAGTTCGGGCGTGGTGCATTTATGGGTCGAGTTTTAAGGCACCAAGTCAGGTAATTAATTATGTTTCGGTGCATGATAATCAGACGCTGTGGGATAAGCTGACCTCAACTACGCCAGATGAAGCGTTGCGACGACGTCAATATCGGTTGGCCGTGGCGATTTATTTAACTTGTTTAGGGCGACCATTAATGCTTAGCGGTGAATCGTTCTGGCGGACTAAGGACGGCAATGATAATTCACATAATGCGCCAATTGAGTTAAATCAGTTGGATTGGAGTGCAGTTGAGCGAGCTAAAGATTTGTTTGAGTATTATCGTGGCTTGATTGCGCTGCGTAAACGTTTGCCAGGGCTGTGCGATAAGAGTACTACCGCTAGTAGCCGCATTACTAGCGACTGGGTGGCGCCCGGCTTAGTTGGGTTTAAGGTGGATAATCGTGGCGGCGATAATGCGGCTATGCTTACGCCTTGCCTACTGATAGTTTATAATAGGGAGCGAAAGGACCAAGATATTATTTTGCCGAGCGGGAAGTGGCGCGTACTAGCAGATGATACTGACACTTGGCAGTGGCAAGAATCACCGCGCGTTGTGGAAGGCCATGTGATGGTTAATCAAGTGGGTTGGATGATACTTGGCGCATATAATGAAGCAGATAATTGAAGAGACAGTTAAGACAACTAAATTAGTGCCTGGCGGTCAGGCGATGGCAGAACTAGCTGATGGTCGTAAGGTGTTTATTTGGGGTGCACTACCACAGGAAACCGTGCGAATTCAGCTAACTAAGTTGAAGTCAAGCTATGCCGAAGGCTTTGTTACTGAAGTACTAGAACCAAATAGTGCGCGTATTGCGCCACGCGACGAGTGTTATTTGGCGACTTCACCATGGCAAATTATGACAGAGGCGGCGGAGTTAGCGTATAAGTCACAATTGGTAGTAGATACCTTCCGGCAGGAACATATTGAATTGCCATCGGTGCCGATTCAAACCGACGGTAAGTTTTGGCAGTATCGCAATAAAATGGAGTATTCTCTTTGGTATGACCATGATACGGCGCGGATTTGGCCGGCATTCCATCGACGTGGTTCGCATCAGAAAATCCTAGTCAAGACTAGCTCAATTGAGCGGTCGGAAATTTGGGCAGAAGCGCAGCGTGTAATTGAGCGGCTAAATAATGACCCCGCAGCCGAGGCGCGACACTACCAATCATTGTTAGTGCGTTGTAATCAAGCTGGCGAAGTTAGCAGTGCGTTGTTTAAGAACGGTGAGCAGCATCCAAAAATGCGTCCGTTGAGCGATAGCTTATTAGGGCAGACATATCATTATTCGCCCAATGGATTTTTCCAGATTAACTTGCCGGTGTATGAACTAGCGTTGAATGAGATTAAGCGCCATTTGGGCGATGGTAAGGTAGTAGATATGTATTCGGGTGTTGGCACGATTGGTCTGTCGGTGGCTGGCGAGCGTCCGTTGACATTAGTGGAAACTGATAATTCAGCCTATGCCGAGCTAGAGCATAATTTGGCTGGTCGCCTTAACGCGCGCGGAGTACATGCTAAGAGCGAAGATGCACTAGAATATATCGTAGCTGACGCGACAATTATTGTCGACCCGCCGCGCGCTGGTTTAGATGTTAAAGTGGTTGACCGGATATTAGAGGTCTTACCGCCGCGAGTGATTTATTTGTCATGTAATCCAGCAACACAAGCGCGTGATGTGGCGCGACTTAGCGAACGCTATCGTATCGAGAGCCATACTCCGTTCAACTTCTTCCCGCGTACACCGCACATTGAGAATGTTGTATCGATGTCAAGGGCTTAATAGGTGGGTGCAATTTGCCTTTGTGTAGCAGGGCTTAGCGAGGACTATCGTTAAAAGGTTTAATGCGAAGCGGCTTTAAGCTGGGTTCTTGTGGTTTTTGAGTGTGATTTTGCTGTTTGAGGGAAGATATCGACGCTCTGGGGTCGAGCGCACAGGATGTTAACGTTAAAAAGTGCACCCACTTTGCACCCAGCTGGTGAGGTGGTAAAATATAGTTCAAAAGGTGAAATGAGACCTGATTATTAGTATGTGCACGAGGAGGTTTTTAAGGGAATGAATAAGCTCGTTCGTTTTTGCCGTGAAGTAGCGACATTCGGCTTGACGGTTGCCTTAA
>CAMYAY010000002.1 GCA_947253945.1 uncultured Candidatus Saccharibacteria bacterium
GGATCAAACTCTCCGTAAAAGACTGTTTATTGCTAAACAGTACATTGTAGTTTTGAAACTAACATAAAAGATGTACTGACGAAATTGACTTGCACTACTAAATTGTAAATTTGCAGTCTAACTTGAGAGCCCGTTGAGCCTTGGCCCGTTCGATTTAACCTCTCGCGCTTGACTGATTATTATGTTACAGCATTTGAGACGCGGGGTCAACACTTTTTAGGCAAAAAGTCGTAGTAAAATGTGCAACGTATTGACGTCATAGATTATACCTCTGTTAATTACCGCGCCCACCAACTAGCCCAACCAAAAATCCCCTTGATTTGGCTAAAATCTAACCAAAGCGGCGCAGTTCTTATATATATGTATATACAGGCGCGGCAACAAACTATTATATATAGACAACAAAAAATCTCGCCGCATGGCGAGATTAGTTTTAGTGAACGATGAACCCGATGGCTAAGCCGACCAGCAGTCCAAGCAAGCCGCCCGCCGCCACTTCTTCCGGCAAGTGGCCGCGCGAGAAGTATGGCACATCGGTTTGCCGCCCCGTGTTCTTAAAAATCAGTTTGCTGTATTCTTCCTGTTTCTCCTTTGGCGCCTCGCTAATCATCTTCATTAAGATAAGCCCCTGCTCGCCCACCGCGCGCCGCACATGCATCGCGTCGTAGGCCACAATCAGCATCAACATGAAGGCCACGCCGAAGAGTGACGAGCCCAAGCCCTCACGCATGCCAATCACCACTGTTAGCGCCACAATCGATGCCGTGTGGGTGCTCGGCATGTTGCCCGACGAGAAGAACTCACGCAGCGTCACGCGCTTCTTACCCACCAGCAGCGACACCTTAGTCAACTGCCCGATGATGTAAGCCGCCAGTGCCGCCCAGAGGTACGGCGAGCTGATGAGGCCTTTAAATTGTATTGTGATATAGTTAACGTCCACCCTGTTCTCCTTTTAGTTATCTTTTTCTGCTGTGTTATCATCATCCTTAGTGCCGTCATCTGAGACTAGCCCGACTGACACCACTGAATCGTCTTCATCAAGGCGCATAATACGCACGCCCTGCGTGGTGCGACCAAGGGTTGGAATGTCATTCAAGCCGACACGAATGGTCTGACCGCCTGCCGAAATGGCAATGATTTCAGAGGTATCAACGTCAAGTGATCGCGCAGCGATTATGTTACCAGTCTTGGCAGTCACTACGGCGGCCTTAATGCCGACGCCACCCCGCTTATGCACTGGGAAGTTCGACACCTTGGTCTTCTTGCCATAGCCCTTCTCGCTCATAATCAAGAGGCACTGGTCCTTCTGTGACTTGTCAACCACGTCCATACCAACTACGCGGTCACCTGGGCGCAAGCGCAAACCGCGCACGCCACGGGCACTACGGCCAATTGGGCGAGCATCAGCCTCACTGAAGCGAATCGCCTGACCGAAAGCTGTTGAAATAATCACATCAGCATCACCTGATGTCTTGCGCACCCAGCGCAATTCGTCGCCGTCGTCGAGCTTGATGGCAATCAAGCCGTTGGCGCGCACGGTCTCGTACTCCTTGGCTAGCGTCTTCTTGATAGTGCCATTGGTCGTAGCCATAAATAGGTAGCCGTCGCGGTGGTCAGCTTCGTCCTTGCTGTACTTCACAATTGACGTCACCTTTTCGTTAGGCTGCAATTGTAGTAAGTTTACCAACGCTACACCCTTGGCCTGCAAGCTAGCGGCCGGCACATCGTAGGCGCGGAGGCGGAAAATGCGCCCCTTGTTCGTGAAGAAGCTGAGGTAATCGTGTGTGGTAGCCGTAATTAGCTGGTCAACAATATCCGATTCCTTAGTTGTCACGCCACGCTTACCCTTGCCGCCACGATTCTGCTGGCGATAGGCTGCCATCGGGGTACGCTTGATGTAATTTTCACTTGTTAGCAAAATTACAGCATCTTCCTCTGGTATTACGTCCTCATCCGCCATCTTGCCCAGCTCATGATTGATAATCTTGGTACGGCGCGGGTCGTCATACTTCGTCTTTAGGTCGACTAATTCCTGACGAATGATGTCAAGAATCTTCTGCTCGTCCGCCAAAATTGCCTCCAATTCCTTAATACGGCGATGCAACTCGTTTAGCTCATCTTCAATCGCCTGACGGTCAAGACCGGTCAGCTTGCGCAACTGCATGGCCAGAATGGCACGCGCCTGAATTTCGCTCAGGTCAAAGTGCTCCATCAAGCCGTGCATAGCCGTATCGTAGTCTTTACTACCACGAATCAGCTTGATGACTTCATCGATGTTATCTAGGGCAATCTTCAAGCCCTCCAAGATGTGAGCGCGCTCCTTAGCCTTCTTAAGCTCAAATTCTGTGCGACGACGCACCACAATGCGGCGATGCTTGAGGTACTCGTTTAGGATGTCCTCTAGCCCCAGCACGCGCGGCTGAATGCCATCAACTAGCGCCAACATGTTGTAATGGAAGGTGGTCTGCAGCGCGGTATACTTGAACAACTGGTTCAAAACTTTGTTCGGATAGGCATCCTTTTTGAGGTCAATCACCACGCGCACTTCGCCACGGGCAGATTCATCGCGAATGTCTTGAATGCCAACAATCTTCTTTTCGTTGACCATCTCGACAATCTTTTTTTGCAACGTCGCTTTATTTACACCATACGGGATTTCCTTCACCACAATCTGGTGACGTCCACGCTTGGTCTCACAAATCTCTGTCACGGCGCGAATCACCACTGAACCGCGGCCCGTCAAGTAAGCCTGCTTCATAGCTGGGCCAGCGTACACCACGCCACCAGTTGGGAAGTCCGGCCCCTTCACTATCTTTAAGAGGTCGTCAATCGTTGTGGCATCTGAACCGTGGTCAATCAGGTAAATCACGGCATCGCACAGCTCACCCAGATTGTGGGTTGGGATGTTGGTCGCCATACCAACGGCAATACCAACTTGGCCGTTCAGCAGTAAGTTCGGCAACTTAGCCGGCAATACCACTGGCTCCTGCAACTCACCATCATAGTTATCGCGAAAGTCCACTGTCTCTTTATCGAGGTCAACCAAAAGCTCGGCGCCTGCCTTACCCATTCGCGCCTCAGTATAACGGCTGGCAGCTGGCGGATCGCCATCCATTGAACCAAAGTTACCTTGGCCCTCCACTAGTGGGTAGCGCATCACCCAATCCTGCGCCAAGCGCACCATGGCATCATAAATTGCCGAGTCGCCGTGCGGGTGATATTTACCCATCACATCACCGACGATACGCGCCGACTTCACAAACTTTGTGCCAGGGCGCCAGCCATTTTTCTCCATGGTGTATAAAATACGACGGTGAATCGGCTTCAGGCCGTCACGCACATCTGGCAATGCGCGGTCAATAATCACCGACATCGAGTAGCGCAAATAGCTATACTCCATCACGTCTTCTACAGTCTTGAGCTCCACCACGCGGGAATGCTGCGCTTGGACGTTAACGGTCTCGCCAGTGGTTGGCACTGGTACATTCTGATTTTCTTGATTCTCGTTCATCTCACTCATCTCTATCTCCTACTAGACATCCAAGTCCTCAAGCTTAATATCCTTGGCACGGGTCTGAATAAATGCTTTGCGCGGCTCCACAGCGTCGCCCATCAGCTTATTAAAGATGGCATCGGCGTGCTCGGCGTCGGCCACCTTCACTTGAGTCAACACGCGAGTCTCTGGATTCATTGTGGTATCCCACAGCTGCGTGGCGTCCATTTCGCCCAAACCCTTGTAGCGCTTCTGGCCAGTATAACCGGCTTGGCGGAAGGTCTCAATTTCTGGGTCAATTTTGTTGCCCGCAGCCTTGCGTTCAGCGATACGCTTCTGGAGCAACGGCTCAAGGTCAGGCTCGTCGTACACGTAATCGCTCGGCTTGTTACCGGCGCGCGTCAATTCAAAGAGCGGCGGCTTAGCCAGATAAATGTGGCCATCCTCCACCACCTGCGGCATGTACCGGAAGAAGAAAGTCAACAGCAGCGTGGCAATGTGGCTACCATCGACATCGGCATCGGTCATGATAATGATGCGGTCATAGCGCAGACCAGAGATATCGAACTGGTCGCCGATGCCCACGCCCATACCCTTAATTAATGACACAATTTCGTTGTTCGCCAACATACGGTCAAGGCGCGCCCGCTCCGTGTTAAGAACTTTACCGCGCAACGGCAGAATCGCCTGCGTTTTAGAGTCGCGCCCCACCTTAGCAGAGCCACCTGCGGAGTCACCCTCAACGATGTAAAGTTCACACTCTTCCGGATTACGGCTACTACAGTCGGCCAACTTACCCGGCAAGTTGGTGCCACCAAAGGCACCCTTGCGAATCACGTTCTCACGAGCAGCACGAGCGGCCTTGCGGGCACGGGCGGCCAGCACAGCCTTGTTGACAATTGCCTTGGCAGCCGCCGGATGCTCCTCAAGATAGCAAGAAAAGGCCTCGCTCATCACTTGGTCAACATAACGGCGCGTCTCCGGGTTGCCCAGCTTATTCTTGGTCTGCCCCTCAAACTGTGGGTCAGGAATCTTGACCAAAATCACCGCAGTCTGGCCTTCGCGGATATCATCACCGGTTAAATTGTCTTCTTTGTCTTTCAACAGCCCGTTTTTACGCGCATAGTCGTTGATAACGCGCGTCATGGCCGAGCGAAAACCCACCAGATGCGAGCCACCCTCGGGGTTGAACACATTGTTGGCGAATGGCATCACATTCTCGGTGTAACCATCGTTGTACTGCATGGCAATTTCCACCTGCGTGTCGTCAACCTTCTTTTCCACATAAAAAATGTCGTCAGCCAGCACTTCCTTGCCCACATTGAGGTGCTTAACGTAAGATTTAATGCCGCCATCAAAGTAGAACTCATAGCGAAACGGATGCTCAGCGTTGTCGCGATAGTCAATTAACTTAGCGCGAATGCCCTTGGTGAGGTAGGCTTGGTGGCGCAAGTACTTCAGCACCCAGCTGCGGTCAAACTTCTTAAACTCCTTAAAAATCTGCACATCTGGGTAGAATGTGATGCGTGTGCCCCGCGGCATGTCGGTCTTGCCGGTGTTGGCAAATTTACTGGTAATTTTACCTTCGGAAAATTCAATTTTATAGAGCTCGCCGTGATGAGAGACTTCGGCAATAAACTTACTAGAGAGGGCGTTCACCACTGAGGAACCGACACCGTGCAAGCCGGAAGACACCTTGTAGCCACCGCCACCGAACTTACCGCCGGCGTGCAGGACAGTCAGCACCGTCTCAAGTGACGAGACGTGAGTTTTAGGGTGAATACCAACCGGAATACCGCGGCCGTTATCGGTCACGCGGCAGCCGCCGTCAGCCAGCAGCTCAATTTTAACCGTGGTAGCAAAGCCTGCGATGGCTTCGTCGATACAGTTATCTGCAATCTCTTTAATTAGGTGGTGCCAACCGTCATAACCGGTGGAACCAATATACATGCCAGGACGCTTACGAACTGGCTCAAGACCCTCTAGCACCTGAATTTGGCTAGCGTCGTAATCGTCGGCGGCGGTCTGTGTGTTCTTAGTTGTTGCCATTAATTCCCTCTCAATTTACGCAATGCTTCTATTTTACCAATTTAATCTGATTAAGTCAATTGTAAGCCATTTACAGCCGTTTTAAGGCGTCTAAACGCCATTTTGAACAATATAATTACACAATAAGCCCACTACCTTTCTAGCCCAAATACCTCAGTAAATGAGCTAGAATGTAGCGCAAGGCTTCGTACGCCTAGCTAGCGGCGTGGCGGCTGTGGCTGACTGGGCTGCTGGTGCAAGTCGTACTGCATCACGGCCTGTGGGTAAAGCGGTCGATCGGAGTGCACTACCGGCATCGGTGGAATTACCTGTGGCGCTTGCGGAGCGCGCTGTGTTTGTGGTGGCATTGCCTGAGGCATTGGCATCATCTGTGGCGCTGGATATCCCTGGTACCCCTGTGGCGGCATTTGTGACGCTGACATCGGCTGCGGCTGCATCACTGGTGTAGCAAACTGCTGCGGCTGAGCAGGCTGGACGAATCGAACAGGCTGTTGCGCCATATTCGGCGGATACTGCCCTGACATAGGTGTACGTGGCGGCATTGCCTGAGGCGTTGGCATCATCTGCGGCGCTGGTTGCGCTGGAGCTGGTCGTGGTGGCACTGATTGAACTGGTTGGGTTGGCTGAGCTACATTAGCAGCATGTGACACATGAGCAGGCTTAGTAGCAGACGAGCTTGGCTGAGCCGCTGAGGTAGAATTGTGACGCAACTGGTCGGCGCGCGCCTCTAGCCAGTCGCCAAGGAAGCTACTTTTGCCATCAGAATGTTTGTCCTGATGCTTATTCGACGCGGCAGGCGCAACAGAAAGACGTGCTCGAATCTCTGCTTCAACTTGAGCGCGTGAAATGCCGTACTTCATTGCCGAAAGCTGCCTTAACTTATCCGCTAGCTGCTCATTTGGATGCCCCATTGGCGGTGGCAAGCGCAACGAGAACGGCGAAGTCGGCGAGCCGTTAAGCAACATCTTCACGGCGGCGGTATAGTTCGGCATGTACTGCAAATCTTCAGTATCAAACACCGGTGCGAACAACTTAACGATATTCTCGGCGTCCTCCGAACCCACGCGGCCGATGATAAACGAACCCGTGTTACCCATAATAGCGGCGCGAATCTTGTCCGTCAGCTGCGTCACAAACTGGTTCGCCACGGTTAGACTGAGGCGATACTTACGTGCCTCAGACAGAATAGATTCAAACGAGTCAGTGGCAAAGTTCTGAAACTCATCCACGAACAGACAGAAGTCGCGGCGCTCCGCCTCTGGTATATTAGCGCGCGACATAGCCGCGGCTTGAAACTTCATCACAAACACCATACCAAGGAGCTTAGCCGGCATCTCGCCCAACTTACCTTTCGACAGGTTGACGAGCAAAATCTTACCTTCGTCCATCACCTTACGGAGGTTCACTGTAGAGTGCACCTGTCCCAAAATGTTACTCATCATCGTGTTTTCGAAGTCCGCCCACTTCGAGACCACCCAAGAAGTCACCTCACCGGCGTCGTTCGAACGCTGGGCGTTCGGCCATTCCTTTGTCCAGAAGTCGATAGCACGCTGATTCTTGAGGTACTTAATCTTTGGCTTAGCAAAATCAGGGTCAACCAGCACTTTCGGGATATCCATAAACGTGCCGCCTTTCGGGTCGGCCATCAAGAGCAATGCGGCATTGCGCACAATGTTTGCCATGCGCGGCCCCACAATACCTTGGTGTTGCGGGTCGTACAATGAATACAGCATGTTCATCGTCTCGGCAATGATATAATCTTGTGTTCGTTCTGGGTCTGGGTCATTCGGGTCAATCTCGAACAAGTTCATACCAATCGGGTTGTCCATATCCGACGGGTTGAAGTAAATTACGTCATCAATGCGGTCACTTGGCACCATGGACAACAATTTTTCGGCGCTGTCGCCGTGCGGGTCGATAAAGGCAAAGCCCTTGCCTGCCACCATATCCTGCAACGCCAAGTTCTCCAGGAAGACAGACTTACCCATACCAGTTGCACCCATCACGTAGATGTGGCGACGACGGTCGTTATCACCCAAGCGAATCGCCTTCTTGCGCCCACGATAAATATTGTATCCAAGCAGCAGGCCCTTATCCATCACTAGAGCTGGGCCATCCACCTCCTTAAAGTGCTGGCGTTCCACCTGAGTTGATGGCACGTTGGTTTGGTCTGGCAAGTGGAAGATTGAGGCTAGCTCAATAGTATTCAAAATATTTTTATCATCTTCCTGCGGGAAGAAACGCATAATATAGTTGGTCGCGAACTGCTCCGTGTTTTCCATCGGCTTAAATTTAAAGCTGTTGTTGTTCGGCGAATTGAATAGCGCGAAGGCAGAGACCACGCCGCCCACCAGCTGGCGTGACCGCTCAAGGTTCGGACAAGAAGCAATTAGGCGAATCTTTACCTCATAGCCGGCATAACGCGCCTTCTCTTCCATGGCTTCCACGCGCGCCTGTTCAACGCCACTCAGCGGCTTCGCTTCCTTACCTTTTTCTTTTTCCTTGTCAGCGCTCGGCGGTTGCCAAAGAGCGGCAAAAATTTGCCCGAAGTATTTCAAGCCCTTACCGCCCGCCGAGGTGTCCTTCTTGCCTTCGCGGATATTCTGCGCCTTGGTCTCAATCGATTTTACCCAACCTGACTTGGCCGGGCGTAGTAAAATTTGCAACCCCAACCCATCGCCACGCTGCGCCACGGAAAACGCATTCAAAATAGCACCCGTAGCATCGCGCTTGGTCTCCTTATAGGTTGCAATTGGCGACTCAAACGAATTGGCCAACACAAATTCACCACCCGACACGCCACTAATCTTAGTAGTCGGGTTGAATAAATTCAGCTCCTCAACTTCCTCAAGTTGCGCCGTTGGGTAAGCGGCAATGATTGCCTGTTTAATAGCGTCAATCAGCACCGTCGGCACCACAGCATAGTAGTGAATCAGCCCGCCATGCGCCACAATCTCGAATGACATGTGCCGCTGGCCGTAAAAACTGCTCTTAAAACCTCTGGTAGCTGTAGACAAAATCACATTATACATCGTCTGCGCCTGAGAAATCATCTCATCGGCTACGTCACGCGTATCACGCCCGCCAACCTTAATATCTTCACTTGGCGGCGGCAAGTGAATTAGAATCGGCACCATCTTGAGGCTGCGCTCGTAGTTCTTCTGCTCACGCAAACGCGCCCGATAAACCACAAAAGCTGCGATACAGCAGGCCGCCGTCACGCCAAAAATCATTAGGATTAACAGTAGTGGTATAACAGCTGAACTAATATCCATCGTTACAACTTCGGCGCTTCGCCGATGACCCTCCCGAATCGTTTCTTTACATAATCACGCATCATAGCAGAGATATTCATTTGCTGGCGATACGGGTCCAGTGAATTCTTGGCAATCTCAGCCTTCACCTTACCCACCCATTCGCGTTCAATCTTGTCAGTATCAGCAGCACCATCAGGGTCGGAAGTTGCCATGCTAGAGGTTGCCTGAGCGGTTGCTGGTGTAGGATTAGCCGCCACTGGCTGCTGCGGTGGTTGCACTAACTGCTCCGCCGCCAACGCCTCCTGCTCAAGCCGAGCAATCTGTTCAGCCCGTGACTGCGCTGGGTCGCCGTTCATAACGTTTGCAGTATTCATTGCACCAGTGTTGTAATTTGGCGCCATAAAATTACCCACCTGTGATTGCGGCATCATATTTGGTCGTGCAACTGGTCTTGGTGTTTGTTCAATATGTGGCTGATTACTTGTCGGTGCCATATACCGCTATTATAGCATAAACGTATTGAATGAATACAATTTTTAAATAGATTTCTGTTGTGTAATTGTCGCCATTAAATAATTTATTTTAGGCGCTTCATCGTATACAGGATTGCTAACGCCTCAGTAACCGTTATTAAAACGACATCAAGTAACCCTAGTTTTCCAATGGAATTGAATGACATTAAGACAATCGGCACAAAGCTTAAAATGACGCAAATAGCAATCAGCCGCCGGTAGTAAAGCGCTTGCTTAACCCCTGCCAACGCCGACGCTGGCAATGGCCGGATAAGCCGATATGAGTAGTAGCCTAACGTAGCAAGGAACATAATCACCCCGAGTGACGCCATGTAAATTAAAAAGAAGACTAGCAAGATACCAGCAAGTCCGCTCGTATCAGGGCTAGTCAAATTCAGCACGGCCGCCAGCGCCACAATTGACACGACAAAGCTAGCAACTGCTGTATAAATAAGATTTTTGCACCTCATTATGCTTATATTTTATAGAATTTGGGGCAGTAAGGCAATATGCTCAAGGTTTGCGGGAACCGAACTTGCCCTACTACCCCGAAGAGATGGAGGAGAGGAGGATACTGACATAATCGTCAGGAAAAGTACTATAAGAGAGGCCGCTGGCTGCACAAGTTGGTGAAGTCTAAAGTGCGACAAGCTCATCCGCCAAACTAAAATCTAAAAAAGGGCGCGAGTCACCGGTAGCACAGCCAACAACCTTTCACTGACCGCTCCCGTTCGGGAGCATATCTGCGGAGCTAAGCGCTCCTAGAGAGCGCCTCCGCTCGACGCATGTTTGCAACAGAGTGACGGCACTAGCCGCACACTAACGCAAAGTACTCTTTGCCGCGAGGCTAAGACCGTCATTCCTGCTGCAAACAAACTAGTTTTATGGAAGAGCGACTTATGGGGCTGCGTTCTCACTTTAAAACCAGCGATGGTCGGTGTCGATGACCTTATCAATCATCTATTTTGTTTGTTCTGTTTGTTTAATGGGTAATGTACAAGCTGGATTGGTGACAACTTTGAAGCGAACTTTTATCAAATTGTTTAATTTTTGTTTGCTTGTCTTTTTGTCTTTCAAGCTTGTTTTAAGTCTATCAAATTTTAGTGCTTATGTCAACTATTTTGGCGCACTTTGTATTGTTATTTTTATAACATTTATCTAGTAGCAGGTTTCGCTTAAGTTTAGTTTTTGGCGTGTCTAGTGTTGTAAATATGTATATTGTTTAATTATTTTTATTTGACGTCAAGTTTTTTACAACGCTCCAGCCGGCACGTTTAAGCTACAATATCCACCTAAATTTAGATCCCAATCAGGCTCCACCACTAGCCTAAGGCAAAGTCGTTAGACTCGCCGCACGGCATCCAACCCAAGAAAGCAAATCGCGCGCGGTAGCAAAACCGGCACCCAAAAAAACAACGGGCCGGCCAGTCAACCAACCATGAGCGTGTTAATAACATCTAGTCCTCACCAGCCCAGCGCGTAATTCGCGTAGTCACTCGCAAGCAGCCAGACATTTACGTAGCACAAGCGTCGCGCACGCCGCCAAGCCATAACGAACTATCATCAACGCGCTAAAAGACTCAAAGCTAGCAATTGCGCGGACGCCGCCAGCTAGTATTGGCAAATTCGCGCGCGGAGCGCGCCGTCAAATCGACAATTTTGCCGACCGCGTGGCAAATAAAGCTCAAACCGCTCGCCAATACAAGTTGTGTTCATTTTTTCATGGCATTTTAGTCCGAAATGGCGCCCTAAAGGCGTCTAATGGCCAAAATAAGGCCTCAGACAACAAATTAATGGCTTGATTTACGACAAAATCAAAAAACGACCAGCTGCGAGAATTACTGGTCGTTCAAGAAGATAGATTTATGTAGTTAATAATGTTTATTTTTGTGTGCGCTGCTTATGAATATATTTTTTATTCATAAGCTACTTTAATAATAGACCACTCTAAAAAGACTGTCAACATTTTTTATAGCTTTATTTTGGTAATTTTTACTACATTGTAGCCGAATTCTGGGGAAAACTTGGCCGAACAAAAAACAGGGCTACACTGCCCTGCCTCTGATAATGTCTGGTGGAGCTGGCGGGTACCGACCCCGCGTCCAAATGGTAACCTGATAATCATCTACGAAGCCTAGTTACTTGCAAAACTGAGGTCAGGCCAATTCTTATCAAGTAACAACGATGAATTGGTGCTGATTTGCGTTGGATTTCACCATAGAGGGCGGCAAAACGCCTCTACTGGCTAAGCAACATAGCTATGACACCCCAGAACGCCTATCTTGCGTCGGCGTTAGGATGGGCTGCGAAAATAAAAAACTAGTGTAAAACTAGGCAGCAACTGCAACTGCAGCTAGCTTAGGAGCAAAAGCATCCTTGACGCTGGCTACAAATGCCTGCAAACGTGATTTTGCATTTATTATGTGATTGTAAGTGATCAACTACTCGCAAATTACCCTGTTAAATTCCATCTGTCAAAGCATATTCAGCCCCAGATACCCTTATCTTAACACACCCGCCTCGGCGCGCCAAGGGTGTCAGATAACCATAAGTGCTATAATGTTAGTATTATGATCGCACGCACAGCCACAGCGGTTATCAAGGGGTTTGACAGCGTTGCAGTCACGGCCGAATGCTATATCACCAATGGTTTACCCGCGTTCAACATCGTCGGTTTAGCCGACAAGTCCATTAATGAATCACGCGAGCGCGTCCGCGCCGCCATCACTAACTCTGGTTTTAAGTTCCCAACCAAGCGCGTCACCATCAACCTCCTGCCCGCCTCTGTGGCAAAGGATGGCTCGCATCTCGACCTCGCAATTGCGTTGTCAATTTTAATTGCCAGCGACCAACTACAGCAAACTGATGTTAAAAACACACTATTTATCGGAGAACTAGGCTTGGATGGCAGTTTGCAACCAATTCGCGGCGCGTTAAGTCTCGCCGAGTGCGCCACGGGCAAGCGCTTCAAGCAAGTTATTGTACCGCAAGCTAATAGCGCGCAAGCTGCACTAATTCCAAATGCTAATGTAGTAGGAGCTACTACACTTAATGGTGTAGTTCAGCACTTAATGGGCGAGAAAGTGCTACCGCCCGCCGAACCGCACGTTGTACAAAATACTTGTACTAATTTAGACCTGCTTGACGACATCTACGGGCAAGAAATTGCCAAGCGCGCGCTTGAAATTGCGGCTGCCGGCCATCACAATATCTTGTTCGTCGGCCCTCCCGGGTCGGGCAAGACGATGCTAGCTAAATCCCTGCCTGGGTTGTTGCCGCCACTCACTGACGACGAGATTCTCGAGACCACCAAACTCTACTCGCTAGCCAGCGAGTCTGACGACATTATCACCACGCGCCCATTCCGTTCGCCACACCACACCGCTTCGCATGTTGCCCTAACTGGCGGCGGCACCAACCTGATGCCGGGCGAGATATCCCTCGCTCACAACGGTGTGCTCTTCCTCGACGAAATGCCCGAGTTTAGCAAACACACTCTTGAGTCGCTACGCCAGCCACTTGAAGACCACGTGATTCATATCAGTCGCGCCAGCGGTAAGGCCACCTATCCCGCCAACTTTATGCTGCTTGCCACCATGAACCCCTGTCCGTGTGGCTACTTCAACGACCCCGACCACGAGTGCACTTGCACACCACAGCTCATCGCCAATTACCAAAAGAAGATTTCCGGCCCACTACTCGACCGCATCGACATCTTCATCCAAGTTAGCCGCGTACCCCAGCGCGACCTCGGCAAGCGCAGCACCACCCCGCTCGCCCACACCTACCGTCAGGCCATCGCGGACGCCACCAACCGCCAAGCCGCCCGCCAGCACTGCTTCAACGCCAGCCTCATCAACCGACAACTCAAACAGCTCGTTCAGTTTGACGACGCCGCCAGCCAACTGCTCCTGACTGCGACCGAAAAAATGAGCCTCTCCGCCCGCTCTTACTTTAAGCTGATGCGCGTCGCGACCACCATCGCCGACCTCGCCGGCCACGACAGCGTGCAAGTTGGCGACATGGCTGAAGCCATCCAGTACCGCCAAGTCACCCTCAGCTAGCCACCACGCCGCATACATACATATATATAATATAAAAGTACAAAATTATCGAAAAAACTATTGACGCCAGCGCGCGCATTCTATATAATTATAGGTGCGTGTTAAACGTGAACATTCCGGAGTAGCGCAGCGGTAGCGCAGTTGACTGTTAATCAATTGGTCGCCGGTTCGAATCCGGCCTCCGGAGCCATATAATAATATAATTCAGGTAAGGATAAACCATAGCCAGCAAATCAATTCGGATAAATGGCGAGATCCGTGCCAAAGAGCTACGTGTGATTGATGAAAGTGGTGCCCAGCTCGGCATTATGTCGAAGAATGACGCCCTCAAACGCGCTCGTGAGGCCGGTCTTGACCTAGTAGAAATCTCACCGACTGCGGTGCCACCTGTTGCGAAAATCATCGACTGGGGCAAATACCAGTACCAAAAGATGAAGGAGCAGCAGCGTAACAAAAAGAACGCCCATGTCAGTGAACTTAAACAAATTCGTCTCGGCCTCAAAATTGGCCAGAACGATTTAGAAATTAAGCTACGCAAGATCCGCAAGTTCTTATTAGACGGCGACAAGGTCAAAATTCAATTGATGTTTCGTGGTCGCGAAATGGCTCATCCAGAGGTCGGACAGGCGCTATTAAAGCGTATTCTTGAAGAGCTCGCCGAAGATGCCGTGGCCGACAACAAGGCTACTATGGCTGGTCGTAACCTGAGTGTAATAGTAAGGAGCAACAAGAAATGCCAAAAATGAAGACCCACAAGGGTACCGCGAAGCGTATTCGCGTAACCAAGGCTGGCAAGATGCTACAAGAGAGTGCTGCAATGCACCACAAGTTGTCACATCAGACTGCCCGCAACAAGCGCGCCAAAGCAGCGCCAAAGTCAACCACCGGTGAACGTGCTAAAGTCATTCGCCGTGCATTGGGTATCTAATAATCGAAGTAAGGAGATAAAATGAGAGTTAAACGAGGAGTTACCGCCCACGCACGCCACGCTAAAATGATTAGCCGTGCCAAGGGCTTCAAGCACAACAGCGCAACCCGCAGCTTCCGCCTAGCCAAGCAGCGCGTTATCAAGGCTTTGCAATATGCCTTCCGCGACCGCCGCACCAAGAAGCGCGACCTACGCCAGCTATGGATCACCCGCATCAACGCTGCCGCTCGTCAAAACGGCACCACTTATGCCCGTCTAATGTCTGACCTTAAGAAGGCCAACATTACCCTAGACCGCAAGACCCTAGCTGACCTCGCCGTCCGCGAGCCAGCCGCCTTTGCTGCTATCGTCAAGTCAGTCAACAAATAATCACGTCTTGGCGTCACACGCCTGCCTCTGGCAGGCGTTTTTTGTTATTATTTAACTATTTCTCAACCTCGCCCACCCAACCACATAGGATTATCCCGATAACAGAGGTTGTGTGGCAAGGCAAGCTGGCTTAATTGGCGTTGTCTTAATGTTTGAATGGCTGGTTGAGCTACCGATTATCCCACCAACAGGCGAGACGCTCGCCGCTTCCGCCCGTCATGACGTCATGACGGGCGAATAAGCTTAAACACTACACACCACTGCCAACCGTTGTGCACTGCACTACTACTAACAGAGGCGCAACACTACACAATAAAATACCTAACATGGGCGCAAATTAAATACCCCGCGAGCTACGTTAAATATCTACCAATAAATTAATACCGCTAACATCTTTCAATCGCGCCACAACAACGATACACCATTTATATCAAAAACCGCCCAGCTAAAAGCCGAGCGGAAAATAAAAAGCTTCAAACAATACAAGGACCAGATGGCCGGTAAGCCGGGTTTTGTCGAGAATGATCATCTATCTAGACATCTTGTCGCCAAGACGTTCAAGCGGATAAACGGCGAGCCGACGAGCAGCCGGTGCTCTCGCCTCCTTGCAGCCAACAGGGTTTACCCCCGCCCCGTGTCACCATGGGGCGCCGTAGTCTCTTACACTACTCTTTTCACCCTTACCGACAGCGCGAACGCCGCCGGCGGTATCAGTTTCTGTGGCACTTTCCCTAAGGTCGCCCTTGGTTGCCGTTAGCAACTGTTGTCGCTCTGCGCTGCCCGGACTTTCCTCTTACCGACCTCTAGCCGGCAAGCGATCATTTAGCCATCTGGCATTACTATTATACCACTATATGACAAAATCTCGCGGCTCAGTGTTGCTCTTGTTCTCGTCTAAGATGCGGTTGACCAAGCTGTCCGCCAGGCGGTTATACTCGCGGTGCACGTGACGGAAGGTGGCGCGGCGGAAGTGGAACAGTAAGTGGATAATGCGGTCGTGAATGGCGCGGAACTCCGGATTTTTGACGTCAAAGAGTCCGTTGATTTGCCCTACCACCATCAAGCTGTCGCTGTAATACTCCACCACCTCGGCATGCAGCTCAATAGCGCGCTTCAGCGCCAATTCCACCGCGATATACTCGGCAGTACCACTGTCGCTGCGGCCCAAAAACCGCCCGCCCTGTGCGATGGTCTGGCCGTCCGTGCCCATGATGATATACGCGCTAGCGCTCGGGCCGGGGTTACCACGCGAGCCGCCGTCAGAGTGAATCACTACAGTTTTGAGCTTCTTGTCTTCATTGCTCCGGTCGCGAATAAAGTCGCGGTCGGCCACAGCTTCGCTCCCCAGCCCCAAAATAACGCTGGTAGAATTGGTACACAGCTGGCCATCTAGGTCGGTCAAATCCGCCCACATGTAGTTGTGATACTCGTCGTCAAGCGTGACGCGCGAATCACGGCCGCCGGCCAGTGTGACGTCAAAGACAATAAAAATATATTGCAGCTGCCGGTCGTCGGGGTCAATAAAACTGACCACGTCGCGCAAATTGTAAGTCTCCGGCTCGATGCCGGCATGAATCTGCAAACTACGCTTCAGGGCATCTACCGGCTGCTCGCCGATGTGCAGCGCCCCGCCCGGCAACTCATACAGACCCGCGATTGACGGGCGGCCGCCGTGACGTCTCAACAGTAAAACGTTGCCCTGTCGGTGAACGATTGCGCGAATAACGACCTTTTGCTTCATACCACCCAAATAATTTCCAAAAGTCCCAAGATGCGCCTAGATCCCCCGGTTATAGTCCAGGTGGGTGTCCGCAACCTGCCACCACGGTGACAAATCATTAGGACTCCCGATCTAATTTTGTTAGGAAATAATTGCAATCCTAGGACTACTCTTATTATACCACACTTTAGGTTAACACAAGGGGGTTAAGGAAGATCGTAATGCTAGAGAAAATCGCGGGGTTGAAGGAGCTACTATAAGCCTAATCTTGCCGGAAGTCGCCAAGCGTGACGCGAAAAGCGTCATCACTACCCACGCTACCATTCTCACGAAAGGCAGAGAACAAACCTATAACAGTATTTTGATAAATCTTTACGCGTCCACCACGTTTAAACCATGGTACGTATACGCGCTCAAGTGTACAATCCTTATCGTAGTGATACATAGTACACGGGTCACGCATATAATAACCCACAAACCAAGTATATCCACCACCCCAGCCGTCAACTTCATATAATGCCTGTCCACCGCAAGTGTTAAATTTACAGTCTTTCATATCTTTAAAATTATAATATGTGTTGACATATGGCTCACGGGCAGCTACTCGGAAATACCTATCTGAGTATGATTGCGGTGTGTTTTCCGTATAGCTAGCGGCAACATATTCACCATCGCCACTCATCATTCCCTCTATACCTGTTGAATTATCTGTAGTATTACCATCAAGTCGCAAATCATTATAGCCCGCACCATACTTACTAGCAGCCAAATAAGCAATTGCCCCCCAATCATTATTATTTACCATTCTTGAACTTAATTTAGCTAATTTATGCGTATTACTAGGGAATGAAAAAATACCACCTCCAACATTTCCTTTATCAATCACGCCAAATGACTTAGCTAAAGAATAAAAGTTGCCAACTTCATTGTTTATACCATCAGTATTTCCTGATATATGAGACTCATATGGCAAGACGGTCGGCCGGCTAGCTGTACCTGTAGTTTTAAATTTAGCAATCCAAATACCATTAAGCTCATTTTCTCCAAATGTAAATGCTGGATGAGTTGCCCAAGTAGAGCCGTCGCCGCCATAAGATGGAATCTCACGACTAGAATAGCAATCTCTAGATCTGTAGTCTTTCTGCTTGTAAGTACATTTTGTAGGACGTTTTTTAGGTGTCTTAGTATTTTCAAACTCGATGTCAAAATTCTGGCCTTTAACTGGTAAATCCGTAATATCACGCCGCATAACTTCATATGTATATCGTGGTATATATACCCAGTAGCCTAAGACGTCGCTTTTATCTACTGCTTTTTCCTCGCCCTTATATTTATCCGGATTTTTAACCGTCACGGCATTAGCCCACATTTTATTACTATAGTTATACCATTCTCCCTGATTATTAGCATCTTCCGGATTTGCCACACTAGTAGTCGTCATTCCGGTATATTTTACCGGTATCATATTCTTATCTAAATCAACCAAGCAAGAGCTATTGTTATCACCCGAACGACATATATCTGATGGTGCGGTTTTAGCAGTGCGCTGCTGCCAATCTACCGGCTTTGGTGCTGGCTTAGTTGTCGCAGTATATATAATGGCGGTGCTGTAACTGCCGCTGGCCAATTTCGCTGGGTCGACGTTAGCCGCGAAAGTAACGGATTTGGTGCAGTTTACTGGGTCGGTACAACCCGCTGGCTTAGCCTTGGTGACGTCGGCCACCACGGCTGGCGTGGCTTGGGCAGCTGGGACGGCACTGAAGGTGGTAGCAGACTTATTTAGAGAATAGCCCCACTGATTGGCATTCAATGCAACGGGGGTGGAGCTTGGGGTGGCAGAAATTTTGTGCGTTTGGTCCTTACTGTTGATAAGGTCGGCAGTATCAGCCTGCATAGTGAGGTTAAAGCCGTAAGGCTTGCCGGTTTTAACGGTGACGTTAGTGGTGGCTTTGTAGAGTGTGCCGGATGGCTTTAGTACAGCGTTCTGGTCGACGTCAATGCTGACGGTGTTATCGTCTGTAGCGTGAGCTGGGGTGGCACAACTCAGTAGAATTATCGCGAGAGCGATAAGGCTTAAAAATCTACCCCCCCCCGCAGCTATTTAGTCTTATCATGTTCATGTTGTTTTTATCCTCCATTCTTTACACCTATTTTTTAGATACCTGCATTATAACACAAGCGGGATAATTTACCAAATTTTATGGGCTGCATCAATGAAATAGTAGCTGTTCAAATATAACACCAGCAGCCTAATCCTGCCGGAAGTCGCCGAGTGTAACGCGGAAAGGCGCCAGTGATTTGCTCATTACCTCCGCTCACTACAGACATTTAAATCAAAATCATGAGCCATAATACACCATGCTACTGCGCAAAGCTACCCAAAATAATACGAAAAGTTAAGCCACTACGTCCAGCATCACTACCAACATCAAATAAAGTGCTCTCGTAATTATATTCATGTCTTTTTCGCGCTATCCACGGGTCCATTTCAAAGTAAAAATCAGTGTAACCATTGTTCCATTGGCTATATTCATTAGAGTTACCTTTTTTACTGTTATCAGTCTCGTGCATCGCATGTCCACCACAAGTCTCAAATGTACAATCATTTAGCTCTTTAAAATTATATATATCAACGTATGGTGCATAAGCCATATTATTAAAATTGCTTAAACCATATTCATCGACATTGCCGTTATAATATGCAGCCACACTCTCAATACGTGCTCCCGCCATGTCATAAATTCCAGTTGTATTATTAGTAGTGCTAGCGAGCTGGCCCAATTTACCATTGTAGGCCCTCTGTAGATCACTACTACTACAAGCTGACTGCGTATCAATCATACCAGTATCATCATACCCATACTTATCTGAATTATAGATTTTAATATTACTCTTTGGCCCACAACCAGAAACTCCTCCTTGATAACTACTCTGATTATTAGCTCGCACACCATTATAACCAGCACCAAATCTACTAGCACTCAAGTAGATAGTAGCGCCCCAGTCACTATTACGCGCCATACGCGAGTTGAATTTTATTAAATGGTTGCTATTCTGTGGTAACACTACGTCATCACCGCCAACATTCTTTGGGTCATTAACACCCAATGACCTAGCAGACACATAAGAATAACCAATATTCTCGACACCTGTAGCTATATTAGGAATCCAAATTGCCGCTTTATTCGGCAATACAGTTGGATGGTCAACGTCACCCGTCGTCTCAAACTTACCAAACCAAAAACCATTGAGCTCTTTTTTACCGAAGCTGAAAGCGGGATGAGTAGTCCACGTAGACACCTCACCACCCATCAGTGGTAACTCACGGCTCACGTTACACTCAGTGCGGTAGTCCTTGCCATTACCTGTTTTGCAAGCCAGTGGGCGCTTCTTTGGCGTCTTGATGTTTTCAAATTTAATGTCAAAATTCTGCTCTTTTACAGGTTTATCGGTGCCGTCACGCCGCATCACCTCGTATGTGTAGCGTGGAATGTATACCCAGAAACCGAGGATGTCGGCTTGGTCGACTGCCCTATCTTTGCCTTGGTATTTAGCGAGAGCCTCCTTTTTGACGGTCACGGCGTTTGCCCACTGCTTCTTGCTGTAATCATACCAGTTTCCTTTGGCGTCTTCGTCTTCTGGGTTAGAAATGCTGGTCCACTGAGCGTTAGTCGTCGTTCCGGTATACTTTACTGGTATCATATTCTTGTCCAAATCAACCAGACAAGAACTATTGTTGTCGCCCGAACGACATACCTCTGATGGATTAACCTTAGCCGTACGCTGATCCCAGTCGGTGAATGCTGGTTTTGGTTTTGCTGTCGCGGTATAAACCACCTCAGTACTGTACTCGCCTGGGGTAAGAAGGCGAGTGTCGACGTTAGCGGCGTAGGTCACATGCTTGGTACACTGCTTGACGTTTTGACAGCCGGCTGGCTTAGCCTTGGTAACGTCAGCTAGGACGGCTGCAGGTTGAGTAAGATTTGGTACGCGGCTAAACGTAGTGGCCTTGGAGTTTAGAGAATAGCCCCATTGGTCGGAGTTTAGTGCCACTGGTGTCGTGGCTGGAGTGCTAGCAATTTTGGCGGTTGGGTCGGAAGCGTTGGCTAGATCAGAATTACTGGCTTGCAGTGTAAGATTAAAGCCATAGGGCTTTACGGTCTTAACAGTAACATTAGCTGTAGCCTTAAATAGCTGGCCTTGACGCTCAAACTGAGTGGTGTCGGCCACGGTAATTTCTACGTGGTTGTCGTTGTTGTCTGCAGCGTGCACTGGGGTAGTCAGCACCAACGGGGTTACCGCAAGTAAAAATAAGGGACAAAAAATTACCTTACCATACAAAGGTTGGGCGCCATGTCGTCTATATTGTCTCATATTGTTTGCTCCTCTACTTATTTTTATCTCTGCCACAACCGGCTAAGTACCTTAATTATAGCACAAACGCAATAATTCGCCAAACTTTTCGCACTCAACTAGCCCTTCATCACCACACTAAAACCGCCACCGCAAAGCGGTGGCGTGCAGAACTATGCAATTCTATACCCTACTTGCTCGGTGTGAGGGCGATTACCGTGGTACTCTCGGGTAACTTGGTAATATCCTTCAGCTTTATCACGGTCTGACGGGCGATTTCACAGCCCATTTCCTTCGCAAATGGAGCCAAATCCTCCTGCGGCACCTCATATTCAGTCTTGCCGTCATCGTAGTGAGTCGGAATCACCAACTTCGGCGCTGGGTTCATTTTGTGTACAATCGCCGCGGCGTCGCGCGCGTCTAGCGTGTAGCCGTTGCCACCCACTGGGATAATTACCACATCCACCAAACCCAAGGCCTCGAGGTCGTCATCATCAATCGGCGCCACCGTATGCCCCACTACGGCAATGCGAATGCCGCTGGTGTAAATGCTGTAAAGGGTCGCGTCCTGCGCCGCCTCGTCGCTCGCAAGGTGTGCCTTCACTGGAATGCCGCGCACGCTGACATCTTTGTGTTCATATTCGCCCGGCATATCGATAATAAAGCTCTTCACGCTGTCTTCCGCTGGCGCAAAGCTCGGCTGCGTCGCTAGCACCACCGCGTCTGGGTCATCCAGCTCCTTCACCTTCATTTTTACGTTCTCAGTTGGGTCGGTCACAATCGTGGCATTCTTGTCACGAATCACCACGCAGTTAGCACCTTTGTATTCAATTTCCATTAGTTATCTCCTCCTTTATCTACTGACTCGGCCGCCGACTCGTGCTCAGTGCCTGGGTAGTCGCCCAAAATGCGGTTGGCATCGACTACGTTGGTGTGCTTGGCCTCAAGAATATTCAGCACGAAGCGGTCGTTGATGCTCAAGCGATAGTAAAAGTCGTTGTAGTCCATAATTGAGTAGTTCAAACTGGCGCCACTCTCGCGCTCCAATTGTTTGACCAAATTTTTTAACTTCAACTCGGACATTTGCGACCCCGCAATGAGCAAATCCACCGGCGCCTTTGACTCGTACACCATGCAGCCCGCGAAGATTACCACCTTCAGCCCCGGAATATTGGCGAACTTTTTTGCCCAATCGCTGGTCTCAACCTTCGCGCCGGACACAATGTCGCTGCTATCGGTGAACATCTCACGGAGCGGCCCGTAGTACTTAAAACTAGTGTCGGCACAGTAGTACAAACGGTTTTCAACCGACTGCGGCTCGACCACTCCCACCTCTGTTAAATTAGCTAATTCACGGCGCACACTATTTAACTGCTCGTCGATATTGCGGGCGATTTCGCGCACATAGAATGACCGCGTCGGGTTGTTCATGAACAACCCGAGTAGCTTAACACGTGTTCTTGAACCAAATAGCGAATCAATCATTGTTTACTCCTAGTTCTATTTTAACACACGCGACGATGTTTACGCCACTATTTTACACACTTTGACGAAAATATTTGACCAGCCCACAAGTGACGCCAAGCGCGCCCCGCACTACCTCTGCTAAGATAACTCCGCCAAATGGGCGCGGTAGTCGTGCAAAAGTTGTTCAGCTGTCACGCTAGGGCGCGCCAAGTCCGCCACTTCCGCCAAACTCTGCCACCAAATGTCGTCACGGCGATACGGACTGCGCCAAAAAGTGAGCTGCTTGCGCGCCAAATGGTAGTCGCCCAGCGCCAAGGCCGCCGGCAATTCGTCCGCCGTCAGCTCGCCCGCCAGATAACGCCGCACCACGCCGTAAGCGTTGCGCTTCAGAGGTTCCTGCACACCATATTTGTTCAATAATTGCGTTACTTCGCCAATCAAACCATCTCGCAACATCGCGTCGGCGCGCTGCAACATGCGCTGACGCAGCTGCGGCAAGTCAGTCCGAATGCCAATCACCACCGCGTCGCGCCGGCGTGGCTGGCGTGGCGACCGCGCGCCACCCAGCTCCAGCGTCCGCACTAGCCGCCGCTTGTTCAATTTGTCCGCCGGCAGTGTTAGCCCGCGTTCCGAAATAATTTTTTGTAGTTCAGGCACCGTGAGTTGCTCCCACGCGGCGCGCTGCGCCAAGTCAACCGCTTGTTCAGTCAGCTGGTAGCTGTGCACGATGCTGTCGATATACAGCCCACTGCCACCCACCAACATTGGCACATGACCGCGCGCGCGAATGGCGTCAATCTGCCGATACACGTATTGCTGGAAGTCGTACAACGTAAACCGCTCGTCGGGCGCCACCAAGTCCAGCCCCCAATGCGGCACGCCATTTTGCTCGGCCGGCGTCGGCTTGGCCGTCCCGATATCCATACCGCGGTACACCGTGCGGCTGTCCGCGCAAATAATTTCCCCACCTAAAACACCCGCCAACTGGATGGCCACCGCCGTCTTACCACTGGCGGTCGGCCCCAATATCACAATCAGCGGGTGCGTTAGGTCTTCGTTCATTAAAGTGTCGAGAATTCCGTGCGGTTACGATGCTCGGCGTCTAGCTTGGTAGCTAGCTCGTCCACGGTAAAGGTGGCGTCCGGCTTAGTGCTCTCACCCACCAAATCTTCGCGAATGCGCACGCCCAACTGGCCAGTCTCAGCTTCGCGCTCGCCCAACACGACCACATATGGCACCTTGTACGCCACAGCGGCGCGAATCTTCTTGCCGATGGTGTTGTTGCTGTCGTCGATGGTGTAGCGCAGGCGGTAGGACTTCAACGCCTTCACGAGCTTATCCAGCAAAGCGTCGATGGCCGGCGTCGACTTCACCTTCACAATGCGCAACTGCTCCGGCGCGCACCACACTGGGAACTTGCCCGCGGTGTGCTCGATGTACACACTGAGGAAGCGCTCGATGGAGCCAAGCAAGGCGCAGTGAATCATCACTGGGCGCGCAGTGCCGCCGTCTTCAGTGGTATATTCAAGTTCGAACCGTTCCGGCTGCACAAAGTCAAGCTGTGCCGTGGCGAGCTGATGCTCGCGCCCAAGGGCGTCGGTGGCCATAAAGTCAATCTTCGGGCCGTAGAAGGCAGCCTCACCCTCCTGCTCGTAGTAGTCAATACCGAGCTTGAGCACAGCAGCCTTCAGCTGCGCTTGGGCAGAATCCCAAAGCGACTGCGGGCCGAGATAGTGGTCGCTGTCGTCACGGTAGCTGAGGCGCACGCGTAGCTTCATACCCACGAGCTTGTACAACTTTTTTACTGCGTCTAGCAAGTTCGCGATTTCTGACTCAATTTGGTCGGGCCGCACAAAGTCGTGCGAGTCGTCTTGCGTCAAGGCGCGCACACGACTCAAGCCGCCCAGCTCGCCCGACTTCTCGTCGCGGTAGCAAGTCGTGGTCTCGAGGTAACGCTGTGGCATGTCGCGGTACGAGCGCACCTTTGAGGTGAAAATACGGGTGTGATGCGGGCAGTTCATCGGCTTCAGCACAAACTGGTCGGTAGTCTCCTGCGACTTAACCAAAAATAGTTCATCGCCAAACTTAGCCCAGTGGCCGGACTTTTCGTACAAATCTTTTTTGGTCATGTTTGGCGTCCACACCTTCATAAAGCCCATATCCTCGCGCAGCTCGTTCGACACCTTGGCGAGCTCTTCGCGCAACACCGTACCGCGCTGGGTGAAGATTGGCAAGCCCGTGCCCACGAGGTCGCTGGTAACGTACAAATCTAGTTCACGCCCCAACTTGCGGTGGTCGCGCTCCTTCGCCTCGGCTTGGCGCTTGAGGTAAGCATCAAGGTCGTCCTTGGTGGCGAACGCCAAGCCGTAAACGCGCTGCATCATCGGTCGGGTCTCGTCGCCGCGCCAGTAGGCGCCGGCAATCTTGGTTAACTTGAAGCCGTCGGCTGGGATGTCGCGCGTGTTCTTCACGTGGCCACCCCGACAGAGGTCGGTGAAGTCGCCATTCGTGTAAAATGTCATGTGGTCGTGGTCGGACGACTCAGCCTTGCCCTTGACCCGCGTGGTGCCCTTGGCGGCAAAGTCCTCAATCAGCTCCAACTTGTACGGCTGATGTTGCGCCTTCGCCCAGTCCTTTGCATCAGCGACGGTCTTTTTGGTACAAGTAAAGTCCTGCCCCTCGGCGATGATTTTTCGCATCATCTTCTCGAGGCGCGGGAGGTCCTCCTCCACCAACTTCTTGTCGCCCAAATCCATATCATAGTAGAAGCCGTCGCTCACCGCAGGCCCTACCCCTAGTTTTACGTCATCGCCGAAGACGCGCTTCGTGGCCGCGGCCAACACGTGCGCCAAGCTGTGACGGACTGCCGTCAATTCCTCTTGATTCATGCTTATATTATACCACGCCGCGGGGCGGTAGGGTATGGGGCTGGTTTCACCCCTCCTCTTCTACCAAGCTTGACAGTTTATAAGAGCGTGCACAGACCAGCCGACTTCCAGTGTTTTATTTTTGTACTTATCTAATTCGGCGCGAGGGTTGAGGGGTGCAAGAATGTGAGTGGAGCGCCACCCCACCCCTCACTCGCTATCCGCCATCCTACCCCTGCCTGCTAGTCGTATGGCGCCGGCGAACGCCATTGCTCCTCTTATTGTCTGAAGCCAGAGCGGCGGCGGTGTACACCACCGCAGATTTAGTCTTGCAGGGGCGCGAGTGCGACGCGGAACGCGTCGTAACCGATGACGCTGCCATAGCCGAGGTTAGCATAGAACAAACCAGCAGCCGAGCCATCGCTGTAGTAGCTACCCCGTACAAACCACGGGCCCGAAGAATATACAAAACCGGTACCTTGATTATTCCATTGACTACCATTATTAGTTTCATAGAGAGCTTGGCCACCACAGGTTTGGTAGGTACAAGAATTGAAATCAGTGAAGTTATAATTGTTAACATATGGTGGATGAGCAGCTAAACTAAAGTAATTAGTACTGGAACTATTTAAATCGCTAGTATAGCTAGCAGCGACATATTCCCAACCACCACCAGACATGTCGTAGATGCCATAGACATTGTTGGTGGTGCTGGCGAGCTTACCTAGTTTACCATTGTAAGCACGGTCTGTATTGCCACAGGCTTGTGGGGCATCTAGAGTTCCAGAATCATCATATTCGCTGGTATTATTATTGGATTGTGGGCCGCAGCCAGTGATGCCATAACTGCCGTTATACTCTGCACCGTTGGCGTTTATTTGGACGCCGTTGTAGCCGGCACCATACTTGCTAGCACTGAGGTAGGTAGCAGCACCCCAGTCATTATTGTTGACCATGTGAGAGCTGAGTTTAGCTAGGTGGTGGTTGTTTTGAGTGGTTGTAAAATCGCCGCCACCAACGTTATTAGGGTCATTAATACCTAAGGTTTTAGATAGTGAGTAGAAGTTGCCAATTTCATATTTCATGCCGCTGTAGTAACCAGAAATATGGGCTTCATTTGGTAGGACGGTTGGTTGAGCTGTAGTACCAGTTGTCTCAAACTTGCCAATCCAGATGCCATTGAGCTCCTTGGCGCCGAAGGTAAAGGCTGGATGAGTCGCCCAAGTGCCGGTGTTGCTTAGCTGGCCCTTGATGTAACTACGGTCGAGGTCGCACTGGGTGCGGTAATCTTTGCCGGTGGTGCTACAGGCAGCTGGGTGGCGCTTAGCATCAGTTTTCTTTTCGAAATGAATCAAGAAGTTTTGGGCTGAAACTGGTTTATCTGTACCATCACGGCGCATTACTTCGTAAGCGTAACGTGGGATATACACCCAGTAACCGAGAATGTCCGATTGGTCTACCACTCTAGTCTGGCCCTTATATTTACTTGGGTCTTTCACGGTGATGGCGTTGGCCCATTGCTTGTTATTGTAGTTATACCAGTTGCCCTGATTGGAACTATCCTCTGGGTTGGCGAGGCTAGTCCACTGGGCGTTGGTAGTACTACCGGTGTACTTTACTGGTATCATATTCGGGTCAAGGTCAACTTGGCAATCGTTCCTTGGGTCGCCTGATTTACAAACTGTTGGGTCAACTACCGGCGGTTTTGGCGCTGGTTTGGCAGTTGCTGTGTAGGTGATGGCCGTAGAATAGCTACCACTGGCGAGTTTTGCCGGGTCTATGTTAGCAGCAAAAGTGACGCTAGTATCGCAATGGTCTTTACAATTACAGCCAGCTTGCTTGCCTTTAACTGATGTATCGACAACCACGGCTGGCGTGGCTTGCGCGCCAGCTGGGACGGCGCTGAAGGTGGTGACAGACTTATTTAGAGAATAGCCCCACTGGTTGGCGTTCAATGCAACTGGCGTGGAGCTTGGCGTGGCAGAGATTTTGTGAGTTTGGTCTTTGCTGTTGATAAGGTCAGCGGTGTCGGCTTGCATAGTGAGATTGAAGCCGTAGGGTTTGCCGGTCTTTACGGTAACGTTGGTGGTAGCTTTGTAGAGTGTGCCAGTAGGCTTTAGCGTAGCGTTCTGGTCAACTGTAATACTGACGGTGTTATCATCCGCCGCATGGGCTGGCGCGGTGAGAATAAATGGGGCAACAACTAAAGCAAACAGACTAAACGCCGCCCCGCGGGCGAGACCGCCCGCTAATGAGTTCTTATAATTAACTTGGCCGTTAGCTGCCGGCACAAACTTGCTGCCCAGCTGATTATCCTGCGCCGGCGCGCCGCTAGCGGCGGGCGCCACAAAATTGCGGCTGGCTGTCGGCGCCAAAGGCGCCAAAGTGGCTATTTTGCCCCTACTTTTATTAGTTTGAGATAAAAGGCTTAAAAGTTTACCCCCCCCCCCACAGCTGTTTGCCGTAATTTACTCATATTGTTTGTCCTCCATTTTTGGTTATTGTCCTCTTTAGGTTTATCTCTGCCACCACGGCTAGATACCTTAATTATAGCACTTATGTTAAATCACACAATAGTTTAATCTGGCAGTAAAATCATTGCAAGACGGCCGGCAATCTGCTATATTAGGTGTATTGGGCTGGTAGCTCAGTTGGCTAGAGCGCGTCCTTGACGTGGACGAGGTCAGGAGTTCGAGCCTCTTTCAGCCCACCAAAATTATTCTAAGTCCGCTACGGCGGGCTTTTTTGGTGTCTCTGTGCCCCTTGCCAGCTAGTCGGCTAAATTAATTGGTTGGATTCCGACAAGCTAGCCCACGCGCCGCAAAGACTCGACCCGTAAAACTAAATCTAGCTAAAATTTAACGTTGAAACCGACCGGCGCAGGTAGCAAAATGGCTAGCGCGAACGTCATCGGCGCCCCACCCGCGCCCGCAATTTAAGCGATTTTGCCGACTTTTCCCACAATTTGCGGCAAAGTTTTCCACAAATTTTTATGGGCGCAGCGGCGGCGTTTACCACCTGCTCCACCTCTGTTATTTAATTTTACACACTTGTTTTCCACAGATTTTTCGCGCCGTTTTTTGGACTAGTATGCATTTCATGCTATATTGTACCCCAGCCCAAACTATTGACATTTTTGGCTATACTTGCTATTATAAAAGGGCTTATGAAAAAGCAATCACAGTCGTTAGCTCCAAACTCACGACTCAACCAGTTCCACATTTACTTTGAAGGCTTATAAGCCCCACTAGAGTACGAAAACTGCGAGATTCGTCCTCTAGCCCACCCTGCGAGGTGGAAGTATCTCAGGAACGTAAAAACCTAGACTGTTTACCGCCCCAACGGGAGAAATCCCAAAGTGGCGGTTTTTCTTATATCCACACAAAATCCGCCCGTCACGCGGGCGCTTTTAAATAGCCGAAAGCTTTCAAAATTAAACAATTCAGACCTAGACCAGCCAGACACCGGCCGCACACCGCCCCAACTAGCTCAGCCACAGCAGACACTCAAACCGTGCAATTATTTTATGTATTCACCTGGCCCAATTAACCCTGTTAGCTATGCTAATATAACAAAAGTCTTAGTCGCGAGTAGTGGTGAGTGCCACAAAATACCTAAGCCTGGCGGCGAAGTCACTATTGCGTCATTAAAGCTTAAACTGCGCTAGCTCTTTGTAGCAAATGCCACACCAAACAATCTCAGCAACTCGTGCACATTTTTTGTGCAATAACTAGGGCTGCAGGTACACTAAAGGCGGGCACAACAGCCCGCCTTGCTAGCTTTAATAGCTGCACTAGTACTTTAATTGTCTCTCAACGCTGACACTCCAACTTAACGCCACTTACTCATCACCACTCTGAAGGTAGTATTGCTATAAGCTTTCTTAGCATCATCCGCGCTTGATGCAAACAGCGAAACATTAGTTCCCTTAGACATACCATATGAGCTATCGCCACGCAGGTACAACGGGTCATCGCTACTAACAAACCCGCCGTTAGCACCCCATTGGCCTACAATATCCTCGCCGCCATCATTTCTTGCATTAACCTCATGTATGCCTTGTCCGCCGCACATTTCCCAAGTGCAGTTAGATATGTTATACCCCTTTTTTACCTTAGTAAAGACAAATATGTCAACATATGGTGGCACCGCCGGATTCTGCATGTGATTAGGGTCCATAAACGAATGGTCCTTATCCGTTCCATACGTTGCGGCCACATACTCAGAGCCGCCGCCTACCATGTCATAAACGCCATAAATGTTACCCGTGGTACTAGCGAGCTGCCCTAACGAGCCATTATACGAGCGTTGCGGGTCACTCTTGCTACAAGCATCCTGCGTGCCAAGCGTACCATAATCGTTATAAACTTCCTTGAAGTCGCCCGCGTTCGCTGGGCCACAACCAGAAATCATGTCGCTAAAGGTGTAATTCGTACTGCCACCGCCTATATCAACACCATATTTCGAGAACATCGGCCTATCCTTCTCTAAACTTACCCCATCACTGTCCAAGTAGAAAGCATTTGGTTGCACTTTGTTCACACCAGCGCCATACTTACTAGAGGACAAGTAGGCTGCCGCGCCCCATTCCTTGCTACGTATCATGCGTGAGCTAAACTCAGCCAAATGGTTATTATTCTGGTCCGGAGGAGTAAAGTCCGTGTTGCCACCAACATTGCCTGGGTCCTTAACACCCACCGTAGTAGAAGTAGTATACTTCCGACCATAGTCTGCTGTCGAAACATCCGCTGTCATTATCCTCTGCCCCGGCAAAAACGTCGGCTGCTTATCGTCGCCCGTTGGCTCAAACTTAGCTATCCAGAAGCCGTTGAGTTCCTTTGTGCCCAAAGTAAATGCTGGATGAGTCGCCCAAGTAGAATTATCCGGATTTTTGCCCGCCACGTAAGTGCGAGTTAACGAGCAGTCGTCACGGTAAAGCGGCGCCAATGAGTGTGAGTTTGTATCATTAAATAAGCACTCGCCAGGCGTATGCTTGACATCAGTCGCCTTTTCAAAGTGAATCTGGAAGTCCTCTGGCTTAGTGATCGGAGAGTTCGTATACTCCTTACGCATCACCTCATAAGCATAGCGTGGAATGTACACCCAGAAGCCCAAGATATCATCCTTGTCAACCACCATGCTCTTACCCTTGTACTTGCTAGGATCCTTTACCGTCACCGCGTTAGCCCAGCGCTTCTGGTTATAATCGTACCACTGACCGACATAATTACTACCCTCCGGGTAAGCCATTGAAGTCCACTCGTCATTACTTGTGCTACCAGTGTATTGAACTGGGATCATATTGTCATCGAGGTCAACTTGACAGTCGTTCTGTGGGTCACCCGCACGACAAACTGAGCTGCCGCCAATTGGGTTCGGGCGCGGCTTAGCAGTAAGGCTATAAGTGACATAAGTGCTATAGGTGCCAGTCTTTAGCTTGTTGCCATCGATATTAGCATTAAATGTTACGCCAACCGCAACCGCGCGTAAATCACCTCTGACATCATTAGATGATGGGTCGGTATCAAATACTACATCCGGCTGGTTATTAGCTGGCAAGCCATGTAGCTTCGTAAGCTTTGGAGGGACCTCTCCACTTTTACCTTTTTTATCTGGCGCAACAGCATATGCCACTCCCCACTGGTTGGCTGCCAAGCCATCACTAGCCACCTTAGTACTCGTAATTCGCTGCGACGGATCTTTCTCGTTCACCAAATCAGGATCTTTCGCTTGCATCGTAAGCGTAGAGCCATAGCTATGCTGCGTAACGGCAATAAGCGAAACCGAGCCTAGGCCTTGATTGATGTCTTTGTTCTTGGTTAGCTTAACATCGCTAGCGCTAATCGATAAACACACTCGGTTATCATCGCCAAAACTACCTCCGCAATCCGGAGTATGACCCGACTCAGCCCTAGCAGGCAGCGCCACCGCCGCCGACGCAATCACCATGGCCGCAACAGCAATTGGCAACCAATTAGCTTTCGCTAGCTGCCTCGTATTTGGTACCAACATAAAACTCATCCTCTCCACTGACGCCTATGCGCAATTTACGTGGTTGCTAACCACCTCCACTATATAAACACATTATAGCACTTGTGTTTAAAATGGCAAGGGGCTAGCGGATGATGACTTTACCACTCGGCATGCCACCGCGGATACATTAATTCTGTGCCGTCGGCGCGAGGGCCACGCGGAACGCGTAGTAGGTAACTCTAGTATACGGCCCTGTATTTAAGCTAATATAGAACTGACCGCCACCATGATAAACACTATAAAATTCATCACGAATCAACCACGCGTTATATCCCCAAAAATTCATATTCAGATAACTGTTCTTCCATTGATATTTACCATTGCCACTACCCTTGCCATTATTAGTTTCATAAAGCGCTTGTCCGCCGCAAGTATCAAAAGTACAATCATTTAGATTCTCAATGTTATATGTATTAGCATATGGCAAATGCACTGCTGATATAAAACGTTCATTCTCATCTTTGTTCCCACTATCATCTTTTTTGTGATTATTTATATAGCTAGCAGCAACATATTTACCATTACCTGACATGTCGTAAATACCTGTAACATTGCTAGTGGTACTAGCCAATTGACCGATCGAACCGTTATAGGCGCGCTGCAAATTCTCAGTGCTACAGGCAGATTGCGCACCAAAAGTACCAACATCACGATAGGAATCAGTACTTCCATCAGCAGACGGGCCGCAGCCGGTAGTGCCCCAGCTATCTACAAACGATATTTGCGCATTCTTTTGAACACCATTATATCCAACGCCATACTTGCTAGCAGATAAATATACTACAGCACCCCAATCATTATTATTCACCATATGAGAGCTAAATTTAGTCAAATGATGATTATTCTGCGCAGTAGAGATATTGTCGCCGCCAACATTACCCGGATCATTAGCTCCTAAGGTTTTAGCTAACGCATAGAAGCTACTCATTCTATCTTCTATGCCACCGATATTGCCAGACATATAAGATTCGTTCGGCAACACTGTTGGCTGAATAGCATCTCCAGTCACATCAAACTTACCAAACCAAACGCCGTTCAATTCCTTCTTACCAAAACTAAATACCGGATGAGTACTCCAGGTAGACACTTCACCACCCATCAGTGGTAACTCACGACTAACGTTACACTCGGTGCGGTAATCTTTACCGTTGCCAGTCTTGCAGGCCTGTGGGCGTTTCTTTGGTGTCTTAGTATTCTCAAATTTAATGTCAAAATTCTGCTCCTTGACTGGTTTATCGGTACCATCACGGCGCATCACCTCATAAGTATAACGTGGTATGTAGACCCAGAAACCAAGGATATCAGCTTGGTCTACCACCTTATCTTGGCCTTGGTATTTAGCGAGAGCCTCCTTCTTGACCGTCACGGCATTGGCCCATTGCTTTTTACCGTAGTCATACCAATTACCCTTGGCATCTTCGTCTTCTGGATTAGAAATGCTGGTCCACTGCGCGTTAGTCGTCGTACCGGTATACTTTACTGGTATCATATTCTTATCGAGGTCAACCAAACAAGAGCTATTATTATCGCCCGAACGGCATACTTCTGATGGGCTAACCTTTGCTGTGCGCTGGTCCCAGTCAGTGAATGCCGGCTTTGGCCTAGCAGTGGCAGTATACATAATGGAAGCGGAATAACTGCCGCTGGCGAGCTTTGCTGGGTCGATATTAGCAACAAAGACAACGTCTTTTGTGCAATTGGAATGATTGGTGTTACAACCTTTCTGCTCCGCCGCAGTAACACCTAATAATGTTCTTTCGCCATCCTTAGCGGTTGGTACATGCCCATATACAGGTCTTACTGTAATATTGTGGTGCCAATCGTACATATAATACCCCCAGGAATTGGCCGGTATGCCCTCAATGCCTCTATATCCACTGTCGTTTTACATGTTAGAAATTCGGTGGCTGGGGTCGATGGTGTTGACTAAATCACCATTACCATCAGCTTTCATGGTTAAGTTAAATCCATACGGCTTACCTGTATTGACCGCAACGTTAGTGGTGGCTTTATAAAATTTACCTTGCTGAGTGAGTTGCGCCGCCGGGTCAACGGCAATGCTGACGGCATTATCGTCGGCAGCGTGAGCTGGTGCCGCAAAACCTAACAGAATTATCGCGAGAGCGACAAGGCTTAAAAGTTTACCCCCCCCCCGCAGCTGTTTGCCGTAATTTACTCATATTGTTTTTGTCCTCCATTTTGGTTATTCTCCTCTTTGGGTTTATCTCTGCCACCACCGGCTAGATACTTGCATTATAGCACAAGCGCAATAATTCACCAAATTTTTTCGTGCGCAAAGCCGCGGGGCTGGCTTATGCCACTGGTTACGGCTTAAAAATGGCGATGCCACGGCGCCGCAAGCTCGCGGCCGCCACCAGCTAAAGCCTCCGAGACACCCTGATGACGAAATTTTAGCTTACAAAACAGGCGCGAGCGCGACGCGGAAGGCAAAATCCGTTCCAATGCCATAGTTTGCATCAGCATAAAATATTCCCGCCTCCGACCCACTAGTAGAATAACCCCCTCGTCCAAATATAGGATAACCACTGCTGTATTTCTTATCGTCACCAAAATACTTAGTTGTTATATCGGTAACAAAACCCATATAACTGCTATTCCACTGGTGCAAGCCATCACCACGACCGTCATTGGTTTCATAGAGAGCTTGGCCACCACAAGTAGCAAAGGTGCACCCATTAGTATTATTAAAATTATATATATTACTATATGGCGAACTAGCTTTAGATATAAAATTAGTGTCGTAACTACGGTAATCATCTATATTATTCTTATGGCTCACGTCATAAGCTGCCGCCACATACTCCCAGCCACCACCAGACATATCATAAACTCCGGTTGGATTATTGGTGGTACTAGCAAGCCGGCCAATTGTGCCGTTATAAGCACGAATGCCATCACCGCTACAAGCCTGTTGAGTGCCAATATTCCCAAAATCTACGGACTTATACTTATGTAAATCTATTAGGTACTGTTCACCTCTATAAAAATATGGCGTATTATCTCCTCTATCATATGGTCCACAGCCAGTAGTTCCATAATAACTATTATCGCCACGCTGACGAAGCTCGCTATTACTATTTATCTGAACTCCATTATAACCGGCACCATACTTACTAGCGGAAAGATACACAGCTGCACCCCAGTCATTATTATTAACCATACGAGAGCTAAATGCTTTAAGATGATGATTGTTATTAGCAGCAACGGGTTTACTACTATCAATATTAACATTATTGGGGTCATTAATGCCTACAGTTGTAGCAAGTGAATAAAATGTGCTTACTTTATCGTTGTCTTTGTTGTTGTAATTATAACCAGTAAAAATATGAGTCTCATTTGGCAGCACAGTAGGCTGAGACCTAGTGCCAGTTGTTTCAAACTTAGCAAACCAGATGCCGTTGAGTTCTTTAGTGCCAAAGGTAAAGGCTGGGTGGGTAGCCCAAGTGCCGGTATTGCTTGGCTGGCCTTTAATGTAGTCACGATTGAGATCGCAATCTTCACGGTAATCCTTGCCCCGCTCCGGACAAGCTGCTGGACGACGCTTCGGCGTGGTTGTTTTTTCGAAGCTAATTAAGAAATTCTGAGCTGGAGCAGGCTTGTCTGTACCATCGCGCCGCATCACTTCATAGGCATAACGTGGGATGTAGACCCAGTAGCCGAGGATGTCGGCCTGGTTGACCACCATATCTTTGCCCGTCTTATACTTGCTCGGGTCTTTCACGGTTACGGCGTTCGCCCACTGCTTTTGGTTATAGTTGTACCATTCGCCCTGGTTTGAGCTGTCCTCTGGATTTGCAAGGCTAGTCCACTGAGCATTGGTGGTGCTGCCGGTGTATTTAACCGGTATCATGTTTGGGTCGAGGTCAACTTGGCAATCGTTCTTTGGATCACCAGACTTACAGATAGTTGGATCAACAGTTGGAGCTGGCTTTGGCTTGGCAGTGGCCGTGTACATAATGGCAGTGCTGTAGCTGCCGCTGGCTAATTTTGCTGGGTCGACATTAGCGGCAAAAGTGACGGGTTTCGTACAATTTGCTGGATTAGTACAACCGGCTGGTTTAGCCTTGGTAACGTCGGCGATAACGGCTGGGCTAGACCCATCCGGAACACCATAAAAATACATGTTTGAATTGCGGTTGTTGTATCCCCATTGATTAGCCGCGAGAGACGCGGAATCATTGCTAACCGGCAGAGATTTGACGCGATGATTGCCATCCTTCTGATTAACCAAATCAGGCGAGCCGGTCGCATGTAGGGTAAGATTGAAGCCATATGGCTTGCCGGTCTTCACGGTCACATTCGTAGTAGCCTTGTGTAGGTTGCCAACGGGTTTTAGCTCTGCACTCTGGTCAACGCTAATGCTGACAGTATTATCGTCAGTGGCGTGAGTTGTCTTAGTGGTTGTTAGCGAAGGAAAAGCTGCGGCTAAAGTAGCAAGGCCTAAAAGTAGCCAGCGGCGCTTTTCAGTGCTGCGGTTGCGGGTCATGTTACCTCCGTAAGTTACATCTTGTTAAACTGCCACTCAGGCATTTGCGTTTAAATTATAACATAGGCACAATCAAATCACCAAACTTTTCACCGCCAAGCGGCAAATTTTGCCACCGCGTTCACCGACGTTCAATCAGAACCCCGGCGCTACCACCGCACTACTGCGCAAAGTTGCCGAGCACTACGCGAAAAGTAAACCTAAAATAAGCATAGCCAGCGCCGGCATAGGCGACAAAAACACTAGGACAACCCGCCCTACTTCACAACAGCTTTGCCATTCAGGCAACGCACGACGTAACGGGCGCAGCCATCTGGTTTGTGAATAAGACTGGCTTTATTCTCGTCAGATACCTCAGTCGTGCCGTTCTCGCAAGTCACCTCAAGACTTGCGCCCTTTACAATCGCTCCCATCAAAGCACTCGTGCCGTTTAACGTGTCAACCGTGCACACATTAGCCACCTCAACATTCCTAGCCACAGCCGAGCCATTAAAGCACTTCAAAAAGACATCGTTCGCAATGACGTTTCTCGCCTCAACCTTGCCATTGTGGACCTCTGCATAAATCTTGTCAGCCTTAATATCTGCCACCACAACTTGGTTTGATTCAGCTTCAAGCTCACAAACATCAATGTTTTCCGGCAGCGCAACAACAACTTCAGGGGCACCCTGAGCCAGCCACCACAGCCAACAAGCAGCCGGCACCTTTTTCATCTGAACAAATTTTATACCAGACTGCGTTTCTTCAATCTGAAATAGCTCTTTTTTACAATTAACATAACGAACACTAAAGGAATCGGCCCTGTTTACGATTAGGTTGACATCCTTCGTTTTTGCTACAAACTTCCTACCGCTTGCCATTTGAATATCTCCTATAACCTTACTCAGCCCCTACTTCGCCGACTTGACTTTGAGGTCTTGCTCGCGCGGGACGGCGATATATTCCGTAATCTTATTTTGTTCAATTAACTGCTTAAAGTCGTGGTCGAACTTGCTCAGCCGCACTGTTATTAGCGAGTACTTTGTCTGCTCCTTGTCGGTAAATTCGTCCTTGTCGATGCCGTCAAATCGCACAATATAATAATAGTACGCATCAGCCAACTTCACCTGCAGCGGCGGCAAGACCGTCCCCGGCTGCTTGCCCTTGATGGCGCGCAACACGCCCGTCGGGTCCTCTGTGCTCCGCGTCACCACCACGGCGCCGCCCCGCTGCTTACTGTCCGCGTCGTCACTCATCTCACGCGCCACAGTGGCAAAATCGTCACCCTTCTGCAACCGCGCCTGTATCTGGTCAAGCTTCGCTTTGGCGTCAGTATCAAGCGCGAACGCCACCTTGCGCTCCAAAAGCTGCCCGCGCAACACCGACCGGTAGTCGTCCATTGACCAGCCGTAGTACTCCTTTAAGGTGTTCACTAGCGTCTCCTCGGTCGAGCTGTCCGCCTTTAAGTCAGCGTTTATCTTGTCTTGCAGCTCTTGGTCGGTCAACTTCAACCCCATCTGCCGCGCCACCTTGCGCGCGTACGCCGCCCGCTCGGCATTGCGTAGCTCGTTGCGTTTATGGAAGTTCAGCTCCTCGCTGCCCTCTTTACTATTAAACGCCCGTCGCTCCTGCGTAATATAATAATGAATGTCCGCGCGAATCAGTCTGAGGTAAGCGTCAAACCGCACCGACTCGCCATCCACCCGCGCCACTGGCAAAGGCAGTACTCGCGCCGCGTTATAAAACAGCGCCGCCGTATTTTGCACACGATACAAGTTGTGCCACACGTACACGCTAAATGCGCTAACTACCACCAAGGCAATCGCCGCCGACCCGAACACAATTTTTTTGCCAGAAATCTGCACCGGATATTTAAACTTGCGCCCCGCCGCCAGCACCTCCTTGCGGTGTTCGGCAATATTCTCGCTCGTAATCTTGAGCGAGTTGGCATCTAGCTTCTTCTTAAATATATTGCGTAACTTAATTTTCATCATCATCCTTCTCTAATCCACCCGCGGCACGAATCGCATCGGTCAGGCGCGCATAATTTTCTTCACAATGGGCGGCGCGGCGAATCACCATATTGCCCACCATCGTCTGTAGTACCAGTGTACCAAAGCCGAACATACTGCCAAACAACCCTGGAATGTTGTAACTGACATTTTGCACCTTATTGAGGTTAATGTCTATCACGGACTTGTTAAACAACCCGCGCTGCACCACTTGGCGGATGCGCTCGTCGGTAACTAAAAAGTACGAAAACCGCCAATTTATCCACTTATAAAACAGCACTATCAGCCCTAAGCAGAACCCCAGCGGCGCGCCCCACAATAGCTGCACATTATCTTGCCAGATAATGAACGGTAGCGAGCCGACCGCAAGGCCAATCAGCACGGCAATAAAGCCCCACCGCAACGCCAAAATATGCTGCTGGAAAACGAACAATATTTTCTCCCCCGGATGCTGACCGATAAACTGCTTTTTACTCATAATAATACTGGTGACCCCGATACGAATCGAACGTACAACCCTCTCCTTAGGACGGAGCAGCTCTATCCAATTGAGCTACGGGGCCATGCTTATATTATACCAAATGTGGTAAAATTTGAGTATGAATCAACCGCAAAACAACCAACAAAAATACTATTTGGGCGACTTGATTGCGGACTTTGTGGAGTACGTCGAAGTGGAACGCGGGCGGGCGCTGCGCACGGCGGAAAATTACCACCTCTATCTCGACCGCTTCGCCGAATTCGCCGGCGACATTACCGTTGACCAGATAAACGACGAGCTAATCCGTCAGTATCGCCTCTGGCTCAACCGCTACATTGACGACCAAGGCCGCGAGCTGAAGACCATAACCCAAAATTATTATCTGGTGGCGCTGCGCAGCTTCCTCAAGTACTGCGCCATCCGCGACATCCCCACCCTCAACGCCGCAAAGATTATGCTGCCAAAAGTTGAGCACAAGCAGGTGTCGTTTTTGCTGGCCGAAGAAGTGGCGCGGCTATTTGGCGCCATCGACCTCGACTCACCCAACGGCCTACGCGACCGCGCCATCTTGGAGCTGCTCTTCTCCGGCGGCATGCGCGTCAGTGAGCTGTGCAACTTAAATCGCGACAACGTCAACACTAAGCGCCGTGAATTTATGGTGCGTGGTAAGGGCAATAAAGACCGCCCGATTTTCATCAACCCGCGCGCGGCTGCGGCGGTAGAAGATTACCTCGCAAGCCGCATCGACGACCTGCCCCCACTCTTTTTGAACAACTCGCGCAACATGCCGAAAGACCGCCACGTCACCAGCCAGCGCGAAATTGAATTGCGCCGCATCACACCCCGCTCTGTGCAACGACTCGTAAAAAATTACGCTCAACTAGCGGGCATCACCAAGCACGTCTCGCCGCACACCCTGCGCCACAGCTTTGCCACCGACCTGATAATGAACGGTGCCGACCTGCGTTCGGTGCAAACCATGCTTGGCCACAGCAGCATTGCCACCACGCAAATTTACACCCACGTCACCAACCCCCACCTCAAGGAGGTTCACGACAAGTTCCAAAGCGAAGTCTAGCCACCCTCGCCCGCCGCAAAATTCTACTATAATATATAACAAAGGTAATCTAAGAAAGGAAACCAAATGCAACCAACTAATCCCACCAACGATAAAGCTAGCGAAGTTAACCCCAAAATCCTAGAATTCGCAAAAGACCACGGCTTTGAAGACGTAAAGTACAACTTTAACTGGCGCACCTTCAAATGCTATGCAGCAATATTGAAAAAGGGCGTGGTGTCTTTCACGGGGTATCCTCTCGTAATTTTAGAAGACGTCAAAACTGGCGGCATCAGGATGTCGTCGCCTAAAGAATCTTTTGACATGTTAACAGAATCTAGCAGAGCGGACATTAACGAAGCCAACATTAAGCAAGTCGAGCAGATTGTAGAACAAGCTTGGCCGACTGCCACTACTGAAAAACGCGAGAAGCTAATCAAACTAATGATAGCGTTTGAGTCGCCAAAATGGGATGAATACTTGTTTGCCGCCGAGAAAAACCAGATTGCCGGCAGCGATATTTTATTAAAGTACAGAGACAAGCTAGTAGACGCCGGCGCGCGCGGCATCGCTGACCACGGCACAATGATAATCAACTTCGACGCCCACTACTACCAGAACCAAGTCGAAGCCTTAATGAACTATCTAGAGTAAGCCGACTTCTTAAACAACTCGCGCAGCATGCCGAAGGACCGCCATGTCACCAGCCAGCGCAAAATTCTACTATAATATATACAGAATAATCTAAGAAAGAAGACTAAATGCAACCAACTAATCCCACCAACGATAAAGTCAGCAAAGTTAGACCTGATATCGTAGACTTCGCAAAAAAATATGGTTGTGAAGTTACAGGTCACAGCTACAGCTGGCACAACTTCAATTACTATGAGCTTATACATAAAGGTGACGACCCTTACGAAACACTATCTTATATGGTTTTAGAGAACATCGAAACCGGCAACATCAGAATGTCAACATTCAAAGAAACTTTTGCCATAATGGACAAAGTAGGAAGCGCATGTGATAACTGGACTAACATTGATCAAGCTAAACAGCTCGTAAAACGAGACTGGCCGACTGCCACTACTGAAAAACGCGAGAAGCTAATCAAGCTAATGATGGCGTTTGAGTCGCCAGAGTGGAGTGAATATTTATCCGCCGCCGAGAAAAACCAGATTGCCGGCAGCGATATTTTAATAAAACACGAGTATGATCTAATTAATGCCGCTGCACGTGGGACCACCTACAAAAAATACATGATAACCAAGCTGCACCGCATGATAATAACCGACTTTAGTACCCAATACTATCAACGCCAAGTCGACACCTTGTTGAACTATCTAAAATAGCACCCGATGATTCACACAATACACCCCAAAGAACCGCCACATCACCAATCAGTATAAAATTCTACTATAATATATACAGAATAGTATAAGAAAGGAAGCAAAATGCAACCAACCAATCCCACTAATGATAAAACTAGCGAAGTCAACCCTGCCATCCTAATATTCGCAAGAAAGCACGGTTACGAAACTGCCAAATATAACCGCCGCTGGGACAACTTCAAGTGTTACGTCCCCATACTTCAAAAAGGCAGGACGGCTTGCATAGGGTTGCCCCGCATGATTTTAGAGGACGTCAAAACTGGCGACATCAGGATGTCGACAGATCAAGAAGCTATGACTATACTATGGGATACGCAGAACGCCGCCGATGACACTGCCGATAATAAAACCGTAAATGATGGCGCAAACAACAATAAAGACGCAAGTGACAGCACAGACAATAACGCTTCCGATAATAAAACCGTAAATAATGGCGCAAACAACAATAAAGACGCAAGTGACAGCACAGACAATAACGCTTCCGATAATAAAGACACTGGCGCAGCTGATAGCGCTGCCGAGGAAGTCAGCCCTGCCGTCATGGACTTCGCAAAAAAGCACGGTCGCAAAATTATAGGTCACAAATGCTGCTGGCGCAACTTCAATTGCTACGATATTACAATTCAAGATGATGAAGCATCCCCTAAGGTATTGCCTTATAAAATTTTAGAAGACACTAAAACTGGCGTCGTCAGAATGTCTACGTCCGAAGAAACTGATGCCATAATAGATGAAACATTATACATGAGTTTGAACGAAGCCAACATTAAGCAAGTCGAGCAACTCGTAGAGCAAGCTTGGCCGACAGCTACTGATGAGAAACGGGATAGGCTAGTTTGGTTAATGATGGCGTTTGAATCACCAAAGTGGGTAGAATATGTACTCGCCGCCGAGAAAAACCAGATTGCCGGCAGCGACGTGTTACTAAAGTATAAAACTGATCTAGTTAACGCCGGCGTGCGCAGCGCCGACTTAGACGACTACACAAAAATAATCGAGTTCGACGCCTACTACTACCAGCGCCAAGTCGAAACCTTACTGGGCTATCTAAAATAGCCGCTGGGGGCACAACGCCCCCCCATTTTCTATACTTAAACATGCCGCCGCCTAGTTGCCTTGCCCGCCACAGTAAATTCAGCACACCAGCCTCTTGACAATTCACGCATAAATTGGCATAATAATGGCATCCTGCGGGTCACCTCGGTTATCCGAACGGATGTACTTTGACCCATTAGTTTCGAGATTGGAGCACTATGTCACTCATAAGTTATGACGAGATGAACCAAGCGTTTAAGCACGAGGTGGAAGAAATTACCCGTAGCAAGGTTGTTGACCTCCACGCGCGCTACTACGTCGCCATTTATGTCGACCAAACCATCAAGGACTACCGCGCGCAGCAGACGATGCTGGTAATTTACGACCGCTACGCCACAGACCAAGCCGTGGTGCAAGATGGTCAAGACAATGGCCGCCTCTTCTTGCGCCGCGATGGCCGACTTAGTAGTGATTTTTACCTCAAGAACATCTGTGTGATTAGCGGCGCAGCTGACGTCACCGTCAACGGTTGCCGCGACGCCATCGTCCAAGCTATCGAGTTGAACTCTCACCCCGACAGCAAAGACTACGAAGACGGCAAGCTAAGTTATGAATTTGAATACATTCCTTGCACCGCCGCCGACTTGGCAATCTTCCGCAATGCGGACGTTTTCTATCTCCCCCTCTAATGTACAATTAAGCCCCCGCACTGCGGGGGCTTTTTATAATTAATTTATTGTCCAATTTCGCGCGGCGCCGGCTGGCAGTGTGGACAAATGTGAGTGCCGCGGCCAGCAACCTTGATTTTAATAATTTCAGTACCGCAACGACGGCAAGGCTGCCCCGTACGGTTGAACACCGCCGCGAACAAATCAAGGTAGTCGCCCCGCGTGCCGTCGGCGTGCACATAATTACGTAAGCTCGACCCGCCGGCCGCAATCGACTGGCGCATCACCGCTTGGACGGCAGCGAGCAGCGCCGCAAGCTGGTCGTCACTAAGCGCCTCAACCTTCGTGGCGGGGTGAAGACGCGCACGATACAAACTCTCGTCGGCATAAATATTACCCACTCCCGCCAACACCGCCTGATTGAGCAGTGCCGCCTTGACAGAGGTCTTGGCGTGGCGCCGGATGCGCTGAATAAATTCTTTAGTCGGATTACCCACCAAAGGCTCAGGGCCAAGTTGCTGGATAAACGGAAAGTTGTTCAATTCGGCAGTGCGCCACATCAGCATGAAGCCGAACTTGCGCTGGTCGTTAAAATACAGCGTACCCGCCGTGAGAGTCAGCACCACGCGCGTGGTGTTATCTGGTAGAGCGCCAACCAGCGATTCGTTCGGGTGACCGGCGCCCCACGCTTCGCCTTGCTGCGGACGCCATACCAGCTGCCCCGTCATGCGCAAGTGACACAACAGCGACCAACCATTATTTAGTTCAATAATGATGAGCTTACCCCGCCGACGCACCGCGACAATGGTCGCGCCCAGCAGTGCCGCCTGCTCGGTGGGCGTCACTCGCCACGACCGCGGGCTAAACACCGTGACGCACTGCACTTGCTGCCCCGCCGTGAGTCGCTCAAGTCCGCGCACCACGGTTTCAACTTCCGGCAGCTCGGGCATTACTTACTTAAATCCTTAATGATGTTATCTAGCTCGTCGGACTGCTTGAGTTCGGCGATGCGCTTCTGCCCCGCGCGCGACTCGTCAATTTCTAGCTGCGACCGCAGCGCGACTTCGGCAAAATGCGATAACGTCTCGCCCGTGTCGATAATGTGCTTCTTCACCGCCGCGCGCAGTTCGTCCGACAAATAAATGGTGGTTTTAGTGGTTGCTACAGTGTTTCGCTTCATATTGCCTCTTAGAATTTAAAGTTTAATCCATTCTGCGGCGCCGCATTCGGGTCGACAATATTTTGCGCCGTCTGGCTAATTAATTTTTTGCCGCCTGGGAACTGACGCTGAATCAAGTCGATGACGGGCTGGCTGTTGCCGGCGAAAGTGCCGACACCGCACGACGTAACCCACGACTTAACGACGTCTTTTTGGCCATCCTTTAGATTGAACTCAATCAGCTGGCCGTTAGCGCAAATGGCGGCGTTCTTCTCTGCGTTAGTTTTGACCGTATCGGCAAAGCCGTTGTTCTTCAGTGCAAGCAAGAGGTCGGCGAAGGCCTGTGGCTGGTTGTCTAGCTCAATCTTGCCAACCACCTTGTTAGCGTAACCCTGGTAGACGTATAACTTGCGGCTGGTCTGAGTGATGGTCATACTGACAAAGTAACGCTCCTCCTGCGCGGTAATTGGCCCGCGCGCCGTAAGGGTCAGAACAGTGTCGGCCTTTGGCTGGTCGAGCACCTTGACCTGCTTTTCTTGCACATTAGCGGCTGGACGGTTGGCAGTGTTTTTGGTCAAACTTGAACCAACCCAAATAATGCCACCCACCATCACCATAAATACGATGATGATTAATAAAACTAAACCAAATTTTCCACGCTTCATGCTGTTATTATACCATTTTGACGTGATGACGTCAAGTGTTGGAGGGTGGCGGAGGTGTGAACTAGCGAGCCGGCAGGCTGATGAGTTTGGTGGGCTGATAAGCCGATTAATTGAGGAATTGGCGAGCTGGTAAGCTAATTAGCTGATAAGCGGGCGCACAGTCAGTGGCGCTGCACTAAACTAACTCGGCCACAATTGGGCCAAGTGGGCGAGAGCTCTGAAAACCTCGCCTCACCTCTTGTCCCGGCCAGTACGCGGTGGCTCTGCCACCGCACGGAAATTAGTCTTGCAGGGCAGGCACGAGAGCAACGCGGAACGCGTTGTTGTAGTTGTAGCTGTAGCCATTGTCAGAATTCGAGGCAAACAACCCGGCGTTCGAACCATTGCTATAGCTGCCGCCACGGACGAACCAAAATGCAGAATGATTTGCTCGAACCCCTCCCATACTATAGTATGCAGTTTCAACAAATCCGCCTCGCTGCTTCAACCATTGCCGTCCATTATCCGTAGTATGGTGGCGCGCGTCATCTTTAACTTCAATTACCTCACCGTCAATATGCGTTTCATGTAACGCCTGACCACCACAACTCGCCCAAGTACAATGCATGAATCCCATAAAGTCATAAAGATTAGTATATGGTGGCTTTGTATTATCACTACAAACAACACTTTTACCCTCTCTTATTTCTCGCTCTACCATCTGCTGAGTATTCTCGTTATATGCCGCGGCAACACGCTCGCTTCCACCACCCGACATATCGTAGATGCCATAGACATTGTTGGTGGTGCTGGCGAGCTGCCCGAGGGTGCCGTTATAGGCATACTGAGTATTACTAACGTTACAAGCCGATTGTGTACCTAACGCCACAGAGACAACCTTTGCCTTACCATCAACTTTCACCCTATTGCCATCATATCTTTTCTTGCTACCATCAGCCGCTGGCCCACAGCCGGTGATACTGCCATAATACTTAATGTCATTATCATTTATACTTACATGATCACCATTAATCTGCACACCATTATACCCCGCGCCATAATTACTGGCACTGAGATAGGTCACGGCGCCCCAGTCAGTGTTATTTACTAGGTGCGAACTGTAACGTGATAAGTTATTATTGTTTGACGTAACGCCCGCCAGCGTCATACCCGCGGTATTAGCCTGGTCCTTCACGCCAAGTGATTTTGCAATCTCATAAAAAGCTCTTATTTCAATCTTCCCAACGCCATTAGTATTACTATTAATATGCTTTTCATTTGGCAGCACCGTCGGCTGATGAACAGAACCAGTCGTTTCAAACTTAGCAAACCAGATGCCGTTGAGTTCATTGGGGACGTCGCGCCCATTAAGCTTCTTGGTGCCGAAGGTGAAAGCTGGGTGGGTCGCCCACGTACCCTGTGCGCTTGGCTTCCCCTTAATGTAGTCGCGGTCAAGGTAGCACTCCGTGCGATAATCCTTGCCCTGCTCTGGGCAGGCCGCCGGCACGCGCTTTGGCGTGGTCGTCTTCTCAAAGCGAATCAAAAAGTTCTGCGCGGGAACCGGCTTATCCGTGCCATCACGCCGCATCACCTCATAGGCATAGCGCGGAATGTACACCCAGTGGCCCAAAATGTCGGCTTGGTCAACCACTTTGTTCTGCCCTCGGTACTTGCCGAGCGTCTCCGGCTTCACCGTTACGGCGTTCGCCCACTTTGTATCTTTCTTGCTATTATCTTTATAGTCATACCATTCACCCTGATGCGCGGCGTCCTCACGGTTCGCCAAACTCGTCCACTCCGCGTGATTGATGTCGCCCGTGTACTTCACCGGAATCATGTTAGCATCAAGATCAACTTGGCAGTCGTTCTTTGGGTCACCCGAACGGCAAACGGTCGGGTCAACCACCTGCGCATGCGGCGGAGTCTTGGCGGTAGCGGTGTAAGTGATTGTGGAATAGTACTTGCCGCTGGCTAATTTCGCTGGGTCAATGTTAGCGGCAAAGATTACTTGCTTGGTGCAGTCGTCGGGGTTAGCGCAGCCGGCGGGCTTAGCCTTCGTGACGTCAGCAATGACAGCCGCGGGGTCACTCACTGCCGGAACTTTACGAAACTTCGTAGCTTGCGCCGCGAGAGCATAGCCCCACTGGTTGGCATTCAAGTCCGCTGGACTAGTACTCGGCATGGCAGAAATTTTATGGGTCGGGTCGGTAGCATGAATTAGGTCGGCCGTGTCGGCTTGCATGGTGAGATTAAAACCAAACGACTTACTGGTTTTTACCGTCACATTCGCGGTAGCTTTATAAAGATTGCCGGCGGGTTGGAGTGCGGCGTTCTGGTCAACGGTCACACTAACCATGCTATCGTCCGCCGCATAAGTAGGTACTGCGAAAACAAACGGCGCCACGGCGAACAGTAAGCCAAACGCCACAGTGCGAGTGCCGCTTGCCCGAAGTACGCCAAGCCGGCAGATGGCGCGACGATAAAATTCACTAATTACAGCTGGTGCCACCGCGCCAACCATCATTTGAGTAGCGCGGGCGAGTCTAATAATTGCCCCCCGCTTCTGTTTGTTGTAATTTTGGCATAGCCAATTCATCTCTTTGTTTGCCTCCTATTACCCACTGATTGATAATACTATTATACCATAAGCGGGGTAAAGCACCAAATTTTATAAGTCCCAGCAAAGCGGCAAACAAAGGCTGCCCCGCCAGCGAGTGAGGCGGGCTAAGTTCCACTCTTAAACGTGAAGTCTACAGCTCACCCCACGATGGGCCGTAGCTGACGTCGACTAGCAGACGCACTCCCAAGTCGGGCGCGATATGCTCCATGATTTCCTTGACCTGTGCCGCCACCGCGGGCGCCGCGGCTTCGTCACACTCCAGCATAATCGAGTCGTGCACCTGCATGATTTGCACCGCGTTTTTTACTTCCGCTTCGATTTTCAACATGGCCTGCTTCATCAAATCGGCCTCGGTGCCTTGAATCGGCATGTTGGCAGCCGCGCGCTTGGCGGCTTCACGCACCACGAAGTTGGACGATTTGACGTCTGGTGTCGGACGTCGCCGGCCGCACCACGTTTCCACATAACCGTCAGTCTCGGCTTGTGTCAGAATCTTATCAAGGTAAGCGCGAATCGGCTGGCGGATCTCAAAGTAGCGCGCGATGAATTTCGCGGCCGCCGCCATACTCATGCCCGTCGCATCCGCCAACCCCTTCGGGCTCATACCGTACAGCACACCAAAATTGATGGTTTTAGCGTGACGGCGTTGCTCGGACGTGACTTGATTAAGCGGGATGCCGTAAGCCTCGGCCGCCGTCATGGCGTGAATGTCATTTTTCGGGTCGCTAAACATGGCAATCATTTTTTGGTCACCCGCCAACGCCGCCGCCAAGCGCAGTTCGAACTGCGCATAATCGGCGTTCACAATCACCCGCCCCGCCGGCGCCACAAAGCACTGTTTGATTTGCTTGCCCTGCGGCGTGCGAGTCGGGATGTTTTGTAAATTCGGGTTAGAAGAAGACAGCCGCCCCGTCGACACCACGTCCTGACTGAAGGTCGTATGGATGCGGCCGGTCAAGTCGGTCGCCGCCGCCAGTGCGTCGGCATAAGTTGACTTGAGTTTGCTAATCGAACGATACTGCTGAATCAACCGCACCACGGGGTTAGTCTTCGCTAAGCGGTCCAACACCTTTACCCCCGTAGAATAGTTACCCTGCTTGTTGCGCTTGCCAGTCGGCATCAGATGAAGCCGGTCAAACAAAATGACACTAAGTTGCTTCGGACTCGCCAAATTGAACTCACAACCCACCTGCTGAAAGACCTGACCTCTGATATCGTCCAGCTGTTGCTGCATATTGTGCGACATTAGGGTTAATTGGTCCGAGTTGATTAACATACCACGTTTTTCGATTTTTGCGAGGACAATTTGCAATGGGAAATCGATATATTGTGCCAGCTGCTCTAGCTTTGGCACTTGATGTAGCGCCTCTGCTTCTTCATGGTATAGCTGCCATAAATACCCCAGCTGCATAACAGAGGTAGCGCAACCATACTGCAGACTAGTTAGTTCGTCCAAAGTTTTTGGCGAATTGAGGCTATTAAGCAGAAAAGCGGCATGCTTGGTGTCGAACGCCACCCGCCAAGTGACGTCTAGCTCGCGCGCCAAAAATTGCTCAGCGAGCAGCTTCGCATCGTGCGTCACCACCGACTTGCCGTCAAGCAGAGCCGCCGCCTGTGTGAAGGTGACAGCTGCCGCAGTTTTGGCGTCAGAACTGAGGTAGAGCTGACCGTCTACCACTTGCGCCACCGTAATGTCGCCTAATTTAAGGTCAGCGGGCGTCACCAATTGAAGCGCATCCACCGCCGCGGTCAGTTCGGCCGCCGACTCTTGGTAGTCCGCGGGTAAACGGTTTAACAGTGACGTAAATTCTAAGTCTAGTAGCTGTTGCCTAAGCTGCGCGCGATTTAAGTTGCTCATCGCCATCGCCTTTAGGTCAAGCTGGAGCGGCGCGTCACACATGATGCGCGCCAGTGCCTGACTCATGTAGGCCGACGCCTTGCCCGCCAATAATTTCTCGCGTAGCGCCGGCGATTCCTGCGCCACATTTTCATAAACGCCGTCCAGCGTGTCGTACTTTTGCAAAAGTCTTAGGCCAGTTTTCTCCCCCACCCCTGGTACACCGGGGATGTTATCAGAGGCGTCGCCCTTCAGACTCTTGAGGTCAAGGAACTGCTCTACCTTGATGCCGTACTTTTGCTCGAACGCCGCACGGTCAACTTGCTCAAGGTTAGCCAGCCCCTTCTTCAAGGCAAACAGCGCAGTGTCGTCATCCACCAACTGCAACATATCGAGGTCGGAGCTGATAATCACGGTATAAATGCCCTGCGCGTTAGCCTGACTTGACAAAGTGCCAATAATATCATCCGCTTCGTAATCGTCCAATTCATAAAACGGCCAACCAAAAGCCGCCAGCAGCGACTTTAAAATCGGAATCTGTTGGTAAAAGTCAGCTGGTGGCGTCACCCGCCCTGCCTTGTATTCAGGGTAGATTTGCAACCGCCGGCGAATGTTGGTCTTTGGCTTATCCCACGCCACCGCCACATAGTCGGGCGCAATCTGCCGAATCAGCTCCAGTGCAATCACCGCAAAGCCATACACACCGCCAGTCGGCGTGCCATCCTTGGTGGTCAAATTTGGCATGGCATAGTAGCCACGGTAAAACACCGACTTGCCGTCAATCAGCACCAAAACTTTTTTGTCGCCGACCGCCGCTAGGTTACTCATCGCTACAACCCAAGATAGTCATGCAGCCGCTCGGTCTCTTTGTTTTTGCGCAACTTCGCCAGCGCCTTGGCCTCAATCTGGCGAATGCGCTCACGCGTCACGGCAAACTCGGCGCCCACTTCTTCTAGGGTGTGCGGCCGGTCGCCGTCCAAGCCAAAGCGCAGCTTGATAATCTTCTGCTCACGGTCCGACAACGCGTTCACCACGTCCATCACCTGCTCGCTTAAGAGGTGGTCGCTCGCGGTATCCTCTGGATTAGCCGCCTTGTCGTCCGCCATCATGTCGCCTAGCTCCGAAGAATCGTCATCGTCATTATTGCCAATCGTGGCGTCGAGTGACTGAATGTCTTGCTTAATCTTAAAGACGTACTTAATCTTCTCTGGCGTCTCGTCCATTTCCTTCGCCAGCTCCTCAATCGTTGGCTCACGGTTTAATTCCTGTGTCAACTTGCGCTGGATGCGCATCAACTTGTTGATGGTCTCAACCATGTGCACCGGAATGCGAATCGTGCGCGCTTGGTCAGCGATGGCGCGAGTAATCGCCTGGCGAATCCACCAGGTGGCATAAGTCGAGAGCTTAAAACCCTTGCTTGGGTCGAATTTCTCCACCGCACGCAATAGACCAGTGTTACCCTCCTGAATCAGATCGAGGAAGTCCAACCCACGCCCCGAGTAACGCTTGGCGATTGACACCACCAAACGCATATTTGCTTCGGCCATCTTATCCTTCGGCCGCTTCAACCGCTTAATCTTGAGGTGCAACTTACTCTGCTCGGCAAACAACTTGGCACGCTCGCTCTGCGACAGCTCGTCATTCTTGAGCAACTGCGTAATTTCGGCGTCACGCGTCTCCGCCTCTTTCAAAGGCTCGGCGTTTTTAATAATTTCTTGCGCCAGCTCGTTTTCTTCTTCCGTGCTCAGTAATGGAATGCGCCCAATCTCACGCAAATAAATGCGCACTGAGTCGTCGCTAATTTCGTCGATGTCGCTCGGCTCAATTACGGTGTCGTCGTCGATATCCGATTCATCAAGCTCATCCGGCTCGGACATGTCGTCGTCCATTATTTCGTCGGTTAGTCTTTCCTTATCTGGTCTTTTAGCCACTCAAACTCCCTTCTTAAATTATTTTTTGTTTGAAGTGTTAGCGTTTTTAAATCCTGATGTCAACGGATCAAACATGGGTCTTGCCGGTCGACTTTAATGGCAATTCTAATACGCCCATTATCATTCATATGATAGCAGGCCAAGGCTAGGCTTGTCAACTATTTTGGCAAATTTAATCAACTTATTAATTTACCAAGTGTGAGTTGACGCGCCTAGGGCTAATTAATTTCGTTTAAGATGGTCGCGAGCTTCGCCTCTTGCTGACGCTTGTCCGCCAAAGCCTTGCGACTCTCCGCCACCAATTCCGCTGGGGCATGCTCTACGTAGCCAGAGTTACTGAGGCGCCGCTCCAAACCATCGATTTCCGCCTTCACTGCCGTGAGTTGCTTACTGAGATGCTTCTGATAGTCGGCAATTTGTTCTGGCGTGAGTTCTAGCCAAGAGGTCGTGAACTGGTCAACTACATGCAGCCCGTGTGGCGTATGGTCCACTTTCACGCGCTTTAATTTTGCGAGGCTCGCCACTAGTTCGCCCTGCTCCAAGAGTAATGAGTCGTCATCGTGCACCAAGGTGTACTTACCGTTTGGTAACTGCGCCGTGATGTTACGTACCGCGGTCACCAGCGACTTCACGCGCTCAAACTGCTCCGCCTGCCGCGCCGCATACTCCAACTGGTGTGGCCAGTGCTGGCTAATCAGCAGCGTATCGTCGCCGCGCAAGGTCGTCCAGATTGTCTCCGACACAAATGGCGCAAACGGATGTACCAAGCGCAACGCCTGATTGAGCACCCGCCGCATAAAGGCTGGGTCGCTACCCTGCTTACTAGCCTCAATGTACCAGTCAGCCAAATCGTCCCAGATGAAGTGATACACTGTCTCCACTGCTTCAGCAAAGCGATAGTTGGCAAGGTGGCTATCCAAAGTCTGCCGCGCTTGGTCAAGCTTCTGATAAATCCAGTGGTCGGCAATCTGCGTTGGCTTCGCATGGTCGGCTGCATCATTAGTCACGCCTGCCTCGTCTGCCTTCGCCTCGATATAGCGCGCGATATTCCACAGCTTGTTGCAGAAATTTCTCCCCGCAATCACCGAGGCTTCCGAGAAGGCCTGCGCCTGCCCCGCCGAGCGGTTCATCACAATACCAATACGCAAGGCATCGGAACCGTACTTTTCTACCACTTCTATCGGGTTCACCACATTACCCTTACTCTTACTCATCTTCTGACCGTGGCCGTCCAAAATTAAGCCGTGCAAAAAGACGTCATGGAATGGCACTTCACCCGTCACGTAGAGCCCAAGCATAATCATACGTGCCACCCACGGACGCAAAATGTCCACGCCAGTCTCCATCACTGCGTTCGGATAGAAGCGCTTGAGGTCGCCCTGTTGCATCACATCAGTGGTAACAAATGGCCACTGACCACTACTAAACCACGTATCAAAGGTGTCTTCGTCGCGAATGTACGACTTACCATTCACCTCAATCTCGGTCTGATCGACGCGCGTATCAAAAATCCAATCGTCTGGGTCATCCGCCGCATGGAAGGCGGGAATCGGGATGCCCCACGGAATCTGCCGGCTAATATTCCAGTCGCGCAGCTCGTCATAATAATGAATTAGCTCCTCACCCTTATGTTCCGGCACAAAACGCACCTTACCAGCCAGCACCGCCTCACGCGCCCGCTGCGCTAGCGGCTTGACGTTAATGAACCATTGTTTCATCAGAAGTGGCTGAATCGTCGTGCCACACTTATAGCAATGTGGAACATCGTGCGTGAAGTCTTCCACCTCTGTTAATGCGCCGCAAGCCTGCAAGTCTGCCACGACTACGTCGCGCGCTTCGTCGGCCGTCATGCCACGGTACTTCTCTGGTACGGCGTCAGTCATCTTGCCGTCCGTGCCAATTACCGAGATAGCCTCAAGGTGATGACGTTGGCCAATTTCAAAGTCAAGCGGGTCGTGTGCTGGTGTAATTTTTACAGCACCCGTGCCAAAGCCAAGCTCCACACCTTCATCTGCTACCACTGGAATTGAGCGCCCCACAAGTGGTACAATCACCCGCTTACCGACCAAATCCGTATACTTTGGGTCATCCGGATGAACTGCAATCGCCACATCGCCTAGCATCGTCTCTGGTCGCGTCGTCGCTACTTCAATACTCTGCTTACCATCATCAGTATGATACACAATGTGCCAGAGGTGCGAAGCTTCCGACTTAAATTCCACCTCAATATCCGCAAATGCCGTCTGATGATGTGGGCAGTAATTTACGATGCGGTTACCACGATAAATCAGGCCGTCATCCCACAATTTCTTAAACGTATTATAAACGGTATCCACCACCTTCTTGTCGAGCGTGAAGACCTTCGAGTTCCAGTCACAAGACGCACCCAGCGCCCGAATCTGCAACTCCATATTACCTCTGTTCTGAGCCACAAAATCCCACGTCCGGCGGTACAGCTCCTCACGACTATAGTCAAACCGCGAGTGCCCCTCTTTATTTAAGCTACGCTCAAACACCACCCAAGTTTCAAACCCAGCGTGGTCAGCGCCCGGAATCCACAGCGTGTCGCGCCCTTGCATCCGGTAATAGCGCGTTAAAATATCCTCAATCGGAATCATGTAGCCGTGCCCCACGTGCAAGTTGCCGTTGGCGTTCGGCGGTGGCATCACGATGCAGTACGGGTCGCCCTTGCCGCTCGGCGCAAACGCCCCACTGCTCTCCCACAATGCATAGATAGTGGTTTCATATTGGTTTGGTTCATATGTCTTTGGTAAATTCATCCTAATCCTAAACTAGGTCGTAGCGACCTTTATTATAGTAATATTATACCACCTCCTACCTAGCGACGGGTAATAATTAATAGTAAACGGTACAACCGATACCGCCACGGGCGCAATGGCAGCTCCCAAGTGCCCACGTAGTCCACTCGCTTACCACCGTAAGAAAGCTTAAATTGTGTAAAGCCGCGCCAAGCGTGCCAGCGTGGATTGCCGTCGTCTACCTCTGGTGCCACGCCATACCAGTCGAACCACTTACACCCCTGTTGGTGGGCAAATTTCAAAGCAAACAGCCCTAGCCCCGTAGCTGGCGAGTACTTGCGGTACTCCGTGTAGTTGGCAGCGTGGGCATAGCTCATAGTTTCGCCATTATTAAAGAAGATAATTGAGGCGATACGCTTCCCTGCTAACTCGGCGAACAGTAGCCCTGCCACCTTTTGCGGGAATAATCGCTCGGCTAGCAAGCGATAATGCATGTCGTCATGTGGTTTCATCCCTGTGCGCTGGCTGACGTCGTGAATCATCTTAATAAAGTCATCGATATCCTTCGGGTCGTAGCTCACACTATAAGTAATACCCGCCTTGTCGCACTTCCTAGCATAACGCCGCGCGGTCTGCGAGAGCTCGGCCATAATCGCCTCCTCCCCTACTGACACGTCATTAACCACCGTATGAGGTGGCTGGACATCACGACGGCTATGTTTGAAGCCCATTTCGCGCAATAACTGAGGTGTAACGCCTAATACATCCGGCTCAATCCGGATAAAATCTACCCCTTTATTCTTACCTATCCGCTTGAGACTCGCAATGGCAGCCTTAAACGACGTCACATCTTGTGCCACTGGGCCATAGGGGCAATACCAGCGATTACTAAACTGGCCGTGTTCAAGAATGGCGACGTAGTGCCACCTCTGATCGGATTCATAAGCAGTTTCGTAGGAAATAGCATTAAAAACCCGCCAGGCTGAGCTCTGAAGGATACTCCCTGTCACCTCATTCATAAATTGTACATTCTTAGTGTATCACACTTTAAGCTTTAGCGCAACCCCCAAATTGTCTTTGACATCGAAATTGATGGGATGACATCGAGTCGACGTGGGTCGGATGGCTTGATGCGTTGTGCCTTGTAGTAGCCAAGCGCAGCAATCATCGCGCCGTTGTCGGTGCAGAGAGCAGGGGATGGGAAGTTAATCTCAATCGGCAACCGCTCTCTTAGCTGACGTCGCAACTCAGTATTAGCTGCCACGCCACCGGCAATAACCACTGATTTTGGCGCATATTCACGGGTCGCCGCCACTAATTTCTCCACCAAAGTGTCTACCGCCGTAAACTGGAAGCTGGCCGCAAAATCACTCACTTGCTGCGGTGTCAGCTTAGCTGCCAACTGCGTGGAAGGGAAGGTGTGGTCCACACCCACGGCGTCTTGCACTGACCGGAGTAATGCCGTCTTGACCCCTGAAAACGAGAAGTCGTACTTGCCCTGCATGTGCGCCTTTGGCAAGTGGTAACGGTGCGGATCGCCACTTTCGGCTGCCTTTGAAATCGCTGGGCCACCAGGGTAGGGCAGGCCAATAATCTTCGCCACCTTATCAAACGCCTCACCCACGGCATCGTCCGCTGTCTGACCGAGCAGAGTATAGTCGCCATGGTCGCGGAACAACACAATTTGCGAGTGCCCACCACTGACAATTAGCGCGAGAAACGGAAATTCCGGCGGGTTGTCCATCAAAAAGTTAGCATAAACATGCCCTTCAACGTGATGACAAGGATAGAAGGGCTTATGGTGCATTAAGGCCAGCGTGCGCGCAGTGAGCGAGCCCATGAGAAGCGAGCCAATTAGCCCCGGCATCATCGTCGCCGCTACGGCGTCGACCTTATCCCAGCCACCAGCCTCAGTTACGGCTTGCTCAATCACCGGCACCACAACCTCAAGATGCGACCGCGCCGCCACCTCTGGCACCACGCCGCCGTACACCTTATGAATATCAATCTGCGTATTTACTACATTTGAGATAATCTGCCGCCCATCACGCACCACAGCAGCAGCCGTTTCGTCACACGAACTCTCAACACCTAACACATTCATTCACTTAAATTTTAGCACAATTTGTGGGGGTGGTATAATAATACTATGAAATACACTATTCGCGATGCTCGCAACTCCGCGCTTGTCCCAGTTCATGCAATTCAGGCTTTTATGAAGGCCACTAAATATGATTATCCCGCCAGTGGTATGACGGTAATTGGTGTCACCGGCACCAATGGCAAAACCACCACTTGTTTTATGATTTACAACATGTTGTTGAAAGCTGGCTACCAAGTCGGGCTAATGTCCACTGTGGCCAACGCCATCAATGACGAAGTTACCACGCAAAGCGCCCACATGACCACAGCCGACCCAGCGACGCTCAACAAGCGCCTCGCCAAGATGCGCGAAGCCGGCATTAAATATCTGGTACTTGAGACTAGCTCCCACGCCCTCGCGCAGCACCGCGTGTTTGGCGTACCGTACGACGTCGTAGTTGAGACCAATGTTACTGAGGAGCACCTCGATTACCACCGTACCTTCAAGCGCTACCGCGAAGCTAAAATGAAGCTCTTTAAGCTCTGTGCTAGCAACGCCAAGCGTGGCGGCCGCGGTGTCGGCATCGCCAACGCCGACGACCCTTCGGTAGGCTACTTCAAGCCGCTTGTACCACACCCAATTACTTATGGCATTGAGAACGGCGACCTCAAGGCGACCCGCATTAAGCTTTCGACCGCCGGCGTAGAGTACTACACGCGCTACGACAAGACCTTATATCATATCAAGACGCAAATCCCCGGTGAATTTAATGTTTATAACTCACTTGCCGCAACCGCAGTTGGTATCAGCCTCGGCCTCAGTAAAGAGCAAATCGAGCAGGGCATTGCCACGCTAGACGGCGTAGAAGGCCGTATGAACCGCGTCGACCTTGGCCAGGATTACGACGTCATTATCGACTTCGCGCACACTCCTGACGCCTACCAGAAGCTCCTACCAGGGATTAACAAGCTAGCTAAAGGGCGAGTGATTACCGTCTTTGGTGGTGCAGGCAAGCGTGACCAGACTAAGCTACCTCATATGGGCAAAATTGCCGCCGAGAATTCCGACATCGTGATTCTGACCGAGGATGACCCGCGTGGTCCAGTGCGCGCGCAGTCCGAAAAGCTTGCGAAGGGTGCCATCGAAGCCGGCAAGGTGGAAGGCAAGAGCCTATTCTTTATCGACGACCGCACCGAAGCCATCAACCATGCCATGTCTATCGCACGGAAGGGTGATGTAGTCGTTTTGATGGGCAAAGGCCACGAAAAGACCATCGCCCGCGCTACGGCCGACGAGCCATGGGATGAACTAGCGACCGCCAAGACAGCCATCGCTTTAGCCATGCATCAGGCAAAGAAGAAAGCCAGCAAGTAACAGAGGTAATTCTGTTTAAAGCTCCATAGTTTTCCACAGGTTTTGCACTTGTGGAAAACTTTTTATTTTCAGTAAAACCCTAGTGGGTTTCCACAAGCTAAATATGATGATATGGGTGATGCAGGGCAATCGCCTGCGCCCGATAAATTTGTTCCATTAAAATTAGCCGCACCAGTTGGTGTGGGAAAACTAGCCTTGAAAGACTTACCACCACGTCAGCGCGCTGGCGCAGGGCGTCGTTCACCCCATAGGCGCCACCGATAATTAAGGTCGCCGACCCCTGTTGCAGAGCAGTTGAAAACTCAGGGCTGGTCATCAGCTGGCCACGCTCATCTAGTAGAATCACTCGCGTTTGTGGCGTCAGATGCTTCATAATGGCTGCCGACTCTTCATCGCGCGCCACGTCACCCGACTGCGCCGAGTAGGGCAGCAGTACCCACTCCACCGTAAACGGCGCGCGCAGGCGCTGCTGGTAATTTTGGATGGCCGCCACTAGTTCAGGGGCGGTCTTTTTGCCAACGGCAATAATCTTAAGCATCGAACTTCAGCTTCGCCGCCAGCTGCTTCATGTTATCGTCTGAGGTATCCACCGGATAACCGTGGTGCAGCTTCAAAACGTCACGGTCATACATTGGCACCACATGCACATGAGCATGGGGTACATCCAAGCCTTCTACTACCAAGCCAGCACGCACACCCAGCACGTCCTCCACGCGTTGCGCCACGCGTCGCACCGTCTGAAATAGTGCCGTGTAATATTCCTCTGGTAGCTGATAAATCTTATCCACTTGGCACTTTGGCACCACTAGAACGTGGCCGTCACTTAGTGGATTGATATCAAGAAAGGCAAACGTACGCTCGTCTTCGTAAACCTTGTAGCACGGGATGTCGCCCCGAATAATTTTCGTAAAAATGCTCTCTTCCATATAAATATTATAACAATTATTGTATAATTAAGGCATGAAAAAGCGGTGGGTTAGTTTGTTGACCGTCCCTTTGGCGGCAGCCTGTTACGGCTCGTATTTACTAGTGCAGCCGACATCGGCCAGTGGTACGACCGAGTTTTTGATTCACCCGCAGGCTAAACCACAGCCACTCAAGTCAACCCAGTTCAAGCTCCGCCGCGGCGCCATTGGCTACTTCGACCCGAACACCAACACTCCGGTTTGCCGCAATATTGGCGACCCCAAGACCGAGCTCACACCGGAAGCCACTGCTTCGCTCGCCAAGACTATCACCGTCCAAGTCGTTTTGGCACACAAACCACTGGTCGCAGGGCAGGAGGGTCCGACTATCACCCTCACCAGCGCCGATGTCGACCGCTACAGCTACGCCGTTCGTAACGGTGGTAGTCGCGTCCAAATCGTCGCAGGCGAACAGCTCACCGAGCGGCAGATGATTCAAGGCATCATGCTACGCAGCGCCAACAACTTGGCCGACAGCTTGACTGTCTGGGCGTTCGGCTCGCACGCTGCTTACCAGCAAGCCGCCACAGCTTGGCTAAAGCAGCACAACATTAATCACACCACAGTTGGCCTGGACGCCAGCGGCTTCGACCCCAGCACCACCTCAACGCCAGAAGACCTCTGTAAAATTATTCTCTTTGCCGCCAATCACCCCGCGCTGCGCGATATTCTCGCAAACCCAACCGCTAACTTACCAGTAGTAGGGCAGATTCACACCACCAACAAACTCCTCGGTCAACACGATGTCTTTGCTGGTAAGACCGGCTTTAATAACGAGGCCGGCCACGGCGTGATTTTGGCGCGCCAGTTGCAACTTGACGACGTCACACTCACCGGTGCCGCAGTCGCACTTAGTCAAGGCAATTACACTGCCGCCTTTGACGCCGCCGGTCAATTGCTCGACACCTTACCGCAAGATATCCGCGCGCTCCACATTCGCCAAGGTGAACTCGCCGGCCGCATCAATGACACCACTGGTAGCCACGCCGTAGTCACAAGCCAAGCTCTCACTATGCCGTACTTTGCCGACCAGCCACCACAGTTAATCACCAACCGCAACTTCCAACCGGTACGGCCGCTATCTAGCCAAGCCGTTGTAGGACAGCTCAAGGTCAACCAAAGCCAAATCGACCTCCTTATACAATGATCTTGCCAAACTAAAACCGCCAGTCAACTGGCGGTATCATAATTTCTTGGCGGAAAGAGAGGGATTCGAACCCTCGGTGAGTTTCCCCACACCGGTTTTCAAGACCGGCTCCTTAAACCACTCGGTCACCTTTCCATCAATTATTATAACATAGTCGCCCAAATCGCCAAAAATATTGGCCTATTTCAAATTGTCTGGTATAATAGTACCAGCTTGGAGGAGTACCCAAGTGGCTGAAGGGGACGGTTTGCTAAATCGTTAGATCGGCGAAAGCTGGTGCGGGAGTTCGAATCTCCCCTCCTCCGCCAAGTTATGATGATAAGTCCTTGAAAGGGCTTATTTTATTTATGCTATAATATAGATATGAACGAAGAGCAGGGTAATCAGGGTAACATTTCAACGGAACAGGGTAGCGGTATTGCCGCGGCCGCCGCACAACAGCAGGCTAGGCAAGCCGAGCAAGCCGCCGTGCAAGAGGCCGAGGAACAAGCCGAGGACGCGCCAGTCGTAACTTGGAGCGCCATCGACAGCGTCGTCCGCGACCACTCTAAAAACTGGTATCTCGCCGCAGCTTGTGTCTTGATTGCTATTTATCTACTGCTCGGCGTCAGCGTCTTCTTCTTTCATATGACGTTCTTCGGCGCCATCTCGACTGGCCTACTTGCTACTGTAGTGTATGCCGCCTTCATCATCCTCGCGCGTCACCCAGCAAACGAGCTTCACTACGAACTAAGCGAGGCTGGCATTAAAATTGAGGGCGTACTAAAGGAGTTTACTAGCTACCGCGCCTTTGGCGTGCAACAGCAGGGCAACCTCTGGCGTCTTGTACTCATCCCAACCAAGCGCTTTGGCATACAAGACTCCATCTTCATCCCTGAAGACAAGGGCGAGGCCATTGTTGACTTCATCGGCGCACGTTTGCCAATCGAAGAAGTGCGCGAAGATCCAACCGAAAAAATCTTCAACTTCATCAAACTCTAGTTGTAGACTATTACCCAGCGATTTGCTAAAATAAAGAGCAAGGAAGGGTGCAGGAGTGGTTGATCTGGCCGCTCTCGAAAAGCGGTAAGGCGGCAACGTCTTCGAGGGTTCGAATCCCTCCCCTTCCGCCAAGTTATGATTCACTCCATGTGGAGTGTTTTTATTTTGATTGCTTCCAGCTCGGACGCCTCTGGCTGCACTGCTACAATCAATCCATAGACCCGGCGCGCGCCGGCGCCTCGGAGCAGGGCAGCTGACGTCTGCATGGTTGAGCCTGTTGTCCAAATATCATCAATCAGTAGCACATTGGCGGGCAACGTAATGCCGGCATTGACCCCTAAAGAAGTCACAATGCGCTGCCGCTCCTGCCGGTTAGAGCCATGCTGCACGTGATTATCTAGCCGCACCAGCACCTCTGGTAACACCGGCACACCGAGCTTCATACTCAACTGTTGCGCGACCATCGCCATGTGGTCGAAGCCGCGCGCCCTAATATGCCGCGCAATCGTCGGCACGTAAACAATGGCCTCAAAATTTAACTCGGGCGCCACCCGTTGTAGTGTTTTTTGCAATAATAGCGCCAAGACAGGTGCGGCATTAAGCTCCGAATGAAACTTGTAATCATTGGTTAGTTGCCGGAGCACACCCGTCCGCCAGCCCACTACCCAGGCATTAGTGAGACGCTGCGCGCTACTTTTTCGACACTGCGCGCACATGTTACCACTGTTAAGCCGCTTCCGGCAGCGCAAGCAAATTGAGCAAGGTTGACGTAAAATGTCATTAATACAACGTTCACATAACGACCCGCCAAGCCGCCCGCAGCCCTTACATAACAGAGGCGAAATTGGCGACAGTAACTGGTCGAGCAAGCTCAGTATTGTAAATTTAGCGTCATTTTTCATCAAAATCTATTGCGGTAACCCTTTTATTTCGTTATAATTATGACATAAAAGCTTTAAAGAGGCGAATTAAGGAGGAGAATGTCAAGAAAGCAAGATGATGACTTATTGATGGACAGCATCAATAACGATCTCACAACCGCATTATTTGATGATGACGAACCAGCACCGCGCAACACTCCGGCCACTCAGTCAGCTAACCAGCAGGCCGACGAACCGCAGAAGTCGAACGAGAACACTGATTACGATGTCATCCCAGGTCAGCTCGCTGTCGATGTCTACGAGACTGACGACAAGCTAGTGATTAAAGCGCGCGTTGCCGGCGTTAATCGCAACGATCTCGATGTCAGCATTGCCGATGGCGTGCTAAACATCAGTGGTACGTTAAATAGTGGTGACGACGACCTCGCTACCAATTGGCACATGCAAGAGTGCTACTGGGGCGAATTTAGCCGCACCTTGGTACTACCAGTGCCAGTGAAGGAAGACCAGGTGTCAGCTGTATTGAAGGATGGTGTACTAACGGTCAGCTTTGAGAAAATCAAGCAAGAGCAGGCCCGCCGCATTCCAATCAACTAAGCTAGCCTACTACTGTAAAATCGAGTGTCTCAGTTTGAGGCACTCTTTTTATACTCAACATCTAGCGCCAAATAGTGTAATTTTAACCCTATATCTATTGCGCTTTTGTTTTGTGTGCTACAATAAGAATGTTAGTGAAGGAGGAATATGAAAACAAATACAAAGTATATTTTTGTGACGGGCGGCGTCATTTCCGGTGTCGGTAAGGGCATCACAGCAGCCAGTCTCGCCACGATTTTAAAGGGGCAGGGGCTAAAGGTAACCATGCAGAAGTGCGACCCGTATCTCAATGTAGACGCTGGTCTGCTTAACCCCGCTGAACATGGCGAGTGCTACGTCACAAAGGATGGCGCCGAAACCGACCTCGACCTCGGGCACTACGAGCGCTTTCTTGATGAAGAGATGACGCGCAACTCCATTACACTCTCCGGTAGTATCTACCGTGACCTCATTACGAAGGAGCGCGCCGGCGAATTTCACGGCAAAACTGTTCAGTTAGTACCACACGTTACCGACCTGATTCACCAAGCCATTTTGCGCGCCAGTCAGGGCAGCGATGTCCACGTGGTCGAGCTGGGCGGCACTGTGGGTGACTACGAAGGCCTAGCCTTCGTGGAGGCAATTCGCTCCTTTGCCGGCATCGTCGGCCGCGAAAATTGCCTTTACGCCTCAGTTGTCTTCGTGCCATGGCTCAACACCAGCAAGGAATTCAAAACCAAGCCGGCACAAAACGCATTGCGCGACCTCCGTGGCTTTGGCATCATTCCCGACCTCGTCTTTGTTCGCGTCGAGCGGCCGTGCCCGCGCCAAATTGCCGAGAAGATTGCTCGCTTTAGTGGCGTTTCATCCGATGCCGTAATTATCTTGCCAGATATTAAATCCGTTTATGAGGTGCCACTCAACGTCCTCAAGTCAGGCGTGATAAATGTACTCAATCGCTTCACCGGCGCCACTATGCAACCCGATACGACCAAGTGGCAGCTGCTCGCCGAGCGCAGCAGCCAGCACTACGATCATACCGTCAAAATTGGCTTAGTCGCAAAGTACATTGACAACCAAGACACTTACATCTCAGTTACTGAGGCGCTCAAGGCTGCTTGCTTCCAAGTTGGCGTCAACCTTGACCTTCATTGGCTCAACGCCGAGACTGTCACACCCGACGAACTTGCCGCAATGGATGGCATTTTGGTACCGGGCGGCTTCGGCTCGCGTGGCTTGGATGGTAAAATTATGGCTGCAACTTACGCCCTCGACCACAACAAACCTTATCTCGGACTCTGTCTTGGCTTACAAATGGCGGTGGTAGCAGCCGCTCGCCGCGGTGGACTAGCCGATGCCACGAGTACCGAAATCGACCCGACCGCCCAGCACGACGTGATTTACATCATGGCGGGGCAGGAAGGGAAGGAGTCAACCGGCGGCACCATGCGCCTCGGCAATTACCCAGCTGAACTGGTGCACGATAGTCTGGCGGCCAAAATTTATGGTACGACCAGTGTTGTGGAGCGTCACCGCCACCGCTACGAAGTTAACCAGCGTTGGCTTAGCGCTATCAATCAAGGTGGCCTGGTCGTCTCAGGTACTTCGCCCGACCATCAGCTAGTGGAATTTGTGGAGGCGCCACAGTGTCGCTTCTTCATTGCTACTCAAGCTCACCCCGAGCTCAAGTCGCGCCCAACTAGGCCACACCCACTCTTTACTGCCTTTATCACCGCCGCAAAAGAGGCAGCGCATGAATAGTACTAGTCCCACCGCCTATATCTTAAGCGATATTATGACCTATGGCACGCGCCAAGAGGTAGCTTATATTGAGCGCGCACTAACCAAGGCTGGCATCTCATATTATTCACCAATGCGCAACAAGGAGATTAACGACAAGCAAACTTGCGACAACGCCAACCTCTCCGAGCGCATCGTGGCGGCCGACATGGCTAAGATTCACCGCGCCAAGCTCATCGTTTGCAACGTCCGCCAAGACGCCATCGGCTCACTTTGCGAAATCGGCACCATTTGGGAATGGAACCACCAGCACCCCGACCATCGCAAACACTTCATCGCGCTCAGTAGCGACATCCGCCGCACTAGCGTCCCTGAAACCGGCGACCGCCGCTCGTTTAGCTACAACGCCTTTCTTTATGGCTTGTTGCTTGGCTTAACTGACGGGCAGGGTATTATCGACTTTAGCGACTTACCTAATGCGCTCGCGCAACTCAAACTTTAATGTGTTCAATCTGACGTGGCACGGTAGCTTCAATCACCACATTTTTACTATTTAAGTGTTCAAGTCACTGTTTTTCGTTCATTTACTAGACAATATGTCAAGTTTACGTTCTAGCTATTGACAAATTAGCATAACTATGATAGTATAATAATTGTTCAAGAAGATTAGAAAGGGAAACAAAAAATGAACGAAAAATTTGACCATCACAACCGCTATGAAAAGCAAGAAGCCGAGAAGCAGCGTCGCTACGACTCGCTGGGCAACACCGCTGGTGTCCTCGCCGTCGCTGCCACTCGCGAGCTAGCCAACCTCGAAGACGTAAAGAAGCTTGACTTCACCAAGTCGCACAACTCTCATGAAGCAGAACAGGAACACGCCTTCCGTCGCGCCGAGAATGAGCGCGCCGCTCGCTTCCAGTACATTGATCACAACGCCAAATACCGCGAAGAACGCGAAATGACCACCGAAGAGCAGCAAACCACGCAGTTAATGCAAAACATAATGGGTAATTTATAAGTGAGATAGAACTCTTAACCACCCCAAATGGGGTGGTTTTTGGTATAATAAGGGCAAGATGAATAAGTATGCCCAGATTATCGCCGCTGCCGTCAAGGCGCGGTGGCAAATTGAACCTACCGTCGAGCTGACTCGGCCCGACCCTAAATTTGGTGACTATGCCACCAACATTGCTATGCAACTCGCGCGCGAACTCCATCAATCGCCACGCCAAATTGCCGAAACTTTGCAGCAGCGGTTAACCAATACCGCGCAATTTAGTGAAGTCACCATTGCTGGCCCCGGATTTATCAACCTCCGAGTCAAGGCCGCTGACCTCATGCAAGATTTAAATACTGGTTTTCAGGGCGACCGACCGTTCGGCGAAAATAACGACGGTCAAAGTAAAAAAGTGTTGGTGGAATATCCTTCCACGAACATGGCGAAGCCATTCTCCGTTGGTCACCTCCGTTCTGCCAACCAAGGCTGGGCAGCGCGCAATCTGATGCGTGCCACCGGCTGGCAGGTTATTACCGACAACCACCTCGGCGACTACGGTTCGCCATTCGGCATCTGGGTTACTGGCTTTAAAAAGTTTAGTGACGAAGCACGCCTCAAGGCACGCGGCGTCTACGAGCTAGGCGATATCTACATCAAAACCAAGGCGGCAATGAAGGACGAGGAGCAGGCAGGGCAACACACCCTCGCCGACACCGCGCAAAACTGGCTACTCAAGCTAGAGGCGGGCGACCCCGAGGCGGTAGCCTTCTCGCAGCGCTTCAATCAAATCTCACTCGACCACATCCATCAGGTAATGCAGCGATTGGGCATCAGCACCGACTACGAGCTGGGTGAAAAGTTCTTCGCTGAACGTGGTAAAGCTGCCGTCAAGCATCTGCTTGATCAGGGGCTTGCCATCCAAAATCCCGACGGTTCCGTCATTGTTGACCTCGCCGAGTATGGCATTAAAACACCAATGTTGGTCCTCAAGTCCAACGGCGCCGCTTTATACGCCACCACCGACCTCGCCACCATGCTATATCGCGACCACGAATTCCACGTTGACCGCGTAATTTACTGCGTGGCTTCCGAGCAGAAATTCTACTTTGAGCAGCTCTTTGCCATGGCCAAGAAGATTGGGCTCAAGACCGAAATGATTCATATGTGGTACGGCCTCATTGACCAAATCAACGAAGATGGCACGCGCGAAAAAATGTCTTCACGTAAAGGCGTCGTACTACTAGAAGACCTCTTAAACGAGGCCGAACGCCGCGCCCGCCAAAACGCCAAGGCGAAGGATATCAGCGACGACGACATCAAAAAGATTGCCGTGGGGGCTATCAAGTTCTCCGACTTTGCCGCCGACCGCCGCACTGGCATGCTCTTCAACTGGGACACCATGTTCAGCCTGACCGGCTTCTCGGGACCGTATGTACAATATGCCGCCGTCCGCGTTAACAAAATTCTTGCCGACCACCCATTGCAAGCTGATTTGATTGACCATAATTATGATTACGACGCCGAGCGCGCTGTCATCCTCAAGCTTCTAGACTACCCGAGCATTGTCCGCCTCGCCGCCAATAACCTCGAGCCACATCGCCTCGCAACTTACGCCTACGAACTCGCCAAGACAATGAATCGTTACTACGAGCAAACCAGCATCGCTACCGACGATGTTCCAGCCGGCATCAAGCAAGCGCGCCTCATGCTCCTCAGCCACGTGGCCGCCGTTTTCAACCACTGCTTGAACCTGCTCGGCATCGCCGTGCCACATCGCATGTAGTACAATAGTAGTATGAATAAAGCGAATTTGTTGTGGGTTGACCTCGAGATGACGGGGCTTGACCCAGCGGTAGATAAGATTTGTGAGATTGGCGCCATCGCCACCGATTTCGAATTTAATGAGATAGCACGCTACGAATCAGCCGTCAAAGTTGACCGCGAGTTTATGCTATCGCGCATGAATAACGACTTTTGGCGCGAACACAAGACTTCGCACGACCAGCTTATTAAAAATAGCACAGCACTTGACGCCAAGTCGGCCGCTAAAGTTGAGCAAGAATTAATTGCCTTCGTCAAGAATAATTTCGACCTCACCCAGCCAATTTATCTGGCGGGCAATTCCATTCACCAAGACCAAAAGTTCATTGCACGCGAATGGGTGCAGCTAAATGACCTCCTAAACTATCGCCAGCTCGACGTTAGCGCGTGGAAGATTATCTTTGAACATCACGGCGTCGTGTTTAGTAAGCCAGAAGACCACCGCGCCATGAGCGATATTGAAGGTTCAATCAACGAACTTAAATTCTATCTTGAAAAGGTGAAGTTTTAATGGACGAAGCTCAAGTTATTACCACCATCACCAGCTTACCACGCGTCACCGCTGACAACCGCACCACCGAGCAGCAACTAATTTATGCAGTGGACGGTCAAATGTTTGCCATTGTAAAGCACGGCTCCAGCCCACTTGCCCTCAGTTTACTGTGCGACCGCAATCTCGGTCGTCTATTGGAATCGCAGTACGAATCAGTTTTACCGGGGCAGGGACTGAGTAAACAATGGATTACTGTTCTTCTCACCGGTCAGTTGTCCGATGATGACATTATCGACCAAATTCGCCACGCTTACGAGCAAGCCCGCACACCAGATAACGCTTAGACTAAAATAGACCGCCACGCGGTCTATTTCTTACTTACCATTACTTACCAGCTGAATCTGGATCACCCGTAACCGTTTTTGGCTTATCACTACTGGTTTTATCTTCCTTTGCTGCTGGCTTCTTACGGTCAATCGTTGCCGCATCAGCAGCACTGTTGACACGGTCAAGCGCCTGACCCTCCTGAACGCTAGCATCGAACCGATTTAACACCGTTGTGATATCTTTAGTCGCCGTATCCACCACGGCACGTTGGTCATTACGTTTCACTTTCGCTGCAACTGACTTAATTGAACTGATTAGTTTATCTAGTTGCTGATGCAGTACCGTCAAGAGGTCTCGGTCAAGCTGACCTTGCGCCCGTGAATCGTCAAGCTTCTGCCAAATACTTCGGTCGGCCTTGAGTGGCTTGTACTTACCTCTGCCGCGCGCACCCATGCCTAAATTCTTAAACAGCTCTTGCTCTTGGGTACTTACCGTCAGGAGAGTTTCGTTCATCGAGCGAAACTCCTTGCGCGTGAACACGCTTTGGTTTTTCTGTGCATAGTTTAGTACTGACTGCACATTAGCAATATTTTGCTGCACACGACCTAAACCAGCTAACGGACCATTTTCTTGTGCTGACAGGGCAGCCATCACCGAAACAACCACCACTACAACAGTTGCGCCAACACCAGCAAAAACGAACAGCTTGCTGTCGATTGGCTTATGCTGATTTTTTAACGCCTCAGGTTCAATATAATTTAAATAATCGATACTACCATAAACTGGTGCCGGAGCGGGCTTAGGCTGAGCGTGTGTTTGCTCAGGCGATTGCCCTTCAATAAAAGTAGTTGGTGCCGCTGGAGTAGGTGTGACAGGCTGGGCTGGCGTACCTTGCGTCGGGTACGCATAACCCTGATTTGGATACTGTGCGTACTGCGGATACTGTTGATATTGTTGGTACTGTTGGTACTGTTGGTACTGCGCATAAGCCTGCGGTGGATAACTAGCGGGATAAGCCGCCGGCATTTGACCCGGCGCGGGTTGTGCTGGATTAATTTGCGGCAACGGTGGAATATTAGAATTAGCCTGGGCTTGAGCTTGAGCAGCTTGTTCGGGGCTAAATGCCATAGACTGACCAGCGTAATTTGCTGTCTGACCATTTTGCGGCAAACCCATTTGGAAGGTACTCGGAGCGTCGAACTGTGGTAAATCTGGCTTTAAAGTATGAACCTCGCCCGTTGCATAATAGTCACCCGAAATAATCGTACGGTTATTAGTACCTTGTAAAAGCTTATTATTGCGCTTCGGGATAATGTTGCCTTGTAACTTTTTTAGCTCACCCTTTGGTAGCGTTGAACCATAAATATTATCGTTAATTACCGAACTATCTACCGCTGTTGGTGCCTTGCTCATTGGGCTATTCGGATCGTTATAGCTTGGGGCGTTATAAGTCGGGATATATTGCGGCGTTATCGCGTTAGAGTTAAAGCCTTGGCTACTACTGCCATTACTCTTGCTGTTACCACTATTACTTTTCGTATTTGGGGACGACGTCTTTGAACTACTGTGTGGCTGCTTTGCGCCGCCACTAGAATTGCCATTGCCCGAACTTTTAACCATACCTAAATTTTAGCATAAACAACATGAACTGACAATTGTTATATAATAATAGTAGTGAACGACGCTAGGGAAGAAATCAGAAACCGGCTCGCCATCGAAGATGTGATTGGCGAATACGTCGAACTGCGCCGCGCAGGGCGCTACTTCAAGGCGCTCAGCCCGTTTACCCACGAACACACACCATCATTCATTGTCACCCCCGACCGCAACATTTGGCACGACTTTTCTTCAGGGCAGGGCGGCGACATCTTTAAGTTTGTTATGCTAGCCGAAGGTGTTAGCTTCCCTGAAGCCATGGAAATTCTAGCGCGTAAGGCGGGCGTCGACCTCAGTAAATACGATACCCGCCACCGTAAGGGGCTTGCAGAACTAAAAGCTAAACAAATTGAGATGAACACTACCGCCATGAATTACTTCCAGCGGCAGCTAATTAACAGTAAACTGGCTCTAGAATACGCCCGCCAACGGCGGCAATTATCACCCGAAACCATCCTAAAATGGGGTATTGGCTACGCGCCACCGCGCCATCAGCTCAAATCGCTTCTCATGAGCAAGGGCTATCAACGCAACGATATCAAAGCAGCGGGCCTCAATATCTTTGAAGACTACAACTTCAAAGGTGAAAGTGAGGGCTACCATGGCGGCAACCGGCTCATGATTCCATTACGCGACAGCCAAGGGCAGGTGGTGGGCTTCACTGGTCGCATTTTAGATGACCACCAACCAAAGTACCTCAATACCCCAGCCACCGCCGTCTACGACAAAGGGCGCCAACTCTTTGGCCTCAACTTTGCGCGCGACGCCATCCGCACCAAGGGCTACGTCATCGTGGTAGAGGGCAACATGGATGTAATGACTTCATCACAAGCTGGCATCAGTAATATCGTAGCAGTTGCCGGCACTGCTTTGACGACTTATCACCTCAAGAGCCTCGGGCGGCTAACTAGCGACATTCGCTTCTGTTTTGATTCTGACGCTGCTGGCGTGAAAGCCACCGAGCGCGCCATCGCGCTCGCCGGCCCACTCAATCTCAATTTATCCGTCATTGATTATTCTAAAGCCGGCGTAAAAGACCCTGACGAGCTAATTAAAAAGGACGTTGCCGCATGGGAGAAATTATCTAATACGAACACACCAGCCGTTGACTGGGTACTTGAACGTTATAAGTCACAAAACGACCTTTCAACTGCCGAAGGTAAAAAAATCGTCACTTCAAAGGCTCTCGCCGTCGTTAAAAATCTCACCGACCCCGTCGAAGTTGAGTTTTATCTCAAGAAAATTGCCACGCTCACCGACACTAGCGTAGAAACTTTATCCCGCAAGCTCGCCGGCACACCTGAGCCAACTGCGCCACCACGGCGCCACGCGGTCAAAACTACTCTAAAGCCGGCTAACCGCCACACTACCGACTATTACCTTAATCTAATTTTCGCAATTGCCCTAAAGAACCAAATCAATCGGCCGCTCGTCGCGAAGATTCCCGATAGCTATCTCAGCACCTCGTTTATCCAACTCAAGCAAAACTTACTCGGGCAGGGCGCGCCAACCGGTGAAGCCACTGACTTAATTGCCAAGCTTGAAATGTTTAGCGACGCTGAACTGCCGCCACATCCCGACTTCACCAACCTAATGCTCACTAGCCTCAATACACTATTCAAGCTCCAACTCCAGCACCAACTCGACCAACTTCAAACTCAGTTCGATCAAGCCTTTAATAGTGGTAGTAGCGACCTCACCGCATTAAACGCCAAGCTTACTACCACACGCCAGACGCTCACAAAATTGGAGCGCAGTAACGTCAGCAACGACTTTGCTGGCTTACGCGACCTCTGGCAACAACAGAGCTAACCATTACCACTATTGACATTTTTAGTATAATATGCTAATATATTGACATAGTGAAAAATAAAACAAAAAGTCAAACCATTTCCTACCATCGCATCCCGAGCTCGCTCCAGATACTGGTTGACCGCTCACGTCAAATTGAGCGCGAAGCGCGTCGTGGATACTACAAGACAATTCAATATGTCTTTATTATCGCTGGCGTCGGTTTAGCTTTGGCTGCCACACATGGAGCGTTTTACCCGGTCTACCATCACGTTACGGCGCCGGAATTCAGTCGCCGCGTCCACGCCGACCTCCATACTTACAGTGAGTCTGACATTCCGTCCGACGCCATTCTAGCTGATAGTAAATCATTGCGCCTCTTAAAACGCTTTTTACGTCACTGCTAAATTAACCAAAAGGATTATAATAGAATTATGAAGAAATTACTCGCATTTGATATCGATGACACTCTAAACGTCGCCAAAACCCCAATGACAGGTGAGATGGCGCACATTTTTGCCGAGCTGCTTGACTATTATCCAGTTTGTGTGATTTCTGGGCAAAAATTTGGCCAGTTTATTCGCCAAATTCTCTTACCACTGAACGACGAGGCAACTCCTGAGCGTATGCGACGACTTCATTTAATGGTAGCGCAGGGGACACAGTATTATGTTTACCAGTCAGGTGATCCATTCCGGCCAGAAAGCTGGCGCGAGGTTTATTCTTATCCGCTCACTAGTGAACAGGTAAAGCAAATCACCACTGCTGTCGAGCGGGCGGCACGTGAATTAGGCTATTGGTGCGAGCAGCCAGCTGGCGAAATTATCGAAAACCGCAACAGTCAGGTCACCTTTAGCGCCCTCGGCCAAGCCGCCGCGCCGGTTGATAAATACCAATGGGATCCTGACCACAGTAAACGTAATAAGATTGTCGCTCGCGCCCGCGAACTCGCGCCCGACTTTGATTACGAAGTTGCCGGCACTACAAGCATTAATGTCTTTTTGCCGGGAATGAATAAAACCTTTGGTATGAATCAGCTGATGAAGGCATTAAATCTACAAAAATCTGATATTCTTTACTTTGGTGATATGACTCAGCCAGGTGGCAATGACTACCCAGTCAAGCAAATGGGAATCGATGTTATCACCGTCACCAAGTGGCAAGATACCGCCTACGCCCTACAAGGCATTATTGGCCTGAATCGTCATTAAATATGTTAAAATAGTAGGCAGGGAGGGGTGTCCGAGCGGTTGAAGGAGCACGCTTGGAAAGCGTGTATAGGCGGTGACGTCTATCTGGGGTTCGAATCCCCATCCCTCCGCCAGTATTATTTATTACTAAAAATAGGGCTCGAAGCCCTATTTTTAAATTCTTAATCAATTAGCCAACGTGTGGTCCAACTGTACCGCCAGAGCCACTACTAGTAGTTAAAGTTTGGAACACCCAGTTTACAATAGCGTAACCAAGAATAGCCACCACTAGACCAACAATAGCGTAAAGAATAGTATTTTTTGCGTCCTTAACGCGGCTACCATCACCGCCAGATAGTACGTAGCGAATACCACCGTAGATAATCATGAAGATTGCGAGCACACCCACAATGAACAACATGAGGTTGATAAAGCGGGGAATAACGGCATTTACACCATTGAACAAATCAGTTGGTTGCCCCTTGCCACGGTATGGGCCGCTAAATACATCCGGAAGCGATAGTGGTAATGACATTTATAGTCCCTACTTAGCTGCACCAGCAGTGGCACCGCCGGAGCCAGAACCACTACCGTCGCCCCATAGACCTGTAATCCAATTGACCACAGCGTATGCAATAATAGCCACAATCAAGCCAACCACAGCGTAAATCAAGGTATCCTTAGCTGAGGTAACTTGCTGTTTATCACCATGAGCAGTAGTGTAGCGAATACCAGCGAAGATAATCATCACCACTGACAACAGACCAACGATAAATAGCATCGTGTTAATTACGGTAGTAACAACACCACCGTTGCCAAGCAAGTTCTTTGCCTGGCCAGAACCCTGTGAACAGTCATTTTTCACAGCGCCAGTAAGACCTTCAGCAGCATTGCAGTCACCTGTAGCGTATGCTGGTACGGCAAATACCCCGAAAGCTAGAGCTGCGACAGCTACAACTGTTACGGCTGAACGTAGCTTGCTTAGTATTTTTTTCATTTGAATTTCCTCCTTTATCTGAAATTACTTAACTTGATTATATAATAATATATTATATTATGCAATATACATGTATTAATATCAGAGTTATTTACTACCACTGCCGCTGGAACTATCCGGGTCACCGCCAGTTTTACTGTCGCCAGAACCAGATTTACCACCGTCCTTGCTAGTACTAGTTGCGGTGGTGTCTGTAGATGTACTCGCCTTTCCAGTATTGAACGTAGCAGTAATCCAGTTAACCACAGCGTATGCAATAATAGCTATCACAAGGCCAATCACAGCATACATAATCGTATCCTTAGCGGCAGTTACTTGCGTCTTATCACCGTGAGAAGTAATATAACGAATACCGCCATAAATCAGCATAATTACCGCTAGTAAACCAACAATAAATAGCATGGTGTTTAAAACAGTGTTTATTACACTTGTCATCGTCAAGCCGCCAGCCTCATTTTGCGTCTTTGCAACCCCATTATTGATGTTTTGAATACCAGTAGCAAAGGCATTCTGCACAAAAACACATCCTAGAGCGGCAGAGCTTAACCCCGCGGTGATTATTTTACTTATTTTTTTCATGTTGGCCATTTTATCCTCCTATTTTTATAACCTTCCAACAACAAACTCAACTATTGCATACGCGCTAATCGCCAGCACCAACCCTGCAATTGCATAGATTATTATGGTCTTAGCGCTCGAAATACTGTTCTTATTGCCAGCCGATGTCATGTACTTTATACCTCCATATATTAGCACAATTACCGCTAAAACGCCAATACCAATTAAGGCTAATTTAATATAGCCATTGATTATCTTAGCCAAATCAGACTCTGCGCCACCATTTGTGTTCTTTAGATCATCGCAGATTGTAGCGCTCGAACCCGCACACGGACAACCAGAGGCTTTAGGGTTACTAGCACAATCCGACGCATCAGCCAACGCTAATGGAGCAGGGGCAAACATTACCACAGCAACCGCCACTGATAAAACTAGTGATCTTATCTTTATGTTACCCATAATATACTCCTAGCAGACTAAGGCCTTTGCCAGCAGCACCGTCCAAAAGCATCTGTACAATGCCATACGCGGCGGCGGCAATCACTAACCCAGCAATTGAATAAATAATGCCTCGCTTAGCATTAGCTATCGCTTTCGGATCACCGTTGGCCGTTAAAAACTTATAGCCGCAGGCAATTAGCGCACCCACCGCTAACATGCCAATAAGAAACAGGATCGCCTTTATTATATTACTCAGTAAACTGTCGCCATCGGAAGTCGGTATACCGATTTCACAGTTGTTACAGTTTTTAATGCTCACCGCCACTATTTTAAAGTTATTAAGTATACTATTCATTCTATTTTCCTTTTAGACTACCCACAATAAACGTAATTATTGCCGTTGCAGCAATTGCAATTATCAATCCAATAACACCATTGATTAAAATAGTCTTTGCCTTAGCAATACCATCCGGAGAAGCAGAGTAACTACCGATAATAAACATTGCACCCGCATAGATAATTACAATCACCGCCGCAATACCAGCCAAGCGCAATAATATTTCAGTAATATTTAGCACAATTTTCATTATTTGAGGGCCAATTTGTCTACCAGGTTTAAAGTATACATCGCGATTCCAAGCTGGAAAACCGAGAAAATCACCGACTGGATCAGATCCAATTCCATCACCACTCAACGTACCTTCCGCTCGATCTGGGTTTTTAGTACCTTCGCCACCAGAAGTAGATGTATCACCAGTTGATGATCCGCTATGGTCACCAGTTGGACCTCCCGTACTACCATCTTTCTGGGATTTAAGATATTTTTCCAAATCAGCCTTAGCTTTCTTTGCCGCAGAACAATCCCATTTCTTAACATCATACATCGTACCACCAGGAGCAGAACTTATAGCTACAGATGAGGTCGAAACATTGCACCAATGGGCAACATTATTACAAGCATTAGATACAGCATCAGTAGCATCAACATAACTATCGTCGTATTTCAAGCAAATATCTGGAGTTATAGTACCAAAATCGCCTACATAACTACTAGTAGGAGGTTCAGCAAAAGCTGACGCCCTAAAAAACAATGTAGTTAGTAGTGTGATTAATACAAAAACGAATACGTTACCATAATTCTTTTTCATCCAAATATTCCTCCAGGAACCAAGAAGTTAAGTAGCGAATACATAAAGAAGTAGCCAATCAAGGCAATAATGGCATTACGGATAATTTTCTTGCCGTTCTCAACCTTTGATTTGTCGGCGCCCGCTGTCAGATAGATAATTGAGCCATAGACTATCGCCATCAGCACCACAACGGAAAGACCAGCAGCTAGCCAGCCTAGAATAGTTGCTACCGTACCCATCATCGGATTATCTCCATTTTTGCAGCCCCAATCGAAATAGGTTTTTACTTTGCAAGGCCCATCGTCATCCGCCAACGCAACTCGACTAAAGGCCAAAGCTAGCGCGAGAGCAGAAATTGGTTTAACTAATTTATTTTTGCGGCTAAGCATATCCTATATATATCATATTGCAAAAAAATCTACAATAATTTAATATAATTACATAAGCTTATTTGTATGGTAATTAAAAAGAGGTGTTTGTTCGGCATACTAGCATTACTGATAATGCCCCTCTTTTTAGTCGCCATCAACACCTCTAAGGCTAAAGCGGTTGAGCCAGAAGACTGCTATTTTGGATCTACCGTACAAAACCCAGATAAGCAAATCAAGATAGATTGCAACAAAGAAATCGACAACGTGCCTCTTAAATCATATAAGAACACCGAGGAACAGATAAAAGGATATAATAAAATATTGTCAGGATGCCAAAAAGCCTATTCGCCATTATTACCTCAATGTATAAAATCAGGTTATTGTATAGAAGCAGATTGGCTAGGTGAAAATATTAAATATAGAGCGCCAATATATGTTTGCACGCGTGCCTGGCGTGCCACTACTAGAGTATCGCCTAAAATGTGCGCCGACTTAGGTGATACACAAAATTCTTATAACGACGCCAATAATATATTACACTGGAACGACCGAGATGACGGTAAAGATGAAAGCGGCGGTAAAAAATGGCAAAGTTCTAACTTACTTAAAGCCTGTCTAGCCGCCAAAGGATGTAAATACGACCCTAAAAAAAATAGATATAATTGCGACGCAGCCAAAAAATTAGTTAAAGAAAATAAACCATTCCCTGGAAGTATCGCTGAAAATCTAGATAAAAAAGATGGCTCGCTAGACGCCAACACAACAACGGCGCCACTCGATGATGGCAGCGAAGACTCCAGTGGATTTAATAGTTCCTGCAAACGCGGTAGTGGTATCTTAGCCTTTTTTATCTGTCCAATGATTAACCTAATTTTAGGCGTTGTCGACATGCTAACCAAGCTAATTGCCGATAATCTTAAATGGACTTTTTTAGCTGACACCAAGGGTTCAAGTGCAATATACGACACCTGGAGTAGAATGCGCGACATGGCAAATATCGCGCTAGCCATCGCCTTTATGGTAATGCTATACACATACGCAATTAACGTCGACAATAAATTTAAAGCATATACGATTAAACAGGCTATTTCGCGCCTCATAATTGTTGCGATCTGTATGCAACTATCGTTTTATATTTGCGCCGCACTAGCTGATGTGTCAAACATTGCTGGAGTAGGTGTATATGAACTATTTACTAAACAATTAGGGGGCGACGCTAGTGTAGCCTTCGGAGCAAACACTTTTAAGGCTGCATTCCGTTCCATTTTGGCTTCTATTGCAATTCTATTTGCAGTATTCTTTAGCTTTTCATCACTAGTTATGATTGCCTGTGCTATTTTAGCTATGGTCGCCTTGCGCCAAGTCATACTGGTTACTCTCACGCTACTTGCACCACTAGCCTTTGCCTGTTATTTATTGCCAAACACCGAAAAATGGTTTAAGAAATGGTCAAATAGTTTCATCCAACTACTGATAGTATACCCATTCTTTACTGGTGCCTGGGGTGGATGTCAATTAGTCGCGTTAGTAATAGAAAAAATGTTACCGGTAGATGGAAGCAATCCAGTAAGCGGCTATGGCTATGTAATTGCGCCACTCTGCGCCATAGCACCACTAGCGCTAATTATGCCAATCTTTAAAATGAGTAGTGGCATGATGGGCAAAATAACCGGAAAAGTACAGGGTGCAATGGATAAAACTGGAGTTAGTGGCTTCGCTAAGAGCCGCGACCAAGCACGACGCACTGCTGCTAAAAATCGCATTGAGACTGGCAATCTCAAGTTACAAAACCGTCTAGCCCGGAGAGGGCATAAGTTTGCTGCCGCAGCACTTAGCTATACTAATGGCACCAGAGCAGCCTATATCTCCAATCGTAGCGACGAGCTAACAAAAGACCTCCAAAATAAAACCGTATCAACGATTAATACTAAGCGCGTCAGCGCTAAACAAATTGTTACCGCGCCAATAAAAGCCCTCCGTAACAAAAAGGTAAATGATAAATTTATTGAATTAAGCGCAATCACTAAAAACCCAAATGTTGAACTTAACATTAGTGATGACGCAGCAGCAGAAATAGCCACCGTTACTGGTAGCGCACCGCTCAAAAGTACTACCAATAGCAATGGTGAAAAAATATACACTGTTAATGGCTCAGTACTAGTGCAGTACCAAGCTATGACTGGTAATAACGCTAATGGCGAAAAACTCAGTCAATCCGAATACCAAGCATCTTTGGAGTGTGCTAATGTAAAGAAGCTATTAAACCACGGTCAACTACATTACGCCACGCTAAACGTACAAAACAAGGGTGATGAGACTACTCGCAAAAGCTTTATTGACAGCTACACTAATTATAATGACGGGGAATACTGGACTGGTCATGGTAAATATAGCGACTATGATTCATATAAAAACGCTAATAATAACCACATATTTATGGACGATAAATCAAAACAAGACTTCATCAAACAGACTGGCGATTTTAAGGCTGGCTCAATTAAAACTGAAGAAGATTTAGACAAGGCTCTACGTAATTCGCGTCGCGCCTATGTCAACAATATTAATGCCACGGATTACGGTAAGCTTGACGAAACAGTACGTACCGAACTATTAGAGAAGTCAGTCAGGGATGGTGATCTTGATAGTGTTACTAGAATTGAACGTGTTAACGAACAATTTATTCGGTCAAATGCGCGCTCTGGAACGGACTCAAAGGCAATCCGGCATGCTTACAATATTAAATATTCGATTGATACTTGGCGAAAGGGCAGCGATAATGAACGTTACAAAACGTGGTAAAATAATTATTATGGAGAGGGTGGAATATTATTTACGCAGAAGCGCACTCATCTTGGCTGCGCTATTTCTACTTTGTTTGTCAATATTACCACCAAATCACGTCGCTAAAGCGAAGACTATATCAACCCTCACTATATTAGCTGACGCCGATGATGGCAAAAACGACAGCGAAACAGATGACCCAGATACTGAAAATAAATTAAATCCTAACCCTAGTATGGGGAAGGGGGATCGCGCTGAAATACGTAAGGCAGATCACGGCAGCAAAGACACTAAATGTCGCGATGGCACATCAACCTTCGGTTGGATTATTTGCCCGGGGCTCGATGGTTTGACGCGCGCCATCGATGGTGTAGTCACTATGATTGCCAATATGCTCAAGTGGACCATTTTAGCACAAAATCTCAAGGGAGAAAATTCACAAACTACTATATTAAATATCTGGCAGAGTGTACTAAACATCGCGAATATCGCTATCGCGGTAGCGTTTATGATTATGCTGTATAGCTATGCTTTAAACTCTAATAATACATTCAAAGCCTATACCGTTAAAACTTTATTATCACGCCTAATAGTGGTTGCCGTGGCGACCAACTTCTCATTCTATATCTGTGCTGCACTGGCCGACCTGTCTAATATCGCTGGAGTCGGGGTATATGAACTAATCAGCAATGATATACTTAATAATGGTGGCGATGGACACTATAATGCGGTACTAGATAATATCAATCTCATTCTTAAAGGTATTGGTTTGATCGTTTTAGCATTTCTCAATGCTGGCGTAGTTATTTTAGCGGTTTTAACTATCTTTGGCGCCATTGCTTTGCGCCAGATTGCTTTGGTAGTGCTAGTAATTATGTCACCGCTAGCCTTTGCTTGTTATTTATTGCCAAACACTGAAAAATGGTTCAGGAAATGGTGGGATGCATATGTTCGACTCTTAATTGTCTTCCCATTCTTCACAGCTGCCTGGGCGGGGTGTCGTATGGTGGGCTATATTATAGCAGAAATGCCTGGCCTAGACTCCGCTAGTGCCGGCATCATCAGTACGTTAACGACAATCGCACCACCTCTATTAATTCTGCCAATTTTCAAGATGAGTAGTGGATTAATGGGTAAAATGACTAATATGACTCGTGGCGCTATCGATAAGACCGGCATGAGCTCACGGCTGCAAAATCGCGATAAGCGCGTTAAAAAGCGGGCTGGCAACGCCGTGAAACGCGGCACAATGAAAGTACAAAATAAACTAGCCAATGCTAACACTAACTCTAGATTCTTAAACACTCTAGCTCATGGCGCCGCCTTCGGCGTTGGCGTAGCAAATGGTACGCGTGCTGAGGCGGCCGCCAAACGTAGTGATGAAGCAACTAAGAAAGCTACCAAAGATACACTCGAGAACATTAATGACACCCGCGATCAAAACAAAATCAACCATGCTCGCAACAAGTTTAAAGGTAAGCATAATAACGAGGTAAGGCAAATCGCCACAACTGGCATGGACGCCAAAGGCAATCAAGTTGACCCTTACACTCAAGCTGCTGCTATTCAGTTTGCTGACGAGAAGAATATGCTTTCAAAAAACGAGTATCTTAGTGTACTATCAGCAGCACAGCAGAGCAAAAACTCCGCCGTTATTAAAGCTGCGGCCGATTCACGCTTTGGCAAAGAATGGCTTATGGACCAAGAATCAAAAGATAAATTCAAGAACCAAAAAGGTGAGTGGAGCAGTATCAAAAGCGATGAAGATACACAATCAGCAATTAACAAATCGCTCAGCCGCGTTACCGCCAATGCTAATACTTGGAGTAATTTAACAACCGAGCAGCGCACACGAGTAGCCGACCGCGCACTGCAAACGGGCGATGTAAATTTGGTTAACAATGTCGAAAAAGTCAACCAGGCTGCTTATGAAAATCGCAAGATTCTCCAGTCAACAGATGATGAAGTTGCGCAGTATCAACATCAGCTACGAGCAATTAGCGACGCCAAAAAAGGACGCATATATGATATTACAGATGGCGGCAAATTCTAAAACCTACAGGTTAATTAATATTCTAAAACCAGTTGTATACCTGGTTGTTTTATGCATTATATGTATAAATTTTAACCACACTACATCAGCAATTAGTCTTGTTGATGCTAGTAAAAAGGAAAAACAATTTTACTTAAACAATATGCCGATGCCGACTGTAAAATATTCTAAGGATGATTTTTCCGACGCTGCTATAAAGTCAGCCGAAGCATGCCAAAACGTCGAGTACACTACCCTATCCTATTTATCTAAAGGTATATTCTCAGAAGTAAAAGGTCATGACATGGATGTATATAAAAAATGTGCTGCTCTTGGCTACTGTGCTAAAAATCCAATTCAACTATATGAAAAATTAGGGCAAGATGCTACCGACCGTGCAGCAAGAGAGTGTCTAACAGGGGGGTTTAGTCAAGTATTCTATAATTGTAGTCCAAATTACTGTAAAGATGCCTTTAATAAAGTTAGTGCTGAAGATTGTGTTAAATTTCACAATTTAATTTATAAGAAAGAGATAACATTCAATAACAACTTTAACGCCAGGAATGTTACTCAGGCCAAACAACCTTTTTTATATGCAGTTTGTACTTCAATGAATTTTTGCACAAAATTTGACACCTTTCATAAGACACCCGCCGACTGCTCCAATGCAATCAAAAAAGCAAAAGAGAATAAGAAAAAAAATAAGGATAAAGATCCAGCACAAAAAAAACGTAACACTGTCTTTGAAAATCAAATAAATAGATTGCGCTCAAAACTAGGTACATCGGTGTCAGCTCTGGGGGATATGTGCTCAAAAAAAGTTAATGATGTTATCGATGATTGCGTAAAAAACAGTGGGAATGACAATATAGATAAAGTTGAGCAATGCGTAAATAATAACTTCGATGTTAAAGACTGCAACACTAGTATGGGAACCGACCGCTCCGATCAGAAGAAATGCTCCGATAATGCCGGATTCTTTGGTTTTCTCTGGTGTCCGGGAATCAATATGCTTACCGAAGTATTTGACACCATCACTGGCATGATTACTGGTGGCCTAAAATGGACTATCTTAATTGATACTAGAGTCGGTTCTGAACATGTAAAAAAAGATCCTCATCATATCATCTATAATGCTTGGTCATCAGTGCTTGGTGTTGCTAATATTGTCATGCTCATTGGTTTTATTGCAATATTATATAGCTATGCACTAAATTCCAATAATGTAGCTAAAGCTTATACTGTAAAAACTCTCATCTCACGACTAATCATAGTTGCTATAGCCACCAACTTCTCGTTCTATATCTGCGCTGCTCTAGCCGACCTATCTAACATCGCTGGCGTCGGTATTTATGACCTAATCCGCAGTATGATACCCGGCAACGGCGACGGACCATTTAGTATCTCCGGGCTAGGCATAGCTATTAGTACAGTTGTCGGCGCCACAATTTTAATAGTACTAGCTTTTATGTCACTCCACTTAGTAGTTCTTTCCTTGATTATAATTCTCGCATTGGTTACCTTAAGACAAATTGCTTTACTAATGCTTGTTATTGCCTCACCACTAGCCTTTGCTTGCTATTTATTCCCGAACACTGCTAAATGGTTTACTAAATGGTGGAATTATTACATACAGCTCTTAATTGTATTCCCACTATTTACTGCTACTTGGGCTGGATCGCGCCTTGTAGCAAGCGTCCTAGAGCTAACGCATCAATCCAATTTAATTACCACTGTACTAAGCGCAGCCACACCGTTGCTGGCTATTATTCCAATTTTCAAGATGAGTGGTGGTCTAATGAGCGGCATGACAAACAAACTACAAGGCCAAGCTAGTAAATGGAAGGGGCACGACGACCTACGACGCAAGCGTGTTGCTAATTTTGCCAAGCGCAATAGTATGGCGCTGCAAAACAAACTTGGTAGTATACAACCCGGCGATCATGGTATGGGGCGCATATTAAGTGGCGCCGCTCACTTAGCTGGCGGCGGAATTGGATTAATGGTCGGTACACTGGCTGCAGCCGCCAATGCGCGCGCTAGTGATAACTTAGATACATTATCTAAACAAGCCGTGAAAGATATTAACGAAGAATATAAAGAGAAACAAAAGAAGAAAGCTGAAGAGAAGATAGAAGAATTTGCCAAAAAGAATCACGCAATCTCTGATGAGATGGCAAGTACCATCGAGCAGACTATCGGCAACAATCCTGTTAAATATACCGAAAATAAAGATGGCGAACGATCCAATCCGATAATTACCGGCGCAATTGCTATTAAATACATGGCTATGACTGGGCGGGGAATTGATGGTAAACTACTCGACCAAAATACTTATCGTGCTGCGCTAAAATATGCTGATGAACATCTAGTAATGAGCAATGATGAATTTAATATTGCTGTTTACAACGTTCAGCAAAATGGCGACAAAGATACTCGTTCTGACTTCATCAAGCGTCATACTAACCCAGATAAGTCAAATCACCCAATATTTATGTCAAAGCATGGTCAAAACGACTTTATAAATCAGTCTGGCGCATTTAGTAAAGATCGTTTTGAAGATGATGACGAATTAGTTAACATTGCAGCACAAGAACGCACCCAAGGTACTTCACCTGAACAGAAACAAACTAATACTAACGCACGTGGTATTTCAACCGAGCAGAAACAAACAAATACTAACACTCAGGGTGCTTCGCCCGAGCAAAAGCAACCACAGGATAGCACTCCAACCAGACAAGCGCAAATTAATACGCAAAAGAGTACTCTGGCAGGAGAAGCTCTTGATTACAGTCGTAGACAATATATTTCATCGCTCAATAGCGCAGGATACAATAATTTAAGTGACACAGCACGCTACAAACTTGCCCGACAGACCATATTACGCAAGGATATTGCTAGTGCCAATAGAATACGGACATTACACACTAGAGTACATCGCGACGTTAATATTATAAAGGTAAACGATAATACCAAGCATAATATGGAAGTAATAGATAAGGCGTTACGTAGCTTTACAACTAGGCATTCAGGACATGGACCAAATGTATAGTATTATAGGATAAGGGTTATATGATGGTTAAGATAATTAAACTAATTAAGCATTATGGTGTGGTAACTTTGTTTGCTATGGCTATTAGTGTTACATTGTGTAACACTAATTGTTACGCAGTATTTAAGCCAAATAAAGAAAACTGCAAAAATCTTACATCTAAGATAGATCAAAATGCTCCATTTAATGATGACTATATGGATGGAACAATCGGAATAATACGCGACGGTGATTTAATTGGGCACTTTACTAGTAATGAAATAGCCTGTAAAAATGCTGGTTGGCTCTCAGTAGCTGAAGATAATGATATTGATCATTGTAAAGAACCTCACGTAACTAAAGACCAATGTAATGCACGTACTGTATTACTTTTTAACGACGTAGCAGCAGATCAGGCGAACACTAATGTTAATTATGTGACATGCTCGCGCATGAACGACAATAATGACCGACTGGCGTATTACAATTACACAACCATAAAACATCGTCGGCAAACACCAGCTGCTCAGGCGTGTATAGCAAAGGGGTTTTGCGCTAAAACAGAAAAACACGATCGAAAGAAACCGTATCTAGACTGCAGCGTTGCCCACTGGTTGATGGAATGTAAAAACTTCCATAAACAACCTTATGATGATAATCTACCTAAAGCCAAGTGGTCTGACGGATGGGTTGATAAACAACAATTATGTATTGATAATAAACTATGCTACGTAGATGATGACGATAACGATAGAATTATACGCTGCGACGGTGCAAAAAAAGATTTAGATAAGCAAATTAAAAAAGATCATGATCGTAATAAAGCTAAAAAGCAAGCTGAGTCCGGCATTATATCCGTAAAAAGTTTAGACCATGGTATTCCGGCTCAGCAAAAAAACATGGAGATATGTGAAGATAATTCACTCGATTTCGGCTGGATTATCTGTCCAGGGGTAAATATCTTAACAAAAGCCATGGATGGCGTAGCTGGTATTGTAGCAAATAGCCTTAAGTGGACCGTTATTGCCGACGATGCTAGTCATGATAATCACTTACTTGAGATATGGAAAAGAATCCGCAACATTGCCAATATTGCACTGGTTATAGTATTTATAATTGCACTATATTCATATGCTACTAGTGCAGGCAATACATTCAAGGCATATACATTAAAAAACCTCCTGTCTCGCCTTATTTTAGTAGCTGTTGCAATATATGCTTCGTTTTATATTTGCGCAGCGGCGGCTGATGTATCAAATATTATCGGCAATAGCATTTATGAATTAATTACGTCAAAGATGACATCAACCGGTGGCGACTTTGCTACGTCGCTAATCAACACGTTCCAGGTTATCACTGGTATTATAGCTGTCGTAGTATTAGTAGCACTAAACTTCTCCACTATCCTATCTACTGTGGTACTAATTTTAGCTGTTATCATGCTTCGCCAAGTAGCTCTCGTAACACTTATTTTATTCTCACCAATTGCTTTTGCTTGCTATTTGCTGCCGAATACTGAAAAGTGGTTCAAAAAATGGTGGGATGCTTACTTTAAATTACTCATTGTATTTCCATTTTTCACCACGGCTTGGGGTGCGTCAAGATTAATTAGCAATGTTATGACAACATCTGGCCATTCAAATGTCGTCATTATAACAGTATGTGCGATTGCACCACTCTTATCTATTATGCCAATCTTCAAAATGACTGGTGCAATGATGGGTAAATTAACTGCCATGGCACAAGGTGCAGCTAATAAATCTGGCATGAATAAACTAGCTCAGACCGCCGACGCTAATCGCAAAAAGCGCATTGGAAATAACATTAAATCTGGTAGTATTCAACTTCAAAACCGTCTTAATAAGGGCGGTGCGGTTAGTAAATTTGCCGGACGCACTATTGGTCGACTCAATGGCACCAATAATGAAGCCATTCAAAAGCGGCGCGATAATCTGTTTAATGACACAGTCGAACAAGTAAGTAGTAAATATACTAAGAAAATGACTGATGCCGCGAATGAAAGAATCAATGGTGTTAATGGTGAAGGTGCTATGAGTGACGAAGATGTCATGAGCGCCATCTCAACCGGTAAAACTAAGAGCGGTGAACAGTTAAACCAATATGAACAAGCCGCTGCAATCCGCCGCGCTAACCGCAATGGTATGATTAATGAGTCGAATTTCCAAGATGTAGTTAAGAATGCTCAGAATGGTGATAGTAAGATTGTGCGACAAGCCGTCGCCGAATCCAATTATGGACGCTACATGTTGGGTAATGGCAACGAACGAGATAACTTCGTTAGTCAAAAGGGTAATTGGAAGCACGATAGCAAAGAAGATGAATCTGGTGAAAGTAAGAGCGCTAAAATGAGCGATTCGGATATCAGTGATGCTATCGACAATTCAGTTCGCGCGCAAAATATTTCGCTTGATGATATGAGTAATATGAGTCAGGAGCAAAGAGACTTCATAAAGAATCATGGCGGTTAAGCTAATTGATTATTATACACACCTATGTTAATATAAAGTTATATTTCACGTGGAGACAATTTAAACATGGTAGTAAAAAAGCCTAATCCGAATGCTGGCGACCAGATTTACCGTCGGCAAGTTCAGAATTCTATATCACCAAGTGGTAGACCAATTCATGATTATTCGGATGATTTGTCTGACTACCATGACGACACACCAGATTACTCCAACTACGATGATAACGAGGACGAAAATAACTCTTCTGAAGATACAGCCGAATCTAACTCAAGTAACAGCAATCGACAAGATAAACAGACTGCCCGTGACCAACTAAAAAAATCCGAGCATGACTACGATGATAGTTCTGATAAAAATCCACGCAAAGATACTAGTAAATCCGACATAGCAAAGCGTGAACGTCAAGACAATTATAAATATTCTGAGTCTAAAAAGAATCATATTGGCGGTTCAAAGAAAGCTGGGGGTAGTTTCTTTCAACGACACAAAAAAGGTATTGCCGGTGGTGTATTCGGCACATTTGCCTTTGGCGGTATGATGTCTGGTAGTATGATTTTATCTGGTCCAATGCAGTTTATGCAGGTATCTAGTATGCTAAAAAAGACCTATAATGTCGTGACTGAAATTCAGCATGATTGGCGACGTATGCACAATATGAAAAAAATGCTCGCTAGAAATTTTCGCAAGGGCCACGATAAAGAAGGCGAAGTAGGCGTTTTGGGTACAAAAAGTAGCAAAGGCTATGTGGAATCACTCAAAAAAATTGGTTTAGAGGTTAACAAAGACGGCTCCCTTCGCGTAAACACTGACCACATTGAAATGAAGTGGGATTGTACAGGAAACGATTGTCTTGAAAAGCAATTAAAACGTAAGCTAGGTGGTAAAAAGAGTTATTATAGTGTCAACAAAGAATCTCACACAGTCAGCATCAACACTGACGCCATTACTGGTGAAGGTGGGGTTAGGGGTGCATATCGCAAACGACGTTTCTTGTCTGACCTCGGTAGACGTAGTGGTATGATGCCGCCGGGTAAGTATGTTGCAACCAGAATGACTGGTAAATCTAAAAAATTTCTTAGTATTTTTCATCCATTTCGTAGTATAAAAAATATAATTAAAGACCGACTAGAAGATTTAATGGGCGCCATTAAAGATGCCGCTATCGAAAAGTTTAAAACTACCAAAACTTATCGCAAGGGATTTGAGCTATATAAAAAAACTCGTATCATACCGACAAAATTACCTAAATTTATGGCAAATTTTCTGTCACTAGCAGAAAAAGCTCTGCCAAAACTATCAGTTGTAGCATCAATTGGGATAGTGGGTTTAACATTTGTATGTAAAGTTAAGGAAATAAAAGATCAGATGGAGCAACTGCGCTGGGAAAAACATGTCATGCCAGCTATGCAGCTTGCCACTGAGGAATACGCCACATCAAGCCAAATGCAAGCCGGAAAAGTTAGTATGGCGCAATTAGGGCAAATGTCGCAACGCCAATTCTATAACGAATACGCCGTTGACCCGGGAGATCCTAACGGTAAACCTAAACCGTCGAGCTGGTGGGACTCCGCGCCAATTAATGCTGAGCTAAATCAGCCTCAAGGAATGAGCGACGATGACCTAAAAGCTAAGAAAAATGCCGTGCTACCTCAGCTTAAAAATGTTAGTGGAGAAAATCCCGGCTTATTTGGTGGTGCAGTTGAAGCTGTCGTACAGTCACCAGTTGGTGGAGCGGGGTGCCTTGTAGATAGCGTGACCGGATTTGTGTCAAGTACCATAACCCAAGCAGCAGATTTCGTAACCAATGGTGCAATATCAAAACTTTCTAATGCCGCTGTGGGGGCGGTGATGAACTTTGCTTTAGAGCTAATTACTGGACAACCACTTGACTTAACTAATCAAACACCAGAACAATTTGGCAATATCGCAGCCTATGGCTCTAAATTTATGGCGGAGCAAAACGGCCTTCGCGCTAATGGCGGTACTGTACTATCGAATACCGAAAGTGCCGAGTTAAGACGCGACACCAATACTTGGTTAGCAATGGAATGGAATGATACGCCGTTACTCGCTAAACTATTCGACCCTACTGATTACCGCTCTGCAATCAGCACCGTTGCACGCAACGCTAGGATGAACCCTGTACCAGAAAATATCTTAGCCTCTATTAGTAACACATTTAAACTAGTAGCCGCTATACCAAATACTGCTATTGCTATGGCAGTAGACTCTCCTATTGCGACTGCACGCGCCGCTAGCGGACGACCAGCCTACGACTATGGCGTGCCAGATATTGGTATTGTGCCAAAAACTTTTAACCACTACAATATTGACAACCAAGATGAGATGGATCATAAAGAAATGAACATCTTTCAAAATGCCCGTTATATCTTGCGCGTTTTTTGGAGTGAAGATGAAGAAAAACAGTATATTAAGGACGAAATTAAACTAGATGACGATGAAGACGGTGTAAAACGTATTATGCCTTTGGGTGGGGATCAAAAGATAGATCCTTTACCAATCCTTAAAGATGAGAATAGTAAAGAATTTAAGAAATTAATGGATAAATGGCGAAAAACTAAGGATACATACAAAGAACTTATTCACGTTTGTTTAGCCAAGGATATTGACGAAAAGGGGAAGGTAACAGAAGACCATAGCCAAAACCAAGATCATGGCGGCCATACTTTTATGTATCTGACTGGGCATAGTAGTGATAATAAATATATAGATAAACAATGTAAGGGTAGATTAACTGATGGAGACGGTAGTTTTGACGACTTATTAGCTAGAATCGCTAATTACTCTGGCCCAGACATAGCAGATGTCCGCACGAATCAATGTTTAACTGGTGACAAATCAGATGGCGACACTGTTAGTGCATGTGCTGGCGCCGGGTTAGAAGCTGGCGGCAATGGTACTAACGGAAACTCTGCGAGTGGAACATTTACTCCGGGAGGTGAGTCGTCGTCCGATGTAATAAATAGATTCAAACAAGATACAAATAATACATTATCGTACGGCTCTTATAACTGGAAAGACAATGGCTGTACTACGATACCATATTGGTTTGTTACTAAATACACCACACTAACATATGGCCACGGTAATGGTGGCGAAGTGGTTAGTAATTTAATTGCAAAGAATAAAGAATTGGGTGATGACGACATTAATAGACCTGAGGCTTGGTCGGTGTTCAGTATTAAGCCAGGAGCACTAGGTTCAAGCTCCGCATATGGCCACACTGGATTAGTAACAAAAGTTGACCCCGATGGCACTATCCATACAGTAGAGATGGGGCTAGGTGAAAATCATATATGGGAATCTACATATAAACCAAACCAATATCGTGGAGTAATGACATTTGCACATTGCGCTAAATTCCTTAAGGGTGATGCGCCGGTTAAATTTGAAGCACCAAAGAATGCGAGTATCGACTAATATGAAATTAAGTAAGAGAAATGTTTTAATAATAAGTGTAATTGTGTTGGTATTATTATACCTATTGTTTATGTCGTTTAATAATAAGACCAATAAAAATTCTATGAAGACAGCGGTAAGTCAGAGTAATATTATAAAGAATAATTCTAGCTTTCTAAAAAATGTACCAATCTTACCGCAATACGAATTAGATAGATTAAATAAAGAAATTAGGCGAGTAGTAAAACTAAATAATACATCACGTAATCTAGGAAAATATCAGATAGTAGTTCGCGATAATTCACTCAAGCAGACTTACAATAATAAAGAATTTATTTATACCACTGAATTTATTGTAGACTTGCCGAGTCTCAAACAAAGCTATCGCGTTCACGATGAATATTATATGATTCCACATAGATATAGTAACGACTATGCTTTATTAGTTACTTGTCCGAATCCAGAAGACTTAATTTATCCATCGTTTAAGTGTATTGACCGAATCAAACGAGAGAAGGGAGAGATATAATGAAACGTTTTACTAAATTCCTGTATGTATTAATAGTATTTTCCATGTTACTTATGCCGTACACTACCGTCTACGCCGAAGACACGCCGGGTAGCAACACGGCGGACGGTACACCAGTACCCTCCAGCTCAACAGCTGGACCGAGTGCCGAGGGTGACTATCTCGGTGGTGTCGACCCATCCAGCCAGCGCGACATTATGATGCGCCTCGAAATACCATATTACAATGCCCAGGAGTGTGCTGAAGGTACTTCTCCTAGTGGAGGAGAAAGCTCAGGTACTGTTAGCGGTAAGGATAATGAAGAAAAAGTATTCAACTTTTTGCGCACCGCTACCTTTGGTGGTCACAAACTCAATGCAGCACAGATTGCTGGTATTATGGCTAATTTTAAAGCCGAACACGGTTTTCAAGCAACTACCAGCCCCAAAAATCCTACTCATCACGGTCTAGCTCAATGGGATAAAGATAGGTGGAATAGTTCCTGGGAGGGAGATTTAGAAGCGCAATTAAAACACGTTAAGGATGAAATAGATAAAAGCTATGCTAGTGGACTTAACAATGTAGGATTTTTCAACATTAGCAATACCGTAGATGCTTCATTTAAAGCAGCTGAGGATTTTTGTAATATTTATGAGCGTCCTGGAGCTAGTGAATGCGCTAGGCGCAGAAGCATCGCTGAGGAATTCTATAACAAATATGCTAGCAAAGTTGATGGCCCAGCACCTAACAGTGCTGCTGGTTATGGGCCCGGTCGTCATATCTGGTTTGGCGATAGCCGCACAGTTGGCATGCGTAGTGCTGTAGGTGATGGTGGAGATATTTGGGTAGCCCAAAGTGGTGCTGGGTTTTCTTGGTTTAATGGAGATGGTCTAAAACAAGTAAATTCAACACTAGAGGCCGGCGATACTATCGTAGTTAACTTTGGGGTGAATGATCCGGGTAATATAAAACAATACATAAAAAGAATCAATGAATTAGCTAACACTGAATGGAAGAGCAATAAAATAGTTGTCATGTCGGTTAATCCCGTAGAAGATGGTCGTTCGAGCAAGACAACAGATAAACAGGTGGATGAATTTAACAAAGCAATGAAAGATGGGCTAAGTGGCTCAAATATTCAATTTATCGATACAAATTCAACAATGAAAAAGAATGGTTTTAATACCAAGGATGGACTTCACTATACAGTAGATACCTATAAAAAATTACATGACGATTTATTAAAAAAAGTTACTAATAACAATTCTACAACCGACGCTAAGGCAGCAGATAATTGTGCTCCATCAGAAAACGGTCCTAATGGCGGAGCCACCAAATATGGCACTAGTGATGGCTACGATATTTACAACCAAGCTGATTTTGCCGGGTCTCAGTTTGGTAGTACTAATGTTAAAGCTGGCGGTTGCGGGCCAAGTGCCATGGCAATGATTATATCAGCACTAACTGGCAAAAAAATCACTCCAGCTATGACCGCAGCTTATGGTGGTGACCATGGCGGCGAATCAGGTGGTGGGTCTAGTTGGGGTCTACCTGAAGTATTAGCTCAAAACCCTGATTTTGGTATTAAGGCAAATAAAATAGAACAAACTATTGACAAATTCAACGAAGTATTATCCAGCGGTGGTATGATATGGGCTTGTGGGCGCGGTAGCGTACCATTTACTGGCGTTGGACACTGCATTGGTATTCGTGGACGAACCGACGGTGGAAAATGGAAAATTTTTGATTCCGGCACACCCCAAAATTCTTATAAAGAGTGGGATCCAAGCACTATCATTAACGGTATTAACGCAAACGGCAATGGGAGCGCTTCGGCGGTTTACGCAAAATGATACAAAAATTTAAATCTCTACCACCAAACGTAAAGGCTATTTGTTTTGCTATTACCGCTATATTTGCTTTATCTATCATTATGTCTATACCAACTATCGTAACTAAAATTAGTACCAAAATGGATAGTAGAGCATCAACTCACTTAGATAAACATAGTAATATAACCGTTAAAATGGGGACTGCAAATCCAGAATCTTATGGTGTACCAAAAGATACACCAATGGAAGTTGGTAGTAATAATTTAATCAATAGGGGAATGTCATTTGAAAAATCTTTACAGGTGTCTAAGGTTTTATCGGCATATTATCAGCACAAAAACATTACTGAACATAGTGATATAAAAATAATTAGTATCGGTAAGGATATTAATTCCGATTGGGATGGCGATACATCAACCGGAACCTACAACACCACTATTCAGTTAGACCAAAAAGGGACATTAATTCCACTACAAATCGTAGACGTAAATGACCCGCTTAAGCCGTATTTTTCGATTAAATTAAAAATCGATGGTGACTACCAAACAATTTACGAAACCAACGACGACATTAGCCAGTTTGTACAATAAATTTGCTAGGTTGGCACTCTAACCTTGCAAGTGCCAATTTTTGTGTTATAATGGTAATTGTAACCAAAGGAGGATGAAATGTCGAATGTTCCTTTAAAGCCGCTGGGCGACCGAATCGTAGCCGAGCGCGAAGAATCTGAAGCTCGTACTGCAGCTGGACTATTTTTACCAGAAGATGCTAAAGAGAAGTCACAAGTTGCAACCGTACTAGCTACCGGCAAAGACGTAAAGGATGTAAAAGTTGGTGACCGAATCGTGGTGCGTGAATACTCCACCACTGAAATTAAGGTCAATAACAAGAAGTATTTTATTGTTAAGGAAGAAGACGTACTTGCTACGTTAGCATAAGGAGAATTATGGCGAAAAAAGTTTTTTATGGTGACGAAGCGCGCGAAAAAGTTTTAGCTGGTGCTAAAACTCTAGCTGACGCCGTCAAAACCACCATGGGGCCAAAGGGTCGCAATGTGGTAATTGGCAAGACTTACGGTGGTCCATCAGTTACTCACGATGGCGTTACTGTGGCAGAATCAATCGATCTACTAGAGACCGATGAAATGTTGGGTGAAAAAATTGGTGCAGAGCTAATCAAGCAAGCTGCCAAAAAGATGAATAAAGTTGCAGGTGATGGCACTACCACCGTCACGGTACTAACTTACGAAATCTTGCGTGAAGCCAACCGCTTAATTGCCGCCGGGCATAACCCAATGGAACTCCGCAAGGGCGTCGAGCGGGCAGCAAAGTCGATTCTTACTGAACTTGATAGCATGGCCGAACCAGTTAAAGGTAAGGATGACCTCGTAGCTGAAGTAGCTAGCATCTCGGCTGGCGACCCAGAAATTGGCAAGCTCATTGCCGATGTAATGAGTAAAATCGGCCGCGATGGCGTCGTTAGCGTGGAAGCGGGGCAGGGCCTTGACCTTGAATCAGAGGTAGTAGAGGGCTTTACCTTCGACCGTGGCTACATTAGCGCCTACATGGTGACCGACCCGAATCGTATGGAAGCCGCCTACGATAAGCCAGCAATTATTATTACTGACAAAAAGATTAGCTCAGCTCAGGAATTCCTACCACTGATTGAGAAGGTCGCAACCGCCGGCAAGAAGGATGTTGTCTTAATCGCCGAAGATGTTACCGGCGAAGCGCTCGGCGTGCTGATTCTCAATAAGTACAAGGGTGTGCTCAACACCTTAGCTATCAAAGCGCCATCATTCAGTGACCGCCGCAAGGAAGTCTTGCAGGATATCGCCACCCTCACTGGCGCAACCGTCATTTCCGCCGACCAAGGTATGTCGTTTGATAACGTTGGCCTTGAGGTAGTGGGTTCGGCGCGGCGCGTCATTTCTACCAAGGATAGCACTACTATTATCGAAGGCGCTGGCGACAAAGCGCAAGTGGCACAGCGTATTGCACTCATTAACGCTCAGAAGGAAACCGCACGCAGCGACTACGACCGCGAGCAAATTGCCAAGCGTGCCGCATCGCTCAGTGGTAAGGTTGCCGTTATTAAAGTCGGTGGTGCAACCGAAACCGAAATTGACGAGAAGAAATATCGTGTTGACGACGCCGTGGCTGCAGTCAAGGCAGCGCTTGATGGCGGCATCGTTCCTGGTGGCGGCGTAACCTTAATTAACCTCGCCAGTAAAATTACCGCTACTGACGCCGGTGCTGAGATTTTGCGCAATGCTCTACTGATGCCATTTAAGCAAATAACCAGCAACGCTGGCCTTAATAGCGAAGCTTTGCTAGCTCAAGTTCAAGCCGCTAAGCCAGGGCAGGGTGTCGATGTCATGCACTATGACGGCAAGCTAATTGACCTCAAGAAGTCAGGTGTAGTTGACCCAGCACGCGTCACACACGAAGCCATTCAAAACGCTGTATCAATTGCCGCTACAGCAATGACGATGGGTGCACTCGTAGTTGACTTACCAGAGAAGAAAGATGCTGGCGCCAACATGGGCGGTGGCATGGGTATGATGTAAATTCAGCTCAAGGCCTCCTTCGGGAGGCCTTTTCTGATTCCGCTAAAAATTTGCTATAATAGACATATAAAAGAGAGGGCATCATGCAATTAGATAGTTTAGAAATTATTCGTCGGCGCGACCCCGAAGACGCACTCGGGGTAATCGCCAATTCTTACACACAATTAAATTTTCCAGCCGAGCTGCAGCAGGCTGATTCTGGTAACTTTCAACCAGCTAATATTGTTTTAAGTGGTATGGGTGGTTCTTGCCTCGCGGGCCTAATTGCCAATCGTTGGCTACGCCACGATTACAATCTCAATCTACCATTTGAAGTTAGCCGCGAATACACCGTGCCGGAGTATGTCAACAATAAATCACTGGTCATTATCTTTAGTGTCAGCGGTAATACCGAAGAGACCCTAAGCTCACTCGACGATGCACTTAGTAAGCGTGCCCATATCGTTGTTATTACCAGTGGTGGCAAGCTGCTAGAGCGCGCCCAAAGCGAGCAGCTACCATACATTGTACTCGATAAAATCAGCCAGCCACGCTACGGCGTCTTCATGCATCTGCGCGCCATCACAAAGGTACTAGAACATTACAACATCCTACATGGTGCCTTTGATGAGCTAAGTGATAGCGCTGACTTTGTTAAGAACTACGCAAGCAAACTAACCGCGCTCATTCCATTTGACCGCAATGCCGCCAAACAATTGGCACTTAGTTGCACTGGCAAGACTGTGCTAGTCTTTGCGAGTAGCTGGTTCTACCCACTAGCTTATAAGTGGAAGACTTCATTTAATGAGAATGCTAAGAATATTATTTGGTGCAACGAGTTTCCAGAGTTTAACCATAACGAGTTTATTGGCTGGACTGAACAGCCAGTCGAAAAGCCATTTTGTGTTGTTAGCTTACGTTCTAATCTCGATAGCGAGCGTGTCAACAAGCGCTTTGACCTCAGCGAACAATTGTTGTCCGGCAAGCGGCCGCACTCACATAACGTGCAACTCACGGGTGACACCTATATCAAGCAGGCCATCTGCGGCGCCATCTTAGGTGACTTTACGAGTATTTATCTCGCTATTTCCAATAATATCAATCCAACACCGGTGCCGTTGGTAGAAAAATTCAAGCACTTATTAGTGCAATAAAACTTTCACGCTGCGTTCACTCCTGACCGCAGCGATATTTTTTACCGCGCTCAGCGCAATATTGTCACCCGCCACATTAGCCACTAAATCAGTCGTCTCATTTAGCACAAGCTTCTCAAGATTAGTGAACTCACCGGGGAAGCGCACCGCCCAAGCACCCGCCATAATAATTTTACCCGCCAGGTTGCGCCCCTTAGTTAAAGCGTGGTGAAAGAAAAACTCTGAATCCGCCGTCAAAATATTTTTTGGCAACCGCAAGATATTGTGTGCCGCATTAATTGCAAAAAAGCCAATTGAGTCGTCGCGCCACATTTTACCATCACGCTCGAAGTCAGTAAATTCTAGTTCATTAATACAACGCGAAATTTCACCTAATTTAGTTAGTGGTAAAGATAGAGCAGGACTTAGAGCGCGAAACTGCCGGCGCCGCTGACGTGAAGCAGCGTTGTTTAAATAGTCAACCAGCACCGTGGTAGCACCAAAGGTAATGTAGCTTGCTAGCGCAAACCGGCGCTTGCCGTTAATGTAAACATTAATCGGATTAATCTCACGTGCCGACTGTGCCATAATTAGTTTAGGACTACGGTGATTACCATTTAATGCCACCGATAAGTCGTTGCTATTACCAAGTGGCACTGTCGCAAATGTCGCGTCTACACCCGAGCAATACACCGCATCAAATGTCACTTGCGCTGTGCCATCGCCACCGCAAGCCAACACCAAGTCACCATCCTTGAGTTCGCTACTAATTAAGTCGCGCCCCTCAAAATAAGGAGTATCAACCAACCGCACCTCCTTAAGGCCCACTTGGTAACGCATCTGATAATCCACCAATAGTGGGCGAATGCGCTTATAGGCATTGGCCCGCGTTGACTTTGGCGAAAATACTACGATAATACGTTTGTAATTCATTATTATTGCTGTTGCGCCCTCTGTTGCGCTAGCTGCTGCGGGTTCGTGGTAATTAGCGACTGCTCAGTCTCCGAGGCAATAATCTGAATCAACACGTGGTTCTGACCAGCGAAGAAGAGACCTTGCCCAACCGGGAAGCTTGAAAGGCGTTTCAACTCCTCCTCAGTTAGCTTAAATACTTGCCCAAGCATATCCACTGAAGAAGGGGATTGCTTCAAAAGTAGCTGAATTGACGAGTTAGCCACAATGGCGCGCCCCATCGGTGAAGAAATAAAGTCTTCCACGTCCTGCGTAATAGTAGTAAGCCCGAGGTAGTACTTACGTGCGCGCTTCGCGAGACTAAACAAGAAGTTTGCACTATCTGGATACTTCATAAGCTGCCACGCCTCATCGACGATTAACATACGCTTGTGGCTCTTGTCGGCACGCACCTTATTCCAAATATGGTTTAATACAATGTACATTGCCACCGGACGAAGCTCATCCTCAAGGTCGCGAATATTAAACACCACCATGTGGTTATCAATTTCCACGTTCGACTGATGCGAGAAAATACCCGCAAACGTACCGGTGGTATACTGACGCAAGCGCTGCGCCAGGTCAGGGCCAGTACCACCCATGTGTGCTAAAGTGTCATACAGATCCGCCATCACTGGTGGGGTAGAGTTGTGTGTTAGCGGGTCAGAGGTAATGCCCACGCGTGCATAGGTATCAATTAATGCCTGGTCGAGGTCAGCCTCCTCGTTTGGAGTTAAAGTATTAACTGTCGTACCGTTTGAAGCCACATGTGAAGTACCCAGCATCTGGCGCAACAAGCCATGTAGGGTAATCAGGTTAGAGCGCAGCACATCCGCCGCATCGTCGCCTTGGTCACTATCCACCGTATGCGGCAGGTCAAACGGATTAATTCGCGTATCACTATTGAGCGACAAATGAATATATGAGCCACCCACTGCGTCACAGAGACGACGGTATTCGTCTTCTGGGTCGATAATCAAGATATCCACACCTACCATCATTGAGCGAAGCGCTTCCAGCTTCACGGTAAATGATTTACCAGCACCAGACTTCGCGAACACCACCATGTTGGCATTTTCAAGTAAGTAACGGTTGAAAATAATTAGACCATAGTTGTGCAAGTTAATCCCATACAAAATACCATCGTCCTGTGTTAAGTCAGAGGAGGTGAATGGGAAAGTGGTTGAAATAGCACCCGTATCCATGTTACGGCGAATCTTCAATTCATCACTAAACTGTGGAATAGTAGAGTTTAAGCCCTGTTCCTGCTGCGCCGAAGCCACCTTAGTGAGCACCATCTGCTGCCCAAGCGCCGTTTCTACTTTATGAGATACTGATGCTAAATCATCCAAGTTGTTAGCAGAGACGGTTAAATATAGCCCCAAACGGAAGAACTTTTCCGAACCAAGCTGTAATTTATCGCGCAATTCCTCAGCATCCTGATAGGCCGCCTCGAGAGCTGGGTCGCGAATCTTACCATGTTCAGCATTCACCTCCATTGAAGCTTCAAGCTGAGTCACCTTGCGCCGTAGATTATTCATCACCACTTGTGAGTCAACTGGGTAAACAAACATCGAGATGTCGATCACTTCATCAAGGTTAACAATACCAGATAGCCACCCCGTGTAAAGCACACGTGGGTAGCCGTAAACGTAAATTGTCCGGCAATAGCGTGTGCCGAGCTTGAAATAATTACTGTTAAATTCTAGGCTGGCTGGCGCGACCAAGTCGCGCATTGTCACCACACCCTTATGGTAAATATCAGCGACTTCACTCGCTTCGCGGGCGCGCTGTGCAGCTAACGATTCTTTCTTCTTTTTAAACACTGATATCTCCTATATTCGTATGTTTAGCGATGCCTTTGCCTTTACTCACATAAGTAGTGGTATATTGACTAAAATCACCAATTGTCTGACGCAAAGCTTGGTCTGGGTTGTAAATGCTATAATACATCTCACCAAGTTCCTTTGTCTTGAGACGCACTGCCGGCACACCAATCTGGCGCAAGCCATCAAGAACCACTGATACACGCGAATTAATTTCGTCCTTCGCCGCTTCATATTTATTGGCCGGCACCTCAATCTTCGCCTTCGTACCAGCCGTGTCATTCACCATATTTTTAAGTACGCCACGCTGGCTTGAATCTGAACCAATTTTGGCGCGTTCCTCACCAATTGAGTAGGGAATGACTACAAAGAAGCTCTTATCCATAATGTTCGCCTCACGCGCCAAGGCATTAATAAAGTCAATGTAGTCATCAATTAAGGCACCTAGCAACATATTCTCTTGGTTGGTGCGCAGGGCTTTAAGCTTATTAACATATGGGGTAATATCAACTTTTTCTGACTTAACGTAAATCTGAATCGGAAAGTTTAGAGAATTTACAAAATCCTGATAGTTGATCTCCACACTCTCGCGCTCACGGGCACTCATGAGGTCAAAGTTAATTGACTGCGCCGCAATCACTGCTCGAAATGAGCTATCAGACATAATCACCAAATTATCCCGTAACTCAGAAAAACGCAATGAGTTTTGCGTTGAATTCGGGTGTTGTTGACTGGTTAGATTAATCTTATTTTTTGACATTCCCCACCTTAATGTAATTTGATATCGATTACGCCATCATCGTGAGATGACTCTACATCTGGCTTAATTATAGCAGAATCCGGCTTATTTGGTAAGACATCTTGTTTGACCGGAGTTACCACAGACGCAGGTGTCACTACCGGCTTAGCCTCCGAAACGGCTGGTGTTGCCATCTCTGGCGCTATTGGTGCTTCTGTTGAATCATCAGCCAGCTGTGCACCGTTAAGCGTCACTGGAGTAACAGGTTGCGCTGGTGTTGGCGGCATCTGATAATTATAATTTGGCAGTGGTGCCACTGGTAAAGTCGGTTGTGGTGGCATAACCGGCATAACCGGCATAACCGGCATAACTGATTGAACTGGCTGAGCTGACATTTGCATTGGCGCAGGAGTAGAGTTAGGGGTCTTAGCTGCAACATTGCTACTATTCTTATTAGATTTATTGGTCTTTTTGACTAAATCGCGCATCTTCTGAATAGCATTTGAGCGTACATTTCTAGCCGACTTATCAAGTAACCGGTCAATATTTTCCGCATTACTATCATTTTCATCCATAATGTCGCGCGCATTCTCTGTTGACGCCATAAAATCATCGTTTAAGTTATGGTTAACCCGCGGCGCGTCCAAGCCACGCGTTGACCAACCCTGAGTATCAGTTAAGTTAGCTAAGAATGACAGACGTTGCGAAACCTCTTCCGCCTTCAAGTCCTTCGTCTTAATATCATCCTCACTAACCGGCGCCCCAATCTTCACATTTGGCTCCTCGCCATCCGCAATCCAAATGCGCACCTTTGGCTTTAAAATATAGTAGCGCACAAGAGCAGCTAAATAAATTTCCATTGGCTGGTCCTTACGTAGCGGCAAAGCTAGTACACCAAATAAAATAATAGCTGGCGCTGGAATAATTGCCAGTGGCAACGCCTGCTTGCCAAGGAAAAAGGCCATTACGCAACCACCGAATGCAATCATTAGGTAACAAAACTGCCTAAAACTAAATGGGCCGATCAACTTATCATCGGCTTCAACATTCTGCGGCACCTTATATTCTGCCATATCATTATTATAACATATATTAAATAAGCGTAAGTATATTGTCTTATTATATTATTTGCCACACAGCGTAAAAACCGCTATGATAGTAGTAATGAAGGATGTGGTCGAAGGCGAATTGAAGCCGTTAATTTTATTACGTAGTCTCACTAAGACTTTTGGTTTTGATGACCAGGCAATTAACGCACTCGACCACGTTGATTTGGAAATTCAGCATGGCGAATTTGTTGCCATCATGGGGCCATCGGGCTGTGGGAAAACCACGTTGCTGCAGCATATTGGCTTACTTGAAAGGCCAACCAGTGGCGAATACCTGTTTAACAATAAGAATGTTGAGCGCTTCAGTAGCAACCGCAAGGCGCGCATTCGCAACCGCGAGATTGGCTTTGTTTTTCAGAACTTCAACCTCGTGCCAACTCTCACCGTGCTCGACAACGTCGTCCTGCCACTCAACTACCGCCGTGGCTTTAGCTACAAAAACCTTGAGCGCGCCAGCGAGTTACTAAAGACCTTTGGCCTCGCCCTCCGCGAGTATTATATGCCCGACCAGCTCTCAGGTGGTCAAATGCAACGTGTCGCAATTGCCCGAGCACTTATTAATAGCCCGAAGATTATTTTGGCTGACGAGCCAACCGGTAATCTTGACTCCAAGAATAGTGACATCATCATGCAAGAATTAACCCGCCTCCACCGCGCCGGCAACACTATTCTGATGGTGACACATAACCCAGAACTATTAAAGTATGCCAGCCGCGTCATTTACATGAAGGACGGCAAGATCGACCGCGACGAAGAACTCACTGAAACCGCCGCCTTTAAGGTGACCAAGCGCACCATCAATGCGCGCCGCCGCGACAAAGGCCGCAAATATCAGAAGCGCACTCGAGCAGGGAGGGCTAAATAATGTTATCAGTTAAACTAGCTAAGGCAAGCCTTAAGAGTCACCGCTTCCGCAGCATTGTCGCCACTGCTGGCGTAGTAGTCGGCGTGTTTATGATTTCACTCAGTCTCATCATCAGCGATTGCATTGGTGCAGGCATCAAACGCCAAATTAATCAGTTTAATAATAAAACTGCCATTGTTAATGGTGGTGACGCACTTGACCAATTCGGCCTCACAAAAGTACCAAGCGCTACTTTAAGTAACGATGACCTCCGGCTCATTAATAATAATTCCGCCGTCGGCTACACCGTAGCTACCTCAATTATCCGCACCGATCTCAGTACTAGTAAACGTCATATCGACCGCGCCACCTTAGCTGCCACTACGGCCAGTTTTCAATCCGCCCTTGGACTCAAGGTTATCAGCGGCAACTGGTTTGACCAAAACGATACTCATAAAAATTGGCTAATTTTGGGCCACGATTTAGCACAACAGCTCATCGGTACCACTGTGGCACATAATCAAATTGTCAATATCGAAGGCGAGGCCTTTACCGTGATTGGCGTCCTCGCTCGGGTTGGACAACCGCTGTCACTCCTCGGTTACAACGTCGACCAAGCCGCCTTCATGCACTTGCAACGCGGACAAAGCCTCTTTAATACCACGCGCCTTAGCCAAATTATTGCTTACCCGAGCAATAAAAACACTGCTATCGACCAAACTTTATTTAACACACTCGCTAGCCAACATAACGACAAGAGTGAGTACTCCGTCATGAATACTACTGATGTCACGCATCAATTGCAGCACACGTTACACGTCGTACAATGCTTCATCTTCGCCTTCGCTGGGCTGTCACTCCTGATTAGCGGCATCAGTATCATGAACATTATGTTGGTTGGCGTGGTCGAGAGGCGGCGCGAAATTGGCATTCGCAAAGCCGTGGGTGCAACCAATGGCAACATCTTAATGCAATTCTTAATGGAATCGCTTATTACCTCGGTTAATGGCGGTATCATTGGGCTGATACTTGCTTACCTCGCTGCTTACATCGCCACTTTCTATCTCTCACTCAACCTCGTATTTAGTCTCAACGCCGTCATCTTCGGCTTCGTCTTGCCAATCGCGGTCGGTATCTTCTTTGGCCTCTATCCAGCATGGCGCGCTGCAAAAAGCGACGTTATTTCCGCTCTCCGCCAACTAACTTAATTCAATGTGATGATAGTCGCCACCGCTGTAAGACAAGGTAGTGGCAATGGTATTATGTTGAAAAATATCTGTCGCGTAAAGGTTAGCGCGATGCGCAGCATCAAGCTCGGAATCAATATCATCTAGTAGTATTACCGCCTCAGGATAGTGTTGACGCACCACGTCCGCAATCACCGCGAGTAGTGCAAATAAAATCGTGCGATTCTCACCACGCGAAGCGTTTAGCTTCGCCGCCTTATGGTTAAACCGAAACTCAAAGTCATCCTTTTGCGCTCCCACCGGAGTAGTAACATTATCGTAGCTCTGCCTTAGTTCCGCCATAATGTGTTCCACTGTCGCGGGCGCGCCCGCTTGAAACTTCAATTCAACCGCGTCTGACCGCCCAGCAATCGACTGGTATTGCGCCGCAATTGACTGGTTGATTAGTTGCACTAAGCGCCGCCGCCGCGCCGAGATTTGCGCAGACAACTGGCTGAATTGAATATCCCAAACTAATAGCTCGCTCGGGTCACAATAATCTTGCTTTAGTAAACTATTACGCTGACGTAGCACCCGAGCAAACTTATTAACCTCCGTCTGGTGTGTGGGGTCTAAAACACTAATTGCACGGTCAAAGAAATCTCGCCGCCGCGATGGCGAACCATACAGCATCTGCATGTCGTTTGGCTCAAATAGTAACACTGGCACGCGTTGCGAAGTGGGGAAGCGGTGATAACTATGGTCGTTAATAATAAATGTCTTCGTACCTGCTTGATATTTTACCGTTCGTACCGCATCGTCGCGCGTTAAATCAATCCGCCACCAGTTAAATTCATCTGCCGGCTGACGCACCATCTCATCAAAGTTCGAGCGCCAGCTTTTGCCCATCAGCGCCACATATATCGCCTCCAGTAGTGTCGTCTTACCACTGCCATTTGGGCCGGTGATGATATTCATCCCGGCAGTGAATTCCACCTGATAATGCTGGTGGGAGCGAAAATTATTTACTACTAGCTTCATTAGTTACGCATCGGCATGACTAGATGGAGGTAATCATCTTGGTCGCCAGTTAAAACAATTGGCGCCATGCCGCCGTCCGTGTGAACTGTCACGTCATCGCCGTGCAAGCAATTAAGCGCCTCAATAAGATAGCGGCAATTAACATTAAACGCCACATCGCCACCTTCGGCTTTTACTGCCAACTCCGAGCTGTTGATACCCATCTGTCCAGCCACCGAACGTACTTTCATCACGTTACCTTCAACTTTAATAATGATGGTGTTATTTGGGCGCGAAAACGGCTCCGCAATCTTCGCCGCCTTCACCCATTCGGTGCGGTTCAGTATCACGGTAAACTTAGTATTCTTTGGAATTAAGCCAGCATAATTAATGTATTTGCCGTCAATTAAACGTGAGGTCACGCGGGCATTGGCCGCTATGAAACTCACTTGGTCGTCGCTATACTTAATCAGCACCGTGTCGCTGTCTGCCGCAATCCGCATCGCATCTTGCAGGGCGCGGTAGGGCACAATCATCTTCACTTCGTGATCGAGCTTCATTAATTTTAGCTCCGCCAGACGGTAGCCATCAGTTGCAACAAGATGTAATAATCCATCGTCGTCAGTATCAAAACAGACGCCATTTAGTAGCGGGCGCGAAGCATCAGTGCCAGCTGCATTTGAGACTCGCGTCACCACCTCTTTTAGCACCTCAGCACTTAATTCAAGCGAGTTCGCTTCGTCTGACTCAGGAATAGCAGGGTAATCCTCTGGGTCGACAGCATTAATAGTTGACTGGTAAGTGCCCGCTTTAATGTAAATTAGGTTGTTTTTTACCTCAATCTCAACCTCGGTATTTGGCAAATTACAGATAAATTCTGTTAGTACTTTTGCCGGCACGGCAATTGCGCCCTCAGCCTCCACTTGAGCGGCGATAGTATCGACCATGACAACCTCTAGATTAGTAGCGATAACAATCAATTTATTTTCGTCTGTTCGCAATAAAACATTACCTAGCATTGGGTTGCCAGACTGCGCGATAGCAATTCGTGATACATTACCTAACGCTTTTGCTAGGTCGTTTTGTGCAACTGTTAGTTTCATTCTAAACCTCCTTTATTAAATAAATAATAATCATAATAATAAGTCCTGTGGAAAGTGTGGAAAACCAGTTGATAACTCTGGTAGAGTACACTTTGCACGGTGGATAAAAATTGTGGAAAGCGGTGTAAAAGTTGTGGGCTACATAATAGTTTTACACGGCGGGTTAATTGGGTTGCTAATGTTATGCACAATGCGTCAAAATAATACACAAGTTTTACCGCAGCTAGACCACAAGTTGTCCACGAGTTTTCCACAGGTGAAGTTGCGCTAAGCATAGAGCTCCTCCTTAATTGCGGCAACTTTATTGCGAATCTCCACATCGAGCTTAATTTGAGTCTCGATTTTTTGGATGGAGTGCATGGCTGTGGTGTGGTCGTTGCGCCCGAGCTCATGCGCGATTTGCGGATAACTGAGGTGGAGCTCACTGCGCAAGAGATACATGGCGATTTGGCGCGGCAGAGCGATATTGGCGCTGCGCGACGAAGATTTAATTTCTGAGACTTTAATCTCAAAGAAGCGGGCTGTCTTGTCAACAACTTGGCGTGAAGTTAGGTGACGCGACGGACTTGGTCGAGCACTAGAGAGAATGGCGGCGGCAAATTCGACGGTTGGTGTGTTGTTTTGCATCTCGGCGTAAGCCATCACCTGATTGAGCGCGCCTTCAAGTTCGCGAACGTTGGTGCGGACGGTTTTGGCGATGTATTCGGCGGTCTCGCGCGGTAGCTCAATGGTATTATTAAGTGCGGCCTTGGCCTCAATAATAGCGACGCGGGTCTCATACTCTGGAAGGTTGACGTCCACCATCATACCCATCTGGAAGCGGCTGCGCAGGCGGTCAGTCAGGGTTGGAATTTCAGCTGGTGGCCGGTCGGAGCTAATCACAATCTGGCGGTTGGCTTGATGCAGGGCATTGAAGGTATTAAAGAATGCCTCCTCAGTTTTACCCTTTCCGGCGATAAACTGAATATCGTCAATAATCAGTGCGTCGAGCTCGCGATACTTGCGCGTAAAGGCCTCAGGCGTCTTATTGCGAACGTGATAAATAAAGTCATTAACGAACTCTTCAGTAGTGGCATAGAGTACTTTGCGTGAGCGGTCGTCGTGGTAAATGGCATTGCCAATGGCCTGAATTAGGTGAGTTTTACCGAGGCCAACACCACCGTAGACAAAGACGGGGTTGTAGTGCTCGCCGGGATGCTTGGCAGCAGCTTGGGCAGCAGTGTAGGCAAACTGGTTACACGAGCCGACGATAAAGTTGTCAAAGGTGTAACGGCTATTAAGATGTGACTCGAAGCGCGTCGCCGCCTTGGTAGGGCGCGAGGCAATATCGTCACTAATCACTACCACTTCTTCTTGGTCGGCCGACTTTTTATTGCTACCCTTATGAATCGAAAAGACCAGATTTGGCTTGCTGACAGTTGGGTTGAGTTTGGTGAGCCGAGTCACGATGATGTCGTAAAACTTAGTTTCAAACTGAGTTTTATACATGAAGTTTTTGACTTCAAAGTGGTAAGTGTCGCCGTCGAGGCGGGTGAGTTTGATGGCGGAATTATCTTGCCAAAACAGCTTGAAGCTCATATCAGAGACGGCCTTATCTAGCTTGACTTCAGCCAGCACTGATTGCCATAAGGCGGATAGACTTGTCTCGTTTTGCTCCATTAATTCACCCTCTTCACTAACTAAAATGATATCAAAAATGAGAGTTTTCCACAAGGCAAAAAGGTGGCTGTGGCAAACCACATAGTTTTCCACAATTAGTAGCCACCACCGTAAAACCTGTGGAAAACTTGAGCTAGGCTGTGGAAAGAACTATTTTCAGTTGAAAAAAATCTATAATATGTTATACTAGCTTATATGCCAAAGAGAACGTACCAACCAAAGAAGCGACACAACGCCCGCGTACACGGTTTCCGTGCTCGTATGTCAACGAGAGCAGGCCAGCTTGTCCTAAAGCGCCGCCGCAACAAGCAGCGTGCCAAGATTGCACGCTAAGCCCCAGCGACTTAATATAACGAGCTAGACTCGTTATATTTTATAGTTATTATTTAATTTATTATGTTACGTCAAACCAATCGTTTTCACGGCCATGCCAGCCTTAAATATCTCTTCAGCCACGGTGCGCAAGCCCGCACGCGGTATTTTAGTGTGCGAGTGGTAGCGAACCCGCGCCGTCAGCATTCGCGCGCGGCGGTTATTGTCAGCAAGAAGTTGCTTCATGATGCTGTGCCGCGGAATCGCGCCCGCCGCCGAATGTATGAATTGTTACGTCACCACTTAGGCGACCTCACCACTACCACCGACCTTGCCATAACGCTTTATTCAAAGGACATTTTGACTGCGCCGAGCGCTGAATTAGAGCGTCAACTAGTGTCAGCCCTCAAGCAACTACAAATTACCCACTAAAATATGTTAAAATATAGGTAATGAACCTATTTGATGAGATTTTAACTAAGCCAATTTTTAACGTTTTGGCGTTTATTTATAACTTTGTCGGTGACTTTGGTGTGTCTATTATTATTGTTACCGTAATGATTCGCTTGTTGCTTTGGCCAGTGATGCGCCGTCAGCTTCATCAGTCGAAGTTGATGCGCGAGCTGCAGCCGGAGTTACGTAAGATTCGCCGCCAGACTAAAGACAAGATGGCGCAATCGACTATGATGATGGCGCTTTATAAAGAGCGTGGCGTAAAGCCAGCAGCTTCCATTGTAGCGAACTTGATTCAGTTGCCAATTCTGCTTGCGGTATATAGCGTGGTGCGAATTATTACCCATTTCAACACCCACGTTGATGCTGCAAACTACATTTACCCAGCTCTCCGTCACTTTGGTCGTATTCCAGAGCTGTTGACTGCCAATCCGCACGTAACGCTATTTGGGGTAATTGACCTTGATAAGGCGGCGGTGGTGTACGCGCCAGCACTAATTATTGCCTTGCTTGCGGCGTTGTTTCAATATATTCAGACCAAGCAGATTTTACCAAGAGACGAAGATACGCGTGGTATCCGGAAGATTTTGAAGGATGCGGCGGACGGTGAAAAAATCGACCAGTCAGAGATAAATGCGGCGGCGGGGCGCAAGATGGCGCTAATGTCACCATTAATAACCCTAATGATTTCGATGCCATTCCCGAGCGCGGTGGTGCTCTACTATGCTGCTTCGTCGGCTTTTGCTGTGTTGCAGCAGCACATTATTCTTAATAATAGTCAGTCGGAACTCAAGGCGATTAGCCAAGAGCGGTTGAAGCAAGCGAAGCCAGCCATTGTGCGACGGAAGCAATTGGCGGAGGAGGTGGAGACTAAGCCAGCTCATGTAAAAACCGTAATCCGGCGGAAGACTAAATAAGGAGGTAAGATGAACCGAGAAGAATCAATTTTATTTGCCAAGAAGTTCACTGAGGACATGTTGTCCTTTTATGGTATTAATGTTGAGGTGTATGCCACAGCCGAAGAAGAGGTGATTGAATTATCCGTACCAACGACCTATCTATCGAAGTTACTAATTGGTCGTAACGGTGAGACATTGCGTAGCTTTCAGACGCTAATTCGCGCCGCTTTATATCAGCACAACGCTGCTCTGACCCGCGTTAGCCTTGATATCGCAGATTACAAGAAGCGCCACAACGAACAGCTGGCGCGTGAAGCCGAAGGCTGGGCGAAGCAGGTAATTGCGACTGGTGAAACAATGGCACTTAAGCCAATGAATGCTGCCGAGCGCCGCGTGGTGCACAATGCCCTAGCGGATTATGGCCAGCTATCGACCGATAGCGAAGGCGAAGGGCGTGAGCGCCACATCGTTTTAAAGCTCAAGGCGGAATAGCTTAATTAACAATTAGCGCCGCAAAAGTTGCCACAGCCAAGTTGTAAGGTGGCAACTTTTTAGTTGGTGAGTAAAAGTCATAAGGCGCGCGAGACAGCGTGGCGAAGCGGCAGCCCAATGTAAGGCAACTTGCATGAGGTAGCGCTTGCTACCGATGACACGGCGGTGCGCGAGATGGCCGAGATTAGCAATGCTAAGTGCTTGTTTGAGGTGCTGAATCTTGGTTTGATGCGGCAAAGCAGAGCGGCTGATAGCAAGACAATAGGAGTAGAACCAGTAGTGCCGAATCCAAGCTAGGTAGTCAGGTAGGTTGGTATCATTACAGTCAGCCGTAAACTCACAAAGCGCGCGGTAATTATGCACTCGGTGCACAAAAACAAGTGATGATTTTTGATAGGTACCACTGTCTTCGAGGTTGTAGATATATAGCGCCTGACGGATAAAGCTGATTTTTTGGCAATGTGCGAGGTAGCTTAAATTAAACTCAAGGTCTTCGCCAAAGTCGAGGCCTGTCTGGAAGGCTAATTTGTGTTGGTGGATGATGTCGGCGCGGTAAATTTTATTCCATACCTGATATAAGAGTGGGCTGATACCTAAGAGGTGGGCGACGTAGGCGGGGAAGGATTCGTCTTTTGGTTGCGCCGGCAAAGGATTAAGCCCAATTTGCTCAGTTGAGACTAACTGGCCGGCTTTAAATGTATTATAAGTAAAGCCGCAGGCGACTAAGTCGGCGCCGCGCGTGATGGCTGACACCATGAATTTTATCATCGGCCGGCGGAAGTTGTCATCGGCATCAAGGAACATAATATAGGTGCCCTTGGCACGCCGGAGGCCGGCGTTGCGCGCCCCCGAGGCGCCTTGATTGTGAGCGAGGTTGATAGCCTTGATTTTACTGTGGTAGCGACTAAGGTCGGCGAGCACGGCGCGCGTGTTGTCGGTTGAAAAGTCGTTGACTAAAATTAGCTCAAAGTCATCATACTTCTGCGCCATCACCGACTCAACAATGTTGTTAATTTTATCGGCGGCGTTATAGACAGGGATGATAATAGATAGAGTTGGCTTCATTACCTATATTATAGCAAATGGCGCGCCACATGTAACTGTTGCGTGATTTAACATAACCGTATATAATAGAGATATGAAGAAGGTAGTGCGAGGGTATAAGCGTCAGTTTTGGCGTGGTGTTGTGGCAATTTTAGCCGCAACTTATGGAATAGTTTTGGTTTTAGCAGCGCCAACGTATGCTGCAGGCGATATTTCACTCATTGTTGATTCGCAAAATGTTGAGCTTGTCAAGCAGAGCTTAACCAGTGATTTATATAAGAAGAAAAATACGTTAACCGTCAATATGAATCAGCCAAATGACTTTGTTCTCACTATTCACGCTAAGGATGCTGATTTGGTTAATACTTTAGACAGTCGCTACCGGATTAAGGGCATGGATAAGCATGAAGTATTATGGGGGATGAATGCGAATTCGAATTTGTGGGGCTATCGAGTAGAAGAAGGTCCTGGGCCAGCAAGTAAATCAGGCTTATTTTTACGCACTCCAGGCGGTACGGAGAAGCCGGACTCAATTGTTGACACGGCATCAGAATATAATGATGCTGGTTGCAAGGGTAAAAAGCAGTGTAAAATACACGTAACTTTTGGCGCTTCTCTCGATCTTACTAAGCTTTCTGCTGGCAAATACTCTACTGAGGTTACTTACACTGCGACCGCCAAGCCAAAACCAGGCCCAACTGTTGACCCAACTACCTGCAAATCGGGCGACTCAAAGAGTGCTTGCCGAGTCGACCTCGACCACAACATGATTCCAGTCAAGTACACTGGTAGTATTACTAATGCCCAGTGGACTAGCGTCGCCGACCCAGAAGCAGCCAATAGTGGCTGGTATGATTACGCTAATAAGCAGTGGGCAAACGCTGTCACCGTAAAGAAGGAAGCCCTTAGTAAATACCGTGGCCTCAGTAAGGTAGTAGACCAGTCAGATATCCTTGGTTTCTGGGTTTACATCCCACGTTACCGTTACAAGGTACTCCGCTACAGCGGCAGCGATCCAGCTGTATCAGCCCAGAACTTCACCATTGAGTTTGAAAACAAGCAATCCACTAAAGCCATCCCAACTGCCAACGGTACTTGGGCGACCCACCCAGCCTTCACCTTCGGCGAGAAAGAACTTAATGGCATCTGGTTTGCGAAGTTTGAGACGACTTGGAATGGTTCTCAACCAACTGTCCTACCAAATGAAGCTCACATGTCTGGTAATTACACAGCATCATCTAATATTGGCCGTATGTATACTACTGCTAAAACTCTTGGCGTAGCAGACAGTAACAACGTTGGTGGTAAAACGGATTACACAGTACCAACCCAAAACAACCATCATCTCGCCAAACTCAGCTCTCACATGGTAAATAATAATGATTGGGGTGCAGTTACCTACCTTAGTGCTAGTAAGTATGGTGCTGGCTATAATGGCGTGCAAATCAACAGCCAGGGTGAGAACCGTAATAATGGTAATGGTGATACTTATGGAACTACCGGTTGCGGCCCATCATCTAATGGTAATACCAGTACCTATAGTGATGGTGGCACCTTGGGTACCCAATCCGCCTGTAGCTCAAGCGACCCACAACGAGCCTACAACGGCACCCTCGGCCAACTTGCTAGTACCACTAACAACCCAACCGGCATTTACGACATGTCTGGTGGTGGTTGGGAGTATACTGCTGCTAGTTATGGTAGTGACCTAAACAACTCTAATACCAACAGTTACTTTGGATCTACTGCCGCCCACCCACCGTATGTAAACACATACAATATTACCAATATGAATAGCTGTACTTTCGCTACTTGTGGTGGTCAGGCTCTTTATGAAACCAACGATGGTGTAGGTACTGATACCGGCAATCATATGTGGAATGGCCAATACATGGACTTTAGACTTGCATCCTATCCTTGGTTCTACCGTGGCGGCGGCGACATCAATGGTTCGAGCGCTGGGTTGTTCTGTACGAGCGAGTACAGTGGCAACGCCAGCGACGACAACGCGTTCCGCGTTGTTCTCGTGCCTGCCCTGCAAGACTAATTTCCGTGCGGTGGCAGAGCCGCCGCGTGCTGGCCGGTACAAGAGGTGAGGCTTTAAGAGCCCTCGCCCTCCCTTGGACTGGCCGTGGCTGAGTAACATTAGAATTTTACCACCCCTAGTAATAATTTTATCTTTGTACTCCCTTGTGGGGCGCCGTTGATATTAGACATTCACGCTCTGGTCGTGGTGGCAACAATTTGCTATAATAATTAAGACTATGATGCAAAAAATCTATGCTCGCTATCGTTATTCACTGATTTTGCTGCGCGAGCTAGTAAAGACCGACTTTAAGCTCCGCTATCAGGGGTCGGTGCTCGGTATGATGTGGTCGGTACTAAAGCCACTCATGTTATTTGCCATCATGTACATCGTGTTTGTGCGCTTTTTGAAGTTCGGTGCCAACATCCCACACTTTGCTGTGTCGCTACTATTGGCGCAGACACTATGGGGCTTCTTCCAAGAAGCGACCGGCCAGGGTATGATGGCCATTGTTGGGCGGGGCGATTTGCTCCGCAAGATTAACTTCCCAAAGTACATTGTAGTGGTATCATCTTCGGTATCGGCATTTATCAATCTTGCTATTAGCTTGGTGATTGTGGCGATTTTTATGGTAATTAATGGCGTGCCGCTACGCTGGACGGTATTACTCTTCCCGATTATTGTGGCCGAACTTTATCTCTTTTCGCTGGGTGTGGCGTTTATGCTGAGTTCGATGTATGTCAAGTTCCGCGACATTTGCCATATTTGGGACGTAATTATGCAGATGTGGTTCTATGTAACGCCAATTATCTACCCAATTTCAATGATCACTGCTTCTGGTTCGTCGGCGATGTGTACTATCGCAAAAGTTATTATGCTTAATCCACTGGCGCAAATCATTCAAGATGCGCGTTATGTCTTGGTAGGCAAGACTGATACAGTTTGGAGCTTAATTGGCAGTGGTCCATGGAGTTTATTAAAACTAATCCCAGTGCTATCAGTGATAGTTGTTTTTGTGCTGGGCGTGGTAATATTTAAGCATGCTTCGAAGACGTTTACGGAGGACTTATAATGGCAGAGCGTGACGTTGTACTAGAGATTAGCCACGTGGCGAAGACCTTCCGTCTGCCGACGGAGCGCTACAGCGGTATCAAGCAGGCCTTTATTAACTGGTGTCGTGGCATCAAAGGCTATACTGAACAGCACGTACTGAAGGATATTTCACTCACAGTGCATCGCGGTGACTTTGTTGGCATCGTAGGGCGCAACGGCTCAGGCAAGTCGACACTACTAAAGATTATCTCGGGGATTTATTTACCAACTAAGGGCTCGGTGCGAGTTAATGGCTCACTAGTACCGTTTATCGAGCTGGGTGTGGGCTTCAACCCTGAACTAACTGGGCGTGAAAATGTCTACCTTAATGGCGCAATGCTTGGCTTTTCGAAGTCGGAAATTGACAAGATGTATGATGACATTGTCGATTTTGCCGAGCTACACGACTTTATGAATCAGAAGCTGAAGAATTATTCCTCGGGTATGCAGGTGCGTTTGGCATTTAGCGTGGCAATTAAGGCGCAAGGTGATATTTTGGTGCTTGATGAAGTTTTGGCGGTGGGCGACGAAGCCTTCCAGCGCAAGTGTGCTAACTTCTTTGAACATGTTAAGCAAGACAAGAACAAGACGGTGATTTTGGTAACTCACGATATGGGGGCTGTGCGCCGCTATTGTACGAGTGCCATTATGATTGACGGCGGTAAGGTGGTAGACTCAGGCGACCCGGATGATGTTGCAGATAGCTACTCACTAGAGAATATTTCGTCTGACCCGAATGCGCGCCGTGCCTTGAAAGAGATGAAGAAGAATCGCGCTTCGTACATTAAGGGTGAATTTAAGTCTGAGCCAGTGTTGAAACAGGGTGATGAATTAGTAGTAAATATTAAGTATAAGTCGGTGACCGAGCGTCCGGTATACGTACGGGCGGGCTTACAAGTGAATAATTATGACGTTACCTCAGCTAATAGCTTGAAGCTAAAGGGTGGCGTGACAAATGACCAGCAGGTACACCATTTGACGTATCGTTTTAAGACTGATCAGTTACAAGTGGGCGACTTACGCCTAGTGTTAGCTCTGGTAGATAAGGAGAGTAGTTCGAATGTCAGCACGATGGGCTATAACGACGAGATGCCGGTAAAAATCACTAATCAAGACACGGAGGTTGCGGGCTTACTGGCTCAGAACGGCAAGTTGACACTGAAATAGATTATGTTAAAATAAAATCAAAGAAGGAGAAAAATGAAAATCAAAAAACAGAGCACGAACAAATTTGTGGTAGCGATGGTGTTGGTAGCGACTGCGGTGATTGCGGTAACCACTGGTATTACTTGGCTGATGACCACGCGCCAGGCTGAGCATGACCGAAAAAGCGCTGGTACGGTAAGCAAACAAGAGCAAACTAGTAATCACGACGCAGATGTGAGCCGCGCAGCGGGCGACGATGGCAGTGTCTCGAAAGACGATAATGTAAAAAGTAATAATCAGCAGCCAACCGATAAGCCAAAAGTGCAGCAGTTTGGTAACGATTTTAATGCTGATGATAAAAATCAACTGAGCGCTTCGATTAGCGCGTTAAACTGGTCGCTCGACACTTTAACGATTCGCACCACTATTGCGCAGCATATGGACGGTCGTAAAGGTTCATGTATTTTAACTCTCACTGGACCAAATAAGCTAACTTATAGTGAGACAGTTGATTTGCAGGACGACCCACAAACTTCGACTTGTTTAGGCTATGATATTCCTTTGCCGCGCATTACACCAAAGCGCAAGCTATGGGATGGTGAATGGAAAGTAAATATTAAGATTAAGGCGGTTGATAAAAATGGTCGCGTCGTTGGTACTGAGGTTAATGGCAAGATTGTGAGGCATAATGCAAATTCGGTCTACTAAAAAGTCGTCGTGGCGCTGGTTAGCCTTTAGCGCTGCCGTGTTGTTAGTGGGCGGTGGGTACGCTGGTATACACTTTTATCGCGCCTCAATGGCAATGTTACCATTTGACCCAGGCTATATTATTAGTGATGACCAAATGGCGTTCGCTAATTCAATGAATGAAGGGCAAATTCAAAGTTTTCTTAAGAGTAAAAACCCATGTAACGATACTGACTGGGGTAAGTCTGAACGTTACCGCCAACGTGGCTACCAGTATAACACGCGCGATGGCCATTATGTTTGTATGGCGGACGAAAACTTTAACGGCGAGAGTGCGGCACATATTATTTACACCGTGGCGCAGAAATATCGGATTAATCCACAGGTGCTAATTGTATTGCTTCAAAAGGAGCAGGGGCTAATTACTGATACTTGGCCAAATAGTAATCAATACCGTAAGGCAACAGGCTACGGCTGCCCTGATACTGGCAATGGTTGTGACTCGCAGTATTTTGGCTTGCGAAATCAGATTGACCACGCCGCCAAGATGTTTCGCCAAGTGTTAGACGGTGGTTGGAGTAACTATCCAGTAGGCAATAACTATATTCAATACAATCCAAATAGAAGTTGTGGCGGCTCAGAAGTTTATGTTAAGAACCGTGCCACCTCGGTGCTTTATCGTTACACTCCATATCAGCCAAACGCAGATGTTTTAGCGGGGCGAGGCAGTAGCTGTGGCGCTTACGGTAACTATAATTTCCATCGTTACTTTAGTGAATGGTTTGGTGATCCGCGCGCTAGCTCAATTAGCTATTTATACAAGGACACTTATGATAATAATAACCTAAGCGATATTTTAGGTGCACCAACTAGTAAAGATAATGTGGGTGATAACGACCACCACTGGCAGAATTTCCAGAAAGGTTTGATGTATTGGAATCGTTATAATGGTGTACATGTAGTAAAGGGTGATATTAAGGCACGTTATGGACAGCTTAATTGGCAATGGGGTGCTTTAGGTTATCCAACTGGTGATGAAGTTTATGATGGTCGTGGCTGGTGGCAGAATTATGAACATGGTGCCATCATTGGTACTAAGCAAACTGGCTTCTGGGAGTCAATTGGCGACATCAGAAACCGTTGGCGTGACCTTGGCTGGCAAGACGG
>CAMYAY010000003.1 GCA_947253945.1 uncultured Candidatus Saccharibacteria bacterium
AGTCTCGGCTGTGACGGGGCAGGGCGTTGATCAGTTGCTCGACGCGGTGCTATTGGTGGCCGACATGGAAGAATTGAAGGCTGACTACAATGTTGAGGCCGAGGGCTTGGTGATTGAGTCCAACCTTGAGAAGGGGCGCGGCGCCGTGGTGCGCATGCTGATTGAGAACGGCACGCTGAACAAGGGCGACTTTATCGTGGCAGGTAGCGCTTGGGGCAAGGTTCGCACTATGGAAGACTGGCGTGGTAAGGACCTGAAGGCTGCTGGGCCATCTACGCCGGTGACCGTGACCGGATTCCGTGAAGTGCCGCCGTTTGGCAAGCGCATTGAAGAGGTGAAGAACGAGCGCGAGGCGAAGGCTTTGGCTGCCAAGCACTACAATGAGCAGATTCAGTCCACCGCGGACGCCAACATCACCAGCACGGACTTACTACGCATGATGAATCGCGAAACCGAGCAGCAAGTGGCCAACTTTGTGGTGAAGGCTGACGTGCAGGGCTCACTGACTTCTGTAATCGACTCCCTGAAGTTGCTTGAAACCGACGAAGTGGCGGTAAAGATTATCGCTAGCGGCGTGGGCGACATCACTGAGGGCGACATTAGCGCCGCCATGAGTGCCAACGCTACCGTGTTTGGCTTCAATGTCAATTTACCGGGGGTGGTGCGCCAGTTGGCTAACCGCGCCCACGTGCCGGTGCAGCTATACAAGATTATTTATGAGCTGATTGATAACGCCAAGGATATCATGAGCGACCTCTTGCCGGATGCGGTGACTGAGGAAGCAGTGGGCGAACTGGAGGTGAAGGGCATCTTCCGCACCACCAAGGACCAAGTGATTACCGGCGGCCTGATTACCGACGGCAAGCTGCTGCCAGATGTGGAAGTCCGTATTTGGCGCGGCAAGGGTAAGAAGGCTGAGCAAATCGGTACGGCGCATGTTGACAGCATTCAAAAGGAGAAGTCCGAGATTAAGGAAGGTCACGCCGGCGAAATGTGCGGCGTCAGCCTTGCCACCAAAGAGCGGCTGGAACTCGCCTTGGGCGACCGCCTCGAGATGTTCCGCGTTGTCTGCCAAAAGCGACACTTGTAAAGCTCTCGGCACTGCTTACTAAAACCCCACCTTTGTAGGTGGGGTTTATTGGCTATAGATTAAAGATAAGCTAGTGATTGGCCTTACCCGAGTCATCGGTCAGTAACGCCTGCTTTAAATCTTTCATTGAGTTGTAGGACGGAACTGCCGGATCTCTGGCGATTTTATTAGCTTCATCAATTGCCGCCAGTGTAGTGGTGTTCGGGGTTAGAAACTCGCGCACGAGCGCTAGGCCTTCGGCGCCGCAGCGGCCTTCGATTTTATTGATGATGGGGTTAAACTCGGCGCGGTTTAGTAGGTCTAACGGAGTGTGACTCGTGATGGCGTACTCGCGCGCATCGCAGATACCAGAGATGAGCTCCCAGTCGACAAAGTCGCAGCCCCAGAGGTTGCGCAGTTCAGCTGTGATGTTACCTACGGCTACCAAGGTGTCTAAATTGTCCGGTTGCGCCAACAGTAGCGTCAAAAGGTTAATCGCCACGCGCGCTTTTGCTAAGTCGTTCATATTATGATTGTATCACCGTAGCCAGCCATTTGACAAAAGCGGAATATTATTGACAAATATCACTAATTGTGGTAGACTATAAGCATAGTTCTCAAGAGGAGACTGATAAGGAGAAGATGATTTATGCGAAGTAACAATAGTTATGCGATCCGCAATCGGGCGACGGCCTACACGCTGAATAAGCGTCGGGTGATGAATAAGATGCTCGAGAGCGGTGCTTACTTACTTGACATGGACGAGACTGGCCATGTCTATGCTCACCGCGGCGAATACAGCGGTAATTTCGATAAAAAGCATGATGATTTGGGCGAGATTAAATTCAGTCCAGAGCAAGTGCGCGCCGGTCGTCGCCAGATGGCTGCTGGTAAGGTAGCGGTGGCGGCTGAAAGCGGTCGCTATCAGGTGCCGGAACTCAAGCCGGTTAAATTAGAAAAGAAGCCAGTGGTGAAGCCAGCTAAGGCTGAGCGCCACAGCTTGATGCCAGAATTGAAAGTGCCAGAGCTAAAGTTGGCTGACGAGACAGTCAAGCCAGTTGAAATGCCGGAGGCTATGAAGCGCGCCATTGCGAACGACGAAAAAGCCGAGAGCAAGAAAGTTGAGGCCAAGCCAGCCGACAAGGCTGAAGCTAAGCAGCCAAAGCACGCCAAGGCAGAGGATGCGGCTTCATTTGACGAGCTGCGCAAGATGAACAGCGAAGATTTTTATAATTACATCAATAATTTGATTGCGCGCTATAACAATGAGCATACTGAAGGTCAGCCAGTCAGCGCCAAGCACGCTGTTGAGAATGTTGCGCCAGCTAACGCTAAGCACGCCAAGCTAGAGCAGTCAGAGGCCAACGACAAGCTAGCTGACAAGCGCGAGGCCGATAAGAAGGAAGCACAAGACTTGCTTGACAACTTATCACGCCGCAACGCCAAGGCGACCGAGGAAGCACAAGCTTTTGCTAAGGCTGACACCGACGCCGCTAAGGTGGTTGAACCTCGAGAAAGTCTTGAGGACGAGATGGATAAGATATCCGACAATGCCGACAAGGCCATGAGCGCCGACGAATACGATGATGAAGAAAAGCCACGTGAGCACAAGTTCTTGAACTTCTGGCGCAAGGCGTGGAACAACATCCGCGACCGCTTTAGCTGGAAGAAGAAGGCAGCAGAGGCTGAAAGCGAAGACGACAAGCCAACTGAACTACTTACCAACGGCGGTAACGGCAATAAGGGTGATGACGGCGAAGCTGCCACGAGCGACCCAGAAAAGCCAAAGCGTCGCTGGGCGTACAAGCTAGCCGTCGGCGCGTTAGCTGCGATTACCACCCTTGGCATTTGTGTAGGTATTAAGAGCTGTAGCGATAACCGTGGCAATCAGCCAACCGTTGAAACGACTGTTAATTGGGATAACAACACCAAGGGTGAGACTGAACTAGACAAGAAGACTGAGGCGAAGGAGCGCAAGGCGAAGCAAGAGAAGGCGAAGGCCGATAAGAAGGCTGAGACTAAGGCTGAAACTAAGACCGACGCCAAGGCCAACATCGCCAACACTGAATCTAGTGCCAACACGGACAATAAATTTATTGACCGCGCCGCCAAGGAAATGGGCCTGAGCAGCGAGAAGGTGCAACAGCTAGCTAGCTACTATGGTATTAGTCCAAGCGAGCTCGGCACTTCAGCTGGTGAAGCTAAGATGCGTGACCAGATGTCGAATGGTCTTAACCTAAACGAGCAGATGCAGGCTAACGGCGACGTCAACGCCTTCCGCGATGAATACATTTTTGTCACCTACAACAACCCGATGGTGCGCGCTCAGATTGCAGCTGCGCTTGATGAAGATCCAACCCCAGATGCCGGCCTTGACGGCATGGAAGACGGTTCTGTCTTAATGAACCAAAAGTTGAACCAGTACAACGCCGCGCCGACCGCCCACCAAGACTTTGCCCGCGTTCGCGATTACATCCGCAACGCCAACGTCACGGTGCGCCCAGCCGTCGCCCAGCGCGCTTACTCTGTCTTCTACAACGGTCAGATGTATATTGGTAATCCAACCGAAAACGATGGTGGCACCAACCAGTGGATTTACCGCATGGATAACGGCAGCACTCAGGTGGAAATTAAGAACCTTTGCGCTCAGTTGAACGTGCCAGACGTTGCTCCAGCACCAGCACCAAAGGTTTACGAATATGTGGTGCATCACGACAATCCAACACCAAAGCCAACCCCAGAACCAACCCCAACTCCAACACCGGAGCCAACACCGGAGCCAACACCAGAGCCAACGCCAGTTCCAACACCGGAACCGACGCCGACTCCAACCCCAGAGCCAACTCCAACTCCTACTCCAACCCCAACACCAAAGTTGGAGCCAAAGAAGCCAGAGGAGAGCTCGTTGCTCAAGGGTAATAATCAGACAGCGATGCGCCCACCAGTGGTAGACACTCCACCGAAGTACGTACCTTACACGCCAAGCAAGCCAGAGGCACCAAAGCCAGTGGAGAACAGTAAGCCAGTTGACCCAGAAGAAGATCCACACAAGTGGGATAACCACTATGTTGATCCACGGGGCAACATCAAGCCAATTGAGAATCACGGCGACAAGTTCGTGCCAGCTCCAACCGACGACCATGGCAACATTGGTTCGTATCAAGAGGAGCGCCCAGACGACACCGCTCGTTAAATTAAGGAAGGAGAGAGAAGATGAAAATTAATTTTCAACAACTCTGGCGCAGCGTACCAAAGCGTACCGCCGCTGCCGGACTAGTGCTCGCCCTCGTCATGACGCCAGTTATACTTGGCGCATGGGGTGGCAAGCGCCCAACTTACACCATTCAACATCCAGCTGACCACGTCACGTTCAACTCCATCACCGACAATCCAAACCACGGTGACGAGCGCAATTTCTTCAGCGTACGCGACACCGACAGCAAGGAATGGGACAAGGCAAACAAGAACGGCTGGACCGACACCATGGAGCTGAAGGCCGGCCACACTTACGAGGCACAAATTTATGTGCACAACAACGCAGCAGCTAACCTTAACCTTGTTGCGAAAAATGTGCGCGTACACACCAACCTACCAGTGAAGGAAAGCACTTACGGCCATCAGTTCGAAGTCAATGCCTTCCTCTGGAGCGACAACGCTAAGCCAAACGAGATTTGGGACAATATTGTGCTCAAGTCGGACCGCGAGTTCCACGTCAAGGTGGTAGCGCAGAAGTACTTTAACAACGCCCGCCCAGAAAACAGCACCAAGGGCTTCGACCTCGGGCCGGAGTTGACCGGCTCGACCGGCCGCGGCACCGGCGCGTTGCTTGGCTTCAACCAAATGGATGGCAACATCCCAGGTTGTTTCCACTACGATGGCTATGTTTCCATCAAATTCCAACCAGTGTTCCGCGTAGTGCCAGCGCCAAAGTTTGACCTTGAGAAGCAGGTGAATCGCACCAGCGTCAAAGCAGGCGATACCTTGGACTACACCTTAACATTCCATAACACCGGTAACACCAATTTGCACAACGTCACCGTAACCGATAAGTTGCCAGCTGGCGTCAAGCTAGTGGCCGGCAGCCTGAAGGCTGACGCCAAGTTTACCGGCGACCTTGAACAGGGCATGAAGTTTGCTGAGGTGAAGGCTGGTCAAAACGTGACCGTCAACTTCAGTGTCACCACTGATGAAGCTAAGTTGCAGTGCGGCAAGAATGAAGTGGTAAACACCGCCAGCGCCGCGAGCGACGAGGTGAAGCACGAATTCCAGCGCTTCCTTGGCAACAATACGACCAAGACGACCGTGGAGAAGACTTGCGCCCCAACACCGACTCCAACGCCAACGCCAACTCCAGAGCCAACTCCAGAGCCAAAGCAAGGGTTTGACCTTGAGAAGCAAGTGAACAAGACGGTTGCTCAGGCTGGCGATAGCCTCAATTACACCTTGACCTTCCACAACACTGGTGAGACCACACTTCACAACGTAGTGTTGACTGATAAGTTGCCAGCTGGTACCAAGCTTGTCAAGGACAGCTTAAAATCTGCCACCAAGTTCACCGGCGATCTTGAACAGGGCATCAAGCTTGCTGAGGTAAAGGCAGGTGAAAGCGTCAGCTTGAACTTCGCCGTCACTACTGAAGCCAGCGCGCTCCAGTGTGGTAAGAACGACGTGGTGAATGCAGCCATTGCCACTACCGATGAGGTGAAGCACGAGTCATTGAACTTGCTCGGCAACAATGTGGTAAAGACGGTAGTGAATCGGGTTTGCGCTCCAGTGCCAAATCCAGTGGTTCCAACTCCAGTTAAGCCAACACCAAAGCCAGTGAAGAAGCCGGCTCCAGCACCAGCGAAGCCAGCGCCACGTGAGATTGCTAAGACTGGTGCAACCGACGCCTTGAGCGCCACTGCCATGCTGACCATCTTAGGCGCCATGGTTACTGCCTACATCCGCAGTCGCCACTAATAGCTAGCAATTAGTGTTAATTAGCTGCAAGGCTAGCGATAAAACTATAGACTAGCGATAAGCTGGCCACAAAACAATAATCCTATCAGTCTCACACCCCGCTTCGGCGGGGTGTTTTGATGTTTCGGGGTGTGGGCGACGGCCGGGGATTGCGGTGGCGGGGCGATGCTATTTTTAAGCCGTTATTGGTGGTGTAGGGTATCTCTGCGGCTTTGCGCGCGAAAAGTTTGGTGAATTGATTACGCCTATGTTATAATGCAGGTATCCAGTAAAAAGAGTGTAAAAATGGAGGACAAAAACAACATGAATATATTAAGACTTAACAGCTGCGGGGGGGGTAGACTTTTAAGATATTTTCCCCACATTGTCAAGTGTGAGAGCAAAATAGCCATTCCGGCGCCTCTGGCGCCAACAGCCAACCATAACTTTGCAGCACTTGCCGTATTTAGCCTGCTCACGTTGGCTGTCGCGCCGTTTATTTTGACGACACCAGTCTACGCTAATGACAGCAATACTATAGATATAGCAGTTGACTCAGATGCCACTATGGAACGTAGTGGCGATTTATATAAGGCGACTGCTAGTGTTGCTGTTAACACTGGTAAGCCTTATGGTTTCAGCCTTACCATGCAAGCCGCTAACTCTAATTTAATAAATGTTGTTGACCCAACGCACAAAATTTCTGCGCCTCAGTCTGTGGCGCCAACGGCTTTAAATGCTAATCAGTGGGGCTACGCTCTAGATAAATCAGCTACCACCTTTAGCGCCGTCCCAGCTGGTGCCCAAGCCACCCCAGCCGTGGTGGCTGACGTCACCAAGGCTAAGCCAGCAGGCTGTACTAATCCAGCGAACTGCACTAAGTCCGTTACTTTTGCGGCTAACGTCGACCCAGCGAAATTAGCCAGTGGTAGCTATAGCACTGCCATTACCTACACGGCTACCGCTAAGCCAAAACCAGCTCCAACCGTTGACCCAACTATCTGTAAATCAGGCGACCCACAGAACGATTGCCAAGTTGACCTCGACCCGAACATGATACCAGTTAAATACACTGGTAATACCACTCATGCGGAGTGGATTAGTCTAGCTAACCCAGAAGATAGCTCCAATCAGGGCAACTGGTATAATTACAATAACAAGCAATGGGCGAACGCCGTAACCGTGAAAGACCCAAGCAAATACCAAGGCCAGACTAGGGTGGTAGACCAATCGGACATTCTCGGTTACTGGGTTTACATCCCACGCTATGCCTATGAAGTGATGCGGCGTGACGGTACAGATAAGCCAGTCTCAGCTCAAAACTTCTTAATTAGCTTTGAAAAAGCGTCCACTCCGAAGCGTCATCCAGCTGCCTGTGGCACGACCGGTAAAGATTACCGCACCCAGTGTGGCCTTGACCGTAGCTACATCAAGGGTCAGCCAAGCAACCAAGGTACTTGGGCGACCCATCCTGCCTTCACCTTTGGCACTAAAGAGCTTAACGGCATCTGGTTTGCGAAGTTCGAGACGACAGGTGAAGCTAATCAGCCAACAGTACTACCAAATCAATACCATATTTCTGGTTGGACAGTCGGTATAAATAATAAAGTTGGCAGTTTCTACACTCTAGCCAAATCTCTAGGCGTTAATGATTCAAATAATGTTGGTGGCGACAGTATTTCTGCTACCCAGAATAGTCACCACTTAGCTAGGTTCAACTCCCACATGGCCAATAACAACGACTGGGGCGCTGCCACCTACCTATCTGCTAGCAAGTACGGTGCCGGCTACAACGGCGTACAAATCAATAGCCAATCTGAAGGTTATGATATTAATTCTAGCAGTAGTGGTAATGATACTTATGGTACCACCGGATGCGGCCCATCGTCTAATAGTAATACCGGCACTTATAGTGACGGTGGTACTCTTGGCACTCAATCAGCCTGTAGCTCAAGCGACCCACAGCGTGCTTATAATGGCGCTACCGGTCAACTTGCTAGCACTACCAACAATCCAACCGGCATCTACGACATGTCTGGCGGTGGTTGGGAATACACTGCATCCAGCTACACTAGTGACTTAAACAATTCTAGCACCAACTACTTCAGCCAATCTGCCCACCCACCATATGTTAACAATTATAACTTCACTGATTTCAATTCTTGCACCTACCAAACCTGTGGTGGCCAAGCCCTCTATGAAACCAATAATGGTAGTCAATGGAATAATCAGGGAACTAGCTTCGTATATTCTTCGCTCCCGTGGTTCGAACGGGGTGGCGGCTACGGCCATGGCTCGTATGCTGGGTTGTTCTATGCCAACTACGACAATGGCTACGCCTACAACTACAGCCTCGCGTTCCGCGTCGCACTCGCGCCGACGGCACAGAATTAATCCTCCCTATTTTTCCTTCCAAAGTGCTATAATGTAAGCATAAACGAAAGCGAGAAGGGAATGAATCAGTATCCAGGGAAGGGGCCGATTACCGTCAAGCGGGTGCTTGGCTCCATTGTGGTTGCTTTAATTGTCGTCGGTGGGATGTTCATTGGCGGGCAGCTCGACAGCAACACTGCGACCAGCGTACAGGGCGACAGCTCAGCCAACTTGGCCACGGTGAAGCAGGCGAGCACCGAGGTTTGCCGCTCGGGTGGCAGTAAAAACGAGTGTAAAGTTGACCTGATGGCGGGGCTCGTGCCAGTGGTGTACGACGCTAACACGCCAAGCAAATGGCGCACGCTCGCGCAGGCGGAAGACGCGCAACATGCTGGCGCGTGGTACGATTACGACCAAGGCAAGTGGGCGAATGCCGTTTCGTTCCAGCCCGGTGCTATCGATAAGTACAAGGGCAAGGACATGCCGCTCGACTTAAACGACGTGGCGGCTTTCTGGGTGTACATTCCGCGCTATGCTTATGAGGTGCAGCGGCGCGACGTGACCGACAAGCCGGTCAAGCCGAGTAACTTCGCCATTCAGTTTGAGACTGTGTCGAGCCCAGTGCATCAGCCGGCGGCTTGTCAGAACGGTCAAGGCAAGGACTACCGCACCGAGTGCGGGTTGGACCGTCACTACGCCACGTCAGCCACGGCGGAAGGCAAGGGCAGCACTTGGGCTACTCATCCCGCCTTCACAGCAGATGGCAAACAGCTCAATGGCATCTGGTTTGCTAAGTTTGAGGTCACGGGCACCAGCCAAATTCCAACTGTGCTGCCGAATCAGCGCCACCTCAGTGGTCACGACGACGCGGCGGCTAATATGGGCGCAGCAACCGCGGTGGCGGCGAGCCTTGGTGGCAAATCTGCCAGCTTGATTTCGGCGGCCGACTGGGGCGCGGCGGCTTATTTGGCTGCCAGTAAGTACGGTGCTGGCTTTGATAAAGTTCAGCCGAACACGCAAATCACCGACCATACGACCGGCGCGCGCGCCAGCGCTCACCATAGTGTTGGCACCACGGGCTGCGGGCCATTTGCGGCGGGCAGCATTGAAACTTACGGCGACGCGGGCGCGCAACATCCGACGGCAAGCGGTGCGCTTGGTACGGATTTGGCTTGCGACAGCAAAGACGCCAGCAAGAGCTATGACGGCCGACTTGGTCAGCTTGCCAGCACGACTGGCAACCCAACTGGCATTTATGACATGGCCGGAGGTGGCATGGAGTATGCCACGGACAAGTTCAACTTCATCAACATGGCGCAGTGCACGTGGGAGACTTGCGGTGGCCGCGCGTTATATGAGGTGCAATCGACCACCAAGGACCGCAACTGGCTTGACCAGCGTGGCGAGTTCCTCAAGCGCGACGCCAAGTTGCTTGCTCGCGGCGGCCGCGCCGGCTATTCTAAGGAAGAGATGGCGCGCGATATCGACGGCGATGACGGCGATGGCGCCAAGCACGGCAAGGCGGGCCTCTTTTACAGCGGCTACATTTACGGCATGTTTGGCGTGTACGACAGCGTACGCGTAGTGCTGAAGGCGAATTAAGCGAATTATCGAATTGAACAAATTAATTAATTACGCCAGCGAATTGCGCCCACCGAAGCAATTTCCGCGGCTAATTTCCGCGCGGCGTGTGGTATAATAAAAGCAGTTATGGCTAATATCATTGCAGTGATAAACCAAAAAGGTGGAGTGGGTAAGACTACGACCGCCATTAACATGAGTTACAATTTGGCGAAGCATCACGGTGCCCGTGTGCTGCTGATTGACTTCGACCCGCAGGGCAATGCTACCTCTGGGCTCGGGGTGGATAAAACGAAGCTAGTCAGCGCCGAGCATCCCGACGGTCTGCCGACCATGCTTGAGGTGATTGCCGGTCAAGTGCCGCTTCGTGACGCCATTCAAGCGACTAAGTTTAAGCGTCTCAACATCGCGCCGAGTACGCCGCAGCTCGCTGACGCCGAAGCTGGGCTTGCTAGCGCTGCACAGCGTTATGTGCGTTTGCAGCTCGCTTTGCAGCCCGAGCTGGACAATTACGACTACATTTTGATTGACTGCCCGCCGGCGCTCTCGCTCTTGACGCTCAATGTTTTGGTGGCGTGCAACCAGACTTTATTGCCGGTGCAGGCGGAGTTTTACGCGCTGGAGGGCTTGACGCAGCTGCTCGATACCATGCGCGTGGTACGCCAACAACTCAACCCGACGTTGGAGCTGCTTGGTGTGTTGGTGACCATGATGGACAGCCGCACGACGCTATCGCAACAGGTATACCAAGAGGTGGCGAAGCACTTCCCAGGCAAGACTTTTGAAACCAAGATTCCGCGTAACATCCGCTTGGCCGAAGCGCCATCGCACGGCTTGCCAGTGGGCGCCTACGACAAGTTCTCCAAGGGCGCGCGGGCTTATCGCGCCGCTACTAACGAGCTACTGGAACGCCTCGGCGTAAAAGCATAACTGTGATATAATAGACTTATGGTAAAAAGAGGGCTAGGCAGGGGTTTTGCTTCACTAATCCCGACCGACGTGGTCGATAGCGATTTCGACATCACGGCGGCTGAAGATGAAAAGTTGTCCGCAGTGCGGTTGCTGAATTTGGCGGATATCATCCCCAACCCAGACCAGCCGCGGCGCAACTTTAAGCCGGAAGAATTGCAAGAGCTGGCGGATTCCATCGCCGAGCACGGCTTATTGCAGCCAATTGTGGTGACGCCGGGTAAGGTGGCGGGTCAGTTTGAGATTGTCGCGGGCGAGCGTCGCTACCGCGCGGCGAAGCTAGCGGGGTTAGACAAAGTCTCGGCCATTGTGCGCAAGCTCTCTGACCAGCACAAGCTTGAGCTGGCTATCGTGGAGAATGTGCAGCGCGAGGACCTCAATCCCTTAGAAACTGCCACGGCGTACGCCAAGCTGCGCACGCAGTTCAACATGCCCGACGACGAGATTGCGCGGCGGGTGGGTCGCGCCACGAGCACGATTCGCAATAACATGCGTCTCTTAAATTTGCCTGACGAAGCGAAGCAGGCGCTAGTGAAGGGCGAGCTTGGCGAGGCACACGCGCGGCAAATTTTGGCTTTGCCGACGCCGGAGCTCAAGCATCAGTTGCTGCGTCACATCATTGACGAAGGCTGGACGGTAAACAAGGCCGAGCGCTTTGTCATCGGTTACAAGCGCGGGCTAGAGCAGGGCGATGGCGGCATTTCGGCCGCGCGGCAGGCGACTCGCACACAGACGCCGTGGACGGACTGCATTGCGAAGCGGTTGGGCTTTAGCGCAAAAAATGTTTCAGTGAAGACCACTGCGCACGGCGGCCAGCTGATTATTAAGTATCGCGACGACGCCGACTTAGCTAAAATAACAGAGATAATGGGGTTGAAAAAGTGAAATCAGATATGAGACCATGGGACGACGCGCTGAACAACGAGCGGATGCGCGACGATGACGACCAGCGCTTTGGGCGCTACACGAAGGATTTAGTACACGGGCTGGAGACCATCCGCAAGTACCCGCAGGGGGTGACGGTGTTTGGTTCGGCGCGCTTTAGTGAGAAGAATAAGTTTTATCAGGCGGCGTACGAGCTGGGGGCTAAGTTGGCGCGGCACGGCCACACAGTGACAACTGGTGGCGGGCCGGGCATTATGGAGGCCGCCAATCGCGGTGCGTACGATTACTGCGGCCGCAGCGTGGGGTTGAACATTCACTTGGCGACCGAGCAGGACTTAAACCCGTACACCACCGACTCAATGGAGTTTCATTATTTCTTTGCGCGCAAGGTGATGATGACCTTTAGCGGCAAGGTGTTCGTCTTCTTCCCAGGCGGCTTCGGCACGATGGACGAGTTTTCGGAGATTTTGGAGCTGACTCACACGGGCAAGACGCCACATGCGCCGATATTTTTGTACGGCAGCGAATTTTGGCAGGGGCTTGACCAGTGGTTTGCTGGGCCAATGAGCGACTGGCATTTGATTGAGACGGGCGAGCCTGGCGAAATGAATGAGATGATTACCGACAAGGCGGCGGATTACGGTCGGGTGCGCGATGCTCGCGACCTCTATCGCATCACGGACAATATAGACGACATCGTGGCGGCGGCGGATGCCACCGACCCGCAGGATATCGATGAGCTGGCGCGGCGCGTGGAAATGTGCTGCCGCTTCAAGCGCCACGACAAGGCAGACAACCAGTAGCCGGCGGCGTTAGTCGCGGCTGGGCTGGCTTCATTTGGGCGCGCCGCCACGGGCGGTGGCAGGCTGCGCCGCGACTTTGTTTTGGAGCGCCGCCCGTGGGATTGCTCCGTGCCATGGGTGCGTCTTATCTCTAGCGGCAGTTTATCATTTTAGTGTACAGTTGACCCGCTAGCGGCGGGGCTTCACCTCTTTTAATGGCGGCGGTTTAGCTTAAGCTGAACTAAAAATTTGAACAGAAAAACGGTATTATAGTATAATTAAACTAATGAAAGATGAGTTGACCGCGCGGGTGCGGCAGTTGAGTGAGGCGGTGGCGGCTGCGGCGACGCAGCTGGACTTGCCGGCGCGGCAGGCGGAGCTGGCCAAGCTGGAGGAGCAGGTGGCGCAGCCGGAGCTGTGGAACGACCCCGAGCGGGCGCAGCGGCTGGTGAAGGAGCTGGCGACCTTGAAGGCCAGCGTGCAGCCGTGGCTGGTGCTGCAGACGCAGGCGGCGGACAGCGAGGAGTTGCTTGCGCTGCTTGACGACGAGCTCTTGCCCGAGTTTGCGGGGCAAGTTGGCGCGCTAGAGGCGGAGTACGACAAGCTCAAGCAGCAGATGTTGTTTACTGGCCAGTATGACTTGGGCGACGCCATTTTGCGCCTCAGTGCCGGCGCGGGTGGCGACGACGCACAGGACTTCACCGAGATGCTGGAGCGCATGTACCTTCGGTGGGCGGAGCGGCGCGGCTTTAGCGCGCAGGTGATTGAGCGCAGCCCAGGCGAACAGGCGGGCGTAAAGACCAGCGTGATTGAGGTCAGCGGCGCGTACGCTTACGGCTGGCTGAAGAGCGAACACGGCGTGCACCGCTTGGTGCGGCTGAGCCCGTTTAACGCCGAGTCGCGCGAGACGTCGTTTGCGCTAGTGGAGGTCTTGCCGAAGCTTGACGCGCCCGACGCAGTGAAGATTGACCCGTCCGACCTCCGCATCGACATTTACCGCAGTTCTGGTAAGGGCGGGCAGGGTGTCAATACCACTGATTCGGCTGTGCGCGTGACTCACTTGCCGACGGGCATTGTGGTGGCGATTCAAAACGAGCGGTCGCAGATTCAAAATAAAGAGAAGGCGCTAGAAATTTTGCGGGGCAAGCTTGCCACGTTGCAGCTTGAGCAGCACGTCAATAGTATCAGTGAGCTGCGGGCGGGCGAGAGCGCGAGCTGGGGTGCGCAGATTCGCAACTATGTGCTGCACCCATACAAGCTGGTGAAGGACACGCGCACCAAGTACGAGGAGAAGGACACTGACGCCGTATTTGACGGCAAAATTGACGGCTTTCAGCTTGCCTACCTTGAAGCGCAGGCGAAAAGGGCTGCGTAAGGCTAGGGTGGTACGGCAAGTTGGTGGGCGAAAAATTTGGCGAAATTATCCCGCTTGTGTTATAATGCAAGTATCTAGCCGGTGGTGGCAGAGATAACAAAACAGTGGAGGAGTAAACAACATGAGACAATATAAACAATCTAACGCTAAAACCCTGTGGGGGGGGGGTAATTTTTTGGCCTCTATTTTTACTTACAGTAGCCCCGTTGGTATTAGCCACTCCGGCACACGCCGCTGACGACAACACTGTCGAGCTTACTATTGACCCTGTTTCCAGTCTTAAACCTTTAGACAATAACGCTAATTTATACAAAGCCACCACTAATATTATTGTTAAAACTGGTAAGCCATATGGCTTTAATCTTACCATGCAGGCGAGCACAGCTGATTTAATTAATACTATTGACTCTAACCATAAAATATCTGCCATTTCTAGCACGACTCCGGTCGCGCTTGGCACCAACCAATGGGGCTATTCTCTTAAAAGATACGACACCACTTTCAGTGCTGTTCCTACGGCTACCGATACTCCAGCTGTTCTTGTTGACACTGCGGATCAAAGAAGTAAGGTAGGAAGTAGGATAGCTAGATGCAAGCGCAAGACTAACTGCAAGGCTCGTGTAACTTTTGGCGCTAATGTTAATCCGAACAAGCTTGCCTCTGGTAAATATTCTACAACAGTTGTTTATACAGCTATAGTTAAGCCAAAGCCGGCGCCAATACCAATGGCTAAACTAGAGCCAGCCCGTGGTGTTAATTCAACAGTTTGCCGTTCTGGCGATTCAAAGAACGACTGTCAGGTCGACATTGATGCCAACATGATTCCAGTTAAATATACTGGCAGTAATACTAATGCTCAGTGGACAAGTCTCGCCAAACCAGAAGATGCCGCGCATCAGGGCGAATGGTACAACTATAACGACAAGCAATGGGCGAATGCCATAACCGTGAAAGACCCAAGTAAATACAAAGGTCAGACCAGGGTAGTCGACCAAGCTGATATCCTCGGCTTCTGGGTATACATTCCACGTTATGCCTATGAAGTAATGCGGCGTGATGGTACAGATAAACCAGTCTCAGCCCAAAACTTCTTAATTAGCTTCGAAAAGAAAACCACACCAAAGCGTCACCCAGCCGCCTGTAGCACTACTGGCAAAGATTACCGCACCCAGTGCGACCTCGACCGCAGCTATATCAAGGGTCAGCCAAGTAATCAAGGTACTTGGGCGACTCACCCAGCCTTTACCTTTAGTAGTAAGGAACTTAACGGCATCTGGTTTGCTAAGTTTGAGACGACGGGCACCAACACTCAGCCAACCGCCCTACCAAACGAAGCTCACATGTCTGGCGACTACACCGCATCATCTAATATTGGCCGTATGTATACCACCGCTAAAACCCTTGGCGTAGCAGATAACAGAAATTTTGGTGGTAATACAGATTATTCAGTACCAACTCAGAATAACCACCACCTAGCCAAACTCAGTTCTCACATGGTCAACAACAATGACTGGGGCGCTGCAACCTACTTAAGTGCCAGTAAGTATGGTGCTGGCTATAACGGTGTACAGATCAATGCTAATGGCGCAAAACATACTAACTATGGTGATACCTATGGCACCACTGGTTGTGGCCCACAAGCTGATGGTAATACAAGTGAATATGATAAATCTGGAGATCTAGGCACCCCACAAGCCTGTGGTAATATAGACCGCGCTTATAACGGTGCCCTTGGTCAGCTCGCCAGTACCACCAACAATGTCTATGGTATCTACGACATGTCCGGTGGTGGTTGGGAATACACCGCTTCCAGCTACACTAGCGACTTAAATAATTCTAGTACCAATTACTTCAGTCAATCTGCCCATCCACCATATGTTAACAATTATAACTTCACTAACCCAAACAGCTGCACCTTTGCTATCTGCGGTGGTCAAGCTCTCTATGAGACCAATGATGGTAGTGATAGTGGCCAGCACCAATGGAATGGTAACTACATGTACTTCGTGACGTCTTCGTACCCGTGGTTTGAACGGGGTGGCCACTTCAACTATGGCTCGTCTGCTGGGTTGTTCTATGCCTACTACGGCAATGGCGGCGCCTACGGCAGCGACGCGTTCCGCGTCGCGCTCGCGCCCCTGCAAGACTAAATCTGCGGTGGTGTACACCGCCGCCGTTATGGCTCCAGACAATAAGAGGAGCAATGGCGTTCGCCGGCGCCCTCTATTGGCTGGAGCCCACGATGATTTCCCCCTTATCATCTTGGATGGAAATAATGTTAAACGGTAATTTTGCGGAATATTGTATTGCAATATGCGACACAATAATTTATGATATAGGCATGGAGGTTGATTGATATGGTAGTTACTAAAACGGCGAATGTGAATGTGAGAATACAAGAAAATATTAAGCAGCAGGCCGAGCAGATTTTGGAAACGATTGGGGTTCCTAGGGCTACGGCTATTGACATGTTTTACCGTCAAATCATCCTTAATAAGGGTATTCCATTTTCACTTACTATTCCGAAGTCTCTTCCGGCGCAAGATGCCATGGATGAGAAAACGTTTAATGCTTTGATGGCTAAAGGCTATGATCAGGCGGTTCAGGGCGATAGTTATCCGATAGAGGATGTCTTTGCAGAGCTTGAACGAGGCCTTTAATGGATGAGTATAAAATAAAAGTTACTCGTCAGGCGAAAGAACATCTTGCGATTATTCGAGAATATATTGCCACGGAGTTACAGGCACCGATAGCGGCTAAAAGAATGCTCGAGCTGTTGAAGGCGGGAATGATGTCTTTACGCACGATGCCTTGTCGAGTGAAGTTGATTGATGAGCAGCCGTGGGACAATCTTGGTTTTAGAAAAATACGCGTAAAAAACTATTACATTTACTTTTTGGTTGATGAGAATATAAAAGAAGTTCAAGTACTCGCGGTCATTTACGCTAGAAGAGATCAGGCTAGGCAACTGAAAATTGTAGATAGTCCGTTGTATTAGTTTAGAAGCATTCTAGGCAAAAGGCCGCTAACAAAAAGCAGATTTTCATAGTATTGAACTAATATAAGAAATTTGGTGAATTGATTGCGCTTGTGCTATAATGCAAGTATCTAGCCGTGGTGGCAGAAATAACAAAACAGTAGAGGAGTAAACAAATGAGACAACATAAACAATCTAACACTAAAACCCTGTGGGGGGGGGTAATTCTTTGGCCTTTATTTTCACTTGCGGTAACCCCATTTATCTTTGCTACACCGGCTCACGCGGACAGCATCTCAATTAGTCTCGACTCTGCTGCCGTTACTCTGCAGCACAGTGGTGATTTATATAAGCACACTAGTAGTCTCCATGTACACAACAGTAATACTTACGGCTTTACGCTCAGCATGAGCGCCAGTCAGCCAAATTTGGTAAATAGTAAGGACTCCACTTATAAAATAAGCTCCGTTTCTGGCACCAACCAGCACCTTGCCGCCAACCAGTGGGGCTATGGCATGGGTAAGACGCCCACTGTATTTAGCTCAGTTTCTTCTGCGTCGCTGGCGGATATTACCAGTGACAACAAGGGCAGCTGTACTAGCGCCGATGATTGCACGTTTTATCTCACCCTTGGCGCTAATATTGACCCTAAGCGTTTGCCCGTGGGTAGCTACAGCACTAGCTTGACTTATACCGCTACCAGCAAGCCAGCGCCAGTCCAGCCATCTACGCCTTCGAGCGGTGGCGGGTCAAGTTCTGGTGGAACGAGCTCTGGCGGGTCGAGCTATGATTATTGGTGGTCTGTGTGTTATGACAAATACCCCGGTGGCGATGGATTGTCTACCGATAAGCGGCTTTACTGCAAGAACCATTATGGTGACATGAGCGGTTATGTTCCTGATTGGAATTTTATATGTTATAAAGATTATTCCAGTGACCCCGACAAGAAGTCGTACTGCGCAGCTCATAACGGTAATATGAGCGGCTATTGGAACGAGGAATGCCATAAAAATTACTCTTATGATTCCGACAAAGAGTCGTACTGTAAAGCTCATGACGGTGATATGAGTGGATATCAGCCAGATTGGGGTTCGATATGTAGTAGTAGATATCCTGGTAATGACTCAGAGACCAATGACAAGTGGCTATATTGCAATAGACATCAAGGTGACATGAGTGGATACAATGACTACTATTTGAATAAGATGTGTCGTGACAGATACCGTGGTAGTGATACTGACTCCTCTAATAAGAGGAAGTATTGCGTACTCAACAATGGCAGTATGAGCGGTTATCTGGATTGGCTATGTAATGGGTGGTACCGTGGTGATGATGATAAGATATCATACTGTAAGGCTCATGATAGCGACATGAGTGGATACGATGACTACTATTGGCGTAAGACGTGTGATGAAAGATACCCCGGCGATGAATTCCTTGATAATATGTATTGTTACCATCACCATGGTGACATGAGTGGTTTAGATGACTTAGTTCGGGAATGTCGTGAAAGATACCCCGGCGATGATAACGACTCCCATACTAAGCGGATGATGTGCGAGGTTGACGGAGCTTGATTGCTACTATCATCAGGGCGGCGGCTCTGTCTATAGTTCGAACACCGGCCTCTTCTATGCTGATGATAGCTATGGTAACGACATCGGCTACAGTGCGTTTCGCGTTGCTCTCGTGCCCGTCTCCCAAGACTAGATTCCGTGCGGAGGCTCGCCTCTGCACTTCTCAGCCGAGACAAGAGGCGAGGCAGGGTAAGCATTTGCGCTACAACACACCACGCACCGCGCAGCGCAGCCCGCGTTTTCCACAACTTTTTAGCTCAAAGTACTTGAAATCACTAAGCGTATGCGTTATACTTATTGCATAGTCTGGAGACAAACATGACTAAGGTTATATTAGGTGTAATATTTAAAATAGGAGACAAACATGAATAATGGCGTAGTATCTGGCTCTGGCAGGCTAGATCCAAATGCCTCTGCTTTAGCAGCGGCGCGCCGTCGGTTGACTGGTGGGGACGACCAAAGACTAGACGGTAATGGCATCATCTATGATGTCGAACATCAATCACAAACTACAGAAAAGGAACGTATTTTGCGCACTTTGGCACAAATGGATGGTCGTTCCAGCGTGCGGAACAATGCCGCCGCGCACACACAAGCCGTAATGCGCCGTCGCGCCGCCGTACAACAGCGCGCGTTAAATGTTAATCACGTGGCGAATTCAGCCAGCTCGACCAATCATGTAGGGCAGGTGAATGCTGCCGCTTTGCGCGCTGCTCAGCCAGAGCGACCAGCCGCCTCTGTTGCGCGCGCTACTAGCAGTGTTAATCACGCAGCTCAGCCGGCGCCTTCAGTGTACGCCGGTGTGCCACTGGTGCACCGCGCCGGTTTAGCACAGTCACGCCCATCCGCCCGCGTTGCCGAGTCAGCCGCGCCAGCCAAGGCTGCAGCCGAGACGCCAGATGTTATTAAAGCTGCGCTCCGCAAGCTCAACGCTGCTAGCGCCCATGATGCTAATTCTACCCGTGCTGCTGGCACTGTTAGTGCCACCCGCAACACTCAGGCTGCTACCACTGTAGCTGCCCATGCTAAGTCATCAGCTAGCGCCGTGCCAGCCGCCGCTAGCCGTGTTACCTCAGTCAAGTCTCATACCGTTTCAACTGCTCAAGCCGCTCAGCGCGCCGCTTCAGTAGCTCCAGCCGCTTCAGCTAAAACCGCTGTTGTTGCGCCAGCCGCTCAGTTCCCAAAGATTAGTCAGCATCGCGGTCGCATCGCCGACACCGCGCCACTCGCATTGCGTTCCGTATTTGGTGCCGGTACTGCCGCTTATCCTGCCAGCTACCGCGTTGCCTCGACCGTTGCACCTGAGGCTAAGCCAGCCAAGGCTCAAGCTCAATCCGCTAAAGATACCCCAGTAGTTCAAGCCGCTCAGCCAGCCCAAGTAGCCCAAGTCGCTCAGCCGGTTGACGATTTCATGCCAGACTTTATCGACTTTGCTACCGAATCAGAAGCCAAGCCAGCCAAGGCTGCTACTCACACAGCAGAGGCGACTTCAGCCGCCAAGGCTACTAAGGTTAAGGCTACCCCAGAATCTACCGAAGCTCAATCAGCCGCCAAGGCCGCCGCTCAGCCAGCTGCCAAGTCAGCGGCTAAGCCAGCCAAGGCGAAGACTGAGGCCAAGAAGCCAGCCGTGACTGCCGCCAGCGACCCATTCGCTCCACTTAATCTCGGCCACGAAACGCCAAAGTCGTCCGTAAAGGACAAGGCCAAGGCCAGCCTCGCCAAGGTGAAGCACGCTGCCAAGTCTGCTCGCAGCAAAGTGAAGCAGAGCACCAAGCACGCTGCTGCCAAGCTTAAGGCTATTAAGGTTGTTAAGCCGACCCTCAAGCGTGCCACCAAGGCGACCAAGCCGGTCGCGAAGGCTACTCGCGCTGCCCAGCCGGTTGCCCAAGCCGCCAGCCTCGCCACCTCAGTTGCCGCTGCCACAGCACAGCCGCAGCTCGCCATGGCTGCTGCCGCTACCACTGGTGCTACCGGCGTAACGCGTGTCACCAACGCGGCCGCTCACGCTGCCCACAAGGCTGCCCCGAACATCACCAAGGCCGAGTCATTCAGTATTGCCAGTGACGGCGCCGCTGTCATCGCGCAGCCGAACTTCTTTGACCGTATCGTCAACACCAAGATTGCTTTCAGCTTTAAGTTCAATCGTGCGCGCACCATGATGATTGTTCGCTATATCGCCATTGCCATCGTGCTCGGCGCTAGTGCCTACCTTGCGTGGGATACGTATAATACCAACCGTGGTGTTCAGAGTAGCTTCGAGAGCCCAGCGCAGGCCATGTCGATTGCCGGCGTCAACCCAGCCACGGCCGACCAGACCGCGGTGAGCAACAACGACCGTCAGGCTTACACTGTAGCCGCCGACTTGCCGCGCATTATCAACATCCCAGCCATCAACGTCACCGCGCGCGTCCGCACCGTGGGTGTGAATAGCCGAGGCGATATCGATACGCCGAAGAACCTCAACGATACCGCATGGTATGATGGTTCATCCAAGCCAAATCAGGAGGGGCAGGTGTTCATCGATGGCCACACTTCATTCAGCCGCAACATCGCTGCCGCCTTCAACGACCTTAATAAAGTTCACGACGGCGACCAAATCTTTATCGAAACCGGCAACGGCGCTAAGTTCCGCTACCGTGTGACCGGCGTGGAGACGGTAGATGCCAACAAAGTCGACATGGGTAAGGTACTAAACACCCAAGACGGTGCCCATAAGGGCTTGACGCTGATGACTTGCACCGGCACCTTTAACTACCGCACGCAAACCGCCGACAAACGCTTGATTGTTTACGCCGTGCAGGAGGAAGATAGGTCTTAATGGCTAGGTCAATGATTTTGCTGGACCGGGTGAGCAAGCGTTACGACGTGGGCTCGCCGCTGGCACTTGACCGAGCAAGCGTGAGCATTGCGCCGCGCGAGTTTGCGATTATTATTGGCGCGTCAGGGGCGGGCAAGTCGACCTTGCTGCGCATGCTGACCCGCGAAGAGAAGCCCGACAGTGGTAAGGTGGTGGTTGGCGGCATCGATTACGACAGCCTTGACGACCGCGACATCCCGCTGCTGCGTCGCCGCATCGGCGTGATTTTTCAGGACTTCAAGCTCTTGCCGAACCGCACCGTGTTTGAGAATGTGGCGTTGTCGCTTGAGATTTCTGGCCACAGTAATAAAGAAATAAAGGACAGCGTGCCACGCATGCTGGAGCTTGTCGGCCTCAGAGGCAAGGAGCACAAGTTCCCGCGCCAGCTTTCTGGTGGTGAGAAGCAGCGCGTGGCGATTGCTCGCGCTATGGTGCGCCAGCCAAAGATTTTGTTCGCCGACGAGCCGACCGGCAATCTTGACAGCAAGAACACGTGGGAGATTGTAAAGTTGTTAGTAAAGATTAACCGCTTTGGTACTACCGTGGTGCTGATCACGCATTCCGACGCCATTGTGCGCCGTCTCAACACTCGTACCATTAAGCTGAGTCATGGGCGGGTGGTGCTTGATGTGGAGCACGGCGGGGAAGTTGATCTCAAGAAGGAGCAAGAAGATGTCTGACGCTACGAAGATTATTAAGAAGCGCTTGGTTAACCCGCAGCGCCGCCGCACTTTGCTCACCATGCAGCGCGTCTTTAGTTACGGCGTGCGCAACTTTTCTCGTAACGCGTGGTTGACCGTGGCGGCCACCGTGGTGATGGTGATTACCCTCACCGTGGTGTTTATCACCGGAATCGCCAGTTCGGTACTTGAGGAGACCATTGAGGCGCAGAAGGCTAAGATGGATCTCTCGCTTTACATTAAGCCAGAGGCGAAGCGCACGGTGCTCGACCAGTTGGCGGAGTTGATTCGCCATCAGCCAAATGTGACCAATGTTTCGGTGTCGACTTCAGAGGCGGAGCATGATAAGTTTATTGAGAGCAATAAGACCAACCAGACTGTGTTGGAGGGCTTGCAAGTGGTGGCGGAGTCGGGCGTGAAGATGAATTTGCCGGCCGTGATCCACATTAAGCTAGACGACTACAGCAAGCGCGATGCGCTAGAGAAGTATGTGGCGCAGCAGGGGCTGTTTAAGGCGTGGGTCGACCACAGTAGTATGTCGGCGCGCGACATTGAGGCGCGGCAAAACACCATCAAGCAGCTCGCAGACATTATGAAGTACGCCAGCAAGGTGGGGCTGATTGTGGCGGCCATCTTCGTGGCGATTTCCGTGTTGATTATCTTTAACACCATCCGCATGACCATCTTTAGCCGCCGCGACGAGATTGCTATGATGCGCGCCATTGGGGCGGACAACTATTTTATTCGCGGGCCGTTCCTCGTGGAGGCGGAGCTGTACGGCGTGATTGCCGGCGTGCTGACCGTGGCCGCGGGCTACCTACTCTTGCTCTATATCTTGCCAAATATGCGTAATTACATCACCGTCGACCATACCGGAGCCATGTTCCGTCAGTGGTGGTGGCTAGTAATGCTTGGCATGATGGCAGCCGGTTGGCTGATTGGCAACATTTCCGCCCGCCTCGCCATCCACCGTTACATGAAGTGGTAGGGGTCGACAAGCCTTTCTCAATTATTGTTGTTATACCAATAGCCGCCGCGCGCGGCTATTATTTTGTCTTTGTGGATCTGTTTATCTTACGCATGTATTGCAAATTGCGGCACATTTGCTACAATAAAAGCAGAAGGAGGACGTATGGCATCAACTAAAACCGCAACCGTCAACGTTAGGATACAAGAGGACGTCAAGCAGCAAGCCGAACAAATTTTAAGCACTATTGGCGTGCCACGCGCTACGGCCATTGATATGTTTTATCGTCAAATTATTTTGCACCGAGGCATCCCATTTGAGCTAGCGTTGCCGCAAGGTTTGCCAGTGCAAGAAGACCTCAGTAAGGCAGAACTTGACCAATTGTTTGCCACTGGTTACGCGCAGGCTCGTGCCGGCGCCACTCAGCCCGCCGACGCCGTTTTTGCCTCACTTGAAAAGGGGCTTTAATGGCTGACTACAGAATTGGGCGATTTAGCGTGATTATTGCCACGGCATCGTGCTTGTGCTATACTAATTGAGTAAGAAAATTGTGCGAGAATTAGCTACGAGAGCTAGCTAATAACCAGTTGACGAGAAGGAGGGTTTTAATGAGCCGAAGTTATTTAGTGGCGCCGCGGGCGGCAATCTATACTGGAGCGGCGTTAGTAGCTGCGCTGGGATTATTTGCGATGCCGGCGCATGCGGCCGAGCCGACTAGTGCGACTAAGGCAATTAGCATTAATGTTGGCCCAGTAGTTAATTTGACGTCGCAAGGCGACTCTTATAAGGCGACGGCTAATATTACGGTGCGGGCGAGTGAATCAAATGGCTTTAGGCTGACTATGGCAGCGAGCGGGCAGGATTTGGTGAATGTAGCGAACGATAAGTATAAGATTACCGCTGTTAGTGAGGGCAAGCCGGCTAAATTATCGGCTAACCAATGGGGCTACGCGTTCAACCAAGCTGCGACTGAGTTTAGTCAAGTTCCTACGGCGGCCCATTCGTTGCAGCTTGCGAATACTCTACCGAACAACTTGGATGGTTGCGCTAGTATTAGCGAGTGCACAAAGTCGGTGACTTTTGCGGCGAATATTGACAATACCACTCTACCAGCTGGCCGTTACAGCACGCAGGTTGTTTATACTGTCACGCCAAAGCTGGCGCCGAAGCCACCAGTGGTGAGCAAGTCTATTTGCCGGGCGGGCGCCGCGGATAACAACTGTAAGGTTGACATCGACCCAGACATGGTGCCGGTTAAATACATTAGTAAGATTGACAAAAAAGGCCAAGAGACTGGTAAAGCCGAGCTGCTAAGTGTAGCCGACCCAGAAGCTGCCAATAGTGGCTGGTATGATTATGCCAACAAGCAGTGGGCGAACGCTGTGACGGTGAAGAAGGAGGCTTACGCGAAGTACAAGGGTAAGAGTGAGCCAATTGACCCAGCTGATGTTTTGGGCTACTGGGTGTACATCCCGCGCTACGCTTATGAGGTAATGCGCCGTGACTATACTGATAAAATAGCTAAGGAACAGGATTTTAATATTCACTTTGAAAAGGCGACCGACCCGAAGCGCGTGCCAGCAGCTTGCGCGAGCGAGGGCAGTGACTACCGTACGGAATGTGGCTTGAATCGCGATTATATTGATGGTAAGCCAAGTAACCAAGGCACTTGGGCGACCCACCCAGCATTTACCTTTGGTAAGAAGGAGCTGAACGGCATTTGGTTTGCGAAGTTTAACACTACTGGCAATCTCAAGCAGCCAACCGTTTTGCCAAATGTGCCACAGATTTCTGGCACGACCGAAGGTGTCGATAGTACTAACGCTCCGATGGAGTTTTATGCGGCGGCGAAGTCACTTGGAGTGGCTGATGCAGCTAATACAGCTGGTGGCACGCCGTTAGCCGTTCAGAATAGCCATAATTTGGCGCGCTATAGCTCGCGTATGGTTAACAATAAGGATTGGAGCGCTATGGCTTATCTCACGGCGAGCCAGTATGGCGCTGGCAATAAGGGCGGCAGAAAGACCGGCTCAACAACTTATCGTACTAAAAAATCTAAAGATAGATATAAACTATACCTTACTGGCTGCGGTAGAAGTTCGAGTGCTAAGAGGAATAATGATACAGATAAATTTGATACGAGTGCGATTTGCGGTGGTAGCGGTGCTGGTAAGGAGTATGATTATGACAATATAGGGCGGTTTACTAGTACAACCAAGACTGTTTCTGGTGTTTATGACACAGCTAGTGGCGACGCAAGAGCTTTTGTAGCGGCAGGATATAGCGACGACCTTGCACACGCCATGGGCGAGGCTAAGACTGATGTACGGTATGCCAACCTGTATAACTTTAGCGAATTCAAGCAATGTACTTGGCTAACTTGTGGTGGCCAAGCGTTACATGAGGTTAACCTATATCACGATATAAAATCAGGTAACTCATCGAAAGAACGTACTGGCCAATGGCTGTCTAACGAAGGGAGTAAATTTGTTTCGGCCGATAAACCTTGGTTTAGCCGATATAGCCTCTTTGATGCAGACCCTGTAGCTGGTATGCCGACCAAGCCAGCTGACAATAAGAAAGACAAAGACGTCAGATATACGTATTCCTTCCGCGTCGTGCTGGGCGACTTTCGCCAGCAGTGAGCTACTGTTAAATTCGCCGCGAGACTATCATTAGCCCCTTGCGCAATTTGGCATAAGCGGTTATAATATAAATATTACGAAGGATAGGTTATGATGCGCAAAATAACAAAAAATCTAAGCTTTAAGCCAGCACATCGCCGTTACGGCACCGCCAAAGTTCGCTTTGGTACGCTGGTGTTTGGTACTTTAATGGTGTCGGGCATGGTGGCACCGTACTTCTCGGGGAATGTGGCGCGCGCCGACAAGTATGACGACCAGATAAATGCCATCAAGTTGCAGATTGCCGATTACGACAATCGCCGGAACGACTTGCGGGCGCAAGCGGACAACTTGCAGAACAAAATTGCCGATTTGCAATTGCAGCAGCAGCAAATTCAGGCACAAATTGACTTGACCACGGCCGAGCGTAATAGCTTGCAGCAGAAGATTGCCGAGCTTGAGGCGAAGATAAAGCGTCAAGCGACCGCCCTCAGCGAGAGCCTTAAGACACAGTACCTCAATGGCGAAATGTCTGCTCTTGATATCCTAATGAACAGCCACTCTATTAGTGACTACGTTGACCGTCAGACCCAGCAGAAGGTGGTGAGCGATAACATTAAGAAGAGCGTGGATAGCATTAAGTCGATGAAAATTGACCTCGAGAAGAAGAAAAAGCGCACTGAAGTTTTATTGGCGAGCCAACAAGATCAAAAGACGGCGCTCGGTGCGAGTCGGCAGGAGCAGCAGACACTTCTCGACCAAACGAAGGGGCAGGATGCTGCTTATCGGGCGCTGACTAAGCAGAGTAATGACCGTATCGCGCAGTTGAAGCAGCAGCAGGCTGCGGAAATTGCCGCCCGTATGCGTGCGAAGGGTGGCAACCGCCTCAAGACGGCGGCGGGCACTGCTTGCGGTGGCGGTTATCCGGATCGCTGGTGTCACGCGCCGAAGGATTCCATGGTGGATAGCTACGGCATGTATAGCCGCGAGTGTGTGAGCTACGCCGCGTTTAAGGTGGCAAGTACCTATGGCTGGCCATCGTACTGGACGCGCGGCGGTAACGACGCCAAGAACTGGCTGGGTCGCGCCAGAGGTTATGGTATTCCAACCGGCAGCACGCCAAAGCCGGGTGCGGTGGCGGTGATGCGCAATGGCACTTATGGCCACGTGGCGTGGGTTGAGTCGGTCAACTCAGATGGCACGTTTAATTATTCAGACTACAACTCAGACAACCGTGGCAATTACGCCATGCACTACAACGCCAGCCCAGGGTTGTTTGATGGCTACATCTACTTCGCTCAGATGCCATAGCCTCTGCGCCGGCATCCACATAACCCCCGCATTTGCGGGGGTATATTTTTATCCTCATGTAGTCGCGCTTGTGGTATAATGGTAACAATGAGTGAGGGTGAAAATAATTATCAGGGAGTTTGGGCGACGCAGCCAAACTCGACCGCCCGTAAGCCACGCCAAGGCGTGACTCCAGCGGTATGCTTTTTAATCGCGCTGGGTACGGGGTTGGTGTGCTTCGCGCTAGGCACGCGGTTCCAAAATGTGTCATTTAATACCATCGACTACGGCAGTTTGCGCGAGGTTTACGACACGTTGCAACAGAAGTTTGACGGCAAGCTTGATAAAACTAAGCTTGAACAGGGCGCGGTGCGTGGTCTGGTGGCCGGTGCGGAAGACCCGTATACAGTTTATCTGACCGACGAAGAAGCCAAGGCTCTGACTGATGACCTCGCGGGCTCGTTTGAAGGCATCGGCATTGCTATGGGCATCAGCCAAGACAAGCAGTTGCAGGTGATGTCGATTCTTGATGGTGGTCCGGCGCAAAAGGCGGGGCTGAAGAGTGGTGACCTGATTGCAGCCATTGACGGCGAGCCGTCGCTTGACTTGCATCCGGCGAAGGCAGCGAAGAAGATTCGCGGGCCGATTGGTACAGAGGTAAAGCTGACTATCATTCGCGGTACGGAGCGCAAGGACTTCACCCTGAAGCGTGACAAAATTACCACACCGAGCGTCACGTGGCGTAAGGAAGGCGACTTTGGCTACATTCGCGTGTCGCAGTTCGGCGCAGATACGGCGTCGTTGATGAACAAGGCGGGCAAGGAGTTGACCGACCAGCACGTGAAGGGCTTGGTGCTTGACTTACGCGATAATGGTGGTGGCTACGTGGACGCTGCGCAAGATTTGGCTGGTATGTGGCTACCGAAGGGCAACATGGTGGTGCAGGAGCGCCGTGGTTCGCAGGTGATGGGTACGTTGCTGTCGCAGGGCGAGCCAACCCTTAACCAGTACAAGACTGTGGTGTTAATTAACGGCGGTACGGCTTCGGCGGCGGAAATTTTGGCAGGCGCCTTGCATGATTATGGCCGCGCTACCTTGTTAGGTGAAAAGTCTTACGGCAAGGGTAGTGTGCAGCAGCTATTGCCGATTGATGGCGGCCAGCTCAAGATCACCGTGGCTAAGTGGTACACGCCGAAGGGCAAGAACATCAACCACGAGGGTATCAAGCCAGACAAAGAAGTGAAGCTTGACGCTGAGCAGATTCAGCAGGGTCACGATAACCAGCTCCAAGCCGCGCTTGACGAGCTAAAGAAATAGCCAAGCTAATAGCTCAATAAAATATCCCAGCCCTTAATAATTGGGCTGGGGTTTAGTTTTATTGAGTTAGCTATGGCTGCAAGGGGTAAAATCGTAGTCCAGTCGTGACAAATTGCTTTTATGCTGCATAGCGCAGTAACGGGTCAAGCTCCGCCAGAGGCAACCCATATTTGGTAACGCGCACGGTGTAGATAAAAGGATGTGGCGGCGGTGCTGGATGCAGCGCTGAGGCATTAAGCTGCTAGCGACGGGGCTTTATGAAGTTAGTTCGCCATACGCCCATACGCTCATAATTAAATCCCAGCCTTATGGCTGGGATTGGGGCTAAGTTTAGTTAAAATAGCTTGATTTTATTGACTGGCCAGAGGCGAACACCAACCGGGCCAACGATGTTTTCAAATGGGATGGTGCCGAGGCTTGGCCGGCCGCCGCCATTGCGGCTATCGGTGGAGTAGTTACCGTAACGGTGGTCGCCATCGACAAAGATTTCGCCTTGTGGTACGGTGATGTCGGTACCTTCGCCGGCAACGCACGGGTTGACCTCTTTATCGTTCGGTGCCAAATTCTTGAAAGTCGGATACGGGTCGAAGCCCTCAGGGTGCTCTTGATTGTGAACATAGAGGTGACAATCCTTTACCACCATGCGCTCGCCCGGTAGACCGGTGACGCGTTTCACGATATATTCTGGCTGACCGGTGCTGGTCATGGCAGTGCTCTTAAAGACGATGATGTCGCCGCGCTTCGGCACGTATGGCTTGCCTTGCAGGCGCGCAAAGGTGACGGGCAGGCGGTTAACTAACACGCGGTCGCTGCCGTTTTGGCCTTCGAGAGTCGGCTCCATACTCGGACCCACGACGTCGAAACTCTGAAAAATAAAGGTATTAATGGCCCAGGCGCCGACGATAACGGCGACAACAAAACCAAAAATGCGCGTAAAATCGTGCCAAGCATTTTTGGCTGAGGCGCGGTCCATCGGGTGTGGCTCTTCGACTGGCTGCGGCTTTAATGGTTCATCTGCATTAATTTTCACTCTATTTATTGTAGCGCAACTATAAGCATTTTGTCCAGAACCCGCGCGATATGTTATAATGTAATTATCTATGGTGGATTTTATACATTCGGCGCATCACCACGGCTGGCTCGCGCTGGCGACACATGTGATTGCCAACGTGGCACTCGGCTTTTTGCTGGTGCTACTAGTGTACTTTTTTAAGACGCCGTGGCTCGCCATTGGCTTGTTGCTGATTTCGAAGTGGCGCGTGCTGGCGGTGCGGCCGCGTTACTGGTGGGCAAATATTTTGAGCTCGCTGCCGGACTTGGTGGTCGGGCTGAGCGTGATTATGTTGTCAGCCTATGTGGGCGACACGTACGAGAACCTGATTCGTAACGGTTTGCCGCCGACGATGGGCACGATGTTTTGGAGTTTTAATGTCAACGCACTTGAGGTGCAGCTGGGTATTGCGACCTTGTACGCCATTTGGCTGACGTGGATTAAGCCGTTGTCGAGTGAGCGCGCGGTGCTGTTTCAGGCGGGCGTGTGTGAATTGTTCGGGCTGATGGTGATCTATACGCTGTCGAAGGAGACGCTCTGGCTGGCGCTAGTGCTGACCTTCGTGGTGGCGTTTAGCGCGGCGCGGCAAGCGTTGGGGCAGTACGACGAAAAGTCGCGGTCGCTGCTGGCTTCAGTTTGGGGCGTCTTGGTGACTATTCTTGGCTATGCCTGCTGGCACTGGAACGTGATGTATCCGGTGATTTCGCTGCTGATTTTATTGCCGCAGATTGTGATTTTTGTGGCGATGATTTCATTTGTCACTATCAAGGTGTACAAGGCGTGGGCAGACGACCGCCACGTGACATGGGAAGAGCTCGGCGCACCGGTGGTGTTCGCGCTGGCAATGACGGTGGTGCTACTCATCTTCTTTAGCCGCTTGTTCGAGCTGCCAATACAGCCATAACAGAGGTGGCAGCGTTATTTGATTGAGCTACGGGGCTGGATAATAAAAAATGTATTCAACCGCTCGGTGTCGCTTGAGCGGTTTTAGTTTGCCATTAAGTGGCGCGTCTTAAGACGAGGGTGAATGGTGCTTTTGAGACGACCTCAAGCCCGCTCCTGGCGGCTCGGTCGGCCACTTGGTCAAGCTGGTGGGTTTCCATCTCCATTATCAGGTAGCCGCGCGGTGTGAGGTAGTTGCGGGCGGCGGCAACGAGCTCCAGTATTAGGCAGTTGCCATGGTCATAAGTGTAGAGCGCGAGGTTTGGCTCGTGCGCCAGTTCGGGGGAGTAGTCCGCGCGCCGGTCGTAATCGAGGTACGGTAGGTTGGCGAGGATGAAGTCGAAGCGCCCCGTGATATTGTTAAATAAGTTCGAGTTGACGAAGGTGATTTTATTGTCTACGTGGTAGTGGCCGGCGTTAAGTTCGGCAACGGGCAGCGCTTCTTGGCTGATGTCGCTGGCTGTCACCTTGAGGTCGGGCAGTTCAAGCTGCGCCGTGATAGCAAGGCAGCCCGAGCCGGTGCCGACGTCTAGTAAGGTGTGGTGTTGGTCGGGCTGGTAGAGCTGCTTTAGGGTATCAATTATGACCTCGCTTTCGGGGCGCGGAATCAGCGTAGCGGGCGTGACGGTGAAGTCGCGGCCGTAAAATGCCTTGCGGCCAGTGAGGTAGGCAACGGGAATGTGCCGCGCGCGCTGGGCGATGAAGTCGAAGAAGACGGCGGCGGTCACGGCGTCAACTGCTTGGTCGCCGTGGGCGAGCAGGGCGGTGCGGTCGAGCTTGGTAGCAAAGGCAAGCAAAAGCTCGGCGTCAAGCCGCGCCGAGTCAATGTGGTGCAACATAAGGCGCTGCGTACCAGTGGTTAAAAGTTGTTCAAGCGTGAAGTCGGCCAAATTCACCTCTATTTAATCGCCGCCTGTTGCAAGTTTAGTTCGCGTTCGTGGGCGCGGAGGTGTTCGATGATGTCGTCAATTTCGCCGTTCATCGCGGCCGGCACGTTGGAGCGTGAGTACTTGATGCGGTGGTCGGTGATGCGGTCCTGCGGGAAGTTGTAAGTGCGAATCTTTTCGCTGCGGTCGCCCGAGCCAATCAAGGCGCGGCGCTCGGCAGTTTCGGCGGCGTTCTGCTTATCAATCTCGATTTGGAGCAAGCGCGAGCGCAAGACTTCCATGGCCTTCTTTTTGTTTTCAATCTGTGAGCGGCCGTCTTGGTTTGTGACAATCAGGCCGGTTGGCAAGTAAGTGATGCGCACGGCGGAGTCGGTGGTGTTGACGCCCTGGCCGCCCTTGCCGGAACTGCGGTAGATGTCGATGCGGAGGTCCTTCGGGTCGATGTCAATGTCGGCTTCGGAGGCCTCGGGCAATACGGCAACAGTGGCGGTGCTGGTGTGGATGCGGCCCTGCGACTCGGTGACGGGCACGCGTTGCACGCGGTGGACGCCGGATTCAAACTTGAGCTGGGCGTATGGCTCGTCACCCGTCACTTTAAAGACTACCTCTTTAATGCCGCCGGCGTCGTTGGCGCTTTCGGTCATAATTTCAGTCTTGAGGTGATGCGTCTCGGCGTAGCGGAGGTACATCTTGAGTAATTCGCTAGCAAAGAGCGAAGCTTCGTCGCCGCCTGCACCAGCGCGGATTTCCATAATGACGTTTTTGTCGTCGTTTGGGTCGTGTGGAGCCAGCAAAGTGTTGATGGCGTCGTTGATTTGCGCCAGCTGCGCCTCAAGGTCAGGAATTTCAGCCTGCGCCAGATCGGCTAGCTCGTCGCTGCCGGTGGCGAGCTCTTTAGCTTCTTCTAGTTGGTGATGCAGTTCATTGCGGCGTTCGGCCTTCGCCAAAATGTCGCTGATTTCCGCCAGCCGCTTGGCCTTTTTACTGTACTGCGGGTCAGAGAAGGCCTGCGGGTCGGCCATAAATTGCTCGAGCTCGGCTTGCTCGCGCTTTAGTTCATCAAGATTGATTGCAATTTCCATAATATTATTATACCAGATATGAGTAGGCAAAATAAAACTACCCCTAACGGCGTCAGGGGTAGCGATGCGGACAGGCTAAGCCTCGAGTTCAGCCTTGGCTTTGGCAGCCTCAGCCTCAGCTTTGGCCTTGGCGGCAGCCTTTGCAGCAGCAACCCGCTTGGCTTGAGCTTCCTTAAGTTCTTTTGCAGCCTTCATCTTGGCGGCAAAGCGATCAACACGACCTTCGGTGTCGATAATCTTCTCTTCACCAGTGAAGAATGGGTGGCTCGCTGAAGAAATGTGGAGCTTGATTAGCGGGTACTCGTTGCCGTCCTCCCACTTGGTGGTCTCGTTTGATGGAGCGGTTGACTTCGTCAAAAATGAGAAGTGTGCGGCTTCGTCTTCAAAAACTACCAAGCGATAGTCCTGTGGATGAATACTTGTCTTCATATCTACTATATTTTACCGCATTTATTTTGAAATGTCAAAACTCGCGGCGCGCGGCAGTATAAAACCCCGCCGGAGCGGGGTGGTTAGACTTAGTGGCCGGGCTGTGGTTGTGGCGGCTGCTGTTGTGAATTGAGTTGGACGCAAGGCGCAGAACCGGCAATGCTCGGGTTGCTGGCGCAGAGCGTGACAGCGAGGCTGTGCATGTTGTCTGAGATAGCCTTGTCGGAATTAATCTTGTTCTGGAAGTCGCCGTTCTGCTTGGTAAGGTCGGCAATCTTCTTGTTCTGGTCGTCGATGTTCTTTTGTTTCTCGTCAAGCTGCTGCTTGGCTTCGTCGTTCTTCTTGGTGAGGTCAGCAATTTTGGCTTGCAAGGCGTCAAACTGAGTTGAAGTCTTGGTGCTGGTGTTGGTCTTGTCGCTCAAGTAGTCTTTTGACTGGGCGAGCTTAGCCCGGGCGTCAGCTAGCGCAGTGGACTTCTTGTTATTATCATAGCCAAACCACACAGCCACGCCGGTGCTCACAAGGAACAACAGGAAGAAGATGATAGTAAGTAATGAGATGGTTACTTGCTTTTGTCGTGGTGGGGTGAGTTTTGGTGGTTTTTTCTGGTTGTCGGCGGCTTGCGCGGCTTGGTCGAAGAGGTTAGCACTCTGGTCGTCGTCAGCAGGAGTTGTGTCGTCTTCTGGCGGTAAGACGTTGGTGTTTGCTTCGCTTGGCGTGGCAAGCGGGTTGTTTAATGGGTCTTGATTTGGTGCAGCGTTAAGGTCGCTAAAATCAGGTGCCGCTGGGGTGTCTGGAAAACTGGTTAAGCCGGGCGCCACTGGTGCGCTTGGGGCTGGTTGTTCGATTGACTGTGGTTGCTCAACTGCATCTGGTGCCTCTGGTAGCTCGGGCTGCATTACGCCATCCATCGTCATGCGGCGGTTTAAGCGGCGGCCTAGACCATCATTGCCGGCCAAAAAATTGTCCGGATGCGGGTCGTTTGCTAAATCACTATCAGACAGCGGCCTCGCCAGCGCCGGTTTGAAAGGGTCATTATTTCTCATTTATATCTAAATCTCCCACCTCATTGTTATTCTGCTTAAGATAATAACAAATTCCGCCACGCATTGCAAGACGTTTATGGCTACTTTGGATCAATTGAGGTGCTATATGTATAAAGCGCGAGCGCTTCGGTTGACAAATTTAGCCTTTTGTGCTAATGTATAAATATGATGAAAAACCACAATAGCGAAAAAACCAATCGTGCGCCGCAGTCTGAACTAGAGCGGCAAGTGCGCGAGCGTGAGCAGCGCAAGGTGGTTGGCCAGATCGCCGTGCGCGCCGGCTTGCTCTACGATGTCAAGGCACTCGACCAGACCGAGGTTGGCCAGTTCAAGCTACCGCAGTACGACCAGCCCGCCACCAAAGCCAACAAGGCGAAATAATTTAGATTAGAACTCGCCACACCCAGCTCTTCACTAAGGCTGGGCTTTATTTATATATAATGTATAGCAATTTTGACACATTGAGCTTACGCCAAGTACTTGACGTAAGCTCGCGGGGGGGTACAATAAAAGCACATGCATTTACAAGCACTTGTTTATGTAGAGGCTAGTTTAAAGAAGGAGAGTATATGAGTAAACGCAAATACTTGAACGCTATATCGGTTGGCGTGATGGCTTTTGGTACGTTGGCGCTGGGCGTGGCATTTGTCTTGCCGGACGCTTTGGTGACTAACGCTGCGAGTGACAGTGACATTCAGAAGGAGTTGGATAGAATTGTCAAGCAGGGTGATGCGGCTTATCCTAAGTATGTGCAATACAAAAAAGTAGCTGATGAAGCGAAGGCAAAGCTAGACAAGGCTGCTGCTGATGCAGTTGCGGCTGATAAGGCGGCAGCTGATAGTAATACCATGTCTACTATAGCGTGGTTTCGACAAAATTACGTCAAGGCCTTGGATGAGGCCGAGAGCTTGCGCGCGCCAGGTTCGGCTACATATAAGGCGGCTGACGAGCTTGAGAAGTTTGACCAAGAGAAGGGCTACACCAAAAATCGCATTGAAGAAGCCTTCCTTAATAGTCTCATCAAGGCTGCCGACAAGCCAAAGCCAGCGGCAGACAAGGAGGCTCAGTTGATCGCACTAGCCGATGTCATGGACGGTATCGACGCCAAAGTCTTAACCGACAAGCAGGCAGGTGCTCTCAAGAATCACAGTGAGTACTTCCGCGGCAAGAAGGTGGTAGACGGCAGGCCGAGCAAGGTTCTTGAAGATATCAATGACGCTATTAAGCACGCTGCTGGTGCCGAGCGCAGAGCAGAAGGTGAGGGTATGTCTAGCGATTCTAAAACCTCAGGCTGGGGCTACAGCCAGCCAGTCCTCAGTGTGTGTGGTGCGACGCGTTACGATGAGAAGGCTTGGGCCTACGCAACTTACAAAGGCTTTGGAAAAGAGGGAACTGCGCATGTCGCTAGGGTCAATCAGGACTTCGCGATGTTTATGCAAAATGTGGAAGACCGCTTCCATGCCGTGCTTGATGGTAAGTTAGACAAGGCTGCCCTCACTACTCAGCGTGACCAAGCTAGGCAAGCCTACGAGAAGGTAGCTGCAGAGTTTGCCCAGAAGGAAAAGGCGGCGCAAGATGCTTGTACCGCTGCTAAGGCAACGTTTGAAGCACCAACAAGGGTAACTGAGCAGTTTAGGAAGGCTAAGACAGAGGCTCCGAAGTTAGCTGCTAAGGCTAAGGCGGCGCATGCTGCAGTATTGCCGCTAGCAGTTGCGGAATGGGATGCTGCTACTAACTTGCGCCCGTATGCTGAGGAAGTTAGCTCGCTCAAGGAACAGCTAGCAAAACTAGCTGAGGGTAAGGGGCTTAACTTTGTTGCTAAGCAGATTCGTAGTAGCAAGAATTCAACCTTTGCTGCACTAGCAAATCTAGTACGCGAGGGTCTAAGGGCTGCTACTCCAACTCCGGCTCCAACCCCAGCTGATGATAGCGATGACCATCTATTGGATTACCCGCAGCTTCCAGATAATAACGACTATGACCTAAGTGATTACATGGGGCTAGGTAAGTACGAGGGCACTAATAAGGAGAATGGTTCAGAGAAGAACACTCCGAACAAGCCGGCCGAGAAGGGCGATAAGACCATTGAGGTTACCCCAGAGAGCAATAAGCAGCCTAACGCTGACCAGGACGCTACTAAGAATGCTCCTAAGGACACTCCTCAGGGGCAACAGCAGGTCAAGAAGGGTCACCATAAGTACGGTGCACCTAACACCGGTTACAAATTCTAGTCTAGCCTATAGCTAACTTTGCGAACACTGTCCGCCACTCTGTAATGGGGTGGCGGTTTTGACTATTGCACTAATGTTTATGTGGCGATATAATGAAAGCATTAGTGGAGACACTAAGAGAAAATAAAAGGAGTAATATGAAATTAGTAAAATCTTTTCCGCTTCTAGCCATGGGCGTGTTGGCTTTTGGCTTGGTTGGTGTGGCTGCGTTGGCGCCGGTTGCTAATGCAGCTAAGCCGAACCCTGGTGCTAGACCTTCTAATCAGGTTGAGGGTAATAAAAGCGGTCAGCAAACAGTCGAGACGGTAATACCGATGAATTTGGGCATTAATTTAAGCGCTGGCAGCGAGTTAATCCAGGGCAAACCGGGCGAAATCAGCAAATTTGCTGAGGGTAATGTGACGAGCAACGCGATTGATGGTTACACTGTGACGCTTAAAGACCAAGATGAAGACAACTCTCTGAAGCTTAACGGCACCGACGCGCAGCATACCATACCGGCCGTCGATAATGTGACTGCTGCTGGCGTCACCAAGGGCTGGAATATCTTGCTTGGCGACCAGCCGCGTAAGGTACCTACCTCTAAAGAGACGCCGCTAACAGTTGATAGCACCAAGAAACCGGGTGACGGTAAGTTTTACATCCGTTACAACTTTAAGGCTGATAATTCAGTGCAAAATGGTACCTATAGCGACACAGTGGTATTTACCGTAACGTCAAACTTCGCTACTGCTATCGCGGAATACAAATAGAGCTTGACCGCATCGTAGCTTCTGGTGTGCTCGAGCCTCTAGCGCCTCGCGTATCATCTTGAAATATTCTAATAAGGCAGATTCTATAGACATTATCCTTAAGATTTGACGCTTAAGCCCGATGCCAGCAGGGAATCTGCTTTATTTTTGGTAGTTAGACCTTATTATTTACTATTTCATAAAATTGTTCCACAAAACTCTTGTATTTATAACCGTAAGTGCTACAATGTTGGTATATACAAAAGAGTATAAAAACGGAGGACAAAACAATATGAACATACTAAGACTAAACAGCTGCGGGGGGGGGTAGATTTTTAAGCCCTCTACTCCAAATTACTAAAAGTAGGGGTAAAATAGCCGGTGCCGCTAAGTGGAACTTATATTATTGTCTAGCATTTTTGTCCATAGCAGGTTTGGCAGGGGTATTTTTGCCATTGCCAGCAATGGCTGATGATTCAATCGATATTTCCGTTGACCCAGATGTTAGTTTGATTAAGCACGGTAATCTATATAAGACTACCGTTGGTATAACTGTTGGTGCAGAAGAGCCATATGGATTTAATATCTCCATGCAGGCTGCCGACTCTAGTTTGTCTAATAGCATAGACAAGAGCCATAAAATAACGTCTACACAAAGCGATACACCGGTTGAACTAGGGGCCAATCAGTGGGGGTACGCATTAGATAACAATGCGGGTAAATTTAGCAAAATTCCTAGTAGCTCAGAGAGTGTGGCTAATATAGTGGATGTTACTAAAGATAATTTGTCCGGGTGTAAAAGTGTAAAATTCTGCACCAAGCGGGTTACTTATGCTGCCAATATTGATGCAGCTAAGTTGTCAGCTGGTAATTATAGTACCAGTATTACTTATACGGCCACAGCAAAGGCGGCCCCTGCGCCAGTTCCAACTCCGCCAGCACCTGAGCCGTATGTGCCGCCGGCACCAAAAAGTAATGGCTGTCGTCAGGGCAGTTCTAACTGTTCTATTCATATACCTAGGCAAGGTTACGATGCTAGCTCTAGCTACGTCTATGATAATTACTATGGCTGTTCATCTTTAGGTGGAGACTATGGTGTTGAAAGAGCATGCAAAGACCATCGTAGATCTTATGATAACAATATGTTGTCTTTGGATTCGCTTTTGCCGGTAAAACGAGAAGGTGGTGAATGGGTGTCGGTTCCGTCTTCTAATGATGATGACTATAATTATGACGGTACCAGTGGCAATAAATGGACATATATTGCTGTTATAGATAATGATGATAAACGTAGGCTGTATTTCCAGAAAAAAACAGTGGTTGATTTAAAATATGTTACCGCAATTTATACATATGTACCACGCTATAAGATGGAAGATGGCAAAGTGGTGTTTTGTAAACAAGCGGATTTCGCTAGTTGTGAGGGCCGACACGATTTTTATGGGGTGTTTAGTGATGCAACTGTAACGAATTATACGGATGGGTTTTGGGTTGATCTTAAGAGTGTGATGGGATGTAGCTATATGATGCCGAGCACTACGATGTATTCCTTTAACCATAACACTGTATATGATGATCATCTTCTGAATAGCTATGTTTTTGTAGAAAGGGATTATGGGTCATTTAAAGAGTATGGCGCTAATTACTATAGTGATTATAGGAATACTGATAGCCCTATTGAAACTACAGCAAAAGATCTTGCCAAAGCTATTGGTTCGCCATGCTATTAGAATTAGCTGGTGTAAGATAGCGGATTATAATCATACGGCATAATATCCGTAGCGGAACCCAAAAATCCTAAATGTATTGAACTAATGCAACCAGCTTGACGGATGGCGGGGGAATATGGTACTATGGTCTAGGTAAGTTAATAATAAATCAGCTATCCACGGAACTCCTGATTACTCGGGGTGGGTAGCGCAGGAAAGGAGTTTGAGGTGTCAAACGTTGACATTAAACAGCTATTTGAAGCTGGTGCCCACTTCGGTCACAAGACCGCTCGGTGGAACCCGCGCATGGCGCAATATATTTACGGCAAAAAGGACGGTGTACATATCATCGACCTCGAGAAGACTGTAGCGCAGATTGAGGCTGCTCAAAAGTTTGTTGAGAGCGTAGCTGAGCGTGGTCGCCAAGTGCTATTTGTCGGCACGAAGCAGCAGGCAAAAGAGGTAACTGCCGAGGCTGCAACTGCTGCCGGTATGCCTTATGTTACCGAGCGCTGGCTTGGTGGTATGCTAACCAACCAGACCACCGTGGTTGCACAGATTAAGAAGCTAAAGCTATTAGAGAAGCGCATGGCTAGCGGTGAGCTTGCCAGCCGCTACAACAAGCTCGAAGTGCAGCACTTCCAAGAGGAAATTAACGTCCTCAACACCCGTTATGGCGGCATCAAGGACATGCACGGCAAGCCAGGCGTACTCGTGGTACTAGACGCTGTGTCAGACCGCAACGCTATCAACGAAGCTATTAAGCTAAACATCCCAGTGGTAGCCGTTTGCGACACCAACGCCGACCCGAAGGGCATCGACTATGTCATTCCAGCAAACGACGACGCAATCTCAACCTTGAAGCTTGTGGCGGGCTATCTCGCTGAATCAGCTAAGGCTGGTAAAGAGAAGTCAGCTAAGGTTGCCGAAGAGCGCAAAGCTGCCAAGGGCGACAAATAATTAACTAATTTAACTAAGAAGGGGAGAAAATGGGCGTTACATTAGACGAAATCCGCCGCCTACGCGAATTGTCTGGCGTTGGCTTAACTGATGCAAAGAAGGCACTTGTGGCCGCCAACGGCGACTTCGACAAGGCTTTAAAGGACATGCGCGAAAAGGGCCTCACCAAGGCTGAAAAGCGTTCCGAGCGCGAGGCGCGCGAGGGCCTTATTGAGTCCTACGTACACGGTGGCCGCATCGGCGTTATCGTGGAGCTGAACTGCGAGACCGACTTCGTGGCTCGCACCGACAACTTTAAGGAATTGGCGCACGAGATTGCCATGCAGGTTGCTGCTATGCGGCCAAAGTGGGTGTCTGAAGATGACATCCCAGCAGAGGTGAAGGCGGCCAAGCGTGAAGAACTCGTGGCTGCCGTTAAGAGCGACCCGAAGAACGCGAACAAGCCAGCCGACATTCTAGACAAGATTATCGACGGCCAGCTCGCCAAGTACTTCGGCGAACTAGTTTTGCTCGACCAGGCCTACTGGAAGGATGACACCAAGACTATTGCCACTCTCGTCAAAGAGAATATTGCAAAGCTCGGTGAAAACATTGTGATTCGCCGCTTTGCTCGCTTTGAGCTCGGCGTCACCGAAGACTAGTCTTTAGAGTCAAAGATAAGGCGCAAGCTAATTAAGCTAATTAAAACACCCCAGAATTACTGGGGTGTTTTTGTGTGGCGGGCGGGCTTGGCTGCCACGGAACAATTTGCTCGCGCGCGTATGACTCGCAGCCAAATAGGCCAATTTAAAGGCCCCCACTGAAGTGGGGGCTGGCGATAGGGGCTAAGCATAATGGATGTATCTTGGCTTACTATCAGCTCTAATTAATGTTTTGTAGAAGCCGAAAGTGCACAGTGTTATTAGAGAACACACGCATTCTGCCATGTATAGATACATAATAGTCTCTGCGTAGTAGATACTGTCATCAGAAAACATCAAATAGAGTATTATGTTTTGACACAACACCACTATGATTGGCCATGCCATATACGACATGCCATTGCCCGCGTCACGTATGCGGCGTGTGCAGAGCGCAAGCCAACATACACTGAAGTAGAGCGTTAAAGCGCATAGTATCACTGGCGACCCAATAAATAGTCTAAACACGATGGCGTAAGCTACATCAATCAAGATACTGCCAACCCACCAAGTGAGTCGGGTAGAGCAATCGTAAAAATTCAAGAACTGCGCAAATGCTTCGCCAAGCATATTTTTTAGATTATACTGTGGTTTTTCGGTTAATATAGCACCGGCGGAAGTTTTTGGCTCAGTTGGGGTACTAGTATTCGGTTGTTCTGGCATCTCTGCCGTTGGCGCCATTGGTGGCGTTTGCGGTTGATCTGCATTGGTAGGTAGCTGCTGCTGTTGAGGCCCCGGCTGTGTCGAGTTGGCGCTTGGCGGTGCCGGTGGCTGACTTGGCATAGTAGTGCCGGTGTTAGCCGTTTGATGTGGCGGTACCGGTGGCGTAAGACGCGACATTGTCGGATTGGTCGGCGGTGCCGGCGGCTGGTTCGGTTGAACCGGTGGTTTCGGCGGCATATTTTGCTGTGTTGGCGGCGCCGGTGGCATACCTTGAAAATTGTCATTAGACATAATGTTAACTCCTAGCTAGAAGGAACATATCGGCATTTGCTGATAATGCTTTAATTGTACAATATTGCAGTGCTATTGTCAATAAGAAAGCCCCACCGAAGTGGGGCAATGCTAGTCGTTGGTCAGATTAACAATCCCAATTAAATACCATGTAACGTGGTTCGTTATCTGACCGGCTTGGCTTAAATGCCGCAATGGCAAGTGGTGCAACGAGAGCGCAAGTGTTCGCAATGGCGATAACTTGGCTCAGTAGTGGGCACGGCGTGATTAATAGTACATCCATAAAATAGACTACGATAATCGCGTGCAATGCGGTGACGCTACTAGTGGCGCCGGCGTCGCGGAGGCGGCGGGTGGTGAGCGCAATGAGGCAAATCAACAGATAAATGGTTACCGTAAAGGCAGCCATCACGATGATGCTGAGCGCCATCGACGCAATTGTGTCGATGAGCCCGAGGCGGGCAAAGCACATGTGTCTGGCTGAAATTAAGGTGGCGAGCGGAATGGTGCCCGTCACGGCAATGGCGATGAGGCCAAACCAGAATTCAAAGCGGCTTGCGCCGAGGCTAGCGTCGTGGCGAATGCAGAAGGCTTGGCTAACTAAGTTGCCAAAGGTGTGCACTGGGCGACGGCTTAAACGGATAAATCCGGCTATAGTGCGTTCGACCGGCTGGTCAGCGTGGTTAAATTGGTTGTTCATGAGATCAACTCCTAGTTCGTAAGGTACATTGTGGAATTACCACTAACGCTTTGAGTGTAACATATTTTAGCTAATATGTCAATAAGCCTACAGAGGTGGAGCTGAAGTTATTGAGTGTCGGCGTTTGGCTTATTTGCTATGAGGGAAGAGCGTCGAGAGGCTGATGCCGTTGTTTTGCGCTGGGTTATAGGTTGTGGCCGGTTGGATGGTTTGTGTTGGATCTGGGATCGGGGTCGGAGCTGGAGCTGGCTGTGCCTGAGGTGTTGGTTCTGGGGCTGGGACTGGCTGCTCTAACTGTGGTGCTGGTGCAGCGGGTTGCTCTTGTGGTGTCGTTGGCACCGTTGATATTGGCGACATGACGGCCTGCGGCTGGTAAGTTGGAGTTGGCATTGGGGTCGGAGCTGGAGATTCGGTGTCTATTACTGGTGCAGCAAGTGGCGCTTGTGGTGCAGGGGCTTCAACTGGCGGTAATGGATTAGTATCTGGCGCTGACTGTTCTAACGGTGGCATTGGCGCTGAGAGCTGTGCTTGTGGCTGCTGTTGGAGGCGTGGGTCGGCCTGCGGCTGGTAAGTCGGCTGAGGTTGTGGTTCCGGAATTTGTTGCGGCGCTGGAGCTGCGGTCGGTGCTTCGGCGGGCTGCGCCTGGGTATAAGTTGGCTGGCTGTACTGAGCTACTGGCTGTGCTGGCGTGGGAGCCGCCTGTGGTGCTGGTTGTGCTGGCTGTTCCTGAGGTGCAGGCGTAGCTTGCTGTGCTGGTTGAGGCTGCACTAGTGGTTTAATGCTAGCCGACATTTGCCGCGGCATGCCCACTGGTACGCTTGGCTGCATACGACGGAGTGGCTCGGAGAGCAGATCTGGGTTGCTATAGGCATCGAACTCGTCGACGTTGTCGATGTTGCTAAAGCTACTTGAGCTGGTGGCAACTTGAGTTGAGGCTTGTGCCTTGGTCGGCATAGTGGTGTCCTGCGGTTCGGTCTTGGTGATGGGTTTGCCGATGGGCGAGAGCTGCACGCCTTGGAAGGGGCTGCTGGCTGGTTGATTGTTTTGATTTTGATTTTCGTTTTGCATGGTTATCCTTACTTACCTATATCTTAACGCAACTTAGCGCTGAGCGCAAATTGAGACTACTTTTTATTAAAAAATGAGAGGTAGCGCGGGACGTTGTCTTGCCATTGAATGCTTGGCGCAAAGTTGGCGATAAAGCAAACAACCGGTGCAGCGGGAGTAAAGACTAAGAAGCGCAGCCAAGTCGGTTTGCCGGCATCGCAGAGGCGGCGACGCATGAGCATAAAGAGTGACACTAGTGGGTAAATGACGGTGAACGGAAATACAAGGAGGTCGAGGAGGCCCATGCCGGATATTGCTAGGATGATACAGAGAATTATTAGAAGTATTATCACTACTACCTGAACGGTTGCGGCGAGGATGTAGGTAAGGCGGCTGGTGCAATAACCACTGGTGGAGACGGGAATTAGGGCTTCACAAAGGATGTTTTTGAATGAATTTGGCGGCGTGGCGACAGCGGTAATGTAGTGCGGTAGCCGAGACTGAGGGACTTGGCTGGCGCCGAATTGCTGGCTTGGCAGAGTCGGTCGGTCGGCGATGATGTTGCCGGCTTGCGTGGTGAGCTGGTTGAAGGCGCTGGGGTTGGCACTACTAGTGTTGTTGGAGTTGCTGGCGGAAGTCTTGTGGGTCAGGACTGACGGGTCGATGGCAGCAAAGCCGGCGCCAGTGTAGCCACTGGTGGTTGAAGTGGTTGGCTGCGTTGAAGTGGTCGGCTGAAAAGAGGTAGCTAGCGGCGCGGCTGGTTGAAAAGAAGCGGCTGCTGGTGCAGCTGGCTGTGCCGTAAGTGGGTTAAATGGTGAAGTTGCCGCAGTTGACTGGGCAGAGGTGACTGCTGCCGCAGTCGAGGCGGCTGAGCTAATCGGGTTAAACCGAGCGGCTTGGTTAAGTTGCGTTGTCGCTACGTTAGTAGCGGTTGACATGACCGGGTTAGCTTGGGCGGTTCGATCTGGCTGAGCTGGCTGGGCAATGTTGAAGCTTTGGCCTTGAGGTGTGGTCGGCTGAAACTGTGTTGGCTGAGGCTGATCCGGTTGGAAGACACGTTGTTGTGTTAGCGGGGACTGTGCAGGCTGAGCTGTGATTGGGTTAAACTGAGATACTGGCATGCTTGGCCGAGGCGTGGTTAGATTAAACGATAAAGCCGATGTAGTTGGCTGTTGTGGCTGGGCGGAAGTAGCTGCTGGTGTAGTTGGCTGGGCGGCGGTTAGTGGTTGATTTTGAAATGGATTAAAATTTGAATTGTTTTGCATGTTTGTCCTTTGATTAATTACTCATATCTTACCGCGCTATCATAAATCGCGCAAGACTGAAGGCGGCGACAGAGGTGGCAGGGTGGTGCGCGAAAAATTTGGCATTTTATTTTGTTAGTGCTATAATTCAGGTATCTACCTTGGAGGCAGAAAAAGAAAAAATAAAGGAGGAGAATAAACAATATGAATAAATTACGGCAAACAGCTGTGGGGGGGGGTAAATTTTTAAGACTTTTGCCTCACGTTACTAAGTGTAGGGATGAAGTGGCTACATCAGCGCCTGCGACGTTAAGCTTCAATCATCTCGTTTTTGCGGCGCCCACTACATTATTTAGCTTGTTAGCGTTGGCTATCGTGCCGTTGGTTTTTACTGCGCCAGCCCATGCAGACTATATTAATGTTGTCCTTGATGCACCCAATGCTACATTGAATGGTGTAGGGAAGTATTTTAGCTATAGGAATGTTATTACAGTAAACAATAGTAATAGTTATGGTTTTACGCTTGGTATGTATGCCAATAATCCCAATCTAGTCAATAACAGAGATTCAAATTATACAATTAGTAGTGTTTCGGGGCGTGGAAGATATCTTGGCTCTAATCAATGGGGGTACAGCATGACGGGTGATGACGGTACATTTAATGAGATACCAAGGTCATTGTATAATGCTGTAACATTGGCAGATGTAACGAACAAAGCAAAGGGCGTATGTAGTAGTGTTGCGTACTGCCATATTCCAGTTACTTTCGGCGCTAATATTGAATCTAATAAAAGCGCCTCGGGCTATTACTCTACGACGTTAATTTATACTGTTACCAGTAAACCAAAACCGTATACCCCACCAACGCCACCGGCGCCAGATCCAGAGCCATATCATCCGTCTACACCACCAATTGGTGGCGGGACGGGCTATCATGATTGGTGGAGTGCATGTCGCACTAGATATCCTGGCTATGATTTAGTAACTGAGGACAAGATTAGTTATTGCGCGCATCATGAAGGCGACATGGACGGCTATGCCCCGGATTGGAATTCGATATGTACTAAGAGATATCCTGGTACTTATAGCCGGCAACTTAATGCAAGGTCATATTGTATAGCTCACGAAGGCAACATGAATGACTATCCGGATGATCCTAATAATAATATATGACACGTATAGTTGCTATTTTTTGTAATGATAAAATATTGCCAAGAAGCTTGATTAACTGTGTATCATGAATGATGACACGAGATAATTATTGTCCATTGGTCATTGCTAGTTGGCTTTATATTATTGTATGTAGAAATTCATTGTTCCGCTAATTATTAAATTAATAAAAAGTTTGGCATTTTATTTTGCTAGTGTTATAATTCAGATATCTACCTTGGAGGCAGAAGAAAGAAAAAATAATGAAAAACAAAGAGAAATAAACAGCATGAGAAAGCATTTGACATTGGCGCGCAGTGATAGTCAATCAACTGGCGCAAATAGCAACTCCATTTGTATGGTATCGATTGCTTTGTCTTTGTTGTTTGTTGCGTCGTTGGCTTTTGCCACACCGGCTTATGCGGACAGTATTTCAATAAGCCTCGACTCTACCGCCGTTGCTCTACAGCGCAGTGGGGATTTGTATAAGCACACTAGTAGTATCCATGTACACAACAATAATACTTACGGCTTTACGCTTAGCATGAGTGCCAGTCAGCCAAATTTGGTAAACAGCAAGGACTCTACTTATAAGATAAACTCCGTTTTTGGCACCAACCAGCACCTTGCCGCTAACCAGTGGGGTTATGGCATGGGTAAGACGCCCGCTACATTTAGTTCAGTTTCTTCTGCGTCGCTGGCGGATATTACCAGCAACAATAAAGGCAGCTGCAGCGCTGTTGATGACTGTACACTCTATCTCACCTTTGGTGCTAACATTGATTCGAAGCGCCTGCCAGTAGGTAATTACAGTACTACATTGACTTATACCGCAGTTAGTAAGCCAGCTCCGTATGTACCATCAACGCCAACACCAACGCCGAGCCCACCTTCGGGTGGTGGATCGTCGGGTCATAGTTCTTTGTATTATTTATGCGAAAGGAGATATCCCGGTAATAGTGATATAGATAGGTGGGAATATTGTTTCGATCATCATGGCGACATGAGTGGATTTGATGACTACTATTTAAATAAGACATGTAGTGAAAGATACTCCGGCGATGATGATAAGATATCATACTGTAAGGATCATGATGGCGACGTGAGTGGCTATGTACCTGATTGGAATAAGATATGTAGTAGAAGATACCCTGACTACTATCTTGATTCTCTTAGTAAGAGGGCATATTGTTACCATCACCATGGCGATATGAGTGGCTATGTTGACTATTATCATCCCGGCGGCAACTAATGATCTGCCTCATCCCGCTTACGCTATGATATAATAAGACTATGTATTTTGAGTCTCGGGCGACGGCGGGGGCACAGCTTGCGGCGGAGTTAATTGGCGAATATCGCTACGAAAACACGGCAGTGTTGGCGCTGTCGGATGGCGGCGTGGCGGTGGGCTACCAAATAGCCATTTACTTGCACGCGGCCTTGCACCGGTTGGCGATGGGCGAGGTGGTGATTGAGGACGAATCCATCGACTATTGCACGGTGCTGCCGGGCGGCGTGGTGGCTATCAACCCGCACATTTCGGCCGGTACGCAGGAGTACTACATGAAGGAGTACTCTGGCATTCTCGATATCCAGTTGCGCGAACAGATGTCAAAAATCAACCAGATGGCGGGTCTTAGCGACATCACGCCGGAGATTTTCCGCGACTACAATGTCATTGTGACCGACGACGGCATTCACACCGACACGGCGATGGATGCGGTGCGAGTTTGGCTGAAGCCGGCGCGTATCAAGCGGTTGATTTTGGCGACGCCGCTCATTTCGGTTGACGCGCTCGACGCCGCGCATGTGATTTTTGACGAGCTGCACATCTTAAGCGTCAAGCCGCACATGATGGACACGCAGCATTATTACGACGTTTACGACGAACCGAACCAGCAAATGCAGCAGGCGATGATTCGCGACAGCATGCTCCACTGGAAATAGCTAAGCACAAGCCTGTTGCGCGGAATAAAAAGTTGTGGTATCATAATTACAACACGTGGCTGAGCCACTGAAGAAAGAGGAGGAAAATGCTTGACGTCTTTATTACATCACGCGTACGGCGCAAGATTATCGTAGTCTACGCAAAGTACCCAGATTTTAAGACGCACGTGCGCGGCCTAGCCAAGCTGATTAAAGAGGACCCTGGCAACATTCAGCGCGAGCTGAGGCGACTGGAGAAGGCGAACTTTTTGAAGGCTGAACGGCGCGGCAACACCAAAGTCTACTCAACCAACAAGGACTTTCCAATCTTTAAGGAGTTGCAGGCCATCGTCATCAAATCTCAGCAGGCGACAAAGGCGCGCAATCTGCATCAATGACCCCGAGTGAGGCAAGCGGTAGCTTGCTGCAGCAAATTTTGACTAAGCGGGGCTATCGGACACCCGCCCAGCAGGCGGCTTTTTTAGACCCGAATTATGTGGCGGCGAAGCACGACCCAGCATTACTACCGGACATGCTCAAGGCGACGGCGCGCCTTAGGCAGGCGATTGACCGCGGCGAGCAAATCACGATTTACGGCGATTATGATGTTGACGGCGTGACGGCGACGGCGCTGCTATTAGACGCCTTGCCTCGCTTTGGTGCTAAGGTGAATAGCTACACGCCCGACCGCTTTCGCGAGGGGTACGGCTTGAACGTGGCGGCCATTGAGCACTTGCACGACGCGGGCACGCAGCTGATTATCACAGTGGACAACGGCATCGTGTCGGTGCCGGAGGTGGCGCGGGCGAATGAGCTGGGCGTGGACGTCATCGTGACTGACCACCACAACCCGCGGGCGGAGTTGCCAGCGGCCGTGGCGGTGGTGGACCCGAAGCGGTTACAGTTCGACCACCCCGATTGGTACGATGAACATTATTTACTGAAGCCGGCGGTGGCGGAGCGGCTGAAGGCTGCTGGGACGGCTGATGCCACTATCGCGGGCGACTTTGCAGTTAATGAAGCGGCGGCCAGTGATTACTTCGACCCGACTTATGCTGGCGTGCCGGTTTATCCATTTCTTGACCTTTGTGGCTGCGGTGTGGCGTTTAAGCTGGTGCAGCAGTTGCAGCGCGAGTTGCCGGATAAATTGCCCGACGGCCAAGAGAAGTGGTTATTGGACTTGGTGGCGTTGGCGACAGTGGCGGATATCGTGTCGCTAGTGGACGAGAACCGCGCTTATGTGCGCTGGGGAATTGAGGTCATCAAGCGCACCCGCCGGCCGGGCATCAAGGCGTTGGCTGCCGCGGCGGGCTACAAGTTAACTGAGGTGAATGCGGTTGCCATCGGCTTTACTTTGGCGCCGCGTATCAACGCGGCTGGGCGGCTGGCGCACGGACAGTTGGCGGTGGATTTGCTTTCGACCGACGACCCGCAGCGGGCACTGGAACTAGCGAACCAGTTAAATGACTTAAACAACCAGCGGCGGGGTTTGCAACAAGAGATTTATGCGGCGGCGATTCAGCAGGTTGACCTTGAACAGCCAGTGGCGATTGTGTCGGGTGCGGGCTGGCACGAGGGCGTGATTGGCATCGCGGCGAGCAAGGTGGAGGAGAAGTTTTGTCGGCCAACTTTTGTGTTCAGCGACGGCGGTGAGTTCTTGAAGGCCTCGGGGCGGAGCTTCGGTGACTTTTCGATTGCCGACGCCATCACGGCGACGCGCGACCTCCTTGAGAAGGGCGGTGGTCACCGTGCGGCCGGTGGCGTGACGGTGCGGCGCGAGCACTTCGCGGCTTGGTGCGCGGCCATTCAAGATTATTATCGTTCACTAAATTTGCCCGACCAAGCGCCGCTGTTCTACGCTCAGCCCGACTTGACAATTACCAGCTTAGATGGTGTGGACGTGGAGACAGTGCAGGAGCTCGGCAAGCTCGAACCTTGCGGCGCCGGCAATGCTAAACCGGTGTTTCTATTGAAGGGCTTTACCGTGATGGCGCGGCGCACGATGGGCGATAGCGGCCAGCATGTGCGGTACACTTTGACCGACCTTGGCGGGCGGAGCATTCAGGTGGTGGCGTTCGATGCCGCCGACCGCTTTACGGTACTGCCCGGCGCGACAGTGGACGCTTTGGTACAGCTCACCGTCAGCTGCTATCACGGCTTGAACGTTGAGGGCTACCTCATGAACCTTACTACCACGCTATCAGAAAAGAACTAAAATTTGGCGAAATCATTGCGCTTGTGCTATAATGCAGGTATCTAGGAGAATGGTGTAAAAATGGAGGACAAAAACAATATGAATATACTAAGACTAAACAGCTGCGGGGGGGGGGTAGATTTTTAAGATATTTTCCCCACATTGTCAAGCGTGAGGGTAAAATAGCCACTCCGGCGCCTCTGGCGCCAACAGCCAGCCATAATTTTGCGCCGGCAGCCGATAGCCAAGCCAATTATAAGAATTTATTAGCGGGCGGTCTCGCCCGCGGGGTGGCACTCGGTCTGTTTGTTTTAGCTTTTGCGCCATTAATCTTAGTTACGCCAGCCCACGCCACCGATGATAACACTGTCAGCATCGCGGTTGACCAGAACGCTACACTAAAGCCAGCTGGCACGCTCTATAAAGCCACCACGAACGTTACCGTTAAGACCGGCAAACCCTACGGCTTCAATCTCACCATGCAAGCCGATACGGCTGACCTTGTAAACAGTAAGGACCCAACCCATAAAATCTCCGCCACTCCAAGCACCACCCCGGTTGCCTTAAACGCTAACCAGTGGGGTTATGCTCTTAATAAGTCTGCCTCTACTTTCAGCGCCGTCCCAGCTGGCACCCAAGCCACGCCAGCCGTCATTGTTGATACATCAGTTAAAGGCAAGCAAGCTGGTTGTAATTGTAAAGACCATTGCGATACCACTGTTACTTTTGCAGCCAACGTCGACCCAGCTAAATTAGCCAGCGGTAGCTATAGCACCACCATTATCTACACGGCTACTGCCAAACCAGCTCCAAAACCACCGGTAGTTGAGCCAACGGTTTGTAAGTCCGGCGACCCAAAGAACGATTGCCAAGTTGACCTCGACCCAAACATGATCCCAGTCAAATATACTGGCAGTATCTATAACGCAGAGTGGACCAGTGTAGCCGATCCAGAAGATAGTTCCAACCAAGGAAATTGGTATGACTACGATAACAAGCAATGGGCTAATGCTATCACTGTAAAGCCATGGGCTCTCAGTAAATATCAGGGTCAGACCAGGGTAGTAGACCAATCAGATATTCTTGGCTTTTGGGTCTACATACCACGTTATGCTTATGAAGTCATGCGCCGTGATGCTACAGACAAGCCGGTGCCAGCGCAGAATTTCCTAATTCATTTTGAAAAGAAGACCGACCCGAAGCGCTATCCAGCCGAATCAAAATGTGCTGGCCGTAATATGGATTACCGTACCACCTGTAGACTCAATCGCGATTATATCAAGGGCCAGCCAAGCACCCAGGGCACCTGGGCCACCCACCCAGCCTTTACCTTCGGCGCTAAAGAACTCAATGGCATCTGGTTTGCTAAGTTTGAGACGACGGGTAGTATTGACCATCCAACTATTTTGCCTAATCAATCCCATATAGGGTATGAGCCTATCGGAACATATTACACGGTAGCTAAATCTCTTGGGGTTAACGACCCACAAAATATTGGTGGCAACAGTATATCCACTACCCAAAATAGCCACAATCTTGCTAAGTTTAGCTCTCACATGGTAAATAATAGCGACTGGGGTGCAGCTACTTACTTATCTGCTAGTAAGTATGGTTCTGGCTATAATAAGGTTCAAATGAATACTAATGGACAGGGGCATAGTACTGGCTACAATGATATGTCGTCATATGGTATTACTGGATGTGGTCCGCGTTCTAGTGGCGATGCTAGTAGCTATGGAGGTAATAGCAGCTATCAGTATAGGCCAAACTATACCGACGAAGTTGGTGGTGTGCTAGGCACCCAAAGTGCTTGCTATTCTGGTGATATACAGCGTGCTTACAATGGCACCCTTGGCCAACTCGCTAGTACCGCCAACAACCCAACAGGTATTTATGATATGTCTGGTGGGGCTTCGGAATATACTGCATCTAGTTATACTAGTGATCTAAATAATTCTAGTACTATTAATTTCAGACAATCGCCTGCTCGTCCACCGTATGCTAACATATATAATTTCGATACCCTAAATAGATGTACTTTTTCTACCTGTGGTGGTCAAGCTCTACACGAAACAAATAGTGATAGCACCGTAGCTCGATGGAATGGTGGCTGGGTAAAATTTGTGGGGCATTCTGCTCCGTGGTTTGAACGTGGTGGCTACTATGGTGACTCGCATATAGGACTGTTTCGTGTTAGTATTTCGAATGGTGGTCCCATTGGTATGGTCGCGTTCCGCGTCGCGCTCGCGCCTACGGTGTAACACTTAATGTAACGGTGGTGGCGTACCGAACGTAAAGCCGCCGTTTTGACTGAACTAATACAAGCGGGTTTACTCGCCATTGTGCCTGTGCTATAATAGGAGTATCTAAGCCATAGGAGGTGGCCAATAATGGTAGAGGTAAGGTCTAAATTGCGGCGGATTTATTTGGTGAGTGGCATGGCATTGATTGTGCTCGCCACCCTTCTGGTGTTGCATCCGGCGCCGGTGCAGGCGCGGCTGGCCAGCCAGAGCGCGACGCCGACTAATGACGGCATAGAAGTTACGTCTGTTGACGAACTGAAGCTGCAGCGGGGTGAGCACCGCTTTTACAAGGCTACCAATCACATTTTTGTCAAGACAGGCTGGAAGTACGGCTTCAGTGTGACCATGTTGGCGTTGACGCCGGATTTATTGCACAATCCGAACCCTATTTCTGACTGTGGTAGCGTTGTGATCGCAGCCCCTAAGAGCTATGAGCCGGTGGATTTGCAGCCGGGGCAGTGGGGCTTTAGCCTCGACCAAAATGCTACCAAGTTCAGGCATATTCCGAGTATGTGGCAGGCTCGGCCGCACGACGACCCGCTACTGATAGCCGAAACGTCTCCAAACAAGACCGGCAAGTGTGCCAGCGCCCATGAGTGTGATGTGCCGGTGACCTTTGCGGCTAATTTAGACTCCAATGACATCGCTGCTGGCAAATACGAGACTAATGTTTATTACACGGTGACCGCTAAGCCGCGCCCGCCGCATGTGATTGAGGAGCCGAACATGAGCACTAATTTTTGCCAGTCCGGCAACGCAGCGAACAGCTGTAAGGTTGATATCGACGCCAACATGATTCCAGTGCGCTACGACACCGAATATGCCAAGTGGGTGAGTGTAGCCAAGACCGAAGACGCCGCGCATCAGGGTAGTTGGTATGATTATAATAAGAAGCAGTGGGCGAACGCCGTGACGGTGAAGAAATCGGCATTAAGTAAGTACCAAGGCCAAGCTAAACCTGTCGACCCAGCTGATATTCTCGGTTACTGGGTGTATGTGCCGCGCTATGCTTATGAGGTGATGCGGCGTGACTTTAGCAACCACCTTCCAGTGAAGCCGCAGAATTTTGCCATTCACTTTGAAAAAGCGACTGACCCAAAGCGCACTCCGGCGCCATGCGAGCGTAGTTCGTACTTCATGCCGGATTACCGGAAGGATTGTAAACTCGACCGCAGCTACATTGCTGGCAAGCCGAGCAAGAACGGCACTTGGGCGACTCATCCAGCGTTTAGTTTTGGCAAGAAGGAGCTGAACGGCATTTGGTTTGCGAAGTTTGAGACCACTGGTACGAAGACTCAGCCAACGGTGCTGCCGAACCAGCGTCGTATGACTGGCGCTGACCTTGGTGGCGACGCTGCGGGCTTGTTCTATACGCTGGCTAAGACTGTGGGCACTGTTGACCTTGGTAACGTTGGCGGTACGCGCATCAAGGACGCGCCAAGTAACGCGCACGACCTCGCCAAGTTTAGCTCACGCATGATAAACAATAAGGACTGGGGCGCCTTAGCTTACCTCAGCGCCAGCGAGTTCGGCACGGGCTACAACGGCTTACAGTCAAACAACCAGACCGACGACCAAATGGACGCCGACCAGAATTTCAGCAAGGGTGTAACGGGCTGTGGCGCCGGCACCGGCGAAGACTACTCCGACACTGGCAAGTTGGGCACGGAGCAGGCTTGTAACGCAAACCACCCAGAGTACGCCTATAATGGCACCGTCGGACAGCACGCCAGCACCACTGGTAACGTGACAGGCGTGTACGACATGGCGGGCTATGGTGGCTACGTGGCGGCGAAGTATGTTGTTGATCCAAATACGCTAGTGCCGAGCTCCATACCAGAGTTTGCACGACCGAAGTATACGTGGTATCACAAGAGCGACCCGACTGGCATTGGCGCGCCGCTCAACTCGCCGTACCTCAATGCTTATAACTTCTCGTCGTTTGACAAGTGTACTTATGAGCTTTGTGGTGGGCAGGCTAGCTATGAAGTTCACAACATCTACGTCCCGTCCGGTCCAAATCAGTGGCTGGGTCAAAAGTATGACGATTACAAGATGGAGGTTGAGGATACTTGGGTTTACCGTGGCGGCAGTAGCGACCTTGAAGGCGACATTGCGACAGGTGACCGCGGTATTTACACCTTCCATCTTGCGAACGGTGGTTCAACTGGCCAAGACGGCTTACATATTGTCCTCGGCGCATTTAAGCAGTAAGCCCAAGCCTCGGCTGCGCCCGCAACAAAATGTTTGCGTTATAGGATAAAGTTTGTTATAATGTAGCTATATGATTACAGTGAAGAGAAAAGATGCCCGTGAGGCTAATGAGAATTTGCTACGCCGCTTCAACCGCCGCGTGTTGCAATCAGGGGTGATTGCAAACGCCAAGGCTGCCCAGCGTTTTAGCAAGCCAATTAGCAAGCGCGAGCGCCGCGAGGGTGCTATCATCCGCGAACAGCGCAAGGCAGAAAAGACTTTGCAGATTCGTCTTGGTCTTGCCAAGGCTCGCTAGTCCAGCTTGTCGGCAATTAGTCTAAGAACTTAGCAAAAGCACCACCTAATAGAGGTGGCGCTTTATTTTGCTATTGACTATTTCGCGCGATTATGCTATTTATATAGATAGTATATAGCTTAGAGAAAGGTGAAGATGGAGCGATTTAATCATGTCACTCCGGCTGCGCAGCCGGAGTCGGACGATACTCAAGAATTCCCAATTCAGTACAAGGGTTGGGCCAACCGTGGTGATAATACAGACCACCACCAAGAGAAGAGAGCTTCTTTAGATGACACTATTGTTACCCCAGTAGTATCGGCGCCGTTGTCGGACGATACGATTGCCATGCTGCCAGTTAATGCCGCACCGCGTCCCGTAAAGTTAAGTTGGCCAAGTGAACCTACGCCAACCGAAGCGACGAGTGAAGCCAAGGCTGCTAATCCAGATAGTTTATTTAGTAAGCACAACAAAATTATTGCTGGCGTAGCAGGCGCGGCGATATTGTTGGGTGTTGTAGTGGCGGGTGTTATGTCGCGCAAAAATGAGCGCGCAGATAAGCCAAGCGCCTCTGTTAGCGCACCGGCCAAGCCGCAGAAGCCGGCTAAGCCTGATGTTAAGTCGGAGGCAAAGCAACAGCCTAGCCCTGAAGCAGTTGACGCCGGCGGCCCAGCCGATTACTCCGCCTTGCCGCTCAACCAGATTTACGACCAAAATTGGTACAAGGTAGGCAGTGAGTTGGTTGGGGATCCGGGGCATACTGCTGCTGCTGGTAAGCAAAATGATGTTGGAATGGACGCAAGTGCTCCAGTCAATGACCACGATGGCTTTTATAATTTCTACAACGCTCGCTATCAAATCGATTCAGCCGCCGAGAAGGGTCAGATTGGCAAGGTGATCCGCAGCGAAATTGCTAATAGTGTAGCCGACGATACCGCCATGGCTACGTATTACGACATAAAGAGTGACAGAAGTGGTAATAGTGATAACTCTAAGGAACCTAAATTAACTGATGCGCAGCGTAATTATTTTGAGCGGCTGAAGTCTGTTGTTGGCGGCGACTTTAAGACGTACACGCGCAATACTATGTATGCTGACCGTGTTACTTATCTTTTGCACAGTGGCCATTCTTTCAATACCACATATAACGAACGTCACCCAGGTTCTGTGGGATATGCTGATATGTATCAAAGCAATGCAGAAGAGCTTAACGTGCCATACGTAGACGAAAACGGCAACAACATCGGACTTGACAAGTCTGCCCACTACGATAGCCTAATGAGCGTGATGCGGTGGATGCTATACGACCAAGGGTTTTACAATGTCGCCGTCAGCCCGGCTGGTGTTTGGGGTACTTGTCGCCTAGATAACCGTGGTTATATGGAAGCCGTGCAAATTGTTTTGCCATCGCAGGACAATCCGGACAAGTTCGATGTGTTTGTTGGTGTGTTGGACGACATCTATTACAATCGAGTATTGACAAGTGACGTAAATTATACTGTGGCGGACTATAGCGGTACGAACGATTATGCACTTTATGCCTCAGTGCTCCGCCAAAGCAACAAGAGTACCGGAATTTTGCCATTCCGTGCTATTTTACATGATGTTGACCGGCCGTTGCGTGCCAAGGATAATGAGCTGTCACGTGTGATGCGTAAGTTTGGTGTTGATGACAGAAAAATGGCTTCAATCGTCGGTAGTAGCTTTGCCACGTTGGTAGGTAGCAATATGTTCGTTGACAATGAAATTAAGGGTGTGGGCTATGGTGGATTTATCCATCGTGGCGATGTGGAAGCATTGCCGCATTACGAACAATATGTGGGAAGTGGAAGTTTGCCGGTTTATCTTAACGGTCTTAATGCTCACAGAGATGAAAACGGTGACGACGTGGAACGCTATCGGGCATTTATGTTAAAGGCGGCGCCGACGAGCCGTCAGTGGTATGGTGAGCCTAATAAAGGTATTGATTACAATAAGGGGATGCTTAATTACGACGAGTTTGTAAAGCTTGATCGTGCAGCGTTTGGTAATTAATTTATGAGTCACCGCCACGAGGCGGTGATTTTACTGCCCGCCCGTGGCTGGGCTGGTGTGCTACAATATTACTATGAGTTTACAAGAACAAATTAAGGCGGATTTTAAGGCAGCAATGCTGGCGCATGATGAAGTGAAAAAGCTCACCATCAGTGGTTTGAAGTCGGCCATGCAGTATAAAAAGGTGGCGTTGGGGAACCAAGCTGACCTCACGGAAGACCAGATGCTTGACGTCGTGGCGGCGCAAGTGAAGCAGCGCGACGACTCGATTGCTATTTATCAGCAGGCGGGTGACACGGAGCGCGCCGCGGCCGAGCAGGCGCAGCGCGACATTTTGGCGGCGTATTTGCCGAAGCCACTTTCGGCGGACGAGCTGAGCGCCGTGGCGCATGAGGTGATTACGGCGAACAACTTCACGATGAAGGATATGGGCAAGGCCATTGCCGCCGTCAAGGCGAAGGTTGGCCACGCCGCCACCGGTGGCGACATTGCTGCGGCGGTTAAGCGGAGCTTCAACCAATGATTATGTTTGTGGGCCCAGCTGGGGCAGGCAAGTCGGTGCAAGGTCAGCTTTTGGCGGTGTGCCATCAGCTGACTTGGTTGAGTGCTGGCAAGCTGTTACGTGAGACCAACGACCCGCAGGTGTATGAGGTGATGGCGCGCGGTGAGCTCGTTTCGCCCGCACTTGTTAATCGGGTAATTTTCCATCATTTGGACGACCAGCCAGAGCTGGACAATATCATTATCGACGGCTACCCACGCAGCCTTGACCAGGCGCAGGCGCTTTCGGAGTACAGCCAGCAGCGTATGGGGCGTGAGTGTATCGACTTCGTGGTGGTGTTTGACGTCACGGCCGACGAAATTTTCCAGCGGCTGAGCTTGCGTGGGCGACTTGACGACACGCGTGAAGTAATTGAACATCGTTTGGAGAGCTACAAAGCCGACACTCTACCTCTGGTGAACTACTACACCGAGCGTGGCGCCAAGGTGGTGCACGTCAACGGTATCGGTTCGCGCGGCGAAGTGCTCGACCGCATCGAAAGCGCATACAACGACTACCGTGCAACGCGGCCAGCGGAGGCGGCGGATGCGAATCATTAAGGCAGCTAACTTCACACCCGTTGAAATCGACCACATGCGCGAGGCGGGGCAAATTTTGGCTTCGCTCTTCCGTGACGTACGGCAAGAAGTGGTGGCGGGTGCGACACCAAAGGACATTGACGCTTGGTTTGCGCGTGAAATAAAGGCGCGCGGCGCTCACGCGACTTACCTTGACCCAGATGTCAACTTCCCTGGGGTAATTTGTATCAGCGTGAACGACGTGGTGGTGCATGGCGTGCCGAACGACGTGCCGTTTGAGGCAGGTGACGTCATCAGCTTTGATTTGGTAGTAGACGTTGATGGTATGAAGGCAGACAGCGCTTTTACCATGTTGACCGACGACGCGGCGCCAACTGGGGCAAAGAAGATGTTGATTCACACCACGGAGCGCAGTTTGTATGCCGGCATTGATGCCGTGAAGCGTGCCCGTGGCGATGTTTGCGTGGGCAACATTGGCGCGGCAGTGCAGGCCGTACTAGAGAAGGAGAAGCTGGGCGTGGTGCGCGACTTGGTCGGGCATGGCATCGGGCGTGAAATGCACGAGGCGCCGGACATCCCGAACTACGGCAAGCGTGGCATTGGCCCGATTGTGCCGACCGGCAACGCCATCGCCATTGAGCCGATGGCAACTTTGGGTACTTGGCGTGTGGCGTTCGACCCTGATGGTTGGACGATTCGCACGCGCGACGGCAGCTTGGCGGCGCACTTTGAGCACACCTTGCTATTGCACGACGACGGCCCCGAGATTATCACCAAGTTGAAAGAAAATTAGTTTTAGCCACCCCGCGCGGGTGGCTTTTTGTCTATTTTTGTGACAAAATTTTGTGTCACCGTCTAATTTAAAAGCCACCTCTAGGAGGTGGCTGGGGGTTAGGCTTTCGCCCAATCGACTAAAGTGCTATCCACTATGCAACGCGCTGGGTCTTGTTCGTCTTGGCGGACATAAATAATGTAGCCATGACTCCAACCGGGGTCGAGCATAGAAGACATGATAAAGTGGGTGCAATAGTGGTACTGGCCGGCGACGCGTTCGCGAGTGCGGTAATAGTAGCACTCCGGCATGATGTTAGCCGCCGCGGGAACGATTTCATTGACTTGGTCAATGAAGGCGCTGTTGGGCGTAAAAGCCGTGGCGCCACTCAGCACCGTGGACCTGGCGATGTCGGCGCGGTAGTTGTCGTGCAAGTGGCGGGCGATGCCTTGCCAGATGACCTTGATGCCGCCTTCGCCAATTAAGTTGCAGTCGATGGCGCCCACCATTGAGCCGGACTTGACAACACTAATTAAATCTTGTCTGGTTCGTTCCGCCATGTCAAGCAAATGCCCTGGGCAATACCAACCGCTGTCGCGGCGCTTGTGTTTGCCTTTGGTGGTACATTGCCAGGTGCGGTGCTCGCCAAGCCTCAATGGTCGAGTTGCCGCTTCTTCAGCAAGTTCAGCTTTCGCTTGCTCGTTAAGCTGATTGGCTTGGCGGAGGCGCGGGCTAATCCAGCTTGTTGCTACTGGGGTAGCCGCTTCATAGTTATGCGTCTGGTCAATTTTATCAGCAACCAACATTGCAGTTTGTGTATCCATTAATTTTACTCCTTAAGGTACGACTCCAGAGGGGTGCTAGAGAATATTATTTAATTCTATAACATTTTGCGTATATTGTCAATGGCGGGAGGTGACGTCGCGGACGCACTAACAGATGTGAGTGGGGCAAAGAAAAGGCCACCCCCGAAGGGGTGGCAGGCTATTAGTAGTTGATATGAGACTTACGATAATCATAAACGAGGCGACCGAACTCAACGTTCATGTGGTCAAAGTAAGCCACTAGGGTAAACTCTGTGTCGTAGTGCGTGGTGTAATTGCCGACATGCATGCCGAGCAGAAAGGCGTTGTACTCCTGTCCACGGGCATTTTTGCCGACAATCGGCGCGACGAAACAGCTGTTCGTGTCGTGTTTAACTTGGTCCTCGGCGCGTGGATGCGCAACAAAAGTGGAGCCCGGCAGGCTATGCTTTAGGGTTTGCGCCAGCACGCGGTAAAATTCTCCCGTTGGCTGGAAGAACTTGGCGTGTTGGGTGGCGCAATCGAGCCAGAGGTTGTTAAACGCGGCGCGTAGGTCGGGGTATTCTTGGTTAGCAATGTATTGCTGAGCCCAATCCATACAATCGACCACTTGAGGCGCGCAAGCGTCAGGGGCGCGAGCTAGCCGCGCGGCGCGCGGGTCGGCTTCGGCAATTAACAGACAGTACTTCAGTAAGGGCGGCGTAAGCGCCTCCACTCCCATCAGTGTAGCCTGTTCAACTACCTTGCCGAGTGTCTCGGTGTAGCTAAACTTTATCATTAGACGCCCTCCGTGTAGTGAATGTGAACAGCTTTCACCCTTGTCGCAATGGAGTTCGTCTTTTCGCTCTCGTCCGCGTCTTCGCCCGAGTCCTCGTCCTCATCTGCTTCGTCGTAGTCGTAATACGGCTCGCCGTCCCAGTCTTCGTCGTCGAGATAGTCGCTATAATCTTCGCGTGCGTCGGAATAGGCGCAGATAAACAAGCGACTAGCTTCAGGCTTAAAGAGATGCTGGCGCATCAAAACAGTCGTTTGCTCGATGTCGTCGAGGTGCGGACTGCTTCCTTGGAAGCCAAAAACCAACTCGGTCGGTTGGTCATCGGTTTCACTGAGTGGGCGGGGCACACGCGACATGCCGGCAAGTTCGTCAGCGGTAAAACTCCGCGGGCGGCGGCGCAGCAGGGCGACAAAGCACGAGTAGTTTGCCAAATCGTAGAGGGTGTGATCCGGATAGTACAAGTCGCGCAGCTCGCAATCGAGCTGGTCGATAAATGTGCTGTCAGGAACAAAGCCCTCAAAGGCGCACGGGTGCTCAAGGTCAAGGTCGCCGAGTACGTTGTACGGCAGGATGGCGGTCTCGCAAGCGGCATCAAGCCATTCGCGCGGGCTGCTCACCACGGTATTTTCGTTGCGCTCCCAAGCCTCAATGTGAAGCTCGCTGGCAGTCTTAGACGTAATTGCGCCTTCGCGGCCGGCGGTCAAAATGGCGCGGCAGTAGTCGCTGGTAACGCCCAAAACGGCTTTCTCACCTTGCACGTGTTCGACGCGGATATTGACGCCGCTAGCGTAGAAGCTACCGAGTGCAAATTTTTCCATAATATCTCCTTTAATAGCGGTAATGTACATCAAAATTAGTGGAGGCCACCTCATTTGAATGGTAAATATCATACCATAATTCGGCCAAAATGTGTAGGAGCGGGGTACTAAAAAAGCCGCCCCTTGGGGGCGGCATGCTTGCTGTCGCTTTAAGCGTAATGAGGCCGGGCGACCGTTATGCAAGCTTTATCTTGAGGTAATACCGTAGAGCGTTATGCTCAGGATGACGAACGTCATTACGGTACACAAGTCCAAAACGACTGTAGCTGTCGCACAGCTCGCCTGAGAAGGCGCGGATTAGTAAGAGCGAAGCCGGCTGAGCCGAATCATCGTCCGATTCAAGTGGTACGTAGAGTGCCTTGACCTTGTCTAGCTTGCGCGAAATTTGGGCGCAATAGGTTTCCGCATCCGTATTGTCATAGTTAAACGGTGAACCCGCCTTTTCTGCGCTGCTAGCAACATCGTGGGCAATCCTATCGTAGAATTCACAACTTGGTTTAAACTCCACATACTCACGCCGTTTGGCGGGGTCAATATCATCCAACGCACTCAGGTAGTGCTTGTATTCCTCATCCCTTGAGATGACAAACAACGAGTGTAGCACTTCGCCGATACTGCCATAACCACCGTCGTGGCCGAGCGTAATTGAGCCGGGCACGGCGTACTTGGATCTGCCAGTCCCACGTGCTGCTTTCAGCACATCTTGACAGGCATAGGCGGTATTGGCGGCAAGGAGTTCGTTTGCTTTTGACGTAGCGTTATAGTCTTCGATGTAGCAACTTGCTGTTTTGCTTGAATACCAATTTGCAATCATATCAACTTACCTCTAGATATCGTAATGTACAACAAGACTTTGTGTCTTGCACCGTGATATATTACCACATAACAGGTGGCGCGTCAATACTGAAAGCGTGGTATAATGTTACCATGGCAACACTAGCAGACTATCGCAATGAGCGACTCAAGAAACTCGAAACCCTGAAGGCGCAGGGGTTCGACCCGTATCCGGCCAAAGTCGAGCGCACGGTTGGCGCGGGTGAAGTTGCGCCGCAGTTTGACCAGCTGGAAGGCAGCACGCAGACCGTGGTGGGGCGCATCGTGTCGCTTCGCAAGTTTGGCAAGCTGGCGTTTATCGTGGTGCGCGATTTTACAGGGCAGCTGCAACTGTTCTTGCGTGCCGGCGCGGTGGCTGAGACCGACGGTAAGACCAATCAGCTCGGTTTGAGCGACCTCAATTTGCTAGACACCGGCGACTTTGTGCAGGCGACCGGCGAAGTCATCAAGACCAAGACGGGCGAGATTTCGCTTGGTGTGACATCGCTTAAGCTAGTGGTGAAGACTTTGCGCCCAATGCCTGACCGGCAGGGCTTTACTGATAAAGAGCAGCGCTTGCGCCGCCGTTACATTGACATGAACGTCAACCCAGAGGTGCGGGAGCGCTTTGTGCGCCGTTCGAAGTTCTGGCAGGCCACGCGCGACTACTTAAATCAGCACGGCTTTATTGAAATTAACATTCCGGTGCTTGAGCACACCACGGGCGGCGCTGACGCCAACGCCTTTAAGACCCACATGGACTCGCTTGACCAAGATTTGTACCTCCGCATTAGCCACGAGCTGCCGCTGAAGCGTTTGCTCGGTGCGGGCTACGAGCGTGTGTACGATATCGGGCCGCGCTTCCGCAACGAGGGCATCGACGATGAGCATCTGCCGGAGCACATTGCTATGGAGTGGTATCACGCTTACTGGGACTGGCGTGACGGCATGAAGTTTATGGAGGGCATGTATAAGTACGTGGCCGAGCAGACTTTTGGCACGCTGCAGTTTAAGATTGGCAAGTTTGACGTTGACCTCGGCAAAGAGTGGGAGGTTTGGGACTACGCTGATGTGATAAAGCAGCACTACGGCATTGACGTCTACAATGTTACTCTCGAGAAGGTAGTGGAGCTGTTGAAGGCGAATAAACTTGAGGTCGGCAAGAGTGAAAACCTCTCGCGTGGCATCGATAAGCTGTGGAAGAATATCCGCAAGGACGTGGCGGGGCCGGTCTGGCTGGTCAACACGCCAAAGTTCATTTCGCCACTCGCGAAGGCAAATCCGGACGGCGTCAGCACACAGCGCTTTCAGCCGGTGATTGCCGGCTCGGAGCTAGGCAATGGCTACTCAGAATTAAACAACCCGATTGACCAGTTGAGCCGCTTTGAGGAGCAGCAGAAGTTGCGCGAGGCGGGCGACGACGAGGCTATGATGCTGGATGTCGACTTTGTTGAGATGCTAGAGTACGGCATGCCGCCGGCCTGTGGTTGGGGCTACAGCGAGCGCGTGTTCTGGATGCTAGAAGGCGTGACGGCGCGCGAGGGCGTGCCATTCCCGACCATGCGTTATGAGGTCGACCCAGTAACCCGCAAGATTTACCCTGAGCTGAAGCTGTAAGGAAGGTGAGGCTATAACTAAATCCCCGCGTTGGCGGGGATTTTTGGTGACAGAAAGTAGCTTTGATGGCTTAGCTTTTGCTCTAGCAGCGGGGCAGCTTGTTTAAAGTTTGGCGTTTTATCCCGCTTGTGGTATAATGCAGGTATCTAGCCGGTGGTGGCAGAGATAAACCTAAACAGGACAATAACCAAAAATGGAGGACAAACAACATGAGTAAATTACGGCAAACAGCTGTGGGGGGGGGTAAACTTTTAAGATATTTTTCCCACATTGTCAAGTGTGAGGACAAAATAGTTACTCCGGCGCCAACAGCCAACCGCAATAATTTATTGGCGAGCAGTCTTGCCCGCAGGGTGGCGTTTAGTGCTATCGCTCTGGCCGTTGCGCCATTTATCCTCACTGCACCAGTCTATGCTGCTGACGATAACACCGTCAGCATTGCCGTTGACCAGAACGCCGCACTAAAGCCTACTGGCAATCTCTACAAAGCCACCACCAATGTCACTGTCAAGACCGGCAAGCCCTACGGCTTCAATTTAACCATGCAAGCCGACACGGCTGACCTTATCAACAGCAAGGACCAAACCCACAAAATCTCTACCACCCCAAGCTCCACGCCGGTTGCTCTTAATGCCAACCAGTGGGGCTATTCCTTAAACTCTAAGGCCACCACTTTCAGCAGTGTACCAAATCGCACCCAACCTGCGGCCATGATTGCCGACGTCACCAAAGCCAAGCCAGCAGGTTGTACCAACCCAGCAAGTTGCACTAAGTCCGTTACTTTTGCGGCTAACGTCGACCCGGCGAAATTAGCCAGCGGTAGTTACAGCACCACTATCACTTATACCGCAACCGCGAAGCCAGCCCCAAAACCACCTGTAGTTGACCCAACGGTTTGTAAGTCTGGCGACCCGCAGAACGATTGCCAAGTTGACCTTGATGCCAACATGATTCCAGTTAAGTACACCGGCAGCACCACCAATGCTCAGTGGACCAGCCTTGCCAATCCCGAAGATAGTTCCAACCAAGGTAATTGGTATAACTATAATAACAAGCAGTGGGCTAACGCCTTAACTGTAAAAGACCCAAGCAAGTACAAGGGTAAGAGCATGGTGGTTGACCAAGCCGATATCCTCGGCTTCTGGGTGTACATTCCACGCTACGCTTATGAGGTGATGCGGCGTGATGGTACGGATAAACCAGTTCCAGCCCAAAACTTCCTAATTCAATTTGAGAAGACGACAACGCCAAAGCGTGTGCCGGCGGCTTGCCCGGAGCAGGGTAAAGACTACCGCACTCAGTGTGGCTTAGACCGTAGTTACATTAAAGGCCAACCAAGCAACCAAGGTACTTGGGCGACCCACCCCGCCTTCACTTTCGGTGCTAAAGAGCTCAACGGCATCTGGTTTGGTAAGTTTGAGACAACAGGCACTACAGATCAACCAACCGTCTTACCAAACGAAGCCCATATTTCTGGTGAATATAGTGGTATGAATAACGAAGTCGGTAACTTCTACTCACTCGCCAAGACTCTCGGCGTTGAAGACCTGAATAACGTTGGTGGTAGCGGCTTTACCACCACTCAAAACAACCATCACTTTGCCAAATTTAGTTCTCACATGGTCAACAATGACGATTGGGGTGCCGTCACTTACTTAAGTGCCAGTAAGTACGGCGCTGGCTATAATGGTGTCCAAATCAATGCTAATGGCACAGGACATAATAATATTAGTTCTGGTACTACTGGTTGCGGTCCATATGCTAATGGAGATACTGGCTCATATTCTGCTAATACAACAGAATCGTATATAACTTACAAAAATATTAGTATCGGTTCACTTGGTTCTCAACAAGCCTGTAGCAGCGACGGCACTCGTGCCTACAACGGCACTCTCGGCCAACTCGCCAGCACCACCAACAACCCAACCGGCATCTACGATATGTATGGTGGTGGCTATGAATATGTCGCTGCTAGAAGATATACTGGTGACGACTCTAGTACTGACTACTTCAGCCAACCAGCTAATCCGCCATACGTCAACACATATAACTTCAGCGACCTGGATAGCTGCACTTTCGCTACTTGTGGCGGCCAAGCCCTTCATGAAACCAATCTATCCAATTCTGCAAATGGTTCTAAACAATGGAATAACAACATCTCATACTTCGCGAGTTATATTAAACCGTGGTTTGAACGGGGTGGCGACTACAGCTCTGGCTCGTTTGCTGGTTTGTTCTCTGCCGTCTCCGACGATGGCTACAGCTACGACGGCAGTGCCTTTCGCGTCGCGCTCGCGCCAGCGCCGTATGATTAGGTTGTCGGGATATTGGTATCTGATGGGCGGGTGGGAGCTCGCCCATTTATGTTGATGTAAGTAGCCCGCCGCTAACCTAACTAAAAACCCACCCGGTAAGGGTGGGGGATAATGTTGGTGTGCCTGGTACGATTCGAACGTATGACCTTCAGTTCCGCAAACTGACGCTCTATCCAACTGAGCTACAGGCACATTTCGCGTTCAGCTTTATTTAGTGTAGCACACTTTGATTTAAAACGCAAATTTAAAGTTAAACTGCACCCTGACGCGCCAGACAATAGAGGCGGCGGCGGTAGCCAATCGTCGGTCTGTCGCAACATGACCCACAGCCAAGACCCACGAACTCCACGTCGGTCTGCCGCAACATGACTCACAGCTAAGCCCGCCGCGCGCAATCAAGCCGCACTCACTACCAACTTTTTCATAATAAAAGCACCCAGACAAGCTGGGTGCTGGTTGTTATGTGGTGTCCCGTAAGGTGGGGCGGGGAATGTCTAGTGGTTTGGTACTGTGGTACGGTTCAACTAATTGGCCCGTGTTAGGGTCAAACGCCGCGCCGCGGCAGACTAGACGGTAGCCGTCAGCCTGATTTATTAGCCCCCACACGCCGAACACTCGCGTGCCGCGGTAAGCGATGCGCAGGTCAGTCGCCAAGCAGTAGCGAAAGTTCTCAATCGACAGGCGATAAATGGTGTCGCCCGATGACCGATTGCTGGCAAAGTGGCTTAATGCCGCTTGCTCCACGCTACTTGGCAAATATTGCTCGCCCGCACCGTGGTTATTCCGGTACTCCGGCGCTAAAAAGTCCCATGCCCGCTGGATGATTGCCTTGGCTTCCGCCTCGAGCCCCAGATTCATGGCCTCACGCACCGAGTCGATTTGGCATTCGATGGTTGCCATTTTAACCTCCTTTGGAGCACTCCAGTAAGGTGCTATCTTTTGATTGCTACTATCATAACATAAGCCCGCCGCCCGCGCCAGAAGCGCGTATAATAAAAGTGATGAAGGATGAAGTAAATCACGTGCCTAAAGTGAAGCTAGCTAGGGTAGGTCAAGTCACACCCGCTGACCAAGCTTATGCGGCGGCGTTGCTGGAACGACTCAGTAAATCGAAGTTTCGCAGCAGCTTTAGTTTGCGACCCGCTGACCGTGATTATTTCGTGAAGAAGGGCCGCGCCATCATTTGCCGCCACGCTCACGAACTCCTCGCGGCGCGCGTGGGTGTTGTCGACCCGCCAAAGGATGGCAAGCAGACCCCTTACCGCGGCCATCCGGTGTTTACGGCACAACACGCCACAGCGACTTGCTGCCGCGGTTGTATCGCCAAGTGGCACGGCATCCCCAAAGGCCGCCCGCTGACGCCCGCCGAGCTTGACCGGTTGGTGACGCTCATCATGGCGTGGCTAGATGAGCAAATGGCGCGCTAGAACGCTAAGCGTAAAATATCAAGTTCGCCTCGGTAATTGTGGTGGTTTTCCACAGTTCGCTATCTCGGCGAACTATTTTCGTGTTCAAATTGCTTGACCAGTACTATACACTAAGTGTATAGTAATAACATAATGAATGCACAATTGACGTTACTGGGGCTGCTAGCTATCGAGCCGAATTACGGCTACGAGCTGAAGAAGCTCTACGACCAATTTTTTGGCCGTGACAAGCCCATTTTGACCGGGCAAATTTATTCCACATTGAACCGCCTTGTGCGCGACCACAAGGTTGAACCAGTGCCTGCCGCGGCGCTCAACTCCGACCCCGCGACTGACAATGCGGCGAATTCAACTGCGGCGTTAGATGCTGCGGCGACGGCGTCCACGCTTGCCGCTCATATCAAGGCCAAAGCCACGGCCAAGCCGCAAGGTCCGAGCCAGATACAGTACCAAATCACGCCCGACGGTCTCGCCACGTTGCACACGTGGCTGACCACGCCCGAGGAAATCGGCGAGCACTTGCGCTCCACCTTTTACTGCAAGGTGATGCTCGCGCTCCTCGTGGACGGCGACCCGCACCAGTACATCGACAGCCAGCGCCACACCCACTTGACGGCGATGCGCCAGCTGGTGCGGCGGCAGCTGATAGCGACCGACGTGGCGGAGCAGCTCCTGCTGGACGGGGCGATTTACCACATCGACGCCGACTTGAAATGGATGGATAAAGCAGAAGGAAAGATTGACAACATAAGGAGGGAACTATGTCAAAAATAATTATTGCGGGCAGTGATTTACACAAAAACTACGGCAGCACCAAGGCGCTCCGCGGCGCCAACCTAGAGGTAAAGCAGGGCGAGATTTTGGCCATCATGGGTGCTTCGGGCTCGGGCAAGTCAACATTGCTCCATGTCCTCTCGGGCATCATTAAGCCAACCAAGGGCACGGTGCGATTTAACGACCAGCGCATTGACCGCGCGCCCGACCGTGTGCGCACGGCACTTCGGCGGACGAAGTTTGGTTTTGTGTTTCAATTTTCGCAGCTGGTGCCGGAGCTGACCGCGCTTGATAATGTGGCGGTGCCACTCCTCTTGGCGGGCGTGCGGCGCAGTGAAGCTTATACCCGTGCCGCGGATTGGCTGAAGCAAATGGGGTTGGGCGACAAGGCGAACGCTCTCGCGACCGAGCTCTCGGGCGGCCAAGCGCAGCGGGTGGCGATTGCCCGCGCCATGGTGATTGAGCCTGAGGTAGTGTTCGCCGACGAGCCGACGGGCAGTCTTGACGTTATCAACTCCGAGCAGGTGATGCGCATTTTTACCAAGGCGGCGCGCGAACATAATGTGACCGTGATTATGGTGACGCACGAACCAACCATTGCCGCTTACGCCGACCGCGAAGTGATTGTGCGCGACGGGGTGGTAGAGCACGTTAAGCGGGAGCAGAAGTAGCCATGTTGGGTTGGACACTCTTTCGCACCTCATTTAAGTCGAGCTGGCGGCGCTTTGCTTTGATTAGTGGCGCCGTGGGGGTGGGGTTTGCCGTTATGCTCCTCTTTACTGCCATGTTTGGCCCGTTTATGTCGAGCGGACGCGATGTCTTTATGTCCTCTTTTATGGGCGAGCAGAAGCAAATTTACAACGTTGACCCAGTGGAAATGGTGGCGTATCAGACGAATTGGCGCGGGCAAAGCGTAGCGCAGTACGAATTGCAGCCGACGGGCGCACGTTTGCCGCAGTTGCCAGAGGGCATGACGCGGCTGCCAAGCAAGGGCGAATATCTGGTTTCGCCGGCATTATATGAGGTAATGCAACGCTATCCGGCGGACAATTTGGGGCAGCGCTTTGGCGATAAGCTAGTTGGCGTCTTGCCGAAGCAGGCCACGTTGACGCGCGACGCGTTGGTGGCGGTGACGGGCGGCATTAGTCCGGCGCGACGTAATTCTGTGGGCAAAGTTTACCGCTTTGTGCCGACGATTTGGCGCGCTGACCCAATTGAAGCGCGGATTCCCGCGGTAAAGCTGATTAAAACGGTGATGTACGCCGGCGTGGTGATTCTAATGTTGCCAGTGCTGTTCTTGCTCTCGATTGCGATTCGCTTGGGCTCGATTCAGCGCGCGCGCCGTTACTCGGCATTACGCTTGGTGGGCGCTACCAACGGGCAAATCACGCGCATTATTTTACTGGAGGCTATCTTGGCTTCAGTGGTTGGCTTGGCGGTGGGCGGCGTGTTGTACTTGCTAACGCGACCATTCCTTGCCGAGTTGAAAATGGTTGGTGGGCAGCGGTTGTGGCTGGAAGAGATTACCTTGACACTGCCGCAAGTAGCATTGCTAATTGCTGGCACACTAGTGCTGGTTTGTCTCACTAACTGGTGGGCGATGCGCAAGGTGCACACTTCGCCACTGGGTGTCATGGTGGCGCATGCTAGCGAGAAGCGTCCTCGCCTCTGGCGGCTGATACCGCTGGTACTGGGGCTGGGGATATTGGTCTGGGTGAAGGTGAGCAAAATGTCGACGCTCAACGTCTCTTATTGGCTGCTTGGCTCTATTGCCATCTGCATGTGCGGTATTGTGCTGGCGGTGCCGTGTTTCACTTACCACTTGTCTCAGTTACTTGCGAAGTGTTCTCGCCGCCCAGTTGGCCTGATTAGTTTTAAGTACATCAACCGCCACGCCCGCGCCATCTCGCGCGCGGTGGGTGGCATTGGCTTGGCAGTGCTGGCGGGGACGTTCTTCCTTGCTTGTTCTGGCGGCGTGGAGCAGGTCTTAAGCAACGCCGCCGGTCTGGCGCAGCCGAACGCTACTTTCGCCAAATTAGGGCAGAATTCCGCGCAGCCGCTGAGCCATGACGCGGTTGCCCAACTCGGGCGGTGGCTGCAGCAGTTTGGCGCGAAGAATCTCACGCTGGTGACGCTGCGTTATACAGACGAGAAGAACGGTGAAGACACGCTGTCCAATCTCTATTATGTCGCGGAGTGTCGGGCAATGTTGCCGCACATGAAGCAGCTGGACTGCACCACGCCGCAGCACCGTTACGTGGCGTTTAGTCCGGAGTCGAAGCTGGAAAAAGCGGTGTTGTATGCGCCGGCACCAGATAAGTTTGCTAATCTCAAGCAGTCTAGTGGCTGCAACGACCCGTCGGTTTGTGCGAAGCCGGCGACAAACAAGCAGGGGTATTTAGCGACGATTACACTTGAGCAGCATGAGGCGGCGATTAGCGCCATTGAGAAGATGGACCGCGATGCGAAGAATTTGGCGGGCGGTCAAATTACGCTGTATCGGTTGCACGAAACAGCATTAAGTTCGACTCGCGCAGCTATGGAGTCGCTGTCCAAGCTGACTTATTGGGGGCTGGCCTTTACCATGACTGTGGCGATGATTAGCGTGGCCATTTCGACCGTGGCGGGTATGCTGGAGCGCCGCCGCACACTGTACGAGTTGCACCTCTGCGGTATGCAAGTGGGTGAGTTGCGCCGCATGCTGATAATTCAGGCCGTGCTACCACTGGTTGCCGCGACGTTGCTAGCGCTTGGCGTGGGCTACTTGGAGGCGAACTCGTTCCTTACTCTCAGTTCCAGCGTGAAAGTCGCGCCGAAGTTGCCACCGCTGTTTTACGGCATCGTGGGTGGCTTGCTCGTGGCGACGCTTGTGGTGGTGGCGGTACTTACGAAGTCTGTCTCCCGCACCGTTGACCCTGAAAACAATCAGACTGAGTAGACTTACTGCTCTTGCGGGCGCTGTTCTTTGCGATAAGCGTCAATTAACCGGCGAAGCTCTGCTTTGCCGGTTTTGTTATAGAGGTCGCCTTCAATTGCGCCCAGCCCAGCCACGATGGCACTGGCAATATCGTCATCCTGCAGCTGAGGGTTAAGACTTGCCAGTGAAAAAATATGTTCAATTGCCGTGCCATCCAGCTCTGCCAAGTGTTGGTCGACAAAATCGATAAATTCCGCCCGCGTCATCTTTTCAAATTGCTTATTCATAGTTTGCTAATGGACATTAAAAATTAGTACTTACGGTCGCCGTAGTCTAGTGTAGCGTCAGGCTCGTTGACGCGCGCGCCGGCTTGTCCGCCATCTAGCAGCTGCATGATAAATTCATCAAAGTCGTAAGCCGCCGGCTGCTCGTTAAAAATCACCACGCGCCGTGGCACAGACAAGCCACTGAGTTCCACTAATGCTGCTGTGGTTTGGTCGTAGCGGTCGGTACTTACGAGACGTGCCGCGCTGGCTTCTGGCACATATTGCCGCGCCACTGTGAGATAATCTTCCATAATATTATTATAAAATATATATACATTAGTAGCCACTACTTTGTCTGTGCGTCTGCCGCTTTGTTGGCTAGAGGTTTTGGGTATTTTTATGAAGCGTGTGCTAAAATACTGTTTATGGAGCAGGGGCAACTAGACATTCAAGCGACATACGACGATTTAATGTCGCGCGTGGGCAAGTCGACAGAGGCGGACCGGCTGATCGCCATCCAGCTGCTGGCGCAAATTGATGCGCGCCACGCGGCGCGTCATGCAGCGGAGCGCAAAAAGCAAGCCAAGATGATTGAGACCGGCCAACTGGCGTTCGACTTTGATGGCTTTAACGAGACAGACACCATTGCGTTGGCGCTAGAGCTGGTCGACCGCGCCACTGCTGAGAAAATCGTCCAAAATATTGAGGATTATCCAGATGAAGACCACTATAACATCAAGTGGCTGGCGCAGCGTTGTCGGCGCGTGAAATACGCGGATATCTTTGACCGCCGCGATGAAGCACTCAGTTCTGCTATTGCCGAAGCGTGGGGCGATGCTGATATGATGGAACGCAACTTGCGTGATATCGCCGGCTTGCCATCGCAAGACGAGCCTGCGGAGGATGAGTCTGACGCTCGCCGATAAAGTAGACTAAGCCAATCCATCTCATATGATAAACCCCCAGCTGCAGTGCTGGGGGTTTAATTAATTTTTGTGTAGACCGCGCAGAAAGTCGGTGGGCTTCATGCGCTTGCCGCTCTTTGGGTTTAAAATCTCGATGAGTTGCAGCGCGCTATCGCCTTGGCAAGGGATGACGTCCGCCCAAGCGTCGCCCGTGAAGGGTTCTAACGCCTTGGCTTTAGTCACAATGACCGACTGCCCGCCAAACTCAATCCGACACTTCGGCCACGCGCCGAACGCCCGCAGGCGGTTGTAGCACTCGCGCGCCGTCATGGTGGCTGGGTCGAGCGCGCCATCTTCCTTGCGAATCATGTGACAGTAAGTGGCGAGGTCGTCATCTTGCGCGAGCGGCGGCAGTTTGCCCGCCACGATATCGGCCAGCTTCGCAACAAAGAGTTCCGCGCCGCGCTGGGCAAACTTGGCGTAAAGGTCGGCGGTGGTTTCGTCGCCGGTTAAGTCCACGCGCTCTTGATAAAAAATCGGGCCGGCATCCATAGCCTTGGCGACTTGCATCAGCGTCAGCCCAGTGAAGTGGTCGCCCCGCGCCACGGCAGTCTCGATTGGCGACGGCCCGCGGTAGATGGGCAGCATAGACGGGTGAAAGTTGATGATGCCGTGTGGAAAGAGGTCAATCACGCTCTCCGGTATAATCTTGCCGTACGCCACCAGCGCACCGCAGTCGGCGTGAAAGGCGGCGATGTCGTTCACGGCGGTGCTCAGCTTTTCGGGCTGCAAGACAGGAATGCCGTGTTGGTCGGCAATTTGTGCTACCTCAGGGCGGGTCAAGGTTTGGCCGCGGCCGCGCTTAAAATCTGGCTTGGTCACTACGGCGACCACCTCATATGGCGCGGCGTCAATCAAGGCTGACAGGCTGGGCGCCGAGATGGCGTCGGTGCCGAAGAAAATCACTTTAATCATAGGGCTATTATACCACGCGGCTAGGCGCGCTTTTTGCTGTAAAGCGTGGCGCATTGGCGAATGTACTCGGGGTCGGTCGGCAGGATGCGCATTTTTTGCACTTCGGCGTAAGGAATCGGCTTGAGGTCGCCGTTTGGCATTAAAATGGAGAAGGCGCCTTCGTCTTGCGCGATGCGGTCGATAAAGCAAATGCCATTGGTGTGGTCAATCTCGTGCTGCAGCACCCGCGCCAGAAAGGCGTTGGGCGATTTGACGTGGACGCGGTTGCCGTGGATGTCGGTGGCGCGCACGCGCACCTTGGTGTAGCGGGGCACTTCGCCGTAAATGTCTTTAATGGAGAGGCAACCCTCTTGGTCGTATTCAATTTTGCCTTCGTATTTAACAATTTCGGGGTTGATGAGCACGGTAAAATTGTGGTTGTCTTTGTCGTCAAAATCTTCGCGGATGATAATCACGCGCGCCATTTGGTCAATTTGCACCGCTGCGAGCGCCACTGCCACCTCATGCGGGCGCGAGGCTTCCCAGTCGAGCGCGGCCGCCTTCATGTCGGCGATAATCTGCTGTGTCGCGGGCGATAGGGCGTCGACCCGCTGGCTGCGCTCGCGCAAGTGGTCGTTGGGCAGGGTAATAATATCTTGATATGTGTAGCTAGACTTCATGGTACCATTATACCAGATTAAGCGTTGACCTGCGGCGGGCGATGTGTTACACTGGTAGAGTTAATAAGTAAAGGAATTAAATGAAAGCAGTCATTACAAGTGGCAACAAGCAATACACTGTTGCCGAAGGCGAGACCCTTTTGGTAGATCATCTGCCAGAGGCTGAAAAAGCTCTCACGTTTGATGCACTGTTGACTATCGATGGAGACAAAACGACAGTCGGCACGCCAACCGTGAAGGGTGTAAAGGTAAGCGCCGAAGTCGTTGATGCCCTCGTTAAGGGTGAGAAGACGTTGGCGATTCGCTTCAAAGCTAAGAAGCGTGTCAACAAGGTTCGTGGCGGTCGTCACGAGTACACTCGCATCAAGATTACCTCTATCAAGTAATACAGGTAGTCGCTTGAGCCCGCCAGCTTGGCGGGCTTTTTTGATTGGCTTTTGTCGGCAAATTAGTCTAAGCCGCGAGCTAAATCGGTTTGAGCTGGGTCGCCGCGTCCGCCGGCGGGCTTTACGCTAAAGGCTTGTTGCCGCATTGTGCTTGTGTTATACTAGAGGTATACGCGCGAGAGACGTAGTTAAATAACTATCCACACTACTAGTGACCGATAGTTAATTGCGAGAGTTAATAACAAGGAGGGTAATGCGGATAGCAAATCTATGCCAACTTTTGTCACGCCGGCTGGCGTGGAACAATGGCGCGGGGCGCTGGTTATTTGGGCTACCCCTGTTAGTTGCGGCGCTGGCGGTGGCTAATGTGCAACCGGTAAGGGCTGAGATGGCGGACTACGTTGGCATGGATCTTGATACTAATGAGGTGAAGCTTAACGATGACAATGATTTTACGCAGGACACTACCATCACAGTGAACCACGCCACGCGCAAATTCAACCTCAGCATGTTTGCTGACACGGCTGAATTAAAGAGTACTGACGACAAAAATACGGCTAGCATCAAGCCAATAGGGGGGGCAATCGCGACCTCGAGGCTGGGCAGTGGGGTTACCGTTTGGCGGGGCAGACTAAATTTAGCCCAGTTTCCGCCGACCAAGCGAAGCCGACGATTTTAAAGCAGGACGCCGACGGCCCACAAGAGATGGACGAGAAAGTGACATTTGCTGTCAACAAGTCGGGTGTGTTACAGGGCACTTATAAGACCAAGGTGACTTATACGTTGACGTTTGCGCCGTCGTCATGGCCGTTTGATAGCGATACTTGCCGCTCGGGTGACCAGAAGAGCGGTTGCAAAGTTGACATCGATCCACACATGATACCCGTCAAATACACCGGTAATGAGACGAAGCCGGAGTGGCGGACGGTGGCGAAGGCGGAGGACGCCGCGAATCAGGGTGACTGGTACGATTACAGTCAGCGCCGTTGGGCGAATGCCATCACTGTGAAGAAGGATGCACTCGCTAAATATCAGCTCGCTAAAAAACAAGGTGAGTCGATAAAGGTGGACGACGCCGACGTGCTAGGCTATTGGGTGTATGTGCCGCGCTACTCGTACAAAGTGCGCGATTATAGTGATGTCGACGAAGATAGTCACGGCGCAGACAATAACTTTGAGATTAAGTTTGAGCGCGCCAACCAGCCGCGGCGGATTTCGGACCCGAGTGATACTGTTGACCACGACACTTACGAACCAGATATTGCCTCTTGGGATTGGCATAGCCCTTGGAAGACGCCGCGTGGCTTTGTGTTTGGCGACCGTGACCTCAATGGCATTTGGCTTTCAAAGTACCAGATTAGCTTCGCCAACAATACGGCTCAGTCGTTGCCGAACCAGCCAATGCTTCGCGGTGGCACTAAGGATACTGATTTGTTGGTGAAGTCGCTGACGGTGCTTCAGAGCATTGGCAAGCCTGACCCGAAGCAACCCAAGCCAGCAGGCGAAGTCGATTTACCACCGGTGAAGCAAAATTCACACAACTTGGCCGAGCTCAGCTCGCGCATGCCGCGCAGTTCTGAGTATGCCACGGCTATTTATCTAGCTTACAGTAAGTACGGTATTGGGCTTAATCGTGAGCATAAGTATACCGAGGGCAAGAATCGTGGTAAGGTGCAGTGGTATGACGGCATTCAGGGCAATAATTTTGACCTCTATGCTTCTCATGGAGGTGGAGATCCTACTTATGGTAGTATTACCGGCTGCGGGCCGTTAGCTGACCAGAGTACGGCTAAGTACGGTAAGGAGGGTAGCGCCGTGCGTGGTGGCACAGCTGGTACTGACGCGGCTTGCGGCGTTGACCTTAAGCATGGCTATTACACTAAGTTGGGACAGCTCGCGAGCACTAGTGGTAATCAAACCGGTATTTATGATATGGCGGGATCGAATAGCTGGGAAGTGACAGCGTCGCTGATGAAGAATGTGAATGGCGATGGCGGTTCCAACGACAATAGCGACAGCGGTATTGAGATTGAGGATGACAAGGATAAGAAAAGAAAACGAAAATGGAGTTTTAAGGAAGCACTTGAAGAGCAATTTGAAAGTGGTAAGTTGCCAGCGCCATACTATGAATACCTAAGATATAACGCTTCTGGCGACGATGAGCAAAATGAATTTACTCTTAATAGTGGCAAAGATTTTGGCGACGATGTTGGCTATGACGGCGAAATAAATGACTGGATTAATGCTGGTGGCATGGCAAATGACGAGTTTAGTTGGGGAGGCAGTAACTATCTTGATGGCAGTACTACCCTTTCTGGCGGTGATAACTGGAATGGGTTTCCTCTGGTGTCGCGTGGCGGTGGCTATAAGGAGGATGTCTCGAATGGGCCACTTTCGACGTTTGTAAGTTCAATCTTTAAACCTGATGGCAGCGACACTTACCGTGCCGTGCTGACTTTGCCACCAGAAATCCCAAAGAACGATGTTTCTGATAGCTAGGCTAGCAGCATAAACTCTAGTGGCACGAGCTGCGCACTGACGGGCCACATTAAGCTAAGCAATGGCTAAAGCAGGCTGAGCGGGTCGAGTTCGGCGTGCCAGCCCAGTGGTAGTTCGCTCAAGATTTGCCGCAGGGTGGTGCGACGGGGTGCGCGTACTACGATTTGCCAAGTGTACTGACCGCCGAGGCGCTCATAAAAGCTGGGCGCCGGCCCCAGTACCGCTACTTGGTCGCGGTAGGCGGTGCGGAGGTGGTTTGCAAGGCGGCTGCTGGCGCCCGCGGCGCCGCGCTCAGTCTTGTATGTGCAAGTTAGCTTTAAGAGGTAGGCGAAGGGCGGGAAGTGCCCACGCTCGCGCGCTTGAATTTCGGCGGCGTAAAATCCGGCGTAGTCTTGTTTGGCGCCGAAGGTGACGGCCGGCGCGGTTGGCTGGTAGGTTTGAATAATAGCCGTGGTCGGGTCGGCAGTGCGCCCCACGCGCCCACAAACTTGGGCAATCAGCTGGAAGGTGCGCTCGTGAGCGCCAAAGTCGGGCAGATTTAGGCCGGCGTCGGCTTGCACCACACCCACCACGCCGAGTTTGGGTAGGTCGAGCCCCTTGGCGATGGTTTGCGTACCTATGATGATATCGATGTTGCCGTCGCGCAAGTCGGCGTAGCGGTCTTGCACTTGTGCGCCAGCGGCGGTGTCGCTGTCAAAGCGCGCCACGGTGGCGGACTTGAACAGCTTGTGCACCTCCTCCTCAATGCGCTTAGTGCCGATGCCCTTATTTCTGATGTCGATGCTCTGACACTCAGGGCACTTGAGAAAGGGCTTGGTGGCGTAGCCACAGAGGTGGCAGCGCAGCCGGAAGAGGTCGTGGTGCAGGGTGAGCGGTAGGTAGCAGCGCGGGCAAAGCGCCACCCAACCGCAGTCTTGGCACATGGTGGTGCTGGCGGTGCCACGGCGATTGTGGAAGAGAAGAACTTGGCGGTGAGCGTCGCGCGCTTGACACATGGCGTTGATGAGCGGCGTGGATAAGAGGCGACTCTCGGTGTGAAAGTTGTCGCGGCGCGTCATGTCAACAATTTGCACGGTCGGCGGCACGGCGCCGGGGCGGGCGAGCTGGTTGAGTTCAATAATCGGCCGCTGGAAGTGCTGCGCAAGGTAGTAGTCGGTGATGGACGGGGTGGCAGAGCCTAGAATCAGCCGCGCGCCGGTGAGCTGGCGCAGCTGGCTGGCGACAGTAGAAGTGAGGTAACGCGGCGCGGAGTCTTGCTTGTATGACGGCTCGTGGCACTCATCCACCACAATCAGCCCGAGGTGCTGCACGGGCATGAATAGGGCAGAGCGCGGCCCCACCACGACCAGCGGTTCGGTGGCGGTCAAAATGTAGTGCCAGATGATGACTTTTTCGGCGGCGGTCAGGGCAGAGTGGACGGTAACCACGTGCGGGAAGGTCTGGCGAAACTCCGCCACTAGCTGGGCGGTGAGGGCAATTTCGGGTACCAAGATAATCACCGACTGCCCGCGTTGCAAAGTCGCTTGCGCCACGGCCTTGTAGACGTTGGTTTTACCACTGCCGGTGATGCCGTGGAGTAGGCTAGTGCCGGTTTGGGCGAGAATTTGCTGGACGGCGGCTTGTTGCGCCGCGTTGAGGGGCGGTGTAGTCAGCGGTTGTGGCGCCGGCTCGGTGTAAGGTTTGATGCGTTTGCGGTTCAAGCGCGTGGGCAGCATGGTTTGCCATGCCGCGCCGCCATTAACGGCGTAGTAGTCGCGCAACCATTGTTGCAGGTCGACTAAGGCAGCGGGCAGCGGCCGGGAGTAGACCACGCGGCAGATGGGCTTGTAGTTAATCTTGCGCCCCTTGGCATCAGTGAGTGGCGGGTCGGTGACGGGCTTTAGCACCACGCCCAAGCGAGTCTTGGTTTCGCCCACTGGCACCTCAACAATCAGCCCGCGCTCTAGCGGTTCATCTGCTGTATAAGTCAGCTCGCCGCTCCAACGCCCTATGTCTCCTACCATCGACACCAAGTAATACATACCTAAATTATACAACACCCCGCACCGCGCCTATAAAATATAAGCGCATATGTTATAATAGATACATAACAAAGGAGCCAGCCAATGAGTAAGATGATAACGCCAGAGGATGTTTTACGAGTACTATTAGAATTACAGTCTCTCGATGAAGATTCGGGTGACGTTATTACTAATCTCAAGGCGCAAAAGTTGCTCTATTACGTACAGGGCGTGGCGTTAGCCAAGCTCAACCAACCGATGTTTCAGGAGGATTTTGTGGCATGGCAGTACGGGCCGGTGATAGTTCGGCTGTATAACGAGCTTAAGCAGTTTGGCCGGAATCAAGTTGAGCTGCCGCCCGTGACTGGCTTGGTGGAAGACAAATTCAGCGACGACCAGCTGGATGTTATTGCTTCGGTGTATAAGACCTTCGGTCAGTTTTCGGCTTGGAAGTTGCGTGATATGACACACGCCGAGGCGCCTTGGCTAGACGTCAACATTAACGACACGATACCAAAGGCCTCAATTGCGAAATTCTTTAAAGCAAGATACTGCAATATCCCGGTATGCCAGTAAGCCGTTCTAGCCGTCTTCGTCAGGCGTATCAGCGAGCTAATCACGGCGGTGACATTGTATCGCCCGATTTGTTGAATTCACAGGATGATAACGACTATGTTTTAGTGTCATTCCAGTATTTACAAAAAGGTTACGATTTGGATGATAAAAGTCTCACGAAAGACCATCGGGCGAATTTGTTGAGCAAGCTGGTGCTAATTACGCAGTCAACTTGGACGACACTCATAACGGCTCCGAAGCGGAGTGGGTTTGAGATGATGGAACGCGCTGAAACAAAGTTGCGTCCTAGAGGTGTAACGGATGATGTCAAAAAGTTTATAGTGGCGCGCTTTTCTTCGCAAAAATGTCGCTTGATTGGCTTTCGACGAGACAATGTATTTTTTGTTTTATATATTGACGCGAAGCTTACCGCCTACAAGCATTAAGTCTGCGGGCGGTGTGATATAATAGGAGTATATGGATACTAGTATTTACGAGGAAAAATTTGCGGGGGTAGCAGAGCACTTCGCAGAAGAATTAAAGAAGGTGCGCACCGGTCGTGCTCATCCAGACATGCTAAGTGGCGTGCGGGTTGAGGTTTACGGCACTAAGATGCCGCTCAACCAAGTGGCTAGCATCACAGCTAAAGAGGCCACGCAGATTTTGGTGACCCCATTTGACGTCGCCAACGTGCAGGCCATCTCAAAGGCCATCAGCAGCGACCCAAGTTTAGGCTTTAACCCAAGCGACGACGGCCGCAACGTGCGTGTGCCAATCCCACCGCTCACTGAGGAGCGCCGCAAAGAGATTTCGCGCCAAGTCGATGCCAAGGTAGAAGAGTCAAAGATTGCCTTGCGTAGCATCCGCGATGAAGCTCGCAAAGCCATCAAGGCCGCCAAGCAGGCCAAGGAAATTGGCGAAGACGACCAGAAGCGTCTTGAGGCGGGCATTGACGACAGTCTCAACAAGACGGTTGCGAAGCTTACCAGCCTTGCCGCTGACAAGCAAACTGAAATCATGACAGTTTAGAGGTAGCCATGGCCGACGTACCGCAGCATATTGGGTTCATCGTGGACGGTAACCGCCGCTGGGCGCGCGCTCGCGGCTTGACGACCGAGCAGGGGCATAGGCGCGGGTTTGAGGTGCTAAAGCAAATGGCGTATGTCGCCCGCGACCGCCAGATTCCGTATGTCAGCGCCTACATCTTTTCCACGGAGAATTGGCAGCGCAGCAAACCAGAGGTGGACTATCTGATGCGCCTGTTTTTGCAGGCGTTTCAGCACGACCTCAAGCAAATGATACGGGACGGCTTTAAAATTATCTTTTTAGGTAGTAAAGACCACGTCAGCCAGCCAATTTTGCGCGCCACCGCCGCTGCCGAAGCCGATTCAAAGGCTAACACCGGCACTACGCTGGCACTGTGCTTTAATTACGGTGGGCAGCAGGAGATTGCCGACGCCGCGCGCCAGCTCGCAACCGAGGCGCAGGCGGGCAAGCTTGACCCGCAAACCATCACACCGCAGACGGTGGCGCAGGCTATTTACCACCCTGAGCTGCCGCCGCTTGACTTTGTGGTGCGCACCAGTGGCGAGGAGCGGGTGAGTGGCTTTATGCTGTGGCGTCTCGCTTACGCCGAATTTTTGTTCGTCAAAGCCAATTGGCCAGAGATGACGCCGGCGCTGCTGGACGATTGTTTGGCTGAGTACGCGCGGCGACAACGCCGATTTGGCAAATAATTAACTCGCTTGTGTTATAATAGAATTTGATTAATTAGGAGGGAAATGAATTTAGCTTGGTGGCAGATTATCTTAGGGGCGATTGTAGGGCTGATTATACTGGTGATTCTCGTGGTAATTCACGAGCTCGGCCATGCCATTGCCGCCATTCGGAATGGCGTTGAGGTTGAGGAGTTTGGCATTGGCTTCCCGCCGCGCGCGTGCCAAATTGGCGAGTATAAGGGGACTAAAATTACCCTAAACTGGCTGCCACTGGGCGGCTTTTGCCGGATGAAGGGTGAGAGCGACGATGCCAAAGAGCCACACAGTTACGGTGCCGCCAGCCTCTGGGCGAAGACCAAGATTTTGCTTGCTGGTGTGTGGATGAACTTCTGGACGGCGGTGGTAATTTTTGCCATTTTGGCGCTTTTTGGGATGCCAAAGCTCGTGCCTGACCAGTTCGCCATGAAGGAAGACTACCACGGTACGGCGGGCGAAGTTTCAGTGGTTGAGGTAATGAAAGACACGGTGGCGGCGCATGCTGGCGTGCAGAAGGGCGACCGCGTGCTGAGTATCAACGGCACGAAGGTCGAGTATTCGAGCGAGGTGCCGCGGTTAGTACACAACTTGGCAGGCAAGGAACTCAACCTTGTGGTGCGGCGGGGCAACGCCGACAAGTCGTTTAAGTTGCAGCTGCCGGCGCAAGCGGCGGCCGGACACGGCATACTTGGCATTGCAACCTCAGATAGTAAGCCGGCGACGATTCGCGCCACGTGGAGCGCGCCGCTAGTAGGCTTTATTGATACCTTGCAGCTGATGTGGCTCACCATCGCGGGCATCTTCGGTATGATTGGTAATCTCTTCACTGGCCTTTGGGGAATGGTGACGGGTGCCGGCGCCGGCGGCCGGTTGGCTTCGGTGGCGCAGGGCGTGGCTGGGCCAATTGGCATCTTGGGCGTCATCTTCCCAACTGCCATGGCGAGCGGTCCAAGCATCTTGCTCTACATTTCTGGTATGATTGCAGTGTCGCTGGCGGTAATGAACCTGCTACCGATACCGGGGTTGGACGGCGGCCGCTGCTACCTCACTTGGGCGTATCACGCGCTGAAGCGCCCGCTGACGAAGGAAAAAGAAGAGAAAATTGTCGGCTACGGCATGCTCTCGTTGTTTGGTTTAATGATTTTGGTGACACTAGTCGATGTTTGCAAGTTATTCAAATAAATGGCGTCAACTCAAGTCGCCCGTCGCGTCGCAGAGTGAAGATTCCGCCGACCGCGCGGTGCGTACCTTGCGTGTTTACTGGTCGAAGTTCTGGCGTGTACTGCTGTGGGTGATTTGGGTGATGACCTGTATCTCTTGCGGTGAAGCCGTGGCTTCAACTTTGGCGCAGTACAAGACTGTCGCCAGCCCAATTACTTTGCAATTAGTTGATTATGTTATCTCACTTACGCTGATGATTGGCGGCCCGTACCTCTGGCACAAGTTGCGCCGTCATCCAGTAAAGTTGATGCCTGAGCTCGGCATTGGCCGCCCGCCGCGCGCCTCGGACGCTGCTCTGACAGTGAAGGCTATCTTGCCATATTACGCGGCGATTATGTTTGCGGGGTTTGTGCTGTCGCTGTTTGCGCCGGATTTGGCGAGTGAGAAGCAGCGTATTGTGACTAGCGACGGCCCGTTGGGGTTGGCTGGTATGTTGGCCTCAAACCAGCTGGTGGTAATCTTGTTGCTATACATTTCAGTGGCGGTGTTAGCGCCAATTGCAGAAGAGATTATCTTCCGTGGCTTTTTGTACACTAAGCTACGCCGTGTAGTAGGGGTGGCCAACGCCATGCTCTGGGTTTCATTGGTATTTGGCATGGCGCATGGCCAAGTGGCGGCAGGCATGGTGACTTTTATGCTGTCGATGTGCAACTGCTACATGCGCGAGAAGACTGGCCAGATTTACTCGGGCATTTTTCTACATATGATGTGCAACACGATTGCGCTGACGCTACAGATAGCGCTTCTGCACTAAACAGGCTAGCCAAGCCATGGGTAGATGTGCTAAAATGGAAAGCATGAAACGCACTGAATTATTTACCAAGACGAGCAAAACGGTGCCAGCAGACGAGACTTCATTAAATGCTCAGCTGCTCATCCGCGCGGGGTTCGTTCATAAAGAGATGGCAGGGGTATACGCCTTCTTGCCACTGGGGCTACGCACGCTCGAAAAGATAAAGGCGATTATTCGCGACGAGCTGACCAAGGTTGGCGGGCAGGAATTGCTGATGACTCACTTGCAGCCAAAAGCGTTGTGGGAGACTACCACGCGGTGGGACGATAAGGTGGTGGACATCTGGTTCAAGACGAAGTTGCAAACGGGTGAAGATATTGGTCTTGCTTGGTCACACGAGGAGCCGATTATGAATATGCTCCGTGAGTATGTCCATAGCTACAAAGACTTACCAGTGGCGGTGCACCAGTTCCAGACGAAGTTGCGCAACGAATTGCGCGCCAAGGCAGGCATTATGCGCGGCCGCGAGTTCCTGATGAGTGACATGTACAGTGTGCACGCGACCAAAGAGGACCTCGACCGCTTCTATGAAGAAGTCAAGCAGGCGTATTTGCGAGTGTACGACCGTCTTGGCATTGGCGACCAGACTTACGTAACTTTCGCCTCTGGTGGTGCCTTCACTAAGTTCAGTCACGAGTTTCAGACCATTTGTGACGCCGGCGAAGACTGGCTTTACCTAGACCGCGCGCGCAACATCGCCGTCAATGAAGAGGTGCTGGATGACGCGGCGGCAGAGCTGGGCCTCGATAAGAGCAAGCTAGAGCGTGTCCGCAGCGCAGAGGTGGGTAACATCTTCAACTTTGGCACTGACAAGGCGGAACAGATGGGTATCACCTTCATGGACCAAGACAACCAGCCAAAGCCATTCTGGTATGGTTCGTACGGCATTGGCGTGACCCGCGTGATGGGCGTGATTGCCGAGCTCTTTTCTGACGACCGCGGCCTCGTGTGGCCGGATAACATTGCGCCGTATCGCGTGTACCTCGTATCGATTGGCGACAGCGAGCCAGTACAAAAATCGGCCGAAGCGGTGTATAATTTATTGCAGTCCAAGGGCATTGAAGTGTTGTGGGATGACCGCGACGCCCGCCCAGGTGAGAAGTTTGCCGACGGCGACTTGATGGGTATTCCACATCGCGTGGTGATTAGCCCGAAGACCGTGGCAGCAGATAAGGTAGAATACAAAGCTCGTACGGCAGCCGACGCTAGAGCGTTGACGGTGAGCGAGTTAGTTGAACGATTGACTAAGGAGTAGAAGGAGGAGAAATGAAGAAGATTTTTCACATTACGGCCGCTGGTAAGCGGGAACTCGAAGACGAGCTCAAGAACTTGATTGATTCGCGCCCAGACGTGGCAGAAGAAATTGCCACTGCGCGCGCTCAAGGCGACCTTTCAGAGAACGCAGAGTACACTTCAGCTCGTGAGCACCAGAACCGTGTGGAGAGCCGTATCGCGGAGATTGAAGAAATTTTGAAGGGGGCGAAGATTATCGCCTCTGATGGCGACGGTACGGTTAGCCTTGGCGACACTTTGACGGTGGAGAGCAACGGCGTTCAGACCGAGTACCAGCTGGTGGGTGCAATCGAGGCCGACCCGCTTAACAACAAAATCAGCCACGAGTCGCCACTTGGTTCGGCTTTGCTTGGCAAGAAGGTGGGCGACACTGTGACTATCAAGACCCCGAAGGGTGAGCGACAGTACACGATTGTCTCATTGCTATAGAATTATAAATTAGAGCAAAAATAAAGGCGCTACGATGGTAGCGCCTATTAAGTTAAGTTATCACATGGTTTTCCAGTAGTAAACGGTGTGGTTGTTATCTGATTCGATTGGGTCAAGTAAGACGACTACGGCGAGTCGCGCGTTGTTGCCAAACGAAGTGAGATAAATCAACTCGGCGCCGTGGCCGTTTGCAGTGTACTTTTTTGGTACTTGCAAATAGAGGCACATGGCAGGGTCTAGCTGCCTTGCGAGGCGCTTTGGATAATCCATGGCGCAGTTATCAATGTCTTTCGACAGGGCGCGCAAGAAGTCGTCACTTGGCATGAAGGCGGTGGCCTTTTGCTTGCAACTCTCGAGGTCGATACCATCAAGGACGGTGGTGAACTTGGGGTAATCTTTGGCGATGTCGTCAACGCAATATTTAATGTTGACCGCTGGGCAGTCAACAAAGGCGTGAACAAAGCGCGAACTTTTGTGGTGACGCTTGTCGTAAACCAAGCTGTGGCAGGCGGAGAGTGACTCTCTAGTGTGCGCCTCGGCGCCGTGCTTGATGCCCGAGTCTTCGCGCTCAAAGAGCTTATGAACATTGCGCATTAGCCGGCTAAGCGGGTGATTTGACTGCATAGTTATCTCCTCCTTTTGTGATAACGGTAAGGTGCGATCAAATGATACTCTATTATAGTGCCATAAAAATGTGTAATTGTCAAGAGGTAGGTGTCTGGGATAAAAGTGTTGACATGTTGCGGGGAATATGATATATTTAGATTGGTTCAGGTAAACTGGACTTGTCTGAATAGATATGAGAAGGGTTTTGGCACGGTCCGCGTTGTAGCCAAACCTCTCATTGCACATTGAAAAGGAATAATTATGCAGATAGCCTCTGTTGGTAATCTGTATTATTACGTAGGAAGTTGCCGTTACCGGTAATTGCGGAGTGGAGGTTTTACGTACTCCCCATAATATATTCGGCCTTTGGCAGGTAGTTAGCTCCTCGTAATGTACATAAGTAACCTGCTAGGCACGACCAATCCAAGTTCTGTTGGTTGTGATGACATCGTGCCTAGCGGGCCACTTAATTTCCTAAGCCGTTGCGGCATCATATTTATTTATCTTATGACTTGTTAATAAAATATGCCGTTACCGCTGTTTACCCCCGCCTTTGGGGGTTATTTTTTATCTACGCATTATTGACAAATTAGGCTTAATGTTGTACTATAAAACTGTTCCAGAGAGTCTGGGATGTTCTTTGGTAAATTGGAGTGTGATAAAAATGTCACAACATTGTGAATATGCTAAGGCATATGAAGAGGGCAGAATTGCTAACGTTAGTAAACCAACTCTACTTGGTAATTGTAGCCAGCCCGCTATTTGGTACATCAACGGTACTGATATACCGGTTTGCTATTATCATAAAAAGTTAGCCGAAGGTGCTATTGGTTCATACGCAGTTTAATTAATATCCAACTCCATGGTCAGCCAAGGCTGACGCTCGGGCGGCTTAGCCGCCCTTTTTTAGTGGTCGCAAGCAGGGCAATCGGCGAATTTAAAAAAGTTAAGTGGTTATGCTTGCAAAGCTCAAATAGTATGATACAATTAATATAGTTTAGCGTTGCTGCTAAACTAACCATATCTAGGGTCTAGCTAGCTAGACCAGCTCATTATAAACCCATTAGTTAGGAGGTGGGCCTATTGACTACCTCTACATTCTGGATAGAGTATTGTTAATCTAATTATGTTGCATGAGGCACGCGTAGTACCATTATTAATGCGTGGGCTATGAGTCTTATCTGTAAGGTCAAGCAATTATCTTGCACGGTAACTAGCTCCTTTGATATAACATCAAGCACAGGCTCATAGCCCATTTATTCATAACTAGATTTAACTTGTTGTATTACAACTTAATAGCGTGGCTAATTATTTTATTATATATAAAGTATTTATCCTTTGCTATAATTGTATAGCGTATCTTCTTTCTTGTTAAAAACTTATTGGGTATTACACCGCCTTAGCCGATACTGATTTCATTGAGTTTCCTTTGCCATGGGTCAGTGTCCGCTAAGGCGGCTTTTTCTTTTGTATTATTTAGTATTATTGGGCATTAGACACTTGTTGGCGGAAGTGGCGGCAGGGCAATAACAGAGTTAGACAGTATGGCAAATTGGCAAATATTGCAAATTGATGCTATAACTATTGACATTTTAACGCGCTTGTGGTAGTATAATAAATGTTATGAAGAACAACACAAACAAATCAAACAAATCAAACAAATGTCAAAAAGCTAACAAGAGCACTAAGGCTGTTGCTGTCGAGCAGGAAGTTGACCGCGCACGCGTCAACGCTCTCTCAAACGAAATTGTCAAGAATAGCGTCTTGTTTGGTTCACTAATGGTCAACCTTTTTGTCTTGACCGCCTTCATGTTGGCCGTGACCGACGCGCCAAGTGCCCAAGCCTTAGGTAGCTTGATTGCCAACCTTTAAACCTTTTAATATTAAACCCACTAACTTTGACCCCGACCTCTGGTCGGGGATTTTGGTTGGGGCGGGGTAGTGTGTAAATTTACAACACAAGTTGGCAGGCAGTTATATCTGTTAAATGCCCATTTTTTCCACACACGCGCCCTTAAAATGGCAGCTTGTGGGTAAAAATGTCAAAAAAAGACTTGCATGTGGGGCGTGGTGGGTAGTATAATTAAGTCAGTGGAAGAAAAGAAACAACCACGAACATAAAAACAACCAAGCTAACTAAAATAGTTGATTGTACCATACCAAATGAGCAAAGTTGATTACTTCGAACGCAAGCTAGACGACAAACATCGTCTGACCATCCCAGTAGAATTACGGGGTGAATTTGCGAGCGGCGTAGTCATCACCCGTGGCTTTGGTAAGTATTTGCATCTCTATGCGAAGGAAGTTTGGGATAATGAAATGGAATCTGCATTGCAGGGCAACATCTTGGATGAGCACATCGCCGACCTAAACGTTAAGTTTCGGGCTGGCAAGTCAGAGGCCGAGATGGACGCCAAGCAGGGGCGGATTACCATTGAACAGCACCTACTTGATTACGCCAAGATTGACCGCGACGTGGTCGCCATCCGGGCGGGCAAGTATTGGCGGTTGACTGCGCAAGCAGATTAACAATTTAATAATATGGTTCTTTTGACCCTAAAGGTCAAAGGAGCCAACGAAAGCACTTTAACAGAGGACACATACGTGACAACCAGCTGGAGCGCGGTAGCCAGACCGAAGTACCGTCGCACTAGAAGGAAGCAATTCCTTTAAAATTCCACCTCACACATAAGTCTCTCATTACACTGGCGGCTAAGTCACAACTAGCCAGAGCAGTGTTACAAAAATAAAACAAACAATCAAATAAACACTGGTTGTTGCATATGTGTCCTCCGTAACAAGAGTAATGAATAATCCACCACAACAACTTCATATTCCTGTGCTTTTTGCGGATACATTAGCTTTGCTAAACCCGCAGCCAAACGAACACTACCTTGATTTAACTGCCGGTTACGGTGGTCATGCAAAGGGAGTTATTGCTCGAATTGGCACGGCGGCAAACGCGACCCTGTGCGATCGTGATGCCTTTGCTATTGCTAATCTAGCCCCGCTAAAAGAGCAGGGTGCTCAACTCATACATAGTGACTACCTGTCAGCGGCGCAACAGCTGCTTGAGGCGGGCAAGACTTTTGATATGATTTTGCTTGACTTAGGTGTCAGTTCTGTGCAGCTGGACCGAGCCGAGCGCGGCTTCTCATTTATGCATGATGGGCCGCTTGATATGCGCATGGACCAGAGCCAAGACCTCACGGCCGCGACTTTGGTGAACCGCTATAGCGAGCGTTACCTGATTGACATCTTTGAGAATTATGGAGAAATGGGGCAGCGAGAAGCTGCGAAAGTGGCGCGGGCTATTGTAGTGCGGCGAAAACAGCAGCCATTTACGACTACTGCCGACCTTGCCGACGTGATTCGAGTTGCCATTGGCGAACTTGATCAAGGCAAGCACCACAAGATACATCCGGCAACGCGCGCTTTTCAAGCCTTACGGATTGCGGTGAATGATGAGCTGGGCCAGCTGGAGCGGACTTTGCCGTTAGCGGTGAAGTTGTTGAACAGCGGTGGCCGACTAGCCATCATCTCATTTCATAGCCTTGAAGACCGACTGGTGAAGCGCTTTATGCGCGACCACGCCGACGCCTTCGACTTACCGCTAGTTACTTTGACCAAGAAGCCAATTGATGGTGCTATTAATGACGTTTCCAATCCGCGTGCTCGTAGTGCAAAGCTACGCGCCGTATTGAAAAAATAAACAAAAATAAGAAAGGAGCGATATGCCAATCAAAGTTAGTGGTCGTAGCTACGCTCACAACATCGTTGTCCGCCGCGTTAAGTAGTAACTAAGGCAGAAACGGGGTCTGCCCACCAAAAGGGCAGGCCTGGTTGTGATAAAACAAACACTTAAAACAAACATTACATGCAGAACTGCGTGGATTACGTGTTAGTCCGCGGTGTTTTGCATGTAATCATGTGAATTGCGAGAAACAAAAAGTCAAATTAAAAAAAGAAAGGAACAACTAGGCAGATGGCAATTTCGAGAAGACAGTTCGTATCGACCCGTGCGGCTGTACGTGCCACGGCACCAGCTTACGCTGGGGCGTCCATGTGGGGCCGTAACCAAAATTTAGTAAAGTTTAAACCCTCATCGAGCATGGGCACTATGGCCAACATTGCTGCCATTGTTCTATTTACTGCGCTGCTTGGAATGATATATTTAACTCAACTGAGTAAAACCGGGTCATTTAGTTACGAAATTAACAAGATTAACCGTCAAAAGACGGAGCTGGCCGCTCAGCGCGACAACTTGAAGGTTGAGAATGCGCGGTTGCAGTCACTCAACACCATTAAAAATAGCGAAGTGGCCAAGCAAATGACCGCGCCGGCTAGCACCGATTATGCCGAATAGCGCGCCGCTTATGGTATAATTGTAGTATGAACCAATGGTGGGGTAGCCAGACGAGAGCGAGCCGAGTAGCGTGGTTGCTGCTCTTTATTTTGGCGCTTTTTAGTGTGCGACTATTCTACATTCAGGTAATTAAGCATAAAGAATACCTCACTAAGGCGGACAACATGCAGACCGACCGCCAAGTTTTACCGGCCGTGCGTGGGCAGATTTATGTGCGCGACACGGACGGCAACATCGCGCCACTGGTGTTGAACCGTACGGTGTACACTTTGTTTGCTGACCCTTCAGAGGTGAAGGATGTCAACAAGGCGCGCGAACTGGTGCGCCGCGTGGCGGGTGATAAGTTAGTGCAGAAGAACGACCCGCTGGGCAAGCTGGGTGACAAGAACCGCCGTTATGTGGTGCTGGCGCAAGAGCTGACGCAGCAGCAGGCGGAGGCGATTCGCAAGGAGAAGCTCTCTGGCCTCGGCTTGAAGCCGGCGAGCCAGCGCGTGTACCCTGAGGGTGGGCTCGCGGCGCAGACCTTGGGCTTTGTTAACGCAGACGGCAAAGGTCAATATGGGGTAGAGCAGGCGCTGGACGGCCGCTTGGGTGGCAAAGCAGGCTTGCTCAAGACTGTGACGGACGTCAGTAAGGTGCCACTGACTATTGGCACAAATGATGTCAGTATCCCTGCGAAGGACGGCGAAAATATTGTGTTGAGTATCGACCGTAACGTGCAGTCGCAGGCGGAGGAGACGCTGGCGGCGGGGCTGAAGGACGCCAAGGCAACCACTGGTAGCATGGTAGTGATGGACCCACAGACGGGGCGGGTGCTGGCGATGGCGAACTTCCCGAGTTACAGCCCTGAGCAGTACCGCAAGGTTGACACGCCGGCGGTGTATAAAAACAACGTGACGATGAACGCCTACGAGCCGGGTTCGGTGATGAAACTGTTTACGGTGGGGGCGGGGCTGGATTCGGGTGCAATTACGCCGCGTTCGACCTTCCTTGACATCGGTTGTGTGCAAGTTGATGACGCTAAGATGTGCAACGTGGAACGTAACATTGACGGCAAGATGATGACGCCGATGAATTTACTGGAATATTCTCTTAACACTGGTGCGGTGTGGGTACTGCAGCAGATGGGCGGCGGTAGCATCAACCTTGCGGGGCGGCAGAAGTACTACGGTTATCTGACGAAAAATTATCGCTTCAACCAGCCGACGGGCATTGAGCTGGCGCATGAGGCGGATAGCGTGATTTTTAAGCCCGACATGAACCGCGGCCCGCGCGTGTTGTATGCCAACATGACCTTCGGGCAGGGCGAGCAGCTGACGATGATTCAGGTGATTTCGGCATTTAGTGCGGTGATTAACGGCGGTAATTACTACAAGCCGACGGTGGTGCTTGGCTCGTATGACTTAAATACGAGCAAGCTGACCGAGCAGAAGCCGCAGCTACTGCAGGGCAACGTGCTGGCGCCGCAGCACTCGTACGACTTGCGCGACATGTTGCAGCAGGCGCGTTACTTGGGCGCCAAGGGTAAGTTGCGCGACAACGGTTACTTTGTGGGTGGCAAGTCGGGCACGGCGCAGAAGATTGACCCAGTCACGGGCAAGTATTCTCACACCCTGACCACCGGTACTTACATTGGCTTTGGCGCCGACAAGACAAAAGTGCCAAAGTATGCCATAATGGTACGTGTAGATGACGCCCATAACGGTGGCTATGCCGGTTCGGCAGCCGCCCAGCCAATCTTCGACAAGATGAGTAATTTTATGATTCAATATCAAGGAGTGTCAAAATGAGTGATGTATTGCGCGCCCTCGTCGGCCCGCTAGTCAAAATATTTACCTTAGGGGTAGGCTCGTTTGTGTTGGCTATGTTGCTAACGCCGCTGTATACCTACTTTGCGTATAAGTATAAGTTCTGGAAGCAGATGCGCCACGACGCCATGTCGGGCGGGGAAGCCAAGGTGTACGAGAAGCTACACGCCGCCAAGCACCGCCGCCACATCCCAACGATGGCTGGCCTGATTTTTGTGCTGGCTGTGGTGATTGCCACGCTGTGTGGCAATTTGTCGCGTGAACAGACGTGGCTACCTCTGGTGGCATTAGTAGCTGCCGGCGCGGTTGGGCTGGTTGACGATGTCTTTAATATCCGGTCGCACGGCAAGGGCGTGGCGGGTATGCGTGCGCCAGTGAAGTTTGCGCTGATTACACTGATTGGCTTGGTACTCGGCTGGTTCTTCTGGGCTAAGCTGGGTGTGCACACGGTGCATGTGCCGTTTGTTGGCGCGTGGGACGTAGGAGCGTGGATGATTCTTATCTTCGCCTTTGTCGTGGTGGCTACCGGTAATGCGGTCAACATTTCCGACGGTTTGGATGGCTTGTCGGGCGGTCTAGCGGCGATTTCGTTCTGCGCTTATGCCGTAATCGCGTTACTTGACCATAAATTCGGCTTGGCGGGCTTTTGCTTTACCATCATGGGTGCGCTTGTGAGTTACCTCTGGTTCAATATCTATCCGGCACGGTTCTTTATGGGTGACGTGGGTTCGTTTTCACTCGGCTGTTCATTGGCAGTGGTGGCGATGCTGACTAATACGCTGTTTATCTTGCCAGTGGTTGGCATCGTGTTCGTACTAGAGACGGGTTCGGTGATTATTCAGCTGACGTCAAAGAAGCTGCGCCATGGCAAGAAGATTTTCTTGTCGGCGCCGGTGCATCATCACCTTGAGGCCATTGGATGGCCAGAGACTAAGGTGACTATGCGCTTTTGGCTGATTGGCGTGGTGTTTGCCGTGATCGGCCTCGTGATGGCGTTGGCCGGCGGCAATATAATGCATTAAAATTAATTTGAGTTAAGGGTCGGGTGTACAATAATAAACCAAGAGAAATAGGGGCAGACGCGCTGATTGCAGCTGGGCTAGACTGGCTGCAGCGGTTTTGGCGCACGCTGTTAAGTGGCGGCAAGGCTGACCGTGTGCCACGGCTGGATTTGACGCGCCGGCACCGACCCGACTATTGGATTGCGCTATTGACGTTGCTACTAGCGACAATTGGCTATGTGGCGATGTTCTCGATTTTGCCGGCCATCACGCACGGCAACAACGACCAGTCGAACGCATACATGCTGAAGCAGTTGGCGTTTCTCGCGGTCGGCGTGGTGGCGTTTATCGCGGCGACGCGCTTGCCGCTAGATGTCTTCCGCCGCTATGGCGCGCGGTTGTTTGTGCTGGCGCTGGTGATTTCGCTGGCGTTACCACTGTTAGGGCTGCTGCATGTGCCGATTGCGCGGTGTGCCTTGGGCGCTTGTCGTTGGTATCGCTTGGGGCCGCTTGGCACATTTCAGCCGGCGGAGCTGTTAAAGTTGGGCGCGGTGTTGTTTACCGCCAATATCTTGGCAACAGAGGCGCGGCGCGGGCGACTGAACAGCTGGGACACGGTTTGGCAGGTACTGGTGGTGCTAATGCTGGTGATGTTTGTAGTGGTGCTGCTACAAAAGGACCTCGGTACGGGTGTGGCGTTTGTGGGTATCACGCTGATTGAGTTGGTGGTGTCGGGCATGCGCTGGAAGTATGTTTCGGCGGCGGCGTTAATTATTCTGGTAGCGGGCGTGGCTTCGATTATCGTGGCGCCGCACCGCTTGCAACGCATTTTCACCTTTGTTGGTAGTGGTACGGAGGAGACAAACTACCACATTAATCAGGCAATTTTGGCGCTCGGCTCGGGCGGTATGTTTGGGCGTGGGCTCGGCAAGTCGGTGCAAGCCTTCGGCTGGTTGCCGGAGGCGGTGAACGACTCGATTTTCGCTATTTGGGGTGAGATGATTGGCTGGATTGGCAGCGTGGGGCTGATTGTCTTGTTCGCGGGTCTGCTTTATGTCATCATTCATAAGGTTGATTATCTGGAGAATTATTATTTGCGGTTGGTGCTTGGCGGAATTTTTGGTTGGCTAGCGGCGCACGTTTTAATGAACATTGGCGCGATGACGCACATGATACCTCTGACGGGCATTACTTTGCCATTGGTGTCAATCGGCGGTACGTCGCTGGTGTTTATTATGTTGGTGCTGGGTATGGTGCTGAATATTTCGCGCTACACCACTTATCGGCGAGTGCATAACAATGGAGAGGAGGAGCGAGATGAAGATTTTATGCGTGGGCGGCGGCAGCGGCGGCCATATTACGCCAATCGTCGCGGTTATTAAAGAGATAAAGCGAGAACATCCGCGGGCGGACATTACGGTGTGGTGTGACCGCAAGTTTATCAAGCAGGCGCGCGGGCTGCTGGGCAAGGCGGTGCCGACCAGTGTAATTCCGGCGGGCAAGCTGCGCCGTTACGCTAACTTGCCGTGGTGGTATCGCTGGTTTAGTTTGTACCATATTGTGCATACACATATCCCAAACTTAGTTGATTTGTTCCACATTGGCGCGGGGTTTGTGACAAGCTACTGTAAGTTGCGCCGGTTGCGGCCGGATGTGGTGTTTTGTAAGGGCGGCTATGTCTGTTTGCCGGTGGGCTTGGCGGCACATCTCCTGCATATACCTCTAGTGCTACACGATAGTGACACAGTGCCGGGGCTAACCAACCGCGTGCTGGCGCGTTATGCGCGGGCGATTGGGACGGGCGCGCCGGTTGAGAATTACCCGAGTTATCCGAAGTCGCGCACTAAGTACATTGGCATTCCGTTGCGGCCTGAGATTGAGCCGGTGAATGCCGCGGCGCATCGCGACTTGAAGGCGAAGCTGGGCTTTGACCCAGAGCGACCGCTCGTGGTGTCGATGGGCGGTGGCTTGGGCGCGAAAGAAATTAACGTGGCGATGGCCTTGAACGCCCGCCAGCTCATCAAGCAGGGTGCCGACGTGGCGATGTTGATTGGTAAGGGGCGTAAAGTGACGCTGGACTTAAGTGATGCTGAGCGTAGGCACGTGCGGGTGCTGGAGTTTACTGAGCAAATTGCCGACTACATGAAGGCGGCTGACGTGGTGGTGACGCGCGCGGGCGCGACGACCATGGCGGAGTTAGCCGCGATTCGCGTGGCGACAGTGATTATTCCTTCGCCGTATCTGGCGGGCGACCATCAGACCAAGAACGCCAAAGTGTACGAGCAGGCGGGCGCAACAGTGGTGTTGGCGCAGCATGACGTGGAGCAGCAGCCGAAGCTGCTGGGCAAGACGCTGGCGGATCTGATTCGTGACCAAGGTCGGCGGCAGCAGCTCGCTAAGGCGTTGGGCGGCTATGCCAAACCGCACGCCTTGCAGGATATGGCGCGGCTGATTTTGGACGCCACGCAGTTGCACGTACATTAACGGCGGCGATTGTGGTAAAATAGAATTAGATTATGTTTAATTTTCGGCGTGGGCAAGAGAAGCACTCGGAGCGAGAGGCGCGGGCGGATTTTAATGCCGCCGCTTATACGCGCGGCGTGACGCTGACGGGCTTTAAGAGCGAAAAGACGGCGCAGTTGGAGCGGCAGCGGTTGCAGCACCTCAAGTCGGTGCAACGCCGATTGACGGCGCTGTTTATGGTGGTTGTGGGGCTGGTGTTGCTCGGCTTGGCGCTGCTTGCGCAGTACGCCGGTTCAGTAGTGAGGGTACAGACTGATGCGCGGCTGGCTGCCACCGACCAAGCGCGCTACCTCAAATTAATTAACGATTATTATCAGACCAACCCGCTTGAGCGGTTCAGCTTTATGCGGCGCAATTCGGTGTTATTAAATTATTTACGCCAGCAAGCGCCTGAGGTGCTGAGTGTGGATGTGGTGCCGGCGGGGTTGATGCTGGCGCAGGCGAAGCTTTCCTTCCGTGCGCCGGTGGCGCAGTGGACAGCGAACGGTAAGACTAACTTTGTAGACGATAAGGGCGTGGTGTTCCAGCACAATTATTACGGCACCCCGCAGCTGACCATTGAGGACAACAGTGGCGCCAAGTCGATTAACGGTGTGGCGGCGCCGGCAGGGTTCTTGAGCTTTGTCGGCCAGACGGCGACGGCGCTAGTGAAGCGCGGCATCAGTGTGCGGCGGGTGGTTGTGCCGAAGGGCGCGGCGCGATACGTGGAGCTCTATGTAGATAGCCGACAATATCCGTTTAAGGCGCAAATTACGCGCCAGCCAGAATCAGAGGCGAGTGATATCGCAACTATGGTGCGCTACATCGACACGCATAATATTAAACCAATTTATGTGGATTGCCGCGTCGCTGGTAAGGCGTTTTGGAAGTAGCCGATTAGAGGGCGGGGGAGTGACGTCGCAAAAATATTACAATATATTACAACACAAATGTCAAATATGTCAAATGACAGGACAGGTGATTTATTTGACGTCATGACGCTATTATGTTGTAATATGTTGGCGCAACGACCTGTGGAAAACTCCTGAGCCGCAGCGCCGAATTGACGTCGTTACCACTGTAATTTAGTTAGCATCTCGTGAATATGTGGCATGGACTTTATCTTTGGCGGCCGCCTCGCGGCTAGCGTTTGCACCCCTGCAGGGCAGGCCCCTAGGCGTAGTGAAAATTAATTATTAAATATTGACGACAAAATTTATCAGAGGTACGACGGACGCGACAGTGTCGCCATTGTAGTAATATTAGCAATTAAATTAATTAAATAATTAAATCGCTTGACAGAAAATTGCCGCCGCGCGCCGGATTTGGCTGATTTACCTAAAACTTGCCCGATTTGGGCGTTGGCACTCGTGGGTGGCTGACGCTAGATTGATGCTGGTCGCGAGCCGAAAACCGACCAAAAGTCCCCCGAAAATTGGTCCCGAAAATAACCCCTAAAATAATTATTTGATATGTGGGCGACGGGCTGCGGGTGAGAATTATTTAACTAAGTGAGGACATGGAAATAATTATTTAATTATTTTCCCCATTTTGGTGAAAGCCAGCCGCGGCGCCACAATTTAGCGTGACTTTATAGCTATCAAGTGGTACGCGCCGCTTTAAAGTCGTTAAAAAACGTAAAACATACGTTGTGCGACGTAAAGCCCGTGAGTCAGGACACGGTGAGAGCGCCGCCCCACCTCTGCAAAGTGAGTTCTGGCGCAGCGCTCAGACTGCCCCGTGAAAAAACGAAAAATAAAAATGCGACACATCAAGTGCCCCGCGTGCTAGACTGTCTTGGCGCAACCTCTGTTAAGCTGCGGTTTGCGCTATCTCCCCCGATTTAGCCCCCCTACTATAGCC
>CAMYAY010000004.1 GCA_947253945.1 uncultured Candidatus Saccharibacteria bacterium
CTAGCGTCCTTCTTAATTGCCAAGCTACCCTGCGCCGATACTACAGCCGTATTTAATGAATTACGAAAAGTTGTTAGCTCATTGCGTGACTGTGTAAACTGTTCGTCTGTAATATTTTTCTGAAACTCATTAAAACCCTTTAAAATACTCGCTGGGTCCGTGCTATTGATTACACTAGAAATAGACTCAATTGACTGCGCCGACTCATTGTATGACTTACTGCTAGGGCGCATCAACGGAGGTACAACGATTACTGCAAAAATCACTAAAATTAGGGCAAATGTAATCAAACCACCTATCAACAAATTTCGGACCGACAGCTGCGGGTCATTCTTTTTTGCTGCGTTGGCGCTAGTATTAGCTTGCTGATTGTAAGTACCATACACATCATTATAGAGCGGTGCATTTGACATACCATTCGGCTGACCAGCTTGCGGCGCGCTATACTGCGGTATGCCATACTGCATATTTTGCTGGTAGTATTGTGGTGCTACCTGAGGTGGAACATTTGCGCCATAGCTTGGAAATTGCATAGTTGGCTGCTGACTCGCGCCATTAGCTTGTCGTGGTGGTAGTTGTCCAGCCACAATGCCATTAGATGGAAACATAGCGCCAGAAACCACATTATTAGCTTGGCCTGTTTTATTCGTCTGATTCGTCTGATTATTTCGCATTATCTACCCCACAATTAACTATCTTTAATATATACTCAAAATAAATTTACGCCTATGTTTATTTTATCATACTTTTTACAATATTCGTATTCCTACTTTTTAGCCAAAGATCTAGCAATTACACTTTTTACTCGCTCGGTCAGTTCCTGTGGCGTCTCATTATCTTTTGGCTTTATCATCGGCAAAAAATTAACTTCAACCGGCGGTTTATCTTTATGCCACCGCTTACTACTATACGGCCACGCCTGAAATGCACCCCTGATGGCAATCGGCAAAATTTTTACATTGGTATCCAATGCGATACGCGCAAGGCCGGTATGGAATTTTCCTAGATTGCCAGAACGAGTTCTGGTTCCCTCTGGAAATACCAAAATTGAAATCTTTTCATCAATTAACCGACGCGATACCCCTTGGTGTCGTCCCGATTTATCGCGGTCGATTGGATAGGTGTTTAGCAGAATGCGCGTTGGCTTACTCTGCAGCCAATTACGAAAGAAGTTGTCTGTCGCCGCACCGACTGCCGTACGTGCTGCGATTTGATGCGGCAAACTGCCAATAATTAACAGTGCATCAAGATGCGACTGATGATTCGACATCATAATCACTGGATCACTAAACTGCTTTAAATGGCTAGTGCCTTTTATTGTTACCGTAAAATTACGACGCAAAAACGGTCTTAGCAATACCGCCTGAACACCACGACGGAGCCAGTACAATACCTTTGAATGGTAACGATTTAATCGCTTTGCCGAACTATCAACCATGATAATTTTTTGTCTTCATATACTTACGCGTTACACTATAACGAAGTGCCACTGGCCCATGCTGTAAGAACCAAATTGCCAAACGCCAGCGACGGGTTGGAATAATCCAACTCTTACCACGCTTAGCAGCTCTAATAGCTTCACGAACTACTTCGGGCGGCTTCACATAAACCCACTCCGGAATTGATGGCTCAGGCAATCCTAATGCAGCATGAAAATTAGTATGCATCCAAGCCGGGCAAACCGCCGTAGCCGTTACGCCACTACCCTTTAGTGCCAACGCCAAACTACGCGTATAAGTTAACACATAGCCCTTAATGGCTGAGTAATTACCTTGCAGGGTCCACGCAGCGGTTGATGACACATTGATAATATGACCATAGCCTTGCTGTTTCATCACACGCACCGCCGCCAGACTAAACCGCATCAAGTTAGTTGCCATTACATCCATTGCGCAGCATTGCTTTGCAATAGTATCGTCTGAAGCGTCATCAACTGGTGCGTGCAAACCAAAGCCCACGTTATTTACCATATAAGCCAAATCCGCAGTGTCAATAATTTGTTTAAACACCTCATCCGCGGCTTTTTTATCCGCTAAATCCACCGCTAAAGTTTTAACTTTAATATGATATTGCTGCTTTAATTCTTTGCTAACCGCTTGCAAACCAGCGTTGTCTCGTGCAACTAAGCATAAATCGCATCCAGAAGCAGCAAGCTGGCGGGCAAATTCCAAGCCCATACCAGAACTGCCGCCAGTAATTACTGCCCAAGCCATCCAATTACTCCTGTGGTGTCCCTAACATTGTGAGGCTAAGCCGACCTTTGTCGTCAATCGCCACTAATTTAACGTTAACCTTATCACCTACATTCAATACTTCTGACGGGTCTTTAATTCTTCGGTCAACAATCTTGCTAACATGCAGCATACCATCAATTCCTGGCAAAATAGTCACAAAAGCGCCAAAATCTTTAATTGTTGCTACCGTACCACGATATACATGGCCAACTTCTGGCTCTTCTGTCAGACTACGTACCCAATCCATTGCACGCTGCATAGCTTCGCTATCGTTAGATGCAAACGTAATTAAACCGTCCTCGGCAATGTTAACATCCACACCAGTCTCAGTCGTAATTTTATTAATTGTTTCGCCACCTTTGCCAATAACTGCACCGATTTTATCTGGATTAATCATCAACTTCTCAATTCGTGGCGCGTATGGCGACAAGCTCTCACGTGGTGCCGGCAAAGTAGCCAACATATTAGCAAGAATTTCTGCACGAGCTGACTTAGCGCGCATCAGGGCTTCACGCAATATCTCAGTCGTGAGACCGTGCACCTTGATATCCATCTGCAGAGCAGTAACACCTTCGCTCGTACCAGTACACTTGAAGTCCATATCGCCTGCGAAATCCTCTTGGTCGGCCATATCAGTCAAAATGTAGTGTTTGTCGCCATCAGTCATCAGACCCATTGCAACACCTGACACCGGTCGCTTAATTGGCACACCAGCATCCATCAAAGCCAAACAAGATGAGCAAGTTGCCGCCATCGAAGTTGAGCCGTTTTGTGACATAATCTCTGTTACTGAACGAATCGCATACGGAAATTCCTCTTCACTCGGCAAGACTGGCAATAATGCACGCTCCGCAAGGTAACCGTGACCGATTTCCCGACGACCCGGCGTGCCCATTCGCTTAATTTCACCTACCGTATAACCTGGCGCATTGTAATGATGAATGTAACGACGCGTACCATCAGTGACCTCCATGGTATCAACTAGCTGCGCAAATGATAGTGGCGCCAAGGTTACAATATTCATCGCCTGAGTCAAACCGCGCGTAAACAGCGACGAACCATGTACTCGTGGCAAGACAGCTACCTCTGAAGTTAGCGGACGAATCTCCGTTAAAGCACGACCATCTGGGCGCACTCCTTGTTCAACAATATACTTTCTGACATCTTTTTTAATCGCTGTATTAAACGCCTCGAGATATTCTGGCGCTAGCTCAGCCCACTCGTCTTCACTGTGTTCGGCGGCAAAATGCGCTTCAAATTCATCTTTAATTGCCTTGACCTTCTCATTGCGCTGTGGATATGGCATATGGAGGTTGTCACCAAGCTTATCGCTTAAATAGGCATCAACTTCAGCTTGAATAGCTTCATCTGGCTTCTCTAGTTCATACGGCAGCTCAGCTGGTGCAACTTTTGCTTTGAGCTCTTCCTGAAGCTGCAAAGCCGGCTGAATATTCTCTTCTGCCCAAGCAAAGGCATCCACCAAAGTATCTTCCGACACTTCCTTGGCACCTGCTTCTACCATCATAATGCCATGTTTACCGCCAGCGACAAACAAATCAAGCTTGCCAGCAGCTAGCTCATCGCGACTCATAAAGGCCTTAAATTCACCGTCTTCTGTAAGACCAATACGCAAACCAGCTACCGGACCATCAAATGGAGCGCCGGTCAGCATCAAAGCCGTTGAAGCCGCCAACATAGCAATAGCATCCGGACGGAAATTCGGATCCATTGACAATACAGTCGATACCACTTGGCATTCATTTTTATAACCCTTCGGGAATAGTGGCCGAATTGGGCGGTCAATTAAACGCCCTACCAGCACAGCCTCATCCGATGGCTTACCTTCGCGCTTAATAAAGCGCGAGCTGCTCATTTTACCGGCCGCATAATACTTTTCCTCATAGTCGATTGACAATGGGAAGTAGTCTAAATCTTGATTTACCTCACCCACTTGAGCTAACCCAAGCACCGTGGTATCGCCATAACGTACCAACACTGAAGCTTGCGTGCGGAAGCAAACCTTATTTACCTCCATTGTTAGTTCTCGCCCAAGCCAGTTAGTCGAGACCTTGATTAATTCTTTACCTGTTTGAATGACTTTAGTCATAGTTTCCCTTTCTGTGTCAGTAGCGCAAGCTGACCAGCTAGCTTAACTAAGCAGCTTTCACTGCCGACACTTTATTACACTACCATTATAACAGATAAATCATCTTCTAAAAACAAAAGACCCCGCGAAAGCGGGGTGCTTTATGCCTATGTAATTATTTACGTAGCCCTAGAGCTTCGATTGTACTCTTATATAGAGCGTAATCATTCTTCTCTAGACCGCGCAACAACTTCTTGCGGCGACCAACTAATTGGATTAAGCCACGACGAGTCATGAAATCATGCTTATTAGCTTTCATATGCTCAGTCAAGCCATTAATGCGCTTAGTTAGAATTGCCACCTGTGAAGCTGAAGAACCAGTGTCACCATCGTGCAACTGAGTCAACTTAATAGCAGCTAGCTTTTCCTCTTTAGTAATCATATGTCCCATATTACCATAGATTTTAAATCTATGCAAATATTTAGTGCTTCGCCGCCTTAGTCAGACTCACCTTAAAGGCAACACCGTTGGCCTTAGCATCAGCGCTATAGCCATCAACTGGCTGTTCGCTCCAGTTAGTTGCCAAGGTTTCCTTCTGAATCGCCGCCTGCCATTCCGCAAGAGCCTGCGCCAGCTCACTATCTTTAGTCGTAACATTAAGTGTAATACGGTCATCCACATTAAGGCCCGCATCCTTACGCGCCTTTTGCACAACACGAATCACCTCACGGCTTAGCCCTTCACGCTTCAACTCTGGGGTTAATTCCTTACTAATTTCCACCCAAGCCTGACGTGAATCTGGGTCGTCTATCTTAACTGGCACAGCGCAAGCATCGCTAGTGTAATCACGCAAATCCTCAATCCAATTAATACGCTTTACATTCAGCTCATCGCGCATAATCTGCTCATAATACAAATCCAAACGCTTGCCCGAGTAGCTAGCAAAAGCTAGTGGCTGACGAATCTTCACCTGAACTTCGCCTGTTGTATCATTTTTACGCATTCTTAGCGCCAAGCACTGGTTAATTAGATTACGTGTACGCGCCATATCTGCCAGTACCTTGTCATCTACCGGGTTATCGTGTGGCCAATCTAGCAAATGCACAGACTCACCGCCAGTAAGCTTCTGATACAATTCGTCTGCCAAGAATGGCACAAATGGTGCCAATACCATACTGAGCCGCACCAAAACATAGTGGATTGTTTGGTAAGCTTGATTCTTATCAGTATCATCCTCACTCTTCCAGAAGCGACGGCGCGAACGACGCACATACCAGTTCGAGGCATCATCAAGGAATGGCATCACCGCGCTCAATGCGTCTGGTATGTTATAACCATTCATAAACTCCTCAATGTGAGCACTCAATTCATGTACACGCGACACAATCCAGCGGTCAAGTGGATTCTGCAAAGCAGCTAAATCAATTTCTGGCACCGCACCACCGTTATACTCCCAGCCATCAACTGAAGCATAGGTCGTAAAGAAATCGTACATATTCCAAACCATAGCCAACTTGCGCGCTACATCCGAAACATCCTTATCAAGCAAGGCAAAATCTTCGCCATTTAATAGCGGTGAACTTAAGAGCAAGAAACGCAATGAATCCGCACTATACTGGTCCATCAACACGTTAGGGTCAGTGTAATTACCAAGACTCTTGCTCATCTTTCGACCGTCATTACCAGCCACAACACCAGTGGTAATGACATTCTTGTAAGCGTTTTTATGGTCACTCCGCTGGCGCTCCTTACCAAACGCACCAATTTCCGCCAATGTGGTGTTAACTACGTGGACATAATAGAACCACGCACGTACCTGACCAATATATTCAACGATAAAATCGGCCGGATAATTACGCTCAAATTTGTCTTTATTCTCAAATGGATAGTGCAACTGCGCAAATGGCATCGAACCGGATTCAAACCAGCAATCCAATACCTTGTCAATGCGAGTAAACACTTCGCCGTCATGCATTCCGTAGGCCTGACGCGTTTTTTCGTCCAACTTATCAGCATAAATCTTTATCTGGTCAATCCACGGACGGTGATAATCCTCCAGACGCTTACCACTAAGCTTGTATAGCTCATCATATGAGCCAACCACAATCACGGTACCTTGGTCGCCCTTCCAAACTGGCATAGCCGATGCCCAGAAGCGGTCGCGACTTAAGTTCCAATCTGGCGCCTGTTCGATATTCTTCATAAAACGGCCGTGCTTGAGGTGTGCAGGGAACCAATTGATGTTCTCGTTTTGCTCAAACAAAACTGGCTTTGAACCTTGTACATCGAAAAACCATGACGGTATCGCGCGATACATAATACGCTGCTTTGAACGCGGGTTAAACGGGTATTCGTGCTGAATGTAACGAATCTGCCAAATTACGCCCTTCTCAGCTAAATCTTTGGCCACAAATTTATTGTTCGACCAGACTTCCCGACCTTTATAATTGGTATCCATGTAATAGCCGTTGTCATCAATCACATGGAATGCCTTAATACCCAGACTTTGTGCTAATTTAAAGTCGTCTTCACCATAAGCCGGCGCAATATGCACAATACCAGTACCCGAATCAGACGAAACAAAGTCGGCAGCGTAAATCTGATGTACCTTCGGGTCATCTGGCCAAGTCGAACCAGTGTCAAGCGGCTGATATTTCAAACCGACTAACTTATCACCCGTGAATTCCTGTGCTACGGTATAAGCAAGTGGCTGATGCTTTTCATCTTGGAAAGTTTGCTCTAAGCAAGACTTCGCCACTACAAAATGCTCATTACCACAGTTAACCAAACAATAAGTCATCTCTGGGTTAACCGCCAGCATTAGGTTGGCTGGTAAGGTCCATGGCGTAGTAGTCCATGCTAGAATCGCCGTATCATCTGGTAGTCCCGCCTTACTAGCTTCGCCAGCACGCAATTTAAATCGTACAAAGGCACTAGGGTCGGTTACTGTTTGATAGGCGTCGTTGTCCATCGTCACCTCAGCCTTCGAAACTGGAGTGGCAAAGCGCGTATCATACATCAATACCTTTTCGCCCTCGTATATCTTGCCGGCCTGATAAAGCTGTTTAAATGCCCACCACACGCTCTCCATATAGTCATGGTTCATCGTGCGGTATGCGCCCTTGAAATCTACCCAACGACCGACACGGTCAATCACGCCTTCCCAAGTTTCACTATTGGCAATCATTGAATCGCGTGCTGTCTCGATATACTTCTCTAACGTAATAGTTGGCAGCGTATTCCCATCACGGTCGAGTGGTGGTTTTTGATTTGGATCAGCAATAATTTGCCGTCGGTCAGTAATACCCAACTGCTTTTCTACAAAATTCTCTGCTGGCAGACCATGACAGTCCCAACCCCAACGACGCTCTACGCGTTTACCTTGCATTGTCCAGTAACGCGGCACAGCATCCTTAATAATTGAACTCAGCAACGTACCATGATGTGGCACACCTGTAATAAATGGTGGGCCATCATAAAATACATATGAGTTCGCCGGATCTCGTAGCTCAACGGACTTATGAAATGTGTCGTTGCGCTTCCACTGCTCAACTAGAGCTTTTTCGTATTCATGCGCGCGGCGCCGCATACCGGATTTAAATTTCATATCACAATTATAGCACAGTAAACGCGCCGCTAAATTAAATTAACTAATTTCGCGCAACTCTTGCAACAACTCTTTTTGCTTCCGTGATAAATGCGTTGGCGTAACAACATTGATAGTGACAATTTGCGGTCCGCGTGTCTTGCCGCCACGATGTGGCACACCATGACCAGATAACTTAAAATCAGTACCTGACTGCGTGCCAGCCGGCACTTTCATCATCAACGGACCATCAATCGTTTCTACCTCAATCTCGCACCCCAAGGCAGCATCCGCCATTGAAACCGATTCCTCGCTCAATATTAGCTCGCCTTCACGCGTAAACTTTTTGTGTGGCTTGACATGAATATCAATATACAAATCCCCATGTGGCGCATTAAACGCCGCCTCGCCGCGACCACGTACGCAAATTGTCGAGCCTTCATCAACGCCAGCTGGTATCTTCACTTCCAGACTATTCTTCTGACGTATTACGCCCTTACCAGCGCAAGCCGAACACGGTCGCTCCGGACGCTCGCCGCGGCCGTCACAATGGCTACATGGCACTGCCTGCTGCATCACGCCAATGAATGACTTGATCGTCCGCACTTCTTGGCCTGAACCGTGACAGTACTCACATTGCACCAACTTAGAGCCTGGCGCCACTGCCGTACCGTGACAAACTGGACAATCGTCTAAAATGTTTAGCTCTATCTTCTTTTCTGTGCCAAACACAGCTTCTTCGAATGTCAACGTTATGGACGCGCTAACATCACGACCGCGATATGACTGACGCGACCGTTCGCCTCCACCAAACATTGAGCCAAACAAGTCATTTAAATCAGTAAAGTCGCCCCCGCCAAAGTCAAAGTGAACATTCTGCCCACTAAATCCTTGGAATGGATTACCACCGCTAGCACCACCATTAACGCCAGCATGACCAAACTGATCATATCGTTGACGTTTGGCATCATCCTTCAATACTTCATAGGCCTCGTTTGCTTCCTTAAATTTCGCCTCCGCCTCCTTGTCGCCAGGGTTACGGTCTGGGTGATATTTAATTGCCAATTTACGAAACGCCTTTTTAATTTCATCAGCAGAGGCTGATTTACTCACGCCTAATACATCATAATAATCTCGTTTTTCAGCCATATGCCTCCATTATATACAATTAGCACCCTAATCGACTAGGGCGCTAATTGCAGTTTACTAACTATTTCTTATCGACAACTTCGCCTTCTACTGGGCCGTCGTCTTTCTTATTATTCTTGCTTGCCTCTTGTGCAGCTTGCTGATACAGCTTAGCGCCAACCTTCTGAATCGCTTCCGACAAAGTCTTCTGAGCTGACTCTAGTTCGCTCTTATCTTCTGACTTGAGATGGCCCTCAGCTTCCTTAACAGCAGCTTCAACCGCCTTCTTGTCATCTTCAGAAATTTTGTCCTTAAACTCATCTGGCATCTTCTTTGCCTGATAAATCGTATTCTCTAGCTGGTTACGGGCATCAATCGCTTCACGCTTTTCCTTATCTTCCGAGGCATGCGCTTCAGCTTCAGCCTGTGCTTTAGCAATATCTTCCTTCGACAGATTACCACTGTTTTGAATCGTAATCGATTGCTCCTTACCGGTGCCTTTATCCTTAGCGGTAACATTTAGAATGCCGTTGGCATCGATATTAAAGGTAACTTCAATCTGTGGAATACCACGTGGCGCTGGAGCAATACCATCCAAAATAAAGCGACCAAGCGACTTATTATCCGCAGCAAACTCACGTTCACCCTGCAAAACATTGATTTCTACCTGAGGCTGGTTATCAGATGCAGTTGAAAAGACCTGCGACTTACTAGTCGGAATAGTTGAGTTGCGGTCAATTAACTTAGTCGACACACCGCCCATCGTTTCAATACCAAGACTCAATGGGGTAACATCAAGTAGCAAGACATCCTTCACGTCACCAGCAAGCACGCCACCCTGAATTGCAGCACCATCAGCAACAACTTCATCTGGATTTACACCAGCCATTGGCTCCTTGCCGAAGATTTCCTTGGCCTTCTCAATCACCGCTGGCATACGAGTCATGCCACCAACCAAGACAACGTGACCAAGTTCACTTGGTTTAACGCCAGCATCATCCATTGCCTTGCGGCAAGGAATTGCCAAGCGGTCAAGCAAATCAGCACACAATTCCTCAAGCTTAGCACGCGTCAATGTAGTCTCAAAGTGCTTTGGACCTGAGGCGTCAGCCGTAATAAATGGTAGACTTACCTCATATTCCGTAGTAGTACTAAGTTCCTTCTTTGCCTTTTCGGCTTCGTCCTTCAAGCGTTGCATAGCAGCCTTGTCGGACGACAAGTCAATGCCAGTCTCATTCTTAAATTCATCAATAAAGTGGCGAACAATCCGGTTATCGAAGTCCTCACCACCAAGGTGGGTATCACCATTCGTAGACTTAACCTCGAACACGCCGTCGCCGAGCTCCAAGATAGACACATCGAACGTACCACCACCAAGGTCAAACACTACAATTTTTTCATCAGCATTCTTCTCTAGACCGTAAGCCAAGGCAGCGGCAGTTGGTTCGTTGACAATACGCTTCACCTCAAGGCCAGCAATTTTACCAGCATCCTTGGTTGCTTGGCGCTGTGAATCATCAAAGTAAGCTGGCACTGTGATAACGGCTTCCGTCACTGGATGGCCCAAGTAACTTTCCGCATCAGCCTTGATTTTAGCTAGCACCATTGCGCTAATTTCCTCTGGGCTATACACCTTGCCATTAATTTCAACCGCAGCATTGCCCTTGTTGTTGACAATCTTGTATGGCATTACACCCAGGTCCTTCTGGACTTCCTTATCGGTAAAGCGGCGACCCATCAAACGCTTAATGGCGTAAATAGTATTCTCGGCATTTACTACGCGCTGACGCTGTGCCACCTGACCAACTAGGCGTTCGCCCTTCTTGTTAATCGCTACCACCGATGGAGTAGTGCGATTACCTTCTTTATTAGCAATAATTTCTGGTTTACCAGCTAGCAAATACGCTACTGCGCTGTTAGTTGTACCAAGATCAATTCCAATTATCGTACCCATATGCTCCTTTCCTTAGAACAATACCCTGGCAGTCAGCTTATCTAACTGCCAACTATCTCTAGTGTAGTACGTTGGCACTCGTATGTCAAGAGTGCCAATTGTAGTAATATAGTCAACACTATTTACGTGTCACGCTCACCATAGCTGGACGTAAAACTTGCCCATGATAGAGGTAACCCGTGCGAAGTACTACCTTCACCACCTCGGTATCGCCTTCCGACTCATCAAACTGAATTGCGTTATGCTGGTTGTGGTCAAATAAATCACCTGATTTCACTGTTATCGGCTCTATCCCAAGTTCACCCAAAGACTTTAGTAGTTTAGCGCGCATCGCAACCACACCCTTTACCCACTCATTTTCCGTTAAATCAGCCGGCACTTGTGCTGTCGCACTATCAATAATATCAATCGTCGGCAATAATTTACCTAGTATACGCTCTGCTGACCGCAATTGCGCCGCAGCAATATCCTGCTCAGTATGCTTACGATAATTCTCGAAATCAGCCCGCGTCCGTTGCAAATCATTGGTCAACTCGGCTATTTTTGCCGATTGCTCCGACTGCTTGATATCATTATGCTTATCATCTTGCTTCATTATTGTCCTCCCGTAAAACATGTTCCAGCATTCGCCCTGCCTCTAAAACTAGCATCATCACCCGCGCATAACTTTGGCGCGTAGGCCCTAGCACGCCAATGTAGCTATGGTCTGAATACGGCGAATTAAATCGACTAATTATTAATGACGAGCCGCTGTCGCGACCAATTGGATTCTCCGACCCAATAAATACATTCAGTACATCATTCGGGGCAGTTTCCCTGAGCCATGGTTCTAGATTATCTAGTAGCGACGCCACTGAACGTACATGGTCGCCGTTTTCAAACTCTGGCTGTGAGAATAAATTACTGATACCAGACATATACAATTGTTCCCCAATAGTAGCTATACCCAGATTATGCGTCGCTTCCACGAGAGAATCTACCGCCGCCCGAATCGCCAAATCAGCCCTGTCGGGCGATGCCATAACACGTGCCCGAATCGCTTTAGCCTGACGCTGCTCTTTTGTATTGTTGCTACGCGCCATCGCACCAGTCTCAACAATACTATTAACATACAAACGATACCCCTTATCGGTTGGTATACGTCCAGAAGAAGTATGGGTATGCTTGAGATATCCCATCTTTTCTAGTTGTGCCATCTCGCTGCGCATGGTAGCTGGCGACACGTCAAACAACTTAGCTAGGAGCACACTGCCCACTGGAACAGCTAGCTCAGCGTACTGCTCCACCATAGCTTTCAAAATCCGCGCTTGGCGCTCAGTCATCATACCTATATGATAATGCTTTGGCGCTCTAATGTCAAGAGTGCCAAATTAGTTGTGCGTTGGCTGCGAACTGCCGTCATTGCTGCCACCATTGTCACTATCGGTAATACCCAGGTTCTCGTCGTCTAGCTGTTCAGCATTAAAATTACCTAGGTTCTTTAGCTCGCGCTGATATTTATCAATTCGCGCATCAAAATCTTTCAGCGCTGCCGCATCAAGCGCACCAGTTGAACCGAACGGATGGTCGTCCGCCTCCTTCTTTACTTGCGAACGTACCTTCTCGTAGCCCGGGCGGCTAAGGTCAAGCTGAATTGCACCACTAACCTGATATATCCGAAGACTAATTGAGGTCATTATTATCGTAATAACAATGCATAGTAAGATAAAGCAGCTTAGACGATGCCGCGCCACCAAAGCTTGCGCCTTATTTAACATCTAGCCTCTTTCGCACCGCGTTAAACTCATCGATATAATCATGAAACAACTTATCTAGAGCATCTACGCTTTGCTTTAACTTACTACGCTTATCGCGCAGTTTAGTTAAGCCACTATAAAAGTCGTCCGGATTAGACCGGCAATCCATACCGACTAAATTAGTTAAATCGCCATCATAATCACTGTATAGCGACCGAAAATCTTTCAGTTCGTTACTGTAATCATCCGTAATACTTGCTAGTTTGGTTGACGATAAACGATTCACCGAAACACGGGCATTCATCGCAAAAAATAAGTCGTTTAATTCGTTGTAGACACGCCCGCGGTTAATTCTCAACGCCGCATCGGTTTTTTCAATCTGCGACAACATCGACTGTGCTGAGGTGCAGCTCACTTTTATCACATCTTGGCTTGGCGCTGCTACAACTGGCAATGTTAACAAGGTTACAGCCAAGGCCGCAACAAACATACTTAATAAAATTGCCGTTCGCTTCATATTTTCTATTATATAATACATATAGAAAATTGTCAGTTTATATAAAAATCATGGAACAGCATTCAGCCCAATATCACCAACGCCGCCGCATTTGGTATGCCGCCATCGCCATACTTATTATGTACATAATTTTTGCACTCATTTATAGCTACTGGCCCGATTTTAATAAATATGATCATGCTAAAAATTTTAACTTATCAGCGCAAAATTTACTTGAGCATTTGCCCGTAAAACCGCTTGATAGTAGCAAAAAATATGATCGTAAAAAATTTGGCCATGGTTGGCAGCCATGGGGAAAGTGCAATACAAGACAGCGAATTTTACAGCGCGACCTCACAGACAAGACGCTTGATGGCTGTCATGTCATAGCTGGCAAATTATACGACCTCTATACCGGAAATTTTATGATCATAAAAAATAAGGCTGAGATGCACAAAAATGTACAAATTGATCATGTTGTCGCCCTTGCTAATGCTTGGCAAACTGGCGCTGCAGAACTATCGCCCGCACGCCGGCAAGAACTTGCCAATGATGACTTGGAGTTATTGGCCGTCAGTAGCAAAAGTAACTTACAAAAGTCTAGTAGCGATGCCAACCAATGGCTGCCCACCAACATCAAATTCCGCTGCGCTTATGTAGCACGCCAGATTGCCGTAAAAATCCGCTACCATCTATGGGTAACCGCCGCCGAAAAAGCCACTATGAAAAAAATAATCGGGCACTGCCCTATGCTAGCAGTGCCCGAACACTAAACTCGGTTATTTATGCCTTACCGAATAGTTTATAAGCCTTCTTAACGAAGCCGAGACTCTTGAGTGACAGCTTTTTATTGTACGAAATTGCCCCAATCTGGAACAGCTTAGCAGCCAATAGCATCACTACTATAATCGACACTATCATAATAGTGAAAACAATGGCCACATCCTGCATTGTTAAATAGCCCATAGCATTACGTACTAGTAGCGGAATTGGCGCCGTAAATGGAAAATACATTAGAATCTGTGCAACTAAATCAGCCTTAGCTGTAATGTATATGTTAAGCGCATAGATTGGTATAAACACCAGCATCATTACAATTCCAGTATATTGGCTGGCTTCCTTCGCGGTCGGTGACACTGCTCCCATACCAACTAGTGCTCCACAAATTAGCATTAAACTAAGCACAAAAATACCAAACCCTACACCAAGCCTTACCGGATCAAGCGGAATCTGTGAAATAAATGGTATAATTCCACCAGCAAATTCAGGCTTAAAAATACGCAGTCCAGCAAACACTAACACCAATATGCCTACCATCTCAAAAATCTGCACAAATATCAATGAAATGTAGGCCATAATTTTAGCTGAGATAAAAGTCCGGCTATTAATCGTAGTTAGAATAATCTCGGTAACGCGGTTTTCCTTTTCTTCGGTGGTCGAATTAACCATCATGCTACCGTAAACCGACAAAATCAGATAGAACACAATAATCAACGCCCCTGGAGCAATCATCTCAGCAATCGGGTTGATTGGCTTGCCATCACGATAATTCTGCGTATTATACTTCACGGTTGACTTTGTCATACTTGTCAAATCGTCTGACATACGACGCTTCGCGCTCTTTGAAAGAATATCCTTCGAAATATCCTCATAGCGGCCGCCCTCCATCATTCCAATATAGTTTTGGTCAATTGTAACCGGCATATTACTGAGGTTCTTAGGATAGTGAATTACAGCATCAAGCTTCTTGCTCATTAAATCGCGCTCGCTACCAGCCAAATCGCGCGTCAAATGTGCACCTGTACCGGCAATATCGTCTTTATTAATTAAGCCACTATCATCAATTATCGCAATCTTGTATGATTCGTTTCTAGCAGCTTCGATATTATCATGCTGCGTCTTCTGAGCAAACACTGAAATGCCCGCAATTACAAATATAATGGCTGGCACAATTAGGATGCTAAACCAAAACATCTTTTTCTTCATGGTGCGTATCATCTCAAAACGATACACTGTACCAAAATTGTGGCCAAATAACCTACTCATCGTCTTTGTCTCCTTCGTAAACTTTAATAAATACATCGCGAAGCGACTTCTCGCCATATTTATGCTCAACTTCCTCTGGTGTACCATAGGCCTCAGCCACGCCGTTCTTTAATAACAATACACGGTCGCAAAGATGTTCCACATCTTCCATCTGGTGACTAATCATTACAATGGTAGCACCGCGTTCCTTGCTCTCCATAATAAGTTGCATTAACAGCTTGCAGTTAACTGGGTCGAAACCCTTAGTTGGCTCATCCAGCACTAATAGCTCTGGGTCGTTCATTAAAGCAACGCCGAGCTGGATTTTTTGCTGCTGGCCACCACTCAATTTATCAAGACGAGTATTGGCATATTCAGTCATCTTAACGCGCTCTAGATATTGCTTGATGTACTGATTGGCCTCCTGGCGCGACATACCTTTTAGCTGACCAAGAAATCGCATAGCATCAGCTACCGTCTCTTTACGATACAGCCCCCGCTCTTCCGGCAAATAGCCCAATTTAATACCACTATCAACCCTATATGGAGCACCATCTACTAACAGTTCTCCCGAAGTTGGTTTATAAACACCAAACAGTGCGCGCAACGTTGTAGTCTTACCGCTACCGTTACTACCAAGTAGTCCAAATACTTCGCCACGCTTAACCTCAAACGACAAATCTTTAATAACATGTTTGTCGCCAAAATCCATTTTAAAATGCTTAACAGTGATAACATCACTTTTGTCAGCAGCTCGGGATTCTACCATTTTTATCCTTTCTTTACCTAGTTGACTGGCAACTATTACACTTAATTATACTACTTTTTTAGACCAAGCAATGCCTTGTCTAAAGCGCTCTTCAACGTCTCATACTTTACGGCACCATCTAGCTTCTTACCGTTAATATATACTGATGGTGTGCCGTTTACCCCCATGCGACGACCGAGTGCGCAGTCTCGCTCAATCTTTGCCTTTACACCATTTGTCTGCGCATTAACAAACTCAGCATTAAATTTGTCAGCATCCAAGCCCGATTGCCTTGCGTAATCTGTCAAAGTCTTATTTCGTGTTGCTGAATCAACCGCATAACTTACCCACATATCGTTCTGAAACAGCAAGTCATGCATCTTCCAAAATGCTTGATTGCCACCCAGTTTTGCGGCCGTCTCACCCGCAATTAGCACCGTATCGGAGTTCGGATATGACAAGCTGAAGTTACGATAAATAAACCTCACACGGTCACCATATTCTTGATGAATCTTATCAACATAGCTATGTACCGCCTGACAATGAACACAAGCAAAGTCCTCGTATTCAATTACTGTCACCTTGCTGTCCAATTTACCCTTGATGTGATCTGGAATGACCTTATTAACCTCATCTTGCGCCATCTCTTTACCGGTCAAATCTTTAAACGCTGCCTTCACTTTATCTACTGTAATAGGGTGCTGCGGGTCTAGCTTATCTGCTAACGCCTTCATATCAACACGCCGCGTAGTATTAGAAGTATCTTTAACGTCAAACTGACCTTCACCTGGCTTCGGCTGCGAACTCTTATACCAAAACAGACCAACAAATACCAATACTACTACTACAATCAGCACAAACGCTAAGCGCATGCTGCCTAATTCATTATCTCTTCTCACAATATCCTCCAAATAACATTATTACTAGTATAGCATAAATGCTATAATAATATCATGCCTATTATCTTCATAATCTTGATTACCATATTATCGACTGCGTTATCAAGTGTTAACTTTGCCCCTAGTTTAAGTGATTTTGAAATCAAACGGCTCGGCAAAACTAACGAGAAATATCAAGACGTCGCCCGCTTCATTCATGTCTACCCGACGTTCTATCTATTCTTAAAGTTTATTCATATCTGTTTAATTATTATCCTAACCAGTATTGCCGCCCGTAGCTACGGTATCATCACTGGTTCAATTTTAGCGGGTGCACTAATCACTCTGTCTGAGTTGCTTGGCAATAAAATTTCGCCTGTCACTACTGTGCTATTAGCTGACCAATCTAAATTCGTCAATCACTACTTTAGTTGGACTGAATTTTTGCGCCCACTAACCGTCGAACCGCCAAAACCACGTGTTGCCTCAACTGATGAACTCAGCCATCTCATTGAGGACAGCAAACTAAATATTGATCTCAAGCAGGAACTAACTCAAACACTACTAAATAGCCAACAAACCGCTCAAGACTGCATGCATCATTGGACAGAGGTAGTAAAGCTAAAACAGCGCGACCGTTTGACACCAAAGGCGCTAGACGACCTCTTTAAGAGCAAGCAGGGCGTCTTCCCCGTACTAAAAAATAATGAGGTTGCTGGATTAATCTACCTCAGCGACGTCTCAATTGTAGCGCAAAGCGAAAAGTCTATTTCAGACTATCTACGAAACGACGTACTCTATGTTACAGCCGACGAACCGCTTAAATCAGTAATCAACAAGATGGCCGCCAGCGAACTAACTATTGCTATCGTAAAGCACGATGAAACGATTGTTGGTCTAGTAACACTAGATAGTATTGTCAATCCCGTCTGCGCCAACCTAAAATGTGGTAAAATATAACCTAGTTACAAGGAAAGGATTATTTTAATGCAAAGAACACTAGCAATTGAGAGTGTTAAACATGTCGGCGAGACCATCAAAGTCGCCGGCTGGGTCAACACAAGACGCGACCACGGTGGCGTTATCTTTGTTGACCTTCGCGACCATACTGGTCTAGTACAGCTGGTCTTCAACCCAGACGACCCAGCTATGTTTAAAGATGCCGAAGGCCTCCGTGACGAATTTTGTATCAGCGCGGAAGGTCTAGTGCGCAATCGCGGCGCAGGGCTCGAAAACCCACATATTCCAACTGGTACAGTAGAGGTTGTGGCTCAAAAATTAGAGATTTTAAACCGTTCCGAGCCTTTACCAGTGGCCACTAAAGACGAAGGACAACAATCAAGCGAGGAGATGCGGCTTAAATATCGCTTCCTCGACCTCCGTCGTCCAAGTATGCAAAAAATGATTAGTGAACGCGACCGCTTCTATCGTGTAATTCGACACTACATGGAAGACCACGACTTTACTGAGGTAGCTACACCAATTCTCGCTAACTCTAGCCCAGAAGGTGCACGTGACTTTTTGATTCCATCACGTCTTCGCCCTGGTCAATTCTACGCCTTACCGCAGGCTCCACAACAGTTTAAACAGCTATTAATGGTTGGTGGTGTGCCAAAATACTACCAAATCGCCGCCTGCTTCCGCGATGAAGACCCACGCGCCGACCGCCTCTATGGTGAATTCTACCAGTTAGACCTTGAGATGAGCTTCGTTGACAAAGGTGAAACAGTTCGTCAGACTATCGAACCGTTAATTCTTAATCTTACACAAGACTTTGGTGGCAAAAAGCTAGTCAACACCTATCGCTCTGCCGACTTTACTTATGCTAAACCAACCGACGTGCCGCGCATCCCGTACACCGTTGCAATGGAAACATACGGCACCGATAAACCTGACTTGCGTTACGGTATGCCGCTAGTTGAACTAACTGATGCACTAAAAAATACTAGCTTTGGTGTCTTTGCTAAGGCGGAATGTGTCAAGGCAATTTGTGTTAAAGGTGGCGCCGCAATGCCACGCAGCCAAATCGACCTCTTCACTGAGATGGCACGCAAAAATGGCGCTGGTGGTCTAGCCTACTTGACTTACAAAAATAACGAGATTAAGAGTCCGATTGCTAAATTCCTCGCACCAGCTGAGCTTGATGAGATTACCAAGCGTACCGAGGCTACCGATGGCGACATTGTCTTCTTTGGCGCCGACAAACGCGACTTAGTCAACAAGGTACTTGGTAAACTCCGCATTGCATTCGCTGACTACCAAGGTCTAAAGCACGATGATGAAGTTGCCCTCTGCTGGATTACTGACTTCCCATTCTATGAATACGACGAGGCTAATAAGCGTGTCGACTTCGGCCACAATCCATTCTCGATGCCACGTGGCGGCTTAAAGGCACTTACTGACGCCAAGACCGACGCGGATAAGCTCGCAATTGTCGCCGACCAATACGATATGGTAATGAATGGCTATGAAATTTGCTCGGGTGCAGTCCGCAATCACAACCCTGAGATTATGTATCAGGTATTTGGTCTGCTTGGCTACAACAAGGAATACGTCGACCAAAAATTCGGCGCAATGCTCAACGCCTTCCGCTTTGGTGCACCACCGCATGCCGGTTGCGCCTTCGGCATCGACCGCATCTTCATGGTCATGGAAAACACCGACAATATCCGTGATATCGTCGCCTTCCCGAAGAATGGTTCTGGCATCGACCTCATGATGAGTTCACCGAACACCGTGTTCGACTCTCAGCTCAAAGAACTTCACGTTGGTATTGTCGAAACTAATACCGACTAAACCAAAATCACCCCTGCAAAGGGGTGATTTTTGATCTCTACTTTAGTTGGATAATTGCCAGCGAGGCTTGCAACCGCGGACCAGACTTAATTAAATTACAGTGCGCATTACACCATTCATCCACTGCCTGTCGCGCACCCGGCAGATGTTCATTGCCGTAATCGTCCACAACAATCGCAGCACCCGGCATCCAACGGCCAGCGCAAGCCGCAAAGCTATCTTTAATACTGCCGTAAAAATCACCATCGAAGTAAGCAAATGCAATCCGCTCCGGCACATCACTCGGCGTTAAATCAGCAAACCAGCCCTTCTTTATCTCCGGCAAAGGCAGCCCAGCGCGCTTGAAATTCTCTATTACTTCGCGCTTCGTGGCTTTTAGCTCGCCTCGTTTAAATTCTTGTCCTAACCCAGCGCGGTCTGCTGCAGTCTTATCTGGTAACCCATCAAACGAATCATAGATATAAAGCTGACGCTGCGGAGCAATTGCGCGCAATAAGCGCATTAAAAACAAACTGGTCGTGCCCTTGTAACAGCCAAATTCAACGACATCGCCCACTACATCAGCCACAATCACCTGTTGCAATGCCATCAAAATCAGCCTAATTTCCTCTGGGCTAACTTGGTCAGACACCAGCTGGTGTTGAGCGATTACTTTGGCGATATCAAATTTCATCATTAAGCGTGAGTTTGCTCAATATCAGCGTGCATTTCTTCACGCGACACTGCGCGGCCCTCAGCATCTACCCGATATTCAAGCACTGTACCAAATTTCATCTCAAAATGAGCAATATCAGCATCAGAAATACCGTCAATATACTTCACTAGTGCACGGATTGAATTGCCATGCGCTACAAATAAGATATTTTCGCCCTGCTGCAACTTACTAACAATCTGTTCGCGATACCATGGCACTACACGATTATAAACATCATGCAATGTTTCGCCATTTGGAATTGGCTCGTCAAAATTACGGCGAATAGCGTTAAACTTATCGTCGCCAACCTTAGCCTTAACATCCCATTTGTTTAGCCCAGTGTAGTCACCATAATCACGCTCATTCAGTTCAGACACTGCCGTATAAGATGGATTATCCTGACCTTGCACTTTCATGACTTGCTGCATAGTCTCAATCGACCGCTTGAGCTTGCTTGTGTAAATTTCGTCAAACTTAATATCCTTAACTAGCTCGCCCATCTTCAAGGCATCACTGGCGCCCTTTGGCGTCAAAGAAACATCTGTCCAGCCAGTCCACTTACCGAGTAAGTTCCATTCGCTTTCACCGTGCCGCATCAATACTAATTTACCGCTCATATTACTCCTTTTTATTTAATATCCTGCATTCATTATAACACTTTTATCTAGTCATTCCACTGTTCCAGTAAGGTAAATTGATGGCCAACAATCTCAATAATTGATTCACCGTTAGCGCCCTGATGCTCTAGCTCACGCGCGATGCCACTGCGTTGTAAAATATCGCGCAACCGGTTTACGCCAAAAGTATTGTCAAAGTCAGTCTTCTCAGCAAACTTTTCAATTCGATCACCAGTCACTACATATACCGTACCACTATCGCGCTCTTCACGAGTCACCCACCAAGTTGAATTTAACTGCTTCTTCGATAACTCAATCACCTCTGGTGTATCATCTAGCATTTCGGCTTCCGCCGCTGTCTGCTCAGCCTGCGCCTGTCGCTCATCCGCGACTACTACCGACAATTTACGCAATAGTTCCTTGGTACCATGATGCGCCTGCGACGATAATAGGTAAATTGGACTCTTCGTCACCTGCTTCAGCTCATCCAACTGCATAGTAGCGATTTCGTCATCAACTAAATCAGTTTTAGTAATCGCAATAATCTCCGGTTTGCCTGCCAAATCGGCCGAATACTGCGTCAACTCACTACGAATCTTCTGATAATCACCGCTGATATCATTTGACATTACATCAATCATATGTAGAATCACCGCCGTGCGTTCAACGTGACGCAAAAACTCGTCGCCCAGTCCTTTGCCTTGGCTAGCACCCTCAATCAGTCCTGGAATATCGGCAATTAAAAGCGACTTGCCATCAACATCAGCCACACCAAGATTTGGTGTTAACGTCGTAAATGCATAATTGGCAATCTCAGGACGAGCATTGCTTACTACTGACAGAAAAGTTGACTTACCAGCATTAGGAAATCCCACTAAACCGACATCTGCTACCATTTTTAGCTCTAACTGAGCAGTAAACTTCTCACCTTTCGTGCCGACTTCTGCCACTCGTGGCAACTGACGAGTCGATGACTTAAAATGAGCGTTACCAAAGCCGCCCTCGCCACCGCGCGCCACAATCGCCCGCTGACCAACCTCGGTTAAATCAGCAATCACTTCACCATCGCGCCGCACGATTGTGCCAAGCGGCACCTTAACCAGCCTATCAACACCGTTGGCACCATGCATCTTGCGCTTGCCGCCCGCACCGCCATCCTGTGCCTTTAGCTCTGGTTTAAACCGGAATTCTGCCAAAGTATTCACATTGCTATCCGCTACAAACACCACATTGCCGCCATCACCGCCATCACCGCCGTCTGGGCCGCCCTTTTCGACGTATTTTTCATGGCGTAAACTAACCGCGCCGTTACCACCACGGCCGGCTTCAATAAATACTTCTGCGGTATCAGCAAACATAATACTTCTATTTTACCAGATTCTTGCAATAATTGCTATTTTATTTTGTGGTAAAATAGACCTAGTGAATCAATTACTAGCCGACAAACTCAAAACCCTCCCTGATTGCCCTGGTGTCTACTTCCATAAAGACGCCAACGGGGCAGTAATTTACGTCGGCAAAGCGTCCATTTTAAAACGGCGCGTCATGCAATACTTTAATCGCGAACATCCAGACGCAAAAACTCGCGCTTTAGTAGCTGACATCGCTATGACGGACTGGATTGAAACCGATTCAGAGATTGATGCGTTATTCCTCGAAAACGAGATGATTAAACGCTACTTGCCACGCTATAACATCTTACTTCGCGATAACAAAAACGTCTGCTATGTCCGCATTAATTTCTCCGCCGAATGGCCAACCCTCACCATCACCCGTCTACCCAACGGCGATGACGCCACCTATATCGGGCCATTTTACAGTGCCACGCCACTCAAAAAAGCGCTGCATTGCCTCCGCCGCGTCTTTCCCTATCTTACCAACGCAAGCGAGCAAGGCTCCGCGCTCATGCAGCAGCTTCACCTAATACCAGCCGGCACTAGTGTTGATTACAAATCCGACCTCCATATGCTTGTACGCTACCTGCAAGGTGATTGGAGTAAAATCACTCGCGAGGTTAAGGCTGCCATGCTCGACGCTAGTAAACAGCTAGACTTCGAACGGGCTGCCAGCCTCCGCAACCGATTGCGCGCACTCGAAGAACTTAAACGCCAAATTATCTTCGGTCGCGCCGAATTTATGGATATCAGCAAGGATAAGGCACTAACCGGCGCCCAAAAATTATTTTGCCTAACAGGGATACCACGCCGCATCGAAGCCTACGATATCTCCCATCAAGGTGGACAAGATGTAGTGGGTTCAATGGTGGTCTTTACCAATGGCGTCGCCGATAAACAATCATACCGTAAATTTAAAATTTCTAAGCAACGCAACAACGACTACGCCGCGATGGACGAGGTGATGCAACGCCGCTTCTCGTCGCGCCATAAAAATTGGCCACGTCCCGACTTAATTGTAGTGGATGGCGGCGGCCCACAAGTCCGTGCCGTAGCACCTCTGGTAGATGGCATACCGTTAATTGGCCTCGCGAAGGAAAATGACCTGATTATTGTCAGCGCCACCGATTCCCATATCAACACCGAGGTCATTGCCAGCCTTATCCAGCAGCCACTATCTGGAGTTAACGTCACGCTAGAAGGAGGTTATTACCAGATTAACCTCCATGCCGGCATGATACATACTGCCGGTCACAGCTTCACCTTCCGCGGACACAATATCATCAATCGCTACACCGACCTATTGCAGCTCATTCAACGCCTACGCGACGAATCTCACCGCTTTGCAGTCGCTTATCATGAGGTAATAAAGCGTCAACGTGGTGTTAGCAGTGTCTTGAATGATATTCCAGGAGTCGGGCCAAAACGCCGTCAACTTCTATTGCGCCACTTTGGCTCAGTTAAAGCAATTGCCGGCGCCCCCGAAGCCGAACTAACAAATTTAGTTGGCGCAAAATTAGCCGCTACCATTAAATCAAAATTACAAAACAACTCGGATATGTTATAATTAATGTAATGCAGAGGTATATTTTATTTGCCATTCGTTGGCTATCCTGCTCGGCCGGGCTTTACATTTCAGTAGAGTTATTTGGTCACAATAGCTTGCACGACTTACTCGGCAATATCGGCATTTTTCTGATTGCCGGCCTCATTTTCTCTATTATCAATGCCGTTGTCAAGCCAGTTGTTACTGTCATGTCGTTGCCGTTTATGCTTGCCACCATGGGTTTATTTACTATTGTCATCAATGGCTTCATGGTTTGGCTCACCATTGTACTGTTGCCACCAATAAAAATGTCATTTTTATGGGCAATGGTTAGCAGTTTAATCGTAAGTCTGTTAAACTATTTAATAAATAGCTTAACGCCAAATAAGTTAATAAAGGAGGGGACAAATGAAACTAACTGATATTCTAGGCACAATTACCGTAATTAGCTCGGTATTAATGGTGGTAGCAATCCTACTGCAAGCACGTGGCGCATCACTCGGCGCTGGTTCAGGTGCAAGTGGCGAGCTTTTTACCACCCGTCGTGGCTTTGAGAAGAACCTTTACGATTCAACTATCGTTTTGGCTATCATCTTCGTACTAAGCCTATTCATCAACTTGGTTATCTCTTAATGACTCAGAAAAAATCGCGTAATTCTACCACCGCCAGCGTCAAAACCGACCGGCACCTCAAGACCGTTCGCAAACGGATTAATTCAGTCGGTCGCGTCATCATTAAACATTGCAACAGATTTATCGTCCAGCGCCGCGATAACCTATTAGGGGCGCGAACGCCAGTAGTAGTCTGGATTTTAATTATCTCTAGTCTAATTACATTAAGTGTCGTACAGAACATTATCGGTTCGCATAACGATATCGTCGCCATCCCAGCTGCGGGCGGCGCTTATACAGAAGGTGTAATTGACAAAATTACTTCAATCAATCCAATCTACGCCACCACTGATAGCGAAAAGGCAGCTAGCTCTCTAGTCTATAGTAGTCTGGTGTCATACGACACCACTGGTAAATTACGTGGTAAGTTGGCTGACAACTGGACAGTTAGCCCAGATGGCAAGCTATGGACAATCAAACTACGCGACAAACTTAAATGGAGTGATAACACGCCACTCACCGCCGACGATGTCGCCTATACCCTAAAGCTAATTAAAACACCCGAAATCAATTCCCCACTCATCGACAACTGGAAAAATGTTACTATTAAAGTCAAAGACCCAACTACAATAGAACTAACCACGCCAACGCCATATCTATCGTTACCGAATGCCCTCACTTTTGGTATTTTACCGAAACATATTCTAGACAGTAAATCAGCCGCCGATATCACGACACTCTCTACTAAAGCGCCACAAAAAATCATCGGTAGCGGTGCATTTAAGCTACGCTCCGTAGAAACCCGCAACAAGCAAACCGTTTGGTCATTTGTTGTTAACCCTTATTATTACGGCGTCAAACCACTCTTGCAGCAAATTGCGATTCGCATCTACCCAAATCAGGACGCCATGTTAGATGGACTCAAAAAGGGCGAGGTCAACGCCGCCAGCAATATCAACATTGATAAAATTAGTCAATTCAACAATAGCCACCATATTGTACAGCTAGATACTACCGACGGTGTATTTGCAATATTTAACAATAGTAGCGACTTATCAAACGACCCTCAACTCCGCTCGGCGCTATCGCTTGGTGTTGACCGCGCGCAGATTATCCAGCAAGTAACCGCCGTCAATGGTGTCAAACCCGCTCGACCATTAAATACGCCACTCGCCAATGGCGTCTACCAATCAGTTGACCAACTAAAACAACCTGAATTTAATCGCAAACTAGCCGAAGATTTGCTGGATAAGGCTGGCTGGGTACGTCAAAACGGTAGCGATTACCGCATAAAAGGCAATCGCACACTTCAGCTTAACATCGTCGCCATTAAATCAACTAATTACGCTAAAGTTGCTGATTTACTAGCCAAAGCTTGGCGCGAACTTGGCGTCGACGCCAAAGTTACCAAAGTTGATACCGACACCGCGCAACAATCAACCTTGTCACCGCGTAACTACGACGTCCTAGTATATCAGTACCACCTTGGCGCCGACCCCGACCAATATTCCTACTGGGCGGGCAAAGAGGCCAGCGACACTGGGCTAAATTACGCTAACTACAAATCCAAACGCGCCGATGTTTATTTGGCAAACGGGCGTAGTGCCATTAATGCGCAAAAACGTGAATCGAGTTACTTGGCGTTCGCCAAACAATGGTTGTATGACGTGCCAGCAATAGCTCTCTACCAGCCGAGTGTATATTTTGCTGTGCAAAAGGGCGTCAATACATTACAAAATGGCGGCTACTTAACCGATATCGGTGGGCGCTTCTATAATATTAGCACCTGGACTGTTCGGTCAAGCGCCGCCATGGCTACACCCTAACTAATTAGCGATTGCTAAATGGGTTGGCCAAACGCAACGTATTGTTACTATCGCTGTAAATACGCAATAGTTCATTGTATTTCGCCACGCGGTCGGTACGCGACAATGAACCTGTCTTAATCTGCTGACAATTCAAGCCAACCGCCAAGTGAGCAATTGTCGTATCTTCAGTTTCACCCGAGCGGTGACTCATTACCGTAGTAAAGCCATTAGCCTTGGCTAGCTGGACAGCGCGAATTGTCTCAGATAGCGACCCGATCTGATTTGGCTTAATCAGAATTGAGTTCGCTGCCTTTAAACTAATCGCTTTCTGTAATCGTGCAACATTTGTCACCAATAAATCATCGCCCACGAGCTGGATCTGATTACCTAACTTGGCTTCAAGCTTAGCCCAGTTATCCCAGTCCTCTTCGTCTAGGCCATCTTCAACACTGACAATCGGATTGTTACGCACTAGGCCCTCGATAAACTCAATCATCTGGTCAGAATTGAGCTGCTTGCCTTCAACCTTCATATCATAAATGCCATCATGATAAAATTCACTCGACGCTACATCCAACGCCAAAACAAAATCTTCGCCCAAACGATATCCCGCACGGCTAATTGCCTGCTCAACCAAATGAAGCGGCTCAGAGTTGCCGTTCTGTACGCGCGGGGCATAGCCACCCTCATCGCCAACCGTAGTAGGATAATCACAGTCCTTTAGCACCTTAGCTAAGCTATGGAATACATTGCACGACCGCTCAAGTGCCGTTGGAAAGTCAGGTGCTGACAACGGGATAATCATAAATTCCTGAATATCTGTGCTCCAAGAAGCATGCGCACCGCCGTTCATGACATTCATCATTGGCATCGGCAAAGTCAAATCAGCAATATCATTCCCTACCATTTTTGCAATGTAACGATATAGCGGCAAATGCTCCGAATTTGCCTCCGCCTTTGCAGCCGCCAAACTAACTGACAAAATTGCGTTAGCACCGAGTTCGCTCTTATTGTCAGTGCCGTCAATATTCAGCATGGCATGGTCAAGCGCATCTTGGTCTGAAGCCTCGTAGCCAATTAGGTTAGGCGCAATAACGCCATTAACATTATTGACCGCCTTATTGACACCCTTACCCATAAAGTAATCGCCGCCATCGCGTAGCTCCAAAGCCTCGGCAGCGCCAGTCGATGCACCACTTGGCACTCCGGCACGGCCCAATGCACCATCTTCTAGGCGTACCTCCGTCTCAACAGTCGGATTGCCACGTGAATCAAGAATCCAACGCGCTTTAATAGATTGAATTTTTGCCATTTTGCTCCTTTGTTATTTTTTAAATCTACAGTTGTATTATAGCACTTATGCCAATAATGTGCTAAAATAAAGCTGGTTAAAGATACAGAAAGGAACAAATGAAAGCAAATAAAGTTTCAATTGTTGGCGCCGGTCTAGTAGGTAGCACTATCGCTTACACGCTAAGCGCCCTTGGCACTGCCAGCCGCATTGTCCTCGTCGACATCGACCGCAAGCGCGCCGAAGGTGAGGCAATGGATATTGAGCATGGCTCACCGTCACTTAAGGAAGTTGATATTCAGGCTGGCGACTATGCCGATACCGCCGACTCTGACATCGTAATTATCACCGCTGGAACTAACCAACGCCCTGGTGAGACTCGTATGGACTTAATTACCCGCAACGCCAGCATTATGCGCAATGTCGCTTCTGAAGTAGCCAAGCATTCGCCGAACGCTCTGCTATTAATTATTTCTAACCCAGTCGACGTTATGACACGCGTGGCGCAAGAAGTTTCTGGTTTTCCAGCTGAGCGCGTTATCGGCTCTGGTACCAACCTTGACTCAGCCCGCTTCCGTCACATTTTAAGTGAAAAATTTGGTATCGACAGCCACAATGTTCACTGCTACATCTTAGGTGAGCATGGCGATAGCGAATTCGCTGCTTGGAGCCTAGTCAACATTGCTGGCATGAACATTAACGAAGCTAGCGATAAATTTGGCGGAGTCATGCAAGACATGGACTACCTCACCATTGCTGATGACGTTAGAAATGCTGCCTATAAAGTAATTGACCGCAAGGGAGCTACTTATTATGGCATTGCTGCTAGTGCTACACGTATTTGCGAAGCATTGCTCCGCGACGAAAAGTCGATTATTCCTGTCTCAGTTAAGCTTAACGGCGAATACGGCATCAACGACGTCTACCTCTCGCTACCAGCAGTTGTTGGCCGCGCCGGTGTACTCAAAGTGGTTGCACCAAATCTATCCGACGAAGAACAAGGCAAACTTCGCGCTAGTGCCCAAATTTTGAGCGACGCTTACAATAAAGTTCGCCAATAAAGGCATTACATAATAAAACAAGGGGCTAAATGCCCCTTGTTTTTGTACTAATTTAACTTATTTTCATCTGGCTTGATATTAGTGTCAGCTAATTTAGTAGCACGACGCTTTTTATACTGCATCAAGGCCAAATGACCGATTACTGGCAAAAATGATATTAAAACAATCACCATTATAACTGGTAGTAACACTTGGTCAATACTTAAACCTAGCCGCTCAAATTCCTTGCCCAAAAAGTATCCCGCAAAAGTAATACCAAACGTCCAGCCCGCAGCACCAATTATATTAGAGGCGATAAAATGATGGTAAGTCATCTTTGATGCACCAGCTACAATTGGCGCAAACGTCCGCACAACCGGCACAAAGCGCGCTAAAATAATTGCCGCCTTACCGTGCTTGACGTAAAATTCTTCTGCCTGCAATAGATATTTTCGCTTAAATATCTTGCCGTCAGGTCTTTTCTCTAGTTTGCGACCATAATGCTTGCCAAACTCATAACCCACAGTGTCGCCCAAAATTGCCGCCAAGAACAAAATGCCACAAAGTAACCAAATATTAAATTGAAATACATGTTGACTAACTAAAAAGCCAGCCGTAAAAATCAAACTATCGCCTGGTAGGAAAAATCCGGCTAGCAGGCCACTCTCTGCAAAGACAATTGCTGCTACCGCTAGCACACCACCGCCCACTACTACTTGGTCAATTGAAACCCCAGGTATCATATATTACCATTTTATCATGATTACGCCTATACCACAAAACCCAGAGGTAAGCCTCTGGGTTAAGTTTATTACTAGTTGGTATTACTTATTAGATTGCTTAGCTTGTCTATTGGCGCGCACTAATCGATAAGTGATAAATGATGCCAAACCGAGGAATAATACTAGGCTAACCGCCGCAGTTGCGACCTTTACGCCAGCATGTGGAGCGCCTGGCCTTACGCAATTCTTATCACTTGCCTTTAAGTTACGATTATACTTACAAACTCCTTCTTTGTACTGCTGTGGCTGCTTTGGCTTATCTGATTTTTGATCCGGATTTATATTACCAGAGCACTTTTTCATAACTGTCACAATACTAGTTGCTATCTTGCGCACATTGGACACACCAAGCAGTACAGTATTCTCAAACCGGTTTTCACCACACTTTAGCTTATCCTCGGTCGGTAATTTAGCACGATAACGAATTGTTGCCTCAGCGTTAGGGCTATAACTACCAATGTCAGTAAATTCACCATTTTCCTTAATAAACGCTGACTGTGACTTTTCATCGAGCTTAACGCCTTTGGCATGACTCTTATTGATTACATTAGTACTATCCTTCTCGTAAATCATACCATTTGGCAAATAGTCATGTGCCATAATGTGAGCCTGCTGTGATTTAGAAGTATTCTTGTAGTGAACCTCATATTCAACCGTATCACCAGCCTTAGCCATTACAACCTTCGGCATGTTATCATCTGATTTAGCAGTGGAACTCTCCGAGCCATTGGAACTATCTTTCTTATTTGAGCCTTCCTTCTTACTATTAGAATCCTCCACTACTTTAGCGGTCTTCGTTAAATCAAAATCTGGCATTTCTGGGTGAACTAATTGAGCGTGAATTAGCGTAATTACGTAGCCAGAGTACTTAAAGCATCCTGAAAAATTACCGTCCATTTTTTCATAGCCTAACAAGGCTCCGTTGCTAGCATTCGAATAAATATCCTCACTAACTAAGAATCCTTTGGTGTCAAAATTTTTTATGTTATTGAAATATCTACTAGTGTCGATAAGATATGTCATATCATAATTGCCCTTATCACCCTCTGCTGGTTTAAGAAACACATCATCCCAAACTGAGCATGGTTTACCGACATTGCCCTTACCGTCTGCACCACAGTTACTGGATGATATGGTAGCTTGAACATCAAATACCGGCTTTTTTCTGTTATCAATATTAATTTTAATTTTTGTATCATTCGATACTAAGTGTAAGTTCTCCGCAGCATTGTTATGCACAAAGGCCTTTACCATATAATAATGTTGATCAGCAAGTATTGCCTTATCTGTAAATCCACCGCTCTTAGCAATAGTGTTCAGGCTATCGGCACCCTTGTATTCATCCGTAATATCCTTAATTACTAAGAAATTACGCTCATCACCCCACCCCTTACTATTAGTAATTGAGTTAAAGGTAACTGATGGTGCTGGGCTTTCCATAGTGTAGGTAGGGCGATTTTCAGCCGGCCCCCACGCTAACGCCGTAATACTGGTAACAGCAGCCAACGTCATAGCAGACATCGATAACGCTGTTTTGTATAGTAGACTATTACATCTTTTCATTTTGACCTCCTTAATTATTAATTGTCAGTTTTTTCTATATTTCTAGCCTTGTTGTTAGCCTTCATCAAGCGATAGACAATAAATGATGCTAAACCAAGGAACGATAACAAGCTAACTGTAGCGGTAGCGATCTTTACACCGGCGCGCGGAGCACCAACGCAGCGTTTATCGCCAGCTTTAATGCGGTGATTGGAAGGACAGACATCCGACTGCGCCACGCCACCTTGATTGCCATGGCTGTGCTCTTTATCTACATTGTGGTCATCATTAGGGCCTTCCGGGCTATTATCATTACTGTTAGTATTTGCAGCGCCAGAACCAGGACACTTATCCCCCTCTACTACAATCGTAGAAGAAGCAACCCTCTTAATATCCTCACCATTCACCTTGGCAGTCACTAACGCGACGTTTTCGAGGCGGTTAACACCACAGGCCAATTTATCCTTTTCCGGGACTTTCACTAAATATGTAATATAATTGGGTTTACTGGTGTCGGCGTCACCAATAGACAACGCTTCATTCGCTGCACTATCCGACTCCATAATCCACTTATCACTAGTTATCGTTTTAGACTTGGCATTTTTACCATCCCCCTCAACCCACTTCACGCTGTTACTGATATATTTAGCACCCGGAAATAGATAACTACGTAGTTTCACGTCTTTGTTTGGAGACTGGGGACGATATTCAACTTTATATTCAACCGTATCTCCTGGATTAGCCCGCACAATGGTTGGCATAGCGCGCTCCTTGTTTGCAACACTAGGATTAACTACTCTAACGTTATTATACAAGTTGAATGATGGATGATTGGATTCTACACGTATGAAACTTATCACATAGCCGGCATCATCTGCTCCAACCATGTTACCATCTAGCTGTTTTGACCCAATAAGTACACCAACCTTATCATCGGCTATATCTCTCTCGTTCAGCATAAAACCATTTGTACCAAGACCGCGCTCACTATTAAAATACAGAGTGTGATCAAACCAACCACTATCGTTCTCTACAGCATAAGTATTAGTATCGCCATCTTTACGCTTTAAAGTAGCTACTCCAAAAACAGCACATTTACTACCTGCATTATCGCTAGTTGCACCACAGTTATCTGCCGAAATAGTAGTTTTTAGCTCAATCGACGTGTTATCAGGATTGGGAGTAGCAGCCGTATTAACTTTGGTATTCTTAGCTACTAGATTTAAACTCTTATCGGCATCATTATGCACAAGAGTTTTCACCATATACAAGTGGCCCTCGTGCAGCTCCGCCTCTTTGTCAAAACCTTCCTTACCTTTGGCTAGCTCAGCAATACTACTATAGCCTTTATATTTATCAGTTACATCTTTAACTAATACAAAATTATGCTCATCGCCCCAGTCCTTATTGTCTTTAATCTGGTTAAATACAATTGACTTTGGTGGCTGACTTACTGTATATGTAGCAGTGTCGTCAGCAAACACCCGTGGAGCTGCTAGCCCAGCCGCAACTACAGCGACTGCAACAGCCGAAACGGCTTGTTGCCATACATTATATTGACTTCTGTTCTTATGCACCTCTTTTTCCTCCAACTTAATCATTAATTAACCTCATTTGCTAAATCAACTGCTTGCCCAGTGGCATTATCCACACCCGTAGCATGCACGCTATTTTGCTTCATCTCTTCATAGCTTGGGCCGCCTTGAACCACCTTGGCATTCTGAATACCAGCTTCGGTAACGTTCTTTGCTTCCGTAATTGCCACAATATTCTTCATTAAATTATTCATATTGTTTGCAAATACACGATCCTTAAAGTGCACTTCCTTAATCTTAGGCGCTTCTGGTTTAGACTCTGGTGCTACGCTAGGCTTCTCACCACTAACCGCATTATGCGTTATATGCTCAGTCACACCATTCGGATTTTCAGCCGAACCTGGTTGATGATTCACCGTATAATTACTTGGTGCATTCTGACGCTGAATCTTCGATATCACCTTTGGCTCCAATTTAGTTTCTGGTTTCGGAGTATCCGGTGTTGGAGCGGGCTCCGGAGTCGGAGTAGGTTCTGGTTCTGGAGTCGGAGTTGGGGTATCCGGAGTTGGAATATCTGGAGTTGGAGTAGGTTCTGGTTCTGGCTCTGGAGTCGGGGTTGGGGTATCCGGAGTTGGATTTAAAATATCATGATGAACATCTACCGTCGTATCATGTGTTATATCAGTAGTAGTATCTGGCGACGGCGTTGGCGTATTATTATCAACAGTAGTCTCAGTTTGCTGCACCGCAGTATGCACCGGCGCTGGTGCCTGAGGTGCATTCATCCTAATTAACACATTGCCACACGCCATATTAACATACATATCGCCAAACTTAACCACACTAAGCTTACCATCATCCACTCGAATCGTATCGTACACCAAATGCTTCGTGCCATCTGAATTCTGCCTAATACCATAATTCTCATATTCACCAGCTGACAATTCATCAAACTCTATGTTAATTTTGCCATCGTTCATTAAATCGGCCAAATCATTCATAGCATCGGCACGCAATTGGTTATCGCTCGATAGCCGCGCCGCAAACGCGTCAATTGCAGCACCATCGGTACGATTGCCAGTAAAACCAAGCTTATTTAACTGCGCATCACTCAATAAATTAACCGAGTAAATCGCCTGTTGTTGTGGGTTAGAGGTTGTACCCTCAAGATAGTACGATTTAGCGCCCTCTAGATTGTTTGGCAACGGTGTGCTAAACGCTGTTGAATTAACTTTATGACTCACATCATACGTACCATCGCCGCGCGCAATACCCCATAAATGGTAATCGGCCTTTGGCAAATTGTCTACCGTATAATGAACTTCAGCACGGTTTAAGTCTTTCACATCGACTTTTGTCTCTGCGTCATGGCTAGTCTTCGCCTTCTCATGCTTTTCGGAGCGGTGTACATTTCCTGGCATAGTTGCAGTTGCAGCTGGCGTATTATGCATATTATCGCCCATATATCGTTCACTATTAACCATACTAGCAACAGCACCAATTGATAAAATGCCACCCAATGTTGCTGCAATTGCCTTAACAGCAATATTATGCTTCTTTTTACTTCTAAATGATTCGACAATCCTGTCCTTAAAATTAGCAAATCGGTTGCGCAGCGTACGATTAGCCTGTTCAACCTTCTTTAATTTGGTTGATTTAATCCACTGTTCAAAGAAAGTTATCGTAGCCAAATTAATATCACGGTCATTTAATGGATAGCCCATATTCTTAGATGAGTCAGATATAGATTTACCATACTCACGAGCAAGGTCCTCAAGAACACCTTTGTAATCACGTAGCTTCTCTTTACCTCTATCACTCCAGCCACCAGTACGCTCCGAATTCAGCGTCTCACGCGATACCTTGTCGCGCATTTTTATTGCATCACCAAACGAAGGCAAGTTATCGAATAATGAATAGCTAGCTATCATGTCGTCGCTAATCGCCTTACGCTCTTGACGACTCAGCAAACCATATTTTGCCTTTACCTCGGTTGGCACATCATCCAAATTGCCCGCCTTCTCAGCCTGTTTAATCATGGCGTCATCAATGTCTACGTGAAACTCATACTTAACTTCTTGGTTGTGGCTAGCTTTTTCTTTTGCAATCTCACGTTCCGCCCGTTGACGCGCTTCGTGCTCCTCAATGCTCTCCGAGCGAATATTCTCGTATTTGCCTGGCTTGTATTTATCATAATCACGCTGACCTTCAGCTTGGTTGAATGGTGCTTCTGTAATTGGATCACCAATAATCTCTGTCTTTAAATCATCAGCTGTTTCGTGTTTCTTGTCGTTAGCCTCATTTGGGGTAGGATTTAACGGCTCTTCTGAATGTCGCGCCGATGCTTGCTCACTAACATTAAATAAATCATCCTGCAAAGACTTGTCGTTGGCAGATTTTTCGTCTGGCGCATTAGAGCTATCCGTCCGTCCTGTTTCATCTTTTGCTGAATCATACACCCACCTCGATGGGTCATTAGAATTTTCGAAACCCTTCGACCACGCATCAGCGTTTGGATTATATGAATTAGAGTTAGGCTTATTTTTATTGTCCACTACTACCCTTACTTTTAATTGTCCTTATGATTATTTTAGCACAACCGTCATAGTAGTCAATATAAAAAGGGGCTTTTGCCCCTTTTTATTTAATCGTCAAATAGTTTAAAACTTGTTTTTCTTAGTAGCAGCTTGGCTCAACTCGCGCTGATGCTGCATCTGCACCTCAAACTGCTCACGCCAGTCATCAGGAATAGCAATACCACGCTTGGCCGCCTCTTCCACTGATAACTCCACTGGGAAACCATAGGTATCATATAAGCGAAAGATTTCTTCGCCCGTTAAGCCATCAGTCGATAACTTACTAAACTCCTTAATACCCTTACGCAAAGTCTGACGAAAGGCCTTTTCTTCTTTTACCATCACGGCAATTACTTCATCGCGTGCCGCCTCAACTTCTGGGAAGAACTTTTCATAAATACCAGCAATAACCGGCACAATCTCCTCCATGAAATTCTGTTCCACACCCAAGTCAAAGGCAAAGCGAACGGCGCGGCGAATCAACCGGCGCATCACATACCCCTGTTGCTTATTACTTGGCCGTACCCCATCTACCGCGAGGAAGGTAGCGGCACGCAAGTGGTCAGCAATCACCCGCATTGACTGCTGGTGATCTACATAAGACTTACCGCTAATCTGCTCCAAATGAGTAATAATCGGAGTAAATAAAGTAGTCTTAAATACATCCGGCGAATCAATCGCAGCTGCCGCGATGCGTTCCAAACCACCGCCAAAGTCAACATTCTTCTTTGGCAATAAGTCAAACCCATGTTCGCGTTTTACATACTGCGTAAACACCTGGTTGCCAATTTCCATATAACGACCACAATCACAGTTCGGGTGACAGTGCTTACCAAACTTTGCGTCATGCTGGATATCAGAAAATTCATAGAACACTTCGCTATCTGGGCCGCACGGGTCACCTAGCGGTGTTGTAGATGGGCCACCGTTACGACTCCACCAGTTTTTGCTACCATCATAGAAGAAAATACGCGCATTCTCCGGCATACCAACTTCAGCGCCATGTGCTTCTGAACCCATATCACACGTTTCAGCTTTAATACCTTTAGAGGCAAATAATTCCTGCCAAATTTCCGCTACCTCAGTATCGCGTGGTACATTATTCTCTGGGTCGCCCTGAAAACAGGTAACATACAGCCGATTCGGATCAAGACCAACCTCTTCGGTTAGGAAATTAAAGAACCAGGTTAATTGCTCGCGTTTGAAGTAATCGCCCAGACTCCAGTTGCCTAGCATCTCAAAAAAGGTTGTGTGGCGGTTATCGCCCACCTCTTCAATATCCTGCGCCCGCACGCAAGTCTGCGAGTCGGCTAAACGCGTGCCGTGTGGATGCGGCTCACCCAATAAGTACTTTAAAAGTGGCTGCATACCGGAGCCAGTAAATAATGTTGTTTTATCGTTCTCTGGTACAACCTTAGCGCGGTCTAAAATATAGTGGCCGTTATTCTTGGCATAGTCCAAAAACTTTTGTCTAATATCCTCAGCATTCATAGTACCATTTTACCACATAGCTGGGTGCTAGCGGACAATACCACCGCCTAAACACTCTTGGTCATCGTAAATCACAATCGACTGCCCAGCAGCAACCGCACGCTCCGGTTCATCTGGCTTAATAAGCAAGCCATCACCCACATACTGCAAGCTAGCTGGCACTAACGGCGCCCGATGGCGCACCCGAATCTGGTACTTTTTATCTGGTCGTGGCGCGTCATTTATCCAATGCACCATGTGCAATAGTATTTCATCCTTAAAGAATCCAGCAGCATTCAAATTACGACTCACGTAAACCTCGTTGCGCTCCATATTTTTGCCCACCACATAATAAGGCAAACCGCCGCCCACGTTTAGCCCGTGACGCTGACCGAAGGTGTAAAAAATTGCCCCGTCATGGCGTCCTAGTACCTTACCAGTCTCTTGTTCAATGACATTACCAGGCGCTGTCTCAACATACTGACTCAAAAAATCCTTAATTCCCACCGTGCCCACAAAGCAAATGCCTTGCGAATCACGCTTCCGCGCCGTCACTAACCCACGCTGAGCGGCATCCGCGCGCACTTGTTGCTTGGTCTGATAATGCGCCAGTGGAAAAACCGTTTTACTAACTGCCTGCCCCGTAATACGATACAAAAAGTACGTTTGGTCCTTAGCTTCATCCGCCGCGCGCAAGAGGCGAGAACCGTCTGAGCCAGCATAATGACCGGTAGCAATCATATCCGCTCCATCCGCCAAGGCCGCGCGCAAAAACAAACCAAATTTGACATTTTGGTTACACATGATGTCTGGGTTTGGCGTCCTACCTTGCTTATACTCATCAAGCATATAATCAACTACCAGCTGCTTGTACTCGGTCTGAAAGTCAAACACTTTAAATGGTATACCAAGGTGCACTGCCACTCGCTTGGCGTCAGCAAGGTCAGCTGCCCAAGGACATTGCATGCCCGGCAAGTCCTCCGTCCAGTTCTTCATATAAACACCGACCACATCATAACCCTGCTCTTGAAGCAAGGCCGCTGACAAAGACGAGTCAACGCCACCTGACATACCAACATAAACCTTGGTCATTTTACATGCACTCCTGCAGATAATTCCATGATACCACCCCATTCCACAATGGCCGTCGACCAGCCTTTAGGCTTGAAAAACCAGAGGTGCCACAACCGGTCATGCGCTGCCGTCGTTCGATAACTGACATTACGGTCAATCTTCTCGAAGTTAGACTTCACACGATGCAAATGATAAGGGCTACTCACTAAAATTGCCCGCTGCGCCTTCAAACTGTGCAATAATTTACTACTGTTCGCAGCATTCTCCTTGGTATTACGGCTACCGCCTTCCGCCACCAACGCCGCCTCTGGCACACCTTGCTTAATGGCATAACGACGCATCATCTCAGCATTAGAGGCCGTAGTCGGGTCAGCCGCAGCGCCACTAAATATTACCTTCGGTGCCCAACCTTTCTTATATAAATTAACGGCACGCTCGGCGCGAGCAAGTGTATTACCACCACTCACCGCCACGATAACATCCGCTTTCTGGCAACGTCCCACGTCTGACGGCTGCTGACAGCCCGCCAAATCGTCTGTCACTAGTACTTTGTCAGTCGCGATTACAAAAGCAATCGCCAGCACTATCAAAGGAGTTATAATTGACAATACAATTTTTAGCACTAAATGCATACCGCACTCCCAAATTGCAATTGCTCTTTAATTACCGGTGCCAATATTTGCTCTAACTCGGTTAATTTAGCATCGTCTACCAAGCGGCCCAAAGACAACCGGATTGAACCATCCACCAGCTCTGGCGATAAACCTAACGCCAGCAGTACATGCGACCTAGTACCACGATTCGCCGCGCAAGCCGACCCTGTCGACACCATGACGCCGCGCTCGTCAAGCGCAAACACCGCTCGCTCGCCGTCTAGCCCCGGCACTGAAAAATTCAAAATCGCTGGCGATTGATGCGCTTTGCTGCCGTTAATTTGCGCATCAGGTAGTTCAGACTGCAGATATGCCACCAGCTTACGGCGCATTACGCTTAGCCGCTTTGTTTCACTTTTTCGCAAGCGTTCTGCCAACTCAAGCGCAACCGCAAAGCCGACGGCGTTAGCAACATTCTCTGTTCCGGCGCGCAAACCCATCTCTTGGCCACCGCCATAAATTAACGGCCTCAATATCACGCCACCACGCACATAAAGCAGTCCGGTTTGTTTTGGACCGTAGCATTTACCAGCATTTAACGTCATTAAATCAACACCTAAACGCGCCACATTTAAATCACATACGCCAACAGCCTGCGAAGCATCGGTGTGAAGCAGCAACTGGCGCTTAATATTGCGCGAGCGACGCTCAGCGCGACATTCTGCCAGCACTTCGCTGATCGCCTTCAAGTCTGCCACCGTACCAGTTTCACTATTAACATAGCAAACCGACACTAGCTCAGTCTGGTCAGTAATCGCCGCCTTTAGCTCCGCCAAGTTGATTTGGCCCTCGCTATCTACCGACAAGATATTACCACCTCTGGCGCGTGCCAACGCTAGCACCGCCGGATGTTCAATTGCCGTGGTAACAACCTCACCCGTCACGCCATGCAGAGCAATATTATCCGACTCAGTCGCCCCAGCCGTCAAGACAATTTCCGCTGGGCGAGCACCAATAGCCATCGCCAAACGATGCCGCGCCTCTTCAAAGTCAGCCTTCACTTCACGTGCCGGCGTATAAGCCGCCGCCGGATTAAAAAAATTATCACTAAAATAAGGCAACATTGCCTTTAAAACCCGCGGGTCAACGGGGGTGGCGGCAGCATGATCTAAATAAATCATTACCTTTATTTTACCACCTAAGCCGCTAAATCGTATAATGCAATTGTGTTTGATGTCGTCTGCTTCGCTACTTTGTCTAACGTTAAGCCACGCCGCGCCGCGATAGCCGCCGCAATATCTTTAATGCGCGCCGGCTGATTTGTTTGGCCACGATACGGCTTTGGTGTTAACCACGGCGAATCTGTCTCAAGTAAAATCCGTTCTAGTGGCATCTGGTCATAGGCCGCCGCTAGCTCTGAATCTTTATTAAATGTCACGATACCATTTACTCCCACGTACAAGCCATAATTTAGCACACGATATAGGCTCTCGGTGGTATCAGTGAAGCTGTGTACCACGCCGTGTATTTTAAATGGCAATTGTTCAAGCGTCGCCATTAAATCATCAAAAGCGTTGCCGCCATCGCCCGACCGAATATGCATCGATACCGGCAAGTTAAGCTCATGCGCTAGCTCAAGCTGCGCCTTTAAGGCTTTAATCTGCAGTTCATGACTAGCAAAATCATAATAATAATCCAAGCCAATTTCACCCACGCCACAAACCACATCGCGGTTCGGCTCAATTAGCCGTCGAATCTGGTCAATAAAGTCATCCGGTAAATTACTCGCCTCTTGCGGATGTACCCCTAAGCAAGCATACACTTTTAGACCGTAGCTATCGTGATAGCGCTTGGCATAGTCGAGTGCTAATTGTAAATCAGACATTTCGCCCGACAAAGTAATAATTCGGCGTACATTCGCTTCAGCTGCAGCCTTCAATACGCCCTCAGCAGGTAAGTCGTAGTCCGGCTCATGGATATGACAGTGGCTATCGGCTAGCACGTTCATCCTCTAACCGCGGGAAGAGAATTGGCGTCTCAGCTGGCACGTAGTCGCCACCTAGAACCGCCTGAATTTTATCCGCGGTGCCAGGCATAAATGGCCTGAGCGCCAATGACGCGCGATTGATATCATTCACTAACGTTGAAAAAATTTCTACCAAGCGGTCGGTGCGCGCCGGCTCATCTTGCTTAGCCACACGCCACGGCGCCGCCTGCTCAATATACTGATTCAGCCCGTGAATGTAGTTAAACACACTTTCAGCCGCGGCTGCCAAGTTGAGTGCGTCCATATTTACGCGATAATTGTTAGTCATCGTTTCAGTCGCATCTTTTAGCTCGTCAAAATCAGTAATTTTACTAAGGTCACCGTCAAAATACTTGCGCAACATTGCTGCCACGCGCGCCACTAAATTGCCTAAATCATTAGCAAGCTCACCGTTATAGGCCGCCGCAAACTTCTCTGGTGTATAATCGCCGTCGTCAAAGGTCGGAATGTGGCGAATCAGATAGTAACGAAAGGCGTCCACCCCATATTCGTCAATCACCGCTAGCGGACTAACCACGTTGCCCAAGCTCTTACTCATCTTGGTACCGTTCACACCAATATGACCGTGCACCATCAGCTTCTGTGGTAGCTCTAGTCCCAGCGCCAACAAAATCGCTGGCCAAATAATCGCATGGAAACGAATAATGTCCTTGCCAACCACCTCAACTGCTGCTGGCCAATAATCGGCTTTGAAATTGTCCGGATAGCCAAGCACCGTCAAATAATTCGACAATGCATCCACCCAAACATACATCACCTGACTGTCGTCATCTGGCACCGGCACACCCCAGTTAAGTTTGGCGCGTGGGCGCGACACCGAAACATCCTTGGCTTCATCGCCAATTAACGCCAGCAACTCCTTGCCACGAAAGCTTGGCACCACGGCTCGCTTAATAAATTCCTTGATTTGCGGTGTGAACTGCGATACCTTGAGGTAATAATTCTCTTCGCTGAGTTTATCGTATGGCTTCTTGTGGTCAGGACAAATATAATTATTGTCCTTCGCCTCTTGGTCGGTTACAAACGCTTCGCAACCCGTACAAGCCCAGCCCTCATACTTGCCCTTGTAAATTACGCTTGCCGCCACTAGTTTACGCCAAATTTCTTGTACGCGCCGACAATGCGTCGGGTCAGAGGTGCGTACATTCAAAATATGCTGCTTTATAAAATCTTGTTGGTCAAGCGGCCGCGCCACTTCATCTAGACTCGTTCCCAAAGCCAAATTTAACGCCGCGCGCATCTTCTGAAACTCCGGCTGCAAATCATCAACAAACTGTTGTGGTGTCTTGCCATTAGCAAGCGCCTTCTGCTCTACCTTTGTGCCGTGCTCGTCAGTGCCAATCGACAATTTAGCATCATCACCCTTTAGCAGATGATAACGCAGCAATGTGTCAGCATAAACATAATCCATCGCCGTGCCGATATGCGGGGCGGCGTTCGCATATGGTATCGCGGTCGTTAAATAAAACTTTGTCATACTACTATTATAGTACACTAAACCAGTGCTTGTCGCTATAAATTCGCCAGCCGACGCCACTCGTCAATACTGAGCTCTTGCGCGCGACGATTCGGATCGATTTGCGCTGCCGTTAGCAGCTGCTCGGCGCGCTCTTTAGTAGTATGCAAACCAACCGCCAAGCTCGACTTAAGCTTCTTCCGCTTCTCGCAAAAACCAGCATTCACCAGCGCAAAGAATTCTGCTTGCTGCGCCTTCGGCACCAACGGCTGCACCCGACGATGCATGATTACCACTTGCGAATCTACCTTTGGCGCAGGAATGAAAAGTTCAGCCGGCACGACGATGCCAAGTTCAACCTCCGCAAATAATTGGGCACTAATTGCAATAACTGATAGCTTACCAGGGTGCGCCGCTAGCCGCTCCGCTACTTCCTTTTGCACCAACAACACAATGGTTTGCGGTGCGTTATCAGCAGTAAGCAACTTTTTAATAATTTTGGCTGTCAAATTATACGGAATATTAGCCACCACCTTATAGTCACGTGGCAAACTAGCTAAATCAAAGCGCAAAATATCCTGATTTACCACTGTCACATTTTTTGGCGGCACTTTGAGGTCATCAAATTCCAAGCGCCACTTTGCAATATTATCAAGCAAGCTATCCGCCAACCGCTGGTCGAACTCCACTGCTGTTACTTGCCCCGCCTTATCGCACAACTTAGTCGTCAATGTACCAAGCCCTGGGCCAATTTCCAACACATGGTCAGCAGGCGTCAATGCCGCATAATCCGCTATCTGATGCAACACGGCGTCATCAAATAGAAAATTCTGCCCTAAATCCTTATTTGCTTTAATATCCATCCTACCACCAGTGTTGCTGCCGCCATCTATTGTACGAATTTTGCCAACCGCCATACCTCTGATTGGCGTAGCCGGTAAAGTGACGCAACTGACACACCGGATCAACCTGCCAGTTCGGGCAGCTCGCCGACAAGCTAGCTGGCGAAGTCTGGCCAAGCCCCACATATTTACCAGTTCGATTGCGCGAAGCTGGATTCCAACCCGATTCATGCGTCATAATGTAGTCAACATAACCATAGTCGCTTGGGTCAATCCCCGCCGCTGCCATCCAATCAGTATGGCTGCCAGATGGCAACTCTACCTTCGTGCCAACCACTTCAACGTGATTGGTTGGCTGCACCGTAACAACTTCGTTGATTTTTACTTTATTCTTAGTACCATCTGGTCCAATTACAATCTGATAAACCACCGTCTTTTTGCCATTATTGCCACCTGCAAGCACCTCGTGGTAACCTACCTTTTTGGTGCTATCTTGACGCGTCTCGGTACCCATCGGAATATCTTCAGTCTCCTCAACAATCGACTCACCCTTTCGCATTACACTAAAAACTGGCATATTATCTGTGAGGCGCGTATTAATATCTACTGATACTTGGTCGCTCGCCTGCAAATAAATCCCCGCTTCACGCAGCATCTCGCCCACAGTATCCTTGGTGGTATAAATACTAATTAAACTATTATAGAGGTAAACCCGCACTTGGCGTGCCCGTTTAATTTCAACTTGCTCGCCCGCACCGCCGTTAGCCACAAAATCACGCACCAACCTAGTGTGCACCTTGTCACCCGGCCGCAAATCCTGTGCCTTGCCGGCAATCTTCGCCTGGTCAGTACTAGAAGTCACCACGCGGTATTTTTTATTACCTTCCACCACTGTAACCGGCCGTGCTCGCTTTACATTAATTACGATTACTGTACCCTTTAGCTCTGACTGCAAAGGTGGATCGGTCTGGTCGCCATTATTTAACTTAATATTGAGGTCTTTTAAGGCCTGCGCCACTGTCTTAGCCTGAGTAATTGTGGTATGTTCCACTCCACTGTCATAAGCGGTCACAGTTTTACTATCTAAACTAGCCGTTGCCGCTAACGCCGGCAATGGCAATACAATACTAATAGCAAACAGCACCGGTAACATAGTAACTGTTACCCCCCACCAAATATTCCGATAAGAGTGCATTACTTTTATCATCGCGTAGTATTATTATACCACACTTTAATAATCTAGCTAATTTTTACGAGCGGCGCATACTCAAGATTGATACTGCGGATACGCGAGGCGAACTGCACTTTCACCGTCGAACCATTTACTGCTAGCACCGTACCGTCACCAAACATCTGGTGGCGCACGCGGTCGCCAATGCTAAGTGATGCATCTTCATATTCGTAATGCGGCTCTTGGCTATCTACCGGACGGCGTATTGCCCAGCCCGTATTATCGCTAACATGGCGATAATCATCATACTGGTCGTAATTGTCGTAATTACTATTCGCTGGCTTCACTGGCTCGCCCTTAATATCACTCAAAAATTGCGACGGCATATTGTACTGCACTCGGCCGTTCATCATTCGACTCCGCGCATAACTAAGAGTTAGCTCCTCCTTGGCTCGCGTCATACCGACATAACAGAGGCGACGCGCCTCTTCAAGCGCCGAATCAGTCAGTAAGTCTCGTGCGCTCGGAAATAGTCCGTCCTCCATACCCACTAGATAAACTACCGGGAACTCCAGCCCCTTCGCGGCATGCATAGTCATTAAATTAACAGCATGGTCGTGATTAATATCATCCGCGCCCGATACTAGTGCCACCTCCTCAAGAAAGCTCGCCAAATCACCATACTGTTTAGCATCGCTCACTAGCTCCTCAACATTCTCTACCTTGGCGCACCCTTGGTCGGTGCCGTCGTCCAAATATTCTCGGTACTTGGTTGCATCAATTAAATCTGTTAGTAGCTGGTCAGGCGTGACTACTGTAGCCCGCTCGGCTAATTTACTAAACAATTCGCCTAGTGCCTGCAATTCTTTACGGGCACGCGGCGTTAAATCATTACACATATCCACTTGCCGCAAGGCGTCAACCACCGAACAATCAGCCTGCGCTCGCCACTCTAAAAATCGGTCAACCGAAACTTCACCAAGACCACGCTTCGGCACATTAACGACACGCCGAAAGCTAACCTCATCATATGGTTGATAAACAATACGCAAATACGCTAGCAAGTCCTTGATTTCAGCACGGTCATAGAAGCGCAACCCGCCAATGATTTTATAAGGCAGAGCTAATTTGCGGAACATTTGCTCAAAAGCACGCGACTGAGCATTAGTGCGGTAAAGAATCGCAAAATCATTATACTGTCGCGCCCCCACAGCGTGCGCCGTCTGAATCTGCAAGCCAATCGTCTCGGCTTCGTTTAGCTCATTATACGCCTCAATAAATTGCACTGGTTCGCCATCACCCGCCTTCGTCCAAAGCTGCTTATCGCTTCGCTGTGTATTTTTAACAATGACATTATGCGCCGCATTTAAAATATTGCCGGTTGAACGATAATTTTGTTCCAACTTCACCACTTTGGCGCCAGCAAAATCCTGCGAGAAATTTAAAATATTCGTAAAATCTGCGCCGCGCCAACTGTAAATCGACTGCCAATCGTCGCCCACTACACAAATATTATTTTTACCGTTCAGTAGTAACTTGATTATCCGGTACTGAAGATGGTTAGTGTCCTGATACTCGTCAACCAAAATATACTTAAATTGCTCCTGCAAGCGCTTCCGCACCTCTGGTGAATCATGTAGTAACCGATGCGCCTCCACTAGCAAATCATCGAAGTCCAATGCACGCTGCTTGCGGCGTTGCTCTTCATAACGCCGATAAACCTCATAAATAGTACGCCAGTAAGGATTATTTGCCTTTTTGTTGTAATCTTCCAGACTATCACCCGCATTTTTACTGTTAGAGATAGCCGAAGCAATCGCCTTCGGTGTAAATTGCTTATCCGATATCGCAAAATCCTTCATGATATTCCGAATCAGCGTCATTTTATCGGCTTCATCAAAAATCACGAAATTAGTCGGAACATTGATTGCCTCGCCATACAACCGCAATAACTTTACAGCAATAGAGTGAAATGTACCCATCCAGGGCATAAATGAACGATAATTTGGCTGATGTAGCAGTGTCGCCAACCGCTCGCGCATCTCACCCGCCGCCTTATTGGTAAACGTCACCGCCAAAACGTCTTGTTCGGTTGCTAAATGATTCAATAAAATATAGGCAATGCGGTGAGTTAGGGTCTTAGTTTTACCCGAGCCAGCACCCGCAATTACCAACAGCGGTCCCTCAGTACACTGCACCGCCTCACGCTGTTTAGTATTTAGCCCTTCTAAAACACTGTCGCCCGCATTATCTAGCATAACTCTATTTTATCACTTTAAAGAGTTAATTAGATGGTCAAGATTGCCAGTCAAATAGAGGTAAACACCAGCTCCCGAAAGAGCGATTAATACAACCAAGCAGACTACAATCCAAGTCCAAGCCGACCGCGAACGCTTGTCGACTACCTGCAAGTCATCAAACGGCGAATTGTTGTCGTCGTCATCATCACGACGGCCAAGCCGACGGCGCGATGGACGTGCTGCGCTCCCCATATTATCAAGCGTTGCCTTTGGCCGGCGAGGCATAGTGTGCGACTCCACCATACTTTGCTGCTCGCGCTTCATTTGCATGCTATTAATAAAGCTTTCGATAAACCCATCACTATTTGTAGTGGCATTGTGGCTAGTCGGGGTAGGCTTTTGATTCTTGCGCGGCGCCATCTCTACCTCAGCTGGCTCACTTTTAACTGCAACGGCGTTTGTCTTGCGCTCCGGTTCTTTAACGCCGAGTGGCGCCTTTTTAACTTTCACTCCCTCTAAAAATGGCGATTCATAAGGCTTTTCGTCTGGACGGCTATCACCAGCTAATGGAGTCGCTGCTTCCTCTATTGGCCGCGGCTGGCGCAGAGTGCGACGCGACAAACGCTGGCTATATCGCACTAAACGGCGGTTCAATCGAGCGGCCACATCATTCTCATCATTCTCATCATTCTCATCGGTATCATCTGAGGGCTTCGTGGCTGATTCAGAAGCCTCGGTATTTTCTGGTTCAGATTTCTTCACTACATCCGAATCTTTCAGTTCAGACGATTTAGCTTCGGCAGATGCAACATTATTCTTAGTATCAGCCTCGGTTTCAGGCTTTACTTCAGACTTATCTTCAGATTTCACCTCAGACTTTGCCTCAGGTTTCTCTTCTGGCTTTAGTTCAGCTTTAGCTGCTGGCTCGGCATCAGACTGCTTAGTTGGCGCTACCTCTGGCTCTTTAACCTCTGATTCCGTCTTGACTGTATTAACGGGAGTCTCTGACTGTGCCGCTTCTGGTCCAGCCGGCTTAACTGATTTATCTAGCTCAGCCTCAGCCTCAACTTCAGCCTTCACTTTATTGAGCTTAGCAGCTTGACGCTGCTTACGCTCCTCCATCATGCGTTGATTAATTTCCGCCGCGCGCTTTTTCCGACGCGCCATTATAATTGCATGAGCATCTTCCTGCGAGATAACACTAATAACCTTGTTCGATGTTACATCCATCGCCTTGGCTTTTACAATCTTTACTTCAGACACTTCAGCCTGCTGCTCTGCAATCTGCTCCGTAACTGCTTTTTGAGTTTGAGAAGCATCTTCAACCGAGTCAGCCGTCTTTGGCTGTTCAGAATTTGCCGGTACATCAACGTCCGACATCTCCTTAATTACCCGGTCGAGCTCCTCAAAATCAAAATCAGCCATTAGCTACATTCTCCTGCTTTGCGACTTCAGCCGCCGTATCAACAAAGTGTGCAAACTCTGGTGCAATCAAGCTATTGTGCCCAACTAGCAAGCCGTTCACGCCCTTAGCTGATAAATAATCTCGATCGTTCATAGTACTAACACTACCACCGTATAACACTGGCACCTTAGCGGCAGCGGCGCGTCCAAACATATGCGCCACCTGAGCACGGATAATACTCACCGCCTCTTCGACATCTTTTACCTGTGGTGTGCAGCCTGTGCCAATGGCCCAAACTGGCTCGTAAGCAATTAGTACGCCATCCAATTCATCCGAACTAATATTCATCAGCCCCGACGCCACCTGGTCATTCAACACATGCTGGGTATCGCCGTCGTTGCGTTCAAGTTCAGTCTCACCCACGCAAAGCACTGGCGATAGCTCATTGCGCACCGCGGCTTGCACCTTAAACCGAATATCACGGTCGTCTTCATCAAAAATGTTACGTCTCTCACTATGGCCAATTAGTACATATTGCGCCAAACCGCGAAGCTGCGTTGCACTAACTTCACCTGTAAAAGCTCCGCCATCTCGCCAATAACAATTCTGTGCGCCCAATTTAAGCTGACGGTGATTAATTTGCAATGAAACTGGTTCGAGTGCCAAAAAGCCTGGGCAAATCACCGTCTCGACATCACGCCGAATCGGCACTACTTGCGCCAGCTTAGCCACAAACAATGAAGCCTCGTGCACATTGAGGTTCATCTTCCAGTTACCAATAATATACTTCTTCATATGCCCCCTAATTAATACTATTTTAACATAAGCACGAGACTATTCAAAATACAAACTATAGTTTCCAAAGTAGTGCCGCAATACCCGGCAGAGTCTGCCCTGACATTAGCTCTAGGCTAGCGCCACCGCCAGTCGAAACATGAGTGAAGCTACCACCGCGCTTGCTATCCCAGTTACGCACAAAGTCAGCCGTATCACCGCCACCAATAACACTAGTGATCTTCGGGTCGCGCGCTAGGCTCATTGCGAGACGTGCTGAGCCATGGGCAAATTGCTGACGCTCAGCCATGCCAAGCGTACCATTCCAAATCACCGTACCACTGCTAGCTACTAGGCGATCAATTACATTGATGGTCTTTTCGCCCAAATCGTAAATCACGTTAGCGTCCGACACTTGGTCGAGGCTCACTTCACGACGCGGGTCGTCTAGACTACCATTTACTGCGATCGCCACATCACGTGGCAGAATAAACTTTTCGTCAAACGCGTCACCGTACTTATCGTGTGCTAGCTGAAAGATATCCGCTACAATGTCGTCCACACCGTCTTCCACCAAGCTAACACCCACGTTATAACCGAGGTGCTTTAAAAAATTATTTGCTAGCGCGCCGCCAACAACCACGTTATCGGCCGTTTCAATAAACTTCTTTACTAGTGGAATCTTATCGCTAATCTTGGCACCGCCAATAATAGCCGTCATCGGCCGCCGCGGCTGGTCGATTGCCTGCTTAATAGCAACATACTCGCGCTCAAGCAACAAACCTGCTACCGCTGGCAAATATTCGGTAATTGAAGCAGTTGAGGCATGGGCGCGATGTACAACACCAAAGCCATCCTGCACAAACACTTCAGCATGGGTATCGGTTGCCAAGGCCTTAGCAAAAGCTGGGTCGTTCGCCTTCTCTTCCTTATGGAAGCGCAGATTCTCTAACAGAATAATCTCATTTTCAGTCTGTTTGGCAGTTGCTTGCTGCACTTCTTCGCCAATACAGTCATTCAAGAACCGCACCGTAATATCTAGTTTCGCCGCCAAGGCGCGCGCTACCGGCGCCAGCGAGAACTGCTTATCCGCCGCACTTTTTGGTCGTCCCAAATGTGACATAACCACCACTTTAGCGTGGCGCGCCAACAAATATTTTAAGGTCGGCAACGACGCCTCGATACGAAAATCATCCGAAATTTGCCCTTGCTCATTCAATGGCACATTATAATCCGCACGCACCAGAACATGCTTGCCCTGGACATCGATATCTCGGACCGTCTGATATGGAAAAGTTACTTCGCTCATTTACCCCCCTAAATATTTAGTAACCGAATTGCATCAGCACATGGCGCTTCATTAACCAACTGCTGCACCAAAACCACGCGGGCGTGCTCTTTGCCAAAGAAACCCTCTTGCACTAAACGACGGGCAAGCTGTTCCGCTTCACCGCGCTGCCCCTGATAGCTCCGCGTGTTAAACAATAAACTCGTACGATTCACGATGCGCTTAGTTGGCGCCACAGCAATAATCAATGTCTCTGGGCGATACACCGCCACATTGCGCGCCATTACACCATCAGCGGTTTCAACTACAATTGCATCAGCATGCGCTTCGCGCGCCAAAGTAATTGCCGCCTGTGCCATAGCATCACGGTCAGAGTCAGTGCCCCGTCGCTCGTAGAGGTCGTACACTGGTTGGTGTTGTTGTGTATATTGCAATACCTTGTTCATCACCGTCACTGCATCGAGCGGATATTGACCCATCGCAGTCTCATCAGATAACATCACTGCATCGGCACCTTCAATCGCCGCCGTCGCAACGTCATTAACCTCAGCACGCGTTGGCTCTGGGTTTTCTACCATCGAACCTAACATTTGTGTTGCCACAATACATGGCTTGCAATACTTCTGACAAAGCTCAATAATCCGGCGTTCGACAATCGGCACAATTTCCATACCGGCTTCCACAGCAAGGTCGCCACGCGCTACCATCATACCGTCAGCTTCCTTCACAATATCCTCAAGATTAGCTGGGTCAGCACCCGATTTAGTCTCTAGCTTAACAATAATCGGACGGTCGCTCCCTTTTGAGCGAATAATTTCACGCAATTTACGCACATCATCAGCATGGTGAATAAATGAAATTGCTGTGTAATCAATATCTTGTGTCAAACCCCAATCAAGGTCTTCTAAATCCTTCGGTGTCAAAACTGGCGCTTTACCGCCCTTCATATCTGGCAAATTAATCGCCTTATGTGAGATGATATAGCCCGGGTTCTGCGCTTTCACCCACACCGTCTTGCCTTCAATCGACTGAACAATCGTCTTAATTTTACCATCAAACAAATAGATCGCGTCACCTGGCTCGCATTTATCACTTAAGTCGTACTGCGAAGGCAAATTATTACCACCATCATGCGTAATACCATAAGTTAAGCCCAATACATCGCCAGTCTTAATGTCATACCGCATATCGTCTTTCAGCTCACCGAAGCGAATCTTCGGCCCTTGTAAATCCTGTACGATTGCAATATGCCGACCTAACTTTGCCTCAATTTCACGGATGTGGCGAATTTCGCCCAGGCGCTCTTCCTCGGTGCCGTGACTAAAATTCATCCGGCAAGCGTTCACGCCAGCGCGAATAATCTTTTCTAGCATCGCGGGATCATCTACCGCTGGCCCAATCGTGGCCAAAATTTTCGTTCGTTTAATTGTATCAATATGTGCCATTATTTATCTCTCCTATCTGGCACTATTGTAGCACAAAAAGCGCAAGCACTTAAGACTTATTGCCGCCGAGATTACGACGCTTCAAAATCTCCGCCACACGATTTACCACTTGGCGTGGTGTTGAGTTAGCCTTCACAATATAATCGTCAATATCCCACTTCGCGAGCTGCTTTGGTGCGTCGGCATCGTCTAGGTTAGTTAAAATTACCACTGGTGTAGCCAACGCTGTATCAATGTGCCGAATACCGTCAAGCACCACATCACCTTCAATATCTGGCAATGTTAGATCAAGCAGAATCAAATCTGGCTTGGTGTTCTCTACCATCTCAATACCAGTCATACCATTCACCGCAACGTTGACATTGTAGCCCTCGCTCTCTAACTTCATGCGATACATCTGGGCAATCAGCTGGTCATCCTCGATAATGGCAATATTCTTCATACGTTTATTTTAGCACATTAACGAATACTCATGATACCGAGTACCACTAAGCCAATCGCTACCACAATAATTGCACCATACTTTAGCTTAGTAGCATTATCGTGAATAAATTGGCCGACCCGACTACGCGTCACCGCTTTTACTCGATGAACCCGCACCATGTTATCGCGTGCTGCATCGGCGCCGCGATACTTTTTATTACGCTTCTTCGCTTGTTTCATTACTTCTATTATAGCACAAAACCACCTCGCACAGAGGTGGTTATAATATCTGGTGATCTCGCCGGGAATCGAACCCGAATTGTCAGGATGAAAACCTGATGTCCTAACCGTTAGACGACGAGACCCTATCTTGTTAGATTATAACCTATTTTTATGTCTTATGCAAACATTTTGTCGCTAATAGCTAGCGCGAATCACATTATCGAGCAGAGCCGCAATGGTTAATGGCCCCACGCCGCCCTTCTCAGGCGTCACCGTCAAGTCACTCCGCTGACGTGCTGCGGAGTCTAAATCGCCCACTACTTTACCACCTTCACTCGCCGTACCAGCATCTACCACCACTGCGCCAGGGCGCAACATTTCCGATTTAATCAGCCCAGGCACACCAGCCGCTGAAACGATAACGTCATAATTAATTAACTCTGTAGCCAATTTATCCGTGGTCGATTCATCATACACCGTCACATCCAGTCCAGAATTACGCCACATTTTAAGCAGTGGTGCACCCACCAAGCGACCATTGCCCACCAAGGCCAACCGCTTGCATGACAAATTAACGTTATAACCAGCTAGCAGCCAGTTAATTGCCGTAGCCGTAGCAGAATCCCACTTCGCATTTTGACCTAAGCCATCGACATCTTTCTCTGGTGTGATTAAATTCACCACTGCGTCAGTCTGCGCTGGGTCGTCAAGTGGTAACTGCACAATAATGCCTTTCACGCTTGGGTCGGCATTTAGCTGCGCCAGCAAATCACCCACCGCTTGGCTAGTTGTACGGTGTACCTCAGTTTCTACTGCAATATCTGCAGCATAATTACACTTCAAACGCACATATAAATCAATTACCGGACTATCAATCGTGGTAATAATCGCCAGCTTCGGCACAACTTTAAAATGCTGTCTCAGGCCACGCACTTGATGCGCCTGACGCTCTTTAATAAACCCAACTAGCTCGCGCCCGTTCAGCTCGCGCGGTCCAACTTGCTTTGACTGCTTTGTCATAAATAATATCTGGTACACCCGACAGGGTTCGAACCTGTGACCACTTGGTTCGAAGCCAAGTACTCTAATCCGCTGAGCTACGGGTGCTCTAAAAAAAATTATAGCATAAAATGGCAAAACCACCTATTCACATATATTTTTATCACATGCTAATATGCTATAATAGGTAAGACTAGAGGAGGATAGATGAGTAAAGAGTCAAACATTAAGATACTAATAGCATGTCATAAGCCAAGCGAGTTACCAAAGAATGAGTTGTTTTTACCAATACAAGTTGGTGCCGCTAAGGCTAAGGTTGATTTAGGTCTACAACGTGATGATGATGGTGAAGATAATATTTCAGCAAAGAACTCTGGCTACTGTGAGTTAACCGCTATCTATTGGGCGTGGAAGAATCTTGATGCTGATTATTATGGGCTGTTTCATTACCGCCGCTTTTACTCATTTGCTGATGAGAAGTTTCCTGAAGACGGCAATGATGGCTTCCATAGTATCTATCCTAGAGTCTCCTCCCCGGAAGTGTTTCATAAATTCAACCTCGACAACCCAGATAAAATGCGCGCAATAATTCAAAGCGCCGATATCGTCACTCAATACAAATGTAAGGTTAAACACCTCATGCCGATGGCCGGGCCTAAGGTGCCAACCGTATATGGACATTACAAAAATCACAAGGGTATTTTCGCCAGAACTTCCGATATTGATGCCGTAATGGAAGAAATCCAGCATAGCTTTCCTAAAATTGCGCCGTATTTTTACCAATATATTCATGGTCACTACTTCCGTGGCTACAACATGTTTATTATGCGTAAAAAGTACTTTTGCGATATGTGTAACTTCGAATTCACCGTCTTGAAAAACCTTGAGGCAAAGCTAGAACCAGAACTTAAGACTCGCAGTATCGACGGCAATCGCATTTATGGCTACCTCGCCGAACTTCTAACCGACGCTTATATCTACTATCTTGACCAAACAGTGCCGAATCTTAAGCACAAAAATTTGCAACGCGTCTGTATCTACGGAGACACTAGCCCAATCGCACCGCTCAAGCCAATAAAAAGCTCTATTCCAGTGGTAATTAACTTCACTCAGGGCGAAGAAATTTACTCGTATCATCTAGCTACTACAATTAATCAACTAATTAAGAATAACCATAGTAAACTAGATATTATCCTTGCGCATAATAACAACATTCCAGACTCAGTCCTCGCGTATATCAAAAGCCTTAGCAAGGGTGACATCAGCATTCGATTCATTAACTTCAGAAAATATCTCGACCAACTAGAAGCAGTCTACAACCGCGATGTTATGGTCGACTTCCGACTAGTTATGCCGCATTTGCTAACCGAGTACAAAAAAGTAATATTTCTCGATTGGAATACTTGGGTTAAGACCGACCTAGAAAAGTTATATCAAACTGACTTAAATAACAAAACAGTAGCAGCGCCACTTGACGCCATTGAAATTGGTTCACTACTCTATATCGACCGAATTAGCCGAGTTAGCGTGGTCGAGCGTTTGCAGAGGGAACACAACATTGCTATCGATGCAAATAGCGTCTATAACACCAATGTAATGGTAGTTGATGTGCCAAAGCTAGAAAAATCAGTGGTTGTAGACAAGGCCATTGCAACCTGCGAAAAATTGCGCGACTATCCAGCATTGGTGGCGTTCAATTTACTAGTTCCTGATTACAAGCCACTACCACAGACTTATGGCTATCACATCGACACAGACTATAGCTGGTCTTATATTTCATACAAGGCAAATAGCTTTGCACCTATTGATCTTGGCCAAGAATGGAAAAAATTAACAGATAGCTATAATATTGGCCATTTTGATCAAGAGGGTACTGACCACTATCGCGCTAAATTTGCCGCAGAACTTTATACAGCGATGCGCGAAACTCCAATGTGGCCATTATTTGTGCTTGCAAAGACCGATCTTGCTAATGGCGGCAAAGCTAGTCTACGGGAAAAACTTGCACCTGCCGCCATCTTTTGGCGCATAGTAAATAAACTATTACCAAAGGGCAGTAAGCATCGCTATGTTGCTAAAAAAATCTATCATAAAATAATCCGCCGTTAATTTAACCAATATCATTAGAAGGTATAGATGAGTAAAGAGTCAAACATTAAGATACTAATAGCATGCCATAAGCCAAGTGAGTTACCAAAGAATGAGTTGTTTTTACCAATACAAGTTGGTGCCGCTAAGGCTAAGGTTGATTTAGGTCTACAACGTGATGATGATGGTGAAGATAATATTTCAGCAAAGAACTCTGGCTACTGTGAGTTAACCGCTATCTATTGGGCGTGGAAAAATCTTGATGCTGATTATTATGGGCTATTTCATTACCGCCGCTTTTACTCATTTGCTGATGAGAAGTTCCCAATTAGCGACGACGGACGCGGTATGGTACGAACTAAGATCTTGTCACCTGACACATTCCATAAGTATGGCCTAGACGACCCAACTGCTATGCGTCGCATTATCGAATCTAACGATTTAATCATCCATGAGGATCGCAAAGTATACGGACTACCTACCCCTATTGGCGTACCGGGCTCTACGGTTTATGAACACTACAAGATGCATGATGGCACCATTATTAACACTAATGATATCGACCGAATGCTTAATGTCATCAAGCAACTCTATCCTAAAGTTTATCCTTACATTCAATCTTATATGCAGGGGAATACTTTCTTAGGGTACAACATGTTCATTATGCGCAAAAAGTACTTTTGCGATATGTGCGACTTTACATTCTCTGTTCTGCGCAAGATGGAGGGCTATCTCACACCAGAGCTACCAAACCGTAGCATCAATAGTAACCGTGTCTACGGCTATCTTGCCGAAATTCTAACTAGTGCTTATATTCACTACATACGACAAACAAATCCACAACTTAAGGTAAAGCATTTGCAAATGCTTTACGTATTTAAAACCGACCCAATTATACCGTTAAAGCCAATCGCAAAGTCGGTGCCAATAGTTATCGACTTTACTGGGAGCACTTTAGAACATTCATTCTATCTTGGATCCACCCTACAACAACTACTCAACAATCAACAGAAATCGCATTATGACATTATTATCGCTTATAACGACAATCTGTTGGACTCAGTTAAATATTGTTTGAAAAAAATGGCCAGTACCAAGACCTCAATTCGTTTTGCTAACTTCGCTGACTTCATCGACCAACAGCAAGAGTTACATGGTGACAACATCATAGTTAACTTTAAGTTAGCCTTGCCTTATTTTCTTCCAGAATTCAATCGTGTCATCGTGCTAAACTGGCACACCTGGGTTAAGGCTGACCTAAATGAATTAAGTAATATTAAATTGGGCAACCACCCACTTGCAGCAGCGCAAGACATTATGGATTACAATTACCTTCGATACGTCGACGCACATCAGCCTGTCAGCAATGCCACTAAACTGGCTAACTTAAAAATTGATTTTGGGCACTTCTTCAACACTAGTGTAATGTTACTAGACTTAGCTAAAATACGCACTCAGATTACACTAAACAAAGTTCTAACAATAAGCAATGATTTACCAAACCAAACTAACGAGGTAATTTTTAATAGCCTCGGCTTATCACCATTACTACTAGACAACATATGGGATTATCAAATACCAACAAATAAAGCTCCCATACTAGCAGCAAAAGGTTTTGCCCCAATTGCACTCAGCCAAGCTTGGGATAAAATACGCTCTGGCACTATCGACTACAAAATCGCCAAGTTCTATCCAGACGATATCATTAACGATATCAACTCGCCATTTTTGATTGAATTTTATCAAGTAATGCAAACTAGCCAGCTCTGGCCAATGTTCGTGGCAACACATCATAGCTCAAATGACGTGTCAATTAAACAACCTGCATTAGGTAATAAGTTAGCTCTAACTAAATCACATTGTGGCGAATTTGTTAAAAAACTTTTGCCACGTGGCAGTAGACGACGTTCTATCGTAGAAAAGACTTATCGTAGACTAATAAGGCGTGGCAACTAAATGCTAAATGCTTTTAAAATTTTCCGTCACACTGGAGAAGCTAATAAACCGCGTGACTTACGCTTTGAAATTTTACGCATTATTGCCATGTTTATGGTCGTTTTTTGCCACGCAATAGTTAATTCTTCGTTGTCGCATTCCAAAGGAGCCTTATCTGGTGCTATTTTTAGTTCACTATCCAACTTTGGTAAAGTTGGAGTGGCTATCTTTTTTATCTTAACGGGCTATTTTTGCTGCCAACGCCAATTTAACACCAAGCATATCATCAAAACATTTGTTCACGTCTGGTGGTATGCCATAATGGTACTATTAGTTTTCTTAGTTGCTAGTAGCTTAGGGTTACAATCTAGCACCGCGTGGCATAGTATAGATAGACTTGGCGCATGGGGTATGTTACTATCTAGTATTTTACCAATTCTATCTTATGGCTACTGGTTTATTATTAGTTACCTTATTTTATTATTAGTATCACCGATGCTAAATAAATTCGTCCAACACTCTAACCGCAAACAACTTGGCTATCTTATTTTGACGCTCAGCACTATACGTCTCGTCAAATACACTTTTGCTCCCGATCCAAATCCATACCTGTTCTTTATGGTATCAATCACCACCTATCTCATCGGTGCGTGGATTAAGCTATATGGCGATACTATTAAATTAAAGTCCTATCAGATTTGGCTAATAATTTGCGGATGTTTTACATTAAGCTTGGGTGTTCATTATGCTGCCAATCTTCCAATAGCGCATAGTAGCATCCTCGCTTTTCTTGGCTTACCCGAGATGACAACAAACTCTGGCTTAACAATAGCAGAAAACTACATGGGCGCTAGCATCTTTATCTTATTTACCAGAATTAAACCAATCTTATCCAACTCTATCTTCTGTAGAGCTACTAGACTAATTAGTGCTTCAGCGCTTGGCGTCTACCTCATTAGTGACAGCATGGTAATCCGCGAAGCTTTATGGGAAAGGGTCGATTTACTGACTACTCTGTCTATCAATGATGCCTTCTGCATTAGGTTGCTTGCCCTGATTATCGCCAGCGTAGCAGTCTTTGTAATTTGCAATATCTTATCTATTATTTACGACCACTTAGTAGCAAACCGCATGGTAAAACTCACACTCAATACCGGTCCGATCAAGCGCTTGTGTGCCAAGATCGATAACATAGTTAACGACTAAAAAACACCCCTCAAATGAGGGGTAATTAGATTGGTACACCCGATAGGATTCGAACCTACGACACCTGGTACCGGAAACCAGTGCTCTAATCCACTGAGCTACGGGTGCATAAAACCATTATACTACAGACTACTCAATTGCTGTAATCTCGCCATCCTTAAGATGTAGCAAACGCTGATTACGCGACCCACGAAAACGCAGAGTTAAATCACGCTCCGGCAAGATAAACATTCCGTCAATCATCGCATCCAACGACTTAGTGAACTCCCACATCTCTGGACGCGCCCACTCACGCTGGTATTTGATATTCTCATAAGTAAACCCTGTAAAAGACCAGATATTCCAGCCCATTTCGCGTCGCGCCCAGTCTGCGATTTCTTTACAGGCCTTTGCCTGCAGCATCGGTTCACCGCCGCTAAAAGTTAGCCCCGTCTGACCGCGCATTTTCTTAAGCTGCTCCTTCACCCAATCGATTTTTACCACCGTGCCAGCTTGGTCGCTCCATGACTCCGGATTATGGCAACCCGGACAAGCACGGTAGCACCCCTGACACCATACCACGGCACGCAGGCCCGCACCATCAACGATTGAATCGCTCTGGATTGGGCCAGCTAGTAATATTTCATCAGGTGCTACTTCAATTGCCATAACTTAATTATACCTTAAAGTCGTTACGGCTGCTGGTGGCTTTCTTTAGCTCACGATCCGCCTTCTGACTCTTAGTGTACACGCCATTTAGGCTCGTTGAAACAGTGTGCTTGACGCGCGCAGCTTCCTCGGCGCGTTTCGCATCATTCCAGCGGTCAAGCGTACCCACCAAGTAACCTGTAATCCGGCGCAAGCGCTCAAAACCAACTAGTCCATCCGACTCCTCACGACCGCAAGATGGACAAGTCGTGCCCGAGATGATACCCGAAAAGCCACAGACTGGGTCAGAATCAACCGGATGGTTAACTGAGCCATAGCCCACACCCTTCTCCTTCATGTGACGAATCACCGCCTCGAACGCTTCGATGTTCTGACTTGGGTCGCCATCAAGCTCAATATAAGTTATGTGCCCGCCTAGGCATAGCGCATGAAACGGCGCTTCCTTGTCGATTTTATCAAAGGCACTAATCTTATAATACACTGGCACATGGAACGAATTAGTATAAAACTCGCGGTCGGTTACGCCCTTGATTTTGCCATAGCGCTTTTGATCCATTTTTGTGAATCGTCCCGATAGCCCCTCGGCTGGCGTTGCGAACACGCTAAAGTTGAGATGATACTTATCCTTATACTCGTTACACTTGTCGCGCATGTGGCGCACAATTTCTAAGCCCTTCTGCTCCATTGCATCCGACTCACCATGATGATGACCTGTCATCGCTACCAAGGTCTCAGCTAACCCGATAAAGCCAATTGTCATTGAACCGTGCTTGATGACCGACTCTACCTTATCATCCATACCCAGCTTATCGCTGCCCATCCAGTTGCCTTCGCCCATGAGGAATGGGAACTCGCGCACCAGCTTTTCCTTCTGGAAATTATAGCGGTCCATCAGCTGCTCCGCCACCATATCCATCAAATTATCCAGATCCTGATAAAATGCCTTCCAGTCAGCTACCTTACGCTCGCCAAGGCAAATACCGTGACGGATGCCAAGCCGTGGCAAGTTAATTGAGGTATAAGACAAGTTGCCACGCTGACAAGCCGTACCATTCGACTCTGAGAAGATTGACTCAAACACACGCGTGCGGCAGCCCATAGTGGCAATTTCACTACGGTAATCGTTTGGCCGATACCACTTTAAATTAAATGGCGCATCCAAGAACACAAAGTTCGGGAACAAGCGCTTGGACGACACCTTCATCGACAACTTAAACAAGTCGTAATTTGGGTCTTCAGGGTTATAATTTACCCCTTCCTTCACCTTAAAAATGCTAATTGGAAAAATTGGCGTCTCATGGTGGCCAAGGCCAGCCTCAGTAGCTTTAAGCCACTGCTCAACCACCAATCGACCAGCTGGCGTCGTATCAGTACCAAAATTCAAACTCGTAAATGGCACCTGCGCGCCGGCACGGCTATGCATGGTGTTGAGGTTATGCACCAGCCCCTCCATCGCCTGATAAGTCTGGCGAATCGTGTCCGCTTTAGCTAGTTTAAAGACTTTCGCTGGCAAGTCTTTGATGGCGTCAGGGTAATTTAGCTTGGCTAATTCATCAGCCGCCACCGTCAAGTTCTGCTCTGTTAAATCATTATATTCATTTAAAATACGCTTGATGGACTTACGATAAGTCTTATTAACCCCAGGGGCCATCGCGTAATCAAAGTTCGGAATCGCTTGACCACCGTGCTGCTCGTTTTGGTTGGACTGTAAAATAATCGCACACAATGCCGCATAACTACCAATGCTATTTGGCGTCCTCAGGTAACCGTGACCGGTTGAGAAGCCACCGTGGTCAAACAAAACGAGCGGGTCGGTCTGGCAACAAGTCAAAGTACCCGTTGCGTAAAAATCTAAGTCATGGATGTGGATATCGCCGTCGTCGTGGGCATGGGCGTGGGCAGGGCGGAGGAGACAAGCGCGAGCGTAGGCTTTACTGCCTTGCTGGCCAAACTGCAACATTTTACCCATGGCCGTGTCGCCGTTCACGTTCGCGTTCTCACGCTTAATACTGCTTGAGTCCTTGGCGAGCGAGCCGGCGATGGTTCGATAGGCCCTCATTAACTGTACAATTAGCGCACTGATTTGATAAGCTTCATTATTAGCGACAAATTTATCTTCTTTCACCTCTGTTGTCTCTCGTACTACCCGCTTCACACACCTTGGTTTTGCTTGTACAGCTTCCTTCATATTCCCCCATTCTTGGCTTTTGATTATATTACACACGCTTTATCTTGCGTGTATTTATGATTTTACTACACTGCATGTAGCGTGGTCAATATGCTTATGCGTGTAATATTTGCAACGAGTTATAGTGATAGCATCGAAATTATGTTTGCTATTTTAAAATTTCCCTGCCATAATACAACTATATGAAGGGGTTAAAAGTTGAGCATCTAAGTGTAGCAACCGTTGAAGGCAAGCCAATTTTTCGCGACGTCACGCTCGATTTCCAAGACAACGCCCGCTACGCCCTACTGGGCCGCAATGGCTCTGGCAAATCCACTCTAGTTAATGTCATCGCCGGTCACCCGCACTACCAAATCACGAGTGGCAAAATCATCCTCGATGGCGAAGACATTGCACATCTCAAGGCTGACGAGCGCGCCAAACGTGGCATCTTCCTTGCTATGCAGTATCCAGCCGAGATTCCGGGCGTGAGTTATGCAAACTTTTTGCGCACCAGCCTTGCCAAACTAACTGATAACCAGTTTAACTTCCTTGAGGTATTAAACCAGCTACAAACTGAAGCGGCCAATCTCGGCTTTCAACACTTCGACTACAACCGCGATCTAAACGTCGGCTTTAGCGGTGGCGAGAAGAAAAAGTCTGAGATTCTGCAGATGCTAATCTTAAAGCCACGCTTCGCCTTCCTCGACGAGCCCGACTCAGGTCTCGATAAAATCAGTGTCAAGTACTTAAGCGACCGCCTGCGCGCACTCGACTATCCAACTACACTAATAATTATTTCACACCACGACCAACTTTTAGCAGCCGTACACCCAACCACCACTTACGACATGGAGCAATTTAATGCGGTTGCCTAACGGTCTCAGTGAAGACACCGTTCGCCAAATTAGCGCCCTTAAGCATGAACCTCAATGGATGCTCCGCCGCCGCTTACGCGCCTACCGTCAATTTATTAAAATGCCCATGCCAAAATTCGGTCCTAAATTAGATATTGATTTTAACAGCATTTGCTACTACGCCACCAAGTCTGATAAACCAACCACAGATTGGTCAGACTTGCCTTCTGACATCCGTCAAACTTACGACCAAATCGGCCTGCCCGAAGCTGAACAAAAATACCTCGCGGGGCTCGGCGCACAATACGACTCCACCATCGTCTATCAAAATCTCAAAGCGGAGTGGGAAAACATGGGTGTGGTTTTTCTTGACACCGACACCGCCCTGCAACGTTACCCGGAATTATTTAAAAAATATTTTGGCACTGTCATACCAGCCAGCGACAACAAGTTCGCCGCGCTCAACACCGCTGTTTGGAGTGGTGGCAGCTTTATTTATGTCCCGCCACATGTCAAATTAACCATTCCACTCCAAGCCTACTTCCGCATCAACATCGCTAATCTCGGTCAATTCGAACGTACTTTAATTATTGCCGACGAGGGTGCCGAAGTGCAATATGTCGAGGGCTGCACCGCACCAATTTACACGACCGATTCGCTTCACGCCGCTGTGGTAGAAGTAGTTGCTTTGGCTGGCTCACGCGTTCGTTACACCACTATTCAAAACTGGTCCACCAACGTTCTTAATCTCACTACTCAGCGCATGCATATTTACGGCGATGCCCTCGGCGAATGGATTGATGGCAACATCGGCTCCAAAATCACTATGAAATACCCATCCGTTGTTCTACTTGAGCCGGGGGCGCGTGGCGACATTTTGTCTCTCGGCGTGGCTAAAACTGGCCAGAATCAAGACAACGGCGGCAAAGCAATTCACTTAGCGCCACATACCTCCTCTACCATCATCGCTAAGTCAATCTCGCTGGGTGGCGGCATTTGCTCATATCGCGGCAAAATATACATTGATCAAGCAGCCGCCGACGCCAAAACCTCTACAAAATGTGACGCTCTCCTAATGGATGCGCAAAGTGTATCTAATACCTTTCCGAAAAACATTATTGAGCGACCAGACGCGCAAATCGCCCACGAGGCCACTGTTAGTAAGGTTAGTGAAGAACAATTATTCTATATGATGAGCCGTGGTATCGACGAAGATGAAGCCACGGGCCTAATTGTCAACGGCTTTGTCGACCCAATCGTCAAAAACTTGCCAATGGAGTATGCCGTGGAGTTAAATCGCCTAATTAATCTCAGTATGGAGGGCTCGGTGGGATGAAATATATCACTAAATCCATTACGCGCGACTTCACACAAAAATATTTAATTGAGACCGACACTAGTTGCGCCTTTAAGTTTAACTTTTATCATAAAAAACCGGGGCTACGCTCACGCATCCAAATTTTAATTATCGCGAGCGGTGAAGCCAAAGTGCGCGCTGACGCTACCATCACCATCACGCCAACCGCGCCCCACTCCAACGCTTGGCTTGAAATTCACGTTATCACACGCGACCACGCCACCGTAGAGGCCGCGCCGAATCTCGAAATCAACAACGACGCCGTCAAAGCCGGCCATGCTCTCAGTACAAAATACATTTCAGAAAATGAATTGTTTTATCTCATGAGCCGCGGTCTATCACGTACGGCGGCCGAGAATTTAATGCTCGACGGCATCGCAGCACCATACCGCAAAGAAGGGATTAAATTAAATGAATCGTAACGACTTCCCCTATTTTGTCAAAACCCGCCCAATTTACCTCGACAGTGCAGCCACTAGTCTTAAGCCTACGGCAGTAATTGACGCTATCACTAGCTATTACACCGACCCAGCTAACATCGGCCGCTCCAATTATACTAGAGCAGGTGAGATAACGGCGCAATTTGCCGACGCCCGTGCCACCGTGGCGCATTTAATTAACTGTCACCCCGATGAAATTATCTTCACTAACTCCGCTACTGCCAGTTTGAACGCCGTTATGCACTTTTTACAACCTATAGTTGGCGCTCAAGACACTATTGTGCTAACACCTTACGAGCATAATTCAAATTACTTACCTTGGGTGCATTTAGCCCATATATCAGATTGCAAATTAAACTTTATGACGCACGACCAGCCAACTTGCTCAGCACAAACTAAATTATTTTCCTATGCCTTAGCAGACAATGTAACCGGCTGCCAACATCACTTTCCACAATTTATCAAAGCCGTCCATCAAGCAGGTGGCTGGATAGCAGTTGACGCCAGTCAAGTCATTGGCCATTATCCGGTCGACGTCAAACAACTCGACTGCGATTTTCTCGCCTTTAGTGGCCATAAACTCTACGCCCCCACTGGTATTGGCGTACTCTATGTACGACACGAATTGCAAGCCAGGCTCACGCCAGTAGTCTTTGGCAGCGAAACCTTTAGCCAGCTTGATCCAATTCACCACCAATTCACTTTACTTGATACGCCCGCCAAATTTGAACCTGGTACACCCCACATCGCCGGCGTTCTCGGTCTCGCCGCTGCTATCGATTACCTCAACAATATCGGATGGGATAATATCGCCGCACATTTTCAAACACTAAAAAACACCGCGAGAAAACAACTTGCCGCACACAACCTCGCACACTACTGCGTAGGGTATTCTGGCACAATGCTTAGCTTAGCAGTGCCACATCTTAGTCCACACGACATCACCATGTTACTGAGTGATAATTACCACATCAATACCCGTGGGGGGCGCCTCTGTAACGACCTTTATTTGCAACATCTCAATTTACCGTCTGGCGTCGTGCGCGCATCATTCGGTATCTATACTACCAGTGAAGAAATAGCACAATTTTGCGCCGCTTATTCAGCCGTTATCAAGGAGTTAGCGTGAGTCAGCCCTTGCTTGACGAAATTTTGTTCCGTTCCAAGCACCCCAGCTACCGGACTCTGCCCGGCAACCAAGTTGGTTTGACCACCTGTACCGTTCGAGCGGAGCACCGGTCCTGTGGCGACAGCTTGACGCTGACGTTTTACTTGCGGGATGGCATTGTCAACTACGGCGTGATTAGTGGTAACCTCTGTGCGATTGCGAACTGCGGGGCTGAGCTGTTGGTCGAGCGGGCGCGCGGTAGGTCGCTCGCTAGTCTTAGTAGCCTCAGTAGTACCGACTTGCTGGCTGGCCTCCAATTTGACGCTACTAGCCTGCTCGCTAACCCGGTTCGACTGCGCTGCTTTGAGCTGGGGCTGCAGGCGCTGCGGAGCCGTTAATAGCGCCGTTAATTCTTTCTCTACCATTGCAGTACCATCAGACTTCACTGGCAACACGATAAACGTGCTCCTACTGTCACTATATCCTCCGCCCAAACCGCGTAAATCAGTTACACGCAAACCACCTCTATACATCCAATATGGTTTTTCTGCTGTAAAATCGTATTGATCTCTTTCTTCTTTATTAGACAAACTATTGTTGCCCGATATCTCATATAGCGCCTGCCCACCACAGGTTTCAAAAGTACAGTTCGCCAATCTACTATGCCTGCTTTTAATATAGTCAAAAAATGAATCTTCGTAATAATCCACGCCAGGTAAGTTGACAGCACGACCATTAGCGGCACCATTAGTAGCAGCAACAAGATAACTCTCGCCAGCTTCAGCAGCAGAGATACTCCAACACTTTTTTGTACTACTGTCATAAGCCGCAAAACATTTATCGTTAATTTTAATATCCCCAGCACCATAGTTGCTTAGAGTTAAATACGCTAGCGCGCCCCACTCACGATTATTCCCTACGTGAATATATGAACTGTTGTTTTTATCCTTTATGCAATTATAAATTCTATCCCATAGCATTCCGCCCCATCCTTGGTCGCACATAGATGAACGATCAAACGAGAACCACACGCCAGCCTCACCCTCGCTAAACGCCGGATGTGTCGCCCAGGTAGAAGATTGATTCTCATATTTACGACTAACACCACACTCTGTACGATAATCTTTATTGTCACCATTACACTTCTGTGGCCTCTTAATCTTAGCATCCAGTGCTTCAATTTTAATGTCAAACATTTTGGACGTCGCAGGCTTATCTGTTGCGTCACGGCGTTGCACTTCATAAGCATAACGCGGCAAATATGTCCAATGGTACTTATACTCACCATCATTAATTTGTTTACCCACTTTATTAAATTCATCATATTTATCGTTCGACACTTCTAGTATATTCGCCCAGTGTTTCTTATCATAATCATACCACTCACCAAATTGGCTATTGTCACCAGTGACATCAGCTACCACTGTCCAGAGACCATCACCGCTCGACACCACGGGAATAAATTTTGTATCATTTGACTGCGGCAGGACAACTTTACATTTGTTAAATTCACTATTGCCCGATACGCAATCACCCCTTGGCCACACTACCAGCGGCTTAGGTATTTTATACGACTTACCACTCACAAAGTATACTGTCGCAAAATAACGTCCCGCCGATAGATTACCAAAATCAAATGTTATATTAGTTCCGTCATCGCTATTAACCTTGCTATCTTCTTTTTTACGGCTAGCAACAAGTTTGCCCGACTGGTCAAATAATTCAACCGATTTAATACCAAATAAATTCTTACCTCCGATGCCAGCCTGTACATCATCGCCATCACGATATTCCCAGCTACTCATTTTATCTTCCACTACCGGCTCGGGCTCAGGCTCAGGCGTAAGCTTAGCAGTAATTGTATATTGCACCTCACCACTATAATTGCCCGCCGGCAAGTCAGCCTTTGGCTTAGCCACATACTTCACCATTACCCGATTATTGGTCTTACTACTAATTACGCCTCCGCTACTCAGCTGATCACCATCTGAATAACCCCAAACGTTATCGGATTGATTCTGTTTAGTTGCTAAATTTATTTGATATCCAGTATCCTTAAGTTTAAGCTCATGCAGCTTCAAACTCAATTGATAACCATATTTGCACTCGACATTCGGTGTGATTTCACTACTCGCCTGATACTTACCATTTACATAATTTAGCTGCACCATAGGCTTTAATTCCAACCCTACGCTGTCCGCCTTCGCGTTACTCGCTAAAACTGCTGCCAAAATAATTGTACTAACCGCCACGACTGCCAATTGAAAAACGTGGTTCATGATAACTCCAATGTGATTTAATATTTTTATTTAAATAATTATGTTTCCATTATAGCGCGAAAAATTTAAAACAAAACACTAGACAAAACAAAAATAGTGTGATACTATTGTAGTCGTTAAGGGTTGATAGCTCAGTTGGTAGAGCACGGGCCTCTTAAGCCTGGTGTCGAGGGTTCGAGCCCCTCTCAACCCACCAGATTTTATGCGACCATTTGGTCGCTTTTTTGTTTAGCCTCATTAAATAGCTTGTGCTATAATTAAATTATGAAAGTTATCCGTCGACTCACTCTCTTTGGAGCCGCACTTATTACCTTGGCTAGCGCTTCGCAACTCTGGTTGGGTATTAATCCAGCCACCTCTAGTATCGACCAGCTCATTCAACGCCTCAAATTTAGCGATATGACGATTAGCGTTGATTTTCTAAACCAAGTCACCCTCGCCAACATCATTACTGGGCTTTGCGTCATCTTACTGCTCGCTGCCGTAACCGGCTTTAAATCAATTGCTTGGCTGGCAATCGTCTGTCATATTCTCGTCGGAGCATTTATTATATTCGTAACCAATTCTAACCTCGATAGTTTAGTCAGCCCACACGCCGGCTGGGGTATTTGGCTCGCCATCTTAAGCGTAATTATCTCTCTCGTGGCGCTATTCTGGCCGAAGCTCAAGGTGCCTGACGCCAAATAACCGTGGTATAATAATCACATGCAACCAGACTACCTAATTCAGCTGGGTGAACTTATTAAATGGCATCGCTTGCGGTGTGGCCTGACGCAAAAAGATCTTGCGTTGCAGCTTGGCACTAGCCAATCAACTATCAATCGTATCGAACGCGGACGACAAAACGTTAGCCTGCGCTGCATTGCCCGCCTCAGCGACATTCTCAATGCGTCACTCATTGATATTACCCCCAAAACCCGCCTTGATTTGCAGTTGCAAGGTGGCAGTATTATAAACACTACCATCACTATCCGGTCGGTCGCAGCAACTGAGCTGGCGCCATGGCTTAATTTGGCGAGCCAACTTGGCATCACCGCTTACCCACAGCCCGATAATGCCAGCAACCAATTTAAGCTCGACTTCACTATTCGCCTCCCGCTCACTATCACACCTCAGTTTGATACCACTACCGCAGCGGGATGCTTAGGTGCAGTGCTAGTAGCTCTCTCGCAACATACTCCAACCAAATTCGTCGACCACTGGCAAGCCAACGCTATAAATCGCCCCATCTACCAACAATTAAAAACTCTCGGCGCACATATTGAAATATTACGTAGCATCTGATATTATATTAGTGATGGCGTCTGTAGCTCAGCTTGGTTAGAGCGTCTGTTTGTGGCACAGAAGGTCGTAGGTTCGAGTCCTGTTAGACGCCCCATGAAATTATTACCCTCCTTACGGAGGGTATTTTAGTTAACCACTTGATTAGCTAATTAGTTACGTGATAATTGCCGTATTTATTGATTGCCGTCTGGCAAGCACCCCAAAGGCCAAGATTAGCGTTGTGCGCCCGCTGCTCAGCCGCCGCAAAGGCATCTTTATACTTAAATTGTTGGTGATTAAAGACATAAAGCATACCATAGCCCAGCTCAATCAACTTCTGATTATAGTTAGTGCCATCCTCAAGAATAATGTAGCGAAGTGGCCGCTCATAACGATCTAAATCACCCGAAGCTGGGTCAGTTTCCACATACACGCTTTGACCAAGAAGTTGCTTGGTATAATTCGACGCCTCTTTGCCATAACACTGCTTCTTAATAGTGCTCTCCGGCGTATCTACACCCACCAAGCGCACCCGCGTTGGCAAACAATCCACGGTTAAAGTATCACCATCTGAGACATGAGTAACTTTACAATGTGGCAAATTACGGTAGCCGCCGCCATTGCCTGGTTGGTTAGCTGGCTTAACTGAATGATTTACCGGTGGTTTAGCTGGTGCCACAGCAGGCTTAGCGTCTAGCTTCGCTGGATTACCAGATTTGTTATCTGATTGATTGGCCGGAGTTTGACTCTGGTTTAAACTATTGTCAGAATTCGACTTCACATCTGACTGCTGCGCCACCTGAGTACTTGGCGCTTTCGTAGTATTTTGAACATTAGTATGCTGTTGCTTTTGACCAAACGCAGCCATTACTATCACAGCCACCACAATCCACACGATGGTTTTTCGTGATAGCTTATGGTGCTTCTTTGCTGGATTTGGATCACTTTGTTTTAGCTGCGGATCATCATTCATGTCTTACCCTCCAAAATAATATCTGGTACCTCAGGAGCTGTCTCTTATACACATCTCCGA
>CAMYAY010000005.1 GCA_947253945.1 uncultured Candidatus Saccharibacteria bacterium
GTCAGATGTGTATAAGAGACAGCCCCCGACACGATGGGTAGAAGCCACCTGCTCTAATCCCCTGAGCTACTGAGGCAAATAATACTGGTGCGGGTGGAGAGAGTCGAACTCTCGTCGCAAGTTTGGAAAACTCGTATATTAACCGCTATACGACACCCGCGTCATACTAATTATAGCACAGAACTACTGCGTCTTATCAAGACTAGCTTGAATATCTGCCGCCCGCAACATAATGCCAGAGCCAGCAACCAACTCGCCAGTTAACATCTTCTCGGCAATAATATTCTCCACTGTCTTCTGCACTACGCGACGCATCGGGCGAGCACCCAACCGCGGGTCGTAACCGGCGTCAACCAACAAGCGGCGACCCGCTTCATCCACCGCCACAGCAATCTTCTGTGTCTCAAGATTCTTATTAATACCCTTCAAGATTAAGTCGACCACTTGAAGTAGTTCATCCTTCGTTAGCGGACGGAATACTGCAATCTCGTCAAAACGGTTAAGGAATTCTGGCTTAAACTCACCCGAATTAATAAGCTGGTCTTGAATCTGACTCGAGAATTGCTCGATTTGATAACCCGCTTCAATATAGCGACGGATTAAGTCAGCTCCAGCGTTCGAGGTAGCAATCACAATTGTATCGCGGAAGCTAATTTCGCGGTTGTTGATATCACGCAACACGCCTTCATCTAGCACCTGCAACAAAGTGGTAAGCACGTTCGGATGCGCCTTCTCAATTTCATCAAGCAATACCACACTGAATGGGTTCTTTTGCACCTGTGCCGACAAAGAATTAACGTCTGTCGCACCATCAGCAATCAAGCGCGCCACGTCGTCAGCGCGCACATATTCGTTCAAGTCGATGCGCACCATGTGGTCCTCGCCGCCAAAGTAAACTGCCGCTAGCGACTTTGCTAACTCAGTTTTACCTACACCAGTCGGCCCAAGGAAGAGAAAAGTACCAATTGGGCGGTTTTCGTTCCGCACACCCGCACGTGCTCGACGCAAAGCCGAAGCCACAGCAGTCACAGCATTCTTCTGATTAATCATCCGCTGATGAATTAAATCTTCTAGATTCAACAGGCGTTCGCGTTCGGCTTGGTCATCGCCATACGCCAAATCACCGCCCACTTTAATGCCCAAAGTCTTCTCAATCGTTGCCGCAATCGCCTTAGCATTCACCACGCCATTCACCGCCTGCTGCATCGACTGCTCCAGTAATTGCACCGACTTACGCGGCTGCGCCACATCATAAATATAACGGTCACTGAGCCGAATCGCCTCAGTTAACGCCTGGTACATAATAATACCCTGCGACCGGTATTCCAAACGCACCGCGTTATCTTCTAGTACACGCATAGTCTCCTCAGCACTAGCTGGCTGAACTTCAATACGATTCAATGAATTGGCGAGCGCTGGCTTCGCTTGGGCAATTTGCAAGAAGCGCTGGCGATTCATCGACATAATTAGCTTCACACCGCCACCGTCAATTACTGGCTGCAATAGGGCACTAATATCAACCGAACCGGTACCATCTTCAAAGAACAGTTCAGCGTTATCTAAAAACAAAATAATATTCTTTGCCCGATAAGCCTCAACTAGTAGCTGATTTATCAGACTCTCAATCTGGCCGCGCCCAGCTGCAGCCGACAAAATCGCCGAAGCATCGAGCGAAAAGACCTGATTAAAACGCAAATCTTTTGGCACTTTTGCGCCAGCATCCATCAAAATATCTGCAAACTTATCTACGATTGCCGACTTACCGGCGCCAAATGGCCCAATTAGTGCCACATTATGTCGCCCCGACATCGATAAGCTACTTAACATATTATCAATAATCTGCCGGTTGCTCTCTAACTCTGAATTACCCGACCCGTGCGCACTATACTGCGCGCTCAAGTTCACACCAAAGTGCTGCAATAACGGAATATAGCCAAACGACCAGTCGCGCGCCACGCCACCAGTAAAGCGGGGCTGCTTCTGTTGGTCAATCAGATAGCTAATGTGCTCATACCACTCCACTACCTTTAATAAGTCCTTATAATCCACGTGATGTGTGCGCAAAATATCTTCTACGCCCGGCGTGTTTAGTAAAATAGCAGCTATCACCACCGGCGCCGTCACGACATCACTGTGCTCATTTAGATTACGCCATATATCACCAATTGCCTGATAGATTGTAGGTAGTTGCGCCGGGTTATCGCTAATCAAGCTCTGCAACAACTTCGGATCAACACCCAACCGGCTTGAGATAAAGTAACCGCCGCGCGCATTAAGAGCTGATTGATATAAAGTTAACGGCGACACAGTTTTTCCAAGGCGTCCTAAAATATCCGCACTTAAATAATCATCAATTCGCTGACCACTGGCGCGCGGCTTAATATGAGCTAAGTCTAAGTATACCCAAAAAGTCAACACCAACGACCACCAGCCCAACGATTCCACCAGCCAAGCAACAGCTTCGCCCATTAGGAACAGTAGTACACCCAAGGCACATAATAAAGCCGTTACAATGATCGAAACAATCTTTAGCCACCCGCCATTTTGCACATAAAAGCGCGCCTTATTACTCCTAATTGAGTGATAATTTAAATTAGCTTCCACGGCGCCCCCACAGTAATCGTTAAAATCAAGCCAAATACTGGCGCGGCAGGCAATATTGGCCAAATTACTAGACAAAACGCGCCAAAGATAACCCTAAATATTAAGCAAACAATACCAGCAATAATCGTAAAAGTTCGCACCACAGCACCAATTGTCCGGCTAATTAACTTATCGACAATCAAATTAATCTTACCGCCTGCCTCACGGCTCGTCTCATCCGAGCCAATCTGGCGAAATGGCGAAAATAGTGTCTTTAATAATAAGCCAATACTAAAATAATCAGCTGTCACTCGCAGCCCCAACAACTGGCAGCTAAGTACACCTTGCCAGCCTGCGCCGTACCACCATTTTAGTAGCCCAATAAAGATCATGCTTTTATTGTATCACAAAAACGTCGTAGATTGTGGTATAATAGAAATAATTACGAGCAAAAGGAGAATAATTAATGTCAGGACACAGTAAGTGGGAAACCACAAAACGCCAGAAGGCTGCCGAAGACGCAAAGCGTGGCGCCGCCTTCACCAAGCTAAGCAACATGATTGCCATTGCCGCTCGTGGTGGTTCTGACCCAAGCATGAATCCAAGCCTCGCTATGGCCATCGATAAAGCCAAGCACGCTTCCATGCCTGCGTCAACCATCCAGCGTGCTATTGCGCGCGGTGCCGACAAAAACGCCGCCGCACTAGAGGAAGTTGTTTATGAGGCCTACGGTCCTGGTGGCACCGGTATTATTATTGAAGCCGCCACCGATAACCGCAACCGCACCTTCCCAGATGTTAAAACCACCCTTAATAAAAACGGTGGTTCAATTGCTGCGCCGGGTTCGGTGCTATTCCAGTTCGACCACAAGGGTGTGATTGAAATCAACGCAACTGGCGACGACAATTTGATGACAGTGCTAGATGCTGGCGCCGAAGATGCCCAAGAAGTTAACGGCGAAATTGTCGCCTATACCGACATGAAGGATTTGCATAAGGTGCGTCAAGCCGTAATTGATGCTGGCCTCGAAGTAACTGACGCTGGCCTCAAGTATGTCGCCAAAGAACCTGTCGCTGTCAGCGACGCTGAGATCGCCCGCAAGGTCATCAAACTACTTGATGCCCTCGACGATATGGACGATGTGACAGAAATTCACACAAATGCTGACATTGTCGCAGAAGTGTGATATAATAGGATTGTTGGTTCATTAAACCAGTGAACTAACAGTCCATAACGGGGTGTAGCTCAGTTTGGCTAGAGCGCGCGCTTTGGGAGCGTGAGGTCGTCCGTTCGAGTCGGATCACCCCGACCACAAGAAATTATTTATTAATATATATCAGTGAGACCTAGGGTGGAAAAAGTCAACAAGCATCTGACGAATCTGCGCCAGTTTAAAGCCAAGACCAACACTTATGCCAAGAATCACTTGGTGGGTCTTTCGATTAGTCTAGCAATCATGTCCGTTTTTGGACTATCGGTTGCTTTTTTTATTGGCTATTATAGTGATAAGGCGGCACCTGGTACGACTATAGCTGGCAAAAACGTTGGCGGTCAAACACGCGACCAAATTATCCAAACCATTGACGGTCTGATTCAAAACTTTCGCTTAAGCATTAATTACAACGGCAAGTCTGCTACTGCCAGTCACACCGACTTTGGCGTTAAAGTCGATATCGACAGCATTGCATCACGCGCCGTCGATACGGGCAAGCACAATTTATTTGGTAGCCTGATTAGCCCACAAAACTTCGGGCTAGATAGCAAAATTGATCAAGATGCAGTTAAAGCTTTCGTAAACAAGAACTTTTCTGAATTAAGTACCAATCCGGTCGATACTACAGTTAAATTTGACCAAAAATCCGGTCGTTATGACATGATTCCGGGCGGCGTCGGGCATTCTGTTCAGCTTAAACCACTTTACACCGCCATTTTGACACTCGCAGAGCAACCAAAAATTGCGTCTTATCAGCTCACACTTAACCACGATAAGCCGCAGATTATTGATTCATACGTTAAGCCGGTGGTTGATAAACTAAATAGCCTAATTAATAATCGTCTCAGTGTCACTAATGACGGCCACGTTTTGCGCTCCAGCAGCCCGCGCGACTACAGTAATTGGATCAATCTAACGCCAAACAAAGCGCTGCACACCTACGACATCAACTTTGATGATAAGAAAATCGCCGGCTGGGTGAATGATATTGTAGGCCGCTTACCGGGTCGACCAATCAACGCCAAGGCTATTACAAGCGAGAGTGGCGAGGTCTATAAAATCGTTAGCCCTGGCAAGCGCGGCCAGCTACCAACTAACCTCGATACCGTCATTCACAGCGTTCAAGCTGCCGCCAAAGGCCATATTAAAGACCGTAACTTTGACGTTGTTACACAAGATTCTGATTTCCAAACCGATGGTATTGTTGCACCGGGCGGACACTGGGCTGAAGCCACTATGGGCGATTACACAGTTCGCATCTATGATGGCGCCAATGTTACTTGGAGTACCAATAGCACTTCGCATGGCAAGCCAGATAGCCCAACTCCAACCGGCATTTTTCACGTCACCAATAAAGTACGTGGTCCAAAGTGCATGCCTAACCCGCCTTCCAAAGACCCACTTTGTAACATTAATTATGTCACCTATTTCACCAATCAAGGCCACGCCTTCCACGAAGCCTGGTGGCTTCACGCCGGCAACACTCGCGCTCGCATCTCGCACGGTTGTATCAACATGCTAAAAGAAGAAGCGCATAAAGTCTTCGATTGGCTCAGTGTTGGCTCGCTCGTCTACATCCACTAGTTACTGCACTACATTGTCGGTAAAATAATTGTGTTTGGTCAAATATTTAAGATACGCGCCGAGTGCTACCAGTCCGACATAAAAGGCTACACTCAAAAGTAAATTCATCTTAAAGTGTATCTGTCCGCCCAAACTAGCACACCAATCAGTCACACCAATAACCCAGCTCAAAAGACAATGCGCCGGCCAAGCCAAACACCGTGCAATAGCCAGTGGTAAAATGCAGCCTGCCACACCCGCCGCAAACGCAAGCAACATCGCTAGCGGAATCAACGGCACCACTAAAATGTTTGAAACTAATCCCATCAATGGCAAAATATTAGTAAGATATAAAATCACCGGCAATGTCACAGCTTGAGCGCAAAGCGTCTCCACTACCACTTGGCTAAGCGACTGCGCCCACTTACGATAGCGCCCCACCACCTCCTTAAATACTACATTAACAAGCGGCGCCAAAAGTAAGACGCCACCAAATGACAAAAATGACAATTGCCAGCCGATGTCTTGTAGTTGCCACGGGTCAACCAGCACCGTCATTGCCGCAACTAGCGCCAAAATCACTGCCGGATGGAAGCGCCGCCCCACGTACCACGCCAGCAAGCTTAACCCTGCCACCAAACTGGCGCGCCAGAGCGAAGCATTGAGCCCTGCTAATAAATCAAATAAAATAATCAGCCCGCCAGCTAGCAGCAGCGACAATAACCGTCGCTCCGCAAATAGTCGCCGTGCAAAACGCACAATAATCGTCAAATTATAACCACTCGCCACCAAAATATGCGTTAGCGCCGCAATCACAAAGGCACTTTTTAGCTCGCCACTCAAATCCGCCTGCTCACCCAACAAAATACCAGCCGCCAACGCCGCTTCGTCAGGTGAAAATAACTGCTTTAATCGGTCACTAAACTGGTCGCGGAGCTTCACTAAATTCCATTTTGGCTCTTGCCGCCAATTTAAGTTACCCTTAATTGACGCCGCATAAGCGCCAAACCCCTGAAATACGTGTCCCTTCACCTCAATTAAATCGCCACGCCGCACTATTGTATTTACCGGCAACCCCACATAAACACGCCCCGCCACCCGCCGGCCACGCAGTCGTACCTCAGTTAACGTCAAGCTAGTCTGCTCACTTTGCTGGTCAGGGTCGGTCGCCACTACACCCCGCACTACCGCCACGCGCTTCACGACAGTTCGCCACACTGCTAATTGCCCTTGGCTGATTAAGCCACGCCCGCAGCCAATCAGCATACCACCAAGCAACGCCACTGGCACCAAATAACGATAGCTCCGCCAACTAGCCAACACAAATAGCGCCACGCCTATTACAACCAAGCTCGCACCAGTGTTATTAAAACTCGCTGCCGCCCAGCGCCAGTTCACCATAATGCCGAGCCACGCACCCAGCAGTATACCGCAGGCCAGCACTAGCACCTGCCACACCACATGTACCCGCTCGCCCGCCCAATTCATACCCCTATTTTACCACCTTGACAGCACCAGAGTCTTGCGCTAAAATTAAGTCATTGGGTCGATAGCTCAGTTGGTAGAGCACGGGCCTTTTAAGCCTGGTGTCGCGGGTTCGAGACCCGCTCGACCCACCAAACTTTTTTCACCCGTTATGGGTGTTTTTTGTTACCTAAGCAAACTAGGGTATAATGATTTTATGAACAACCAAATTACTCGCTGGCTTGGCACGGGCGCCATCAACATCTTCGGCGCACCGTTAGCAGGCAAAGATACACTCGGGCTTAAGCTTACCAACCTATTCAATGCCCAATTTATCAGTAGTGGCGACCTAGTGCGCGCCGCGGCTGCACACAACAACAGCCCTAGGATTCAAGAAGCAGCTAAGACTAATGCGCAAGGTATTTTAACTCCCACTAAAGAATTCCAAGAATTAATCATTCCTTATCTCAAATCTACCGATTTTGATGGCAAGCCACTAATTTTAAGTTCCGTTGGCCGCTGGTACGGCGAAGAGGTTCCAGTTATGGCGGCGCTCGAAGAATCACATCACCCGCTCAAGGCCGTCATCATCCTTGACTTGCCGGAAACAATTATTCGCGAACGCTGGGCCTACGCGCAAGCACACCCGCGTAACGGTGGCCGCGCCGATGACCAAAATATCGCCACTTTAGAGCGCCGACTTGATGAATTTAGCACTAAAACGCAGCCTGTTCTCGATAAATTTGACCGACTCGGGCTCAGCATCCACATCAACAGCAATCGCCCCGAGCCAGAGGTACTTGAAGACACTATTTCGCAGCTCGCCGCTTTTGCCGCTAGCCACTAGTCTAGTGCGCAAAACCTAATCGTCGTCGCGCTTCAACATCACCATAAACGCATCAGCAGGAATATCCACCTTGCCAAAGCGCTTCATGCGCTTCTTACCTCTAGCCTGCTTGGCTAATAATTTCTTTTTACGTGACACATCACCACCGTACAACGGACCAGTCACATCTTTACGATACGACGACAAATCTTCACGGGCAATAAACTTACCGCCAATTGCTGCCTGCAAACTCACCGCAAACTGCTGTCGCGGAATCACTTCCTTTAACTTCTTACAAACTTCCCGCCCTAAGCGCGCCGACTCACTACGATGACACATCAAACTAAGCGCCGATATCATCTCACCTGCCACATAAAAGTCCACTCGCACCAAATCTTCCGTGCGGTAACCAATCAAATCATAGTTAAACGTACCATAGCCCGCCGTCGCTGACTTTAATTGGTCATAAAAGTCCGTCAGCAAGTTTGCCATCGGCGCCTCAAAATCAATCACCGCTCGGTCACCAATATAACTCACGTTCTTTTGCAAGCCGCGCTTCTGCACCACTAACTGAATAATCGTACCCACGTATTCTTTAGGTGCCACTAACTCACCGCCAATCCACGGTTCGGCAATCTCAGCCACTAATGACCGGTCGGGCAAATCGCTAGCCGACTCAATATCTAATTCTTCACCGCTATTGAGTAATACATGATAGTTTGTCGACGGATTCGTGACAATTAAATCAAGGTTGTATTCACGCTCCAATCGTTCGCGCACAATATCCATGTGAAGCAAACCAAGAAAGCCAAGTCGCAAGCCAAACCCCAATACTGGCGAATTCTCTGGTGTGTAGCGAAGCACTGAGTCGCTCAACGCTAGTTTCTCCACGTCATCCTTCAACTCCTGATAATATTCATTTGAAGTCGGGAAAAATCCGGCGTACACGAATGGCTTCACCTCCTTATAGCCTGGTAACGGCTTCACATTCGGGCAGCTCACTTCACCCCGCTCTTCCACTACCTCAGACTTCAGTATCACCGTGTCGCCAACCCGCGCCTCGCGCGTAGTCTTTAAGTTAGTCACAATATAACCAATTTCACTAGTATTCAGGGCATCATCCGGCTTCATATCCGGCGCCAAGTGTCCAACTTCTAGCGCCAAAGCATTCGCCCCAGTCGCCATCATATGAATTGCCGCCGACTTCGGCAACTTACCGTCCACAACGCGCACGTAAAGCACTACACCACGGTAATCATCATAATAACTATCAAAAATCAGGGCACGCAACGGCTGGTCGGGCTGGCTAGTTGGCGCCGGCACCTGCGCAATAATTGCATCCATCACCGCTGCTACATTTTCACCCGTCTTAGCACTCACCTTGATAATATCCGACTCATCGCAGCCGAGCAAATTAACAATTTCCGCCGACACCTTTGGTACATCCGAGGCGGGCAAGTCAATTTTATTGAGCACTGGGATAATCGTCAACCCAGCATCCATCGCCAAATAAACATTGGTCAGTGTCTGCGCCTGCACACCCTGTGTGGCATCCACTACCAGCACCGCACCTTCCACCGCAGCGAGCGAACGCGACACCTCATACGAAAAGTCCACATGCCCCGGTGTATCAATCAGATTAAGGTCGTAGCCTTTGTAATGCATGCGCACCGGCGACAACTTAATTGTAATACCCTTCTCACGCTCCAAATCCATTGAATCAAGCAGCTGCGATTTCATATCGCGCTTACTCACCGTGCCACTCAATTCCATCATCCGGTCAGCCAACGTTGACTTACCGTGGTCAATATGAGCAATAATACAAAAATTCCGAATCGAATCCATTATTTTACCAACATCTTTCTTAGTAGAAGCCGTCGGACATAGCGAATCACCGGCACAATCTCTTCAATGCGCAGTAGATACGACGCGGCGCCATAAACCACACCCGACACCATCATAATTAACAGCAGTGGGAAGATTACCATCAGCATGTTCTGATTTTCAAAACGCAAGTTAAAGATTCGCACCATCAGGTAAGTTACTACACCCATTGCTACCGTAGCCGCCACCATCTTAAAAATGGCCAACCAAAATTTGTGTGTGAAGAGGTTCGGCACCTTACGTAAAATCAGCACAAACAGCGCCACTAGTTCTAATAGCGCCCAAATTACTTGCGCCCATGCAACGCCCATAATGCCACTATGCAAACCAAACACAAACCATAGTTCCAGTGCCACTGAAATTGAAAGCGTTACCAAAGAGACTCGAAACGGTGTCTTAGTATCTTGAAAGGCATAAAAACTACGGCTCGCCAAATGAAACACCGAGCGCAAGAAAGTTGCAATACACAGAATCCCCAACAAAGTTGCAATTAAACTGTTACCACCGCGGTCAATAATTGACACAATGTAGCCACGCACAAAGAACATACCAATCGCTGTCGGCAGCGCCAGCCACACAATCGTGCGCAATGTCGAACGCAGCTGCTTTGCAAAACGATCGGTATCACCCGCACCGGCATCATCACTCAGTTGCGGGAAGGCGGCGGTTGAAATTGCCACACCAATCAAATTAATCGGCATGTTATATAATGTACCCGCCTGCTGATAGGCGCGAATTGTACCATCCACCATACGGCTCGCAAGGTTCGTATCAATCATCGCGCTGACATAATCCAAACCTTGGTCAGCTGAACGAGTTGGCAAGAGCGATAACACCTTACGAAAGCCGTGATTCTTCCAAAAAATCTTAAATTGGTAATCAAAGCCTAGGCCCGCTAGACCAAACACTGCCATTACCAGCTGCAACACTGCACCAATCACTACACCAATTGCCACACCCATAATACCGCCACCAAATATCTGGTGGCCAAAAATCGTCACGCCATCAGTCAAGAAAAGCGCGCCAATAATAATACCAATGTTATATACAATCGGTGACACGGCGTAAAACACAAATCGCCCCACCGCCTGCTGCATCGACCCAATCACACTAGCAATTGAAAAAAGAAATGGGTTGATGGCAATCACGCGCATCATACTAGTTGCCAACACCTGTCCTGATTCCGATAGACCCGGGCCCACCACATAGCGCACTAGCCACGGCGCAAAAATCATAATCAGCACTGAAATAATCAGCGCCATAATAGCAAAAAAGTTAATCAGCGACGCGCTCATTTGCCAAGCACTCTCGCGTTGGTTCTTTGCCATGCGGGCGTTGAATACCGGAATGAATGTCACCGACAGCGCACCACTCACCAGTATTAGATACATAAAGTCAGGGATACTAAAAGCCACCGTATAGGCGTCAATCCCCACTTTATAGGTATCAAGGTACATGGAGTTCAAGAGGCGGTCGCGATAGATACCAAGCAACGCCGAAATCAGCGTTGAACTCGAAAGGAGGAGCGCCGCCAAACGCACCCCCATTTTTTGATTCGATTTAGCAATCGCTACGAGGGCACGGTTGCGCCGGCGTTCATAACTCGCCGTCGCCCGCCGCTTTAATAACTCTCGCAATCGATTGAACACTACTAAGCCCCTAATACAACTTAGCGGCGTCTGGTAACTTTGCGCCCTTAAATAACTCGGCCACTTGGTCGGCGTCTAAAGTCTCATGTTCCAATAGAGCATCCTTAATCTTCTCAAGATACTCACGATTTTCCGTCAACACTAGCTCAGCACGATGTGCCGCTTCATCAATCAACTCGCGCACTTCGTCGTCAATCTCTTGTGCCGTCCGCTCTGAATATGGTCGCTCACGGCCCAAGCGATCCATCATGAGACCACCTTCGTCTTCATGGAAAACTTGGTCGCGCAACTTTGTGCCCATACCTTGCTCGATAATCATCTCACGCGCCATGCCAGTTGCGGCTCTCAGATCAGAACCAGCACCAGTAGTGATATGGTTAGCGCCATAAATCAGCTTTTCTGCCACACGGCCACCAAGGGCACGCGCCAAGCTATCCTTATATTCTACCAGTGAAGTATATGGGCGATCTTCGGCTGGCAAAGTCCACGTCACGCCGCCCGTACCACCGCGCGGAATGATAGTCACCTTATGGACATTGTCGCTATCCGGCAAAACTTGCGCCACTAGTGCATGGCCACCTTCATGATAAGCCGTCATAATGCGGTCTTTCTCTGACATTGGGCGATTCTTGCGCTCTGGACCAATCGCAACCTTTTCAAACGCCTCGGTAACATCAGCATTGCTAATCTTCTTGCGGTTCTCACGCGCCGCTCGAATTGCTGCCTCGTTTGCGATATTAGCCAAGTCAGCACCAGATGAACCAGTAGTTTTAGCTGCCAAGGCATCAAGGTCAACGTCGTCTTCGGTCGGCTTATTCTTAAAGTGTACATTTAAGATAGCCAAACGGTCACGCCGTTCTGGCAAGGTAATATTCACCCGACGGTCAAACCGACCAGGACGGAGAAGGGCGGGGTCTAGTACATCAACACGGTTGGTTGCTGCTAGTACAATTACATTCTGCTCCTTATCAAAGCCATCCATCTCCACCAATATCTGGTTGAGAGTCTGCTCGCGTTCATCATGACCACCACCCATGCCGCTACCGCGCCGGCGACCAACAGCATCGATTTCATCGATAAAGATAATACATGGGGCATTACGCTTCGCCTTGTCGAACAAATCACGCACACGCGAAGCACCAACACCAACAAACATTTCCACAAATTCTGAACCAGAAATTGAGAAGAATGGCACCCCCGCTTCACCGGCTACAGCGCGCGCTAGCATCGTCTTACCAGTTCCTGGAGGGCCGACCAGCAACACACCCTTTGGAATCCGCGCACCAACTTGGCGGAACTTCTTTGGGTGACGCAAAAAGTCAACAACCTCAGTTAAATCTTGCTTGGCATTTTCATTACCAGCAATTGAGCTAAACCGCGTATCAGCCTTACTGCTCTCGTAAAGTTTGGCGCGACTCTTACCAAAGCCAATTGAATTATTATTCTGTGCCCCGGCTTGGCGCATCATCCACACAAAGAAGACGAATACCACCAGTGTTGGCACCACAAGCATAGCAATATTCCAAATTACATCACCACTATGGTCGGCCGGCTTCACTTCATACTGCACGCGCTTAATATCCAAGCCCTGTTCCGAGGCCGAAGCGCCAGTCGGAATACGAGAATAGAAGCTCGGCATTGCCTCCGGCTTACCATCTTTGCCGCGCATGGTCACCGAGAGTTCGGCGCCCTGCTCTTTAATCTTTGCCACCTTGCCATCATTGACGTTACGTACTAAGTCAGTAAACGACATCTCCTTCACGCTGCTTCGAACGCCAAGCGACTTCGCCACCAGCCCAATTAGCGCCGCCAAAATCAAGCAAAAAATAATCGTCTTAATAAAGCGGCCAACCCCGCCGCCGCGATTATTACGATGCGGCCGCTTGGTTATCTTTATTTTTCTACCATTAGAATCCATAATTCTATATTAGCATAAACCACCAATTACTGCACCACCAAATACAATTCTTTGGTGGTCACGCGCGCCCTAATTTTACCAACTTGATATCGCTTACTAGGCTGCGCCGTTCGCGCAAACTGAAGTAGTTCCATTAGCTGCGGACGAGTTAATTGCGCCGCCGTTATCTGCCGCAGTACTTCTAACGCCACCACGTCCGACCACATAATTAAATCATAGCGCCTTAATACCAAATCATCATCGGAGCGCCGTACAGAACGTTGCACTAAATCTGCCACCAACTGCTCAATCTCCTGCTTCAATTTAACTTGCCGCCGATAAAGTTTTAGCCAAGCTTGACACTGGTCGACAGTTAGACCAGCTAACCGGTACCGCACGCGATTGCGTAAATAGTGCAGGGAAGTATTAGTCTGGTCCTCATGCCAAGGCAAATCATGTTCCAGCGCCTCGCAAATTAATTCAAATTTAGGGCAGGAGAGCAGGGGACGCACTGCCCCGCCCAGCGGCGCAATTCCCCGCCACCCTGTACCACGTATCAAGTTGATGACCATCGTCTCAACTAAATCGTTCAAGTGGTGTGCCGTCACCAGCTCGGCATGTTCTTGAGCGCAAACCGATCGTAGAAACTGATACCGTCGAGCCCGCGCCTCTGCTTCACTGGTCTGCGGCGTCAAATCTGCCGTCGCTAAATAAAATCTCACTCCATATTGCTGCGCTAAACGTGCTACAAACTGGGCATCTTTATGCGACGCCTCGCCTCGAATTCCGTGGTCAAAGTGCGCCACGATAAAATCACGCGGCCAAGTTGCATCCGGTAAATACTGTCCGCGCCACTTAGCTTGCGCCGCGCGCGCCAACAGTACCACTGAATCAACCCCACCCGACACGGCTAACACGTATTTCATATCTCTATTTTACCACCCAATTACACAACAGTCTTGACAAATTGTCCATTTTTTGCTAGTATATAAACATTAAATTAATAAACAAATAGCGAGAAATATGAAATCAATTAACACCCTACCAACCATCACCCCAAATAATGTTGACGCCAAGACCCGCCGCCGCTTCGGTCGCTTCGTTAGCCGCCAGCTACGACAGCTCGAACACGACCCCGCCAATGACGATATCGACCAAATCTACCGCGAAATCAAAGCTGCGCAAACTGTCGCCGTCCGCGCCTTAGCTGCCAGATGCCGCTAAATCTCAGTAACATAATCCCGATAAAGAAAACCCCTGGCATTAAACCAAGGGTAATACTGATAGAGGAAGACGTAATTATCGCCAGACACGCCACTATAAAATACTTCCTTGTCTAGACCGTCCTGCCAAGATGAATTTAACGCAGTTAGCTTATCGTCAATTTCACGACGCAACACATCATAACGCGACGTTCCATGTATTAGTTTAATACATTTTGTTTGCATTATGACGGGTGGTTTGTTATAATAATTAAGCATGTAAGTTGGCTCCGTAGCTCAGCTGGTTAGAGCACGAGACTCATAAGCTCGGGGTCGCTGGTTCGAGCCCAGCCGGCGCCACCAATGCATTGCATTTAACAATTTACAACTATATGTTATAATATAGTTATATCGCGGGGTGGAGCAGCCTGGTTAGCTCGCTTGGCTCATAACCAAGAGGTCGTTAGTTCAAATCTGACCCCCGCTACCAAGATATTATTACCCCTCTTATCAGAGGGGTTTATTTTTTATTTTTTATTTTTTATTTTTTTTATTTTTCGTCTCCAACAAAAACACCCCCTATCACAGGGGGTGTTTAATATTACTCGCCTGACGACTTACAATAAATCTCTCCCTTATTGCGCTTAATCACCAAATTCTTACAAATATCGCCCTTGGTTTCAATCGCATACTCTGGCCACCAGTTACCCAGGCCAGTCTTATCCTGATTAACCGGCTCAACGCGAGCATGAATACGTACATATGACTCAGCCGACTTACCAGTTACATCAACTGACGGCTGCACACCATCAAACCATAGCGGTTTATCGTACTTATCATAAGCCGTAACGCGAAAGTGCGTACTACCGTAAACGGAGTTCACGCGCAAGAACCAATCGTGGCCCGCTTCATCGGTGTCAAACAGCTTAGCATCACTAAATTGGAACGCTACAGCACAAGCATACGTACCGTTGCCATTACCATCAGGCTTACACACTACACCAGCTAGCGGTGGGTGTTTACTCTTATTTGGTTCGGTAGACATCTTGTAGTCTTCAATTTTAAGTGGTCGACCAACAGACTTTAGATCACTATCATCCTCGTGTGGCGTTGGATTTACTACTGTAATAGTTTCATCAACATTAACACCAGATACATTTTTACGCTCACCTTCATCTGTTTTTTGGGAAGTTGGACGCAACGTAATTGCTCGGCTATCGTTAAGCATGTCATCAAGCTTGATTTTATGTTTAGCTACTGGCACAAACTGTGCACGTAACACCGCCGGGCGCACACCGTCTCTAGTAGCAGCCCACTCGCTCAGTTGTGGCAAAGTCACATTGCCAAGCGACTGGATTGGCATACCATCGCCTTCAGGCTTATCACTGATATCATGCCACGAAATAATAATTGTCTTAGCTTTAGTGCGACGACGGTCATCGTTAACTAATCTCAAAGGCACCACTACCGACCGACCGCCCGTACTCATATCAAGCAATGCGCCCTCATAACTTCGTGTTAAAGTATTAATCTTCAGGCACTGGTAATACTGTAGATTCTCTTTATTCTTATCTATGGCAGAATCAGCCTTTCCACCGGCATAACGCTTACCCACCGGCACCAAGAGATTACCGCTATTATCATGTTCAAAATTAAGATTAAAGCCGTCATCAGTACTGTTCATGTCTTCCATTTTATTAAGTAAACCATTACAGTTCTGATCTTTTGTAGCCATCGTTTTATTCGTAGAGTACATGACATCACACCTTCTATAAGCTACTGACTTTTTATCGATGTGCCCAAAATCATTCATATAACAATACTTCAAGAATCGCTTCGCGTCTTCAACACCAGACTCAGCTGCCGCGCGAGCATTATAACTCAAAGTATCGTTTTTTGAATTACGCACCGTATTAACCATTACATACGACAAACCAATCGCTAGCACCGAAAACACCGCCGTAAAAATGCCCACCATTAGCATTGCTACTTCACCAGATTCTGCCTGACGTTTTATCATCGAATCACCCCCTTCTCGTATACTATTATATCAAGCACAGTATTAGCGCAAAATTGTCCTTTATTTGGCTTAAATCCATCATTTTCATCCCTAATGCCGTTATGATTCTTGTCAACCCAGTCACCACACTGCCAACTACTACCTTCTAGCTTCTTGCTGTCATCTTCATTATCGCGTAGCACAGTCCACTTTGAAGCACCATTATCATATTTTACTAGTGTTGGTGCATTAGCCCCTTCCGTCGAAATCATCCCTTTGATACTCAAAATTGGCACTATACGCTCCAACTCCGACAATGTTTTGCCACCCGTATTACGATACTCACCCTGCGTTACCTTCATTGATTGCAATGCTACTCCCGTACTTAATAAAACCTGGACATTGGTATCGTCAATTTTTGGTTGTAAAAGCTCTTCAGGCTTTATTTTCTTACTAAATTTCTTTACGCCAAACGGCAAGCAATATTTTTTAGTTAAGTCTAAAATCCGCACCAATTTCAATGGCACACCGGGCGCATCGCTAAAATGATTCAGCAATGATTTATAGCCAGCTACACTACTGCCAGCCTCGCGTAATTGAGATTCCGTATTCCACAAATAACTTACGCCATTACTGCACAACCGATGCGTACCATTATCATCCGACAAGACAATCGACCGACCAGCAAATCGCACCGAATCAGAAATATCAAGACGCATTTGGCGCACTGCTTGGTCAACTTTACCCAACCAAATACCTTTATTATAAGTACCAAATAACGCCATTAAAGAAGCAGTTAAGAAAATAATGGTAAAAGCAATAAACAACAAAGACATCGAAACTTCAATTATCGTAAAACCCGATTCGGATTCATGCCGTGTATCACGAAATATCATCATCTTAACTCATCCCCCATCACGCTAAACCGTTTAATCACCTTAATCCGACCTTCACCAGGCTTGCGTGAACCAAGTGGCGTCCAACAAGCACGCACAATGGCCTCGATATAATAGCCGTCTCGTTCACTTTTAGTAGCCTTACTCTTAACAATATCTACCCAAAGGCCATGGCCTGGTATTGGCGCCGTACTAATTTGCTGCTTTAAGCCATCAACACCACTCTTGTCAAATGAAACACTGCTATATTTTTGAAAATACCTGCTATCACCACTGCTAATCTTCCAGGCGTTAAGCACTTCGCTATGGTGGCTATCACCCGGGTTATTTGAATTCCACAGACGCACAAATCTATCGTCCTCCGGGTTGTAATCATATGTCAACCAAATACTACTATACACCGAGCCTCCAGCAGTCGAAGTGTGCATCGTACAGTCACTATGATAAATTTCATCCACCAATTTGCTATCCTTGGCTGGATCTGCCAACTTAGCCAAGTCCATAACTTTTTTCCACTCATCACTACTAGGCTTACGATCACGTAAATACTCAATCAATTCTAATTGCGAGTTAATGCTAGCACGCACTGCAGTACGTTCAGCGGCGTCCATAATCGTAGCTAGACTACGGTTAGTCACCATGAACACCGTTGTCACCACTAGCCCCATCATTGCAATTGCAATCGCCACTTCAACTAGCGTATCACCGCTTTGGTTTCGCTGCTTCATCACATACTCCGATTAAATTATCTTTATCAGCCGTATTCTTTAAATCAAATCTAAATGGCGCCGGAGCACTCGATTTAATACCAGACGAAGTGCCCTGAGTTGGTATACAATATGCCACACTGTACTTGTCGTTATAAGAACCTAGCGTCTTCGTCAACTTTCCCTTGTTGACGTATAATACCACCCCAACAATATTATTCAATGTATCAATACTATCTTTTAGACGAGTTGCGGTATCCCCCTTAAATCTAAGGGTTCGCACTTCATCGCCACTAGCCGCATCAATCACAACATTACTATAAGTCATTATTGCGCCACCAATCGGATTGTGTAAAATAGCCACTGCAACATTGTCATTAATTGGTTCAGGATTGCCATTACGAACCGCATTCCACGCGCCAACCAAAATATTGTCTCCACCATAGCTACGCGTTAGAGACCTACTTCCGGCGTCTAACTCTGAATCATTGGCTGGCAATACCTTTAGCCAATTATTCTTTGAAGCGGTGTAGATAATGTTAGCAGCAGAATCCTTAATGCCATCAGGATTGTCCCACATTCGCCCCTCAGGCTTACTTCTATCAGGGGTAGCAACAATATAGCTCACCACCATTTTATCCTTCTGAAACTCAACTAGCCGACCAACAATATAGCATTTACTATTACCAGCAGTAACATCAGTATCGTCCATATCACTTCGGCACTCCCTTAATCGCGCCGATATTTTACTGCCGCTAATTCGATTATTGATCCCAAATCGCACGTCGTTATATTGACGCTCCAAAAAAGTCTTCGTAGCATTAATCGAGTCATTGAAGTGTTGCCGGGTACTCATACCATACAGGCTAGCCGCCATAAATAGCATTGACCCCGAAATTGCCAAGGCCAAGCCAACTTCCATTATTGTGTATCCGCTCTCTCGCTTCATACCTACCTAAATTATAGCACAAGCTAAATAAATTGATAAACTACAAAACCACCGACATTAAGCTAAATACTCGGTTTACCACCCCTACGGTTAAATACATTGTCAAAACTATCAATATCGTAGCCAAAATTAGACACTGTCCAAATGGCACTTGACTCGCCAAATTTAATTTGCGTCTAGCTAAGCGCGGTAGGGCCATTACACTACATAGTATATTAGCAATAAAAAGTGTAATTAGCGCATATTGCCAGCTACCCACTAACAAACTAAGTACCACGCAAAGTTTAACGTCACCCAGGCCAATTAATTTGCCCTTGCTAAGAAGCCACAGTAAACCATAAAGTCCGGATAGAGGTATTAAAGCTAATGTGGCCTCTTGCCACCAATTAGCATGCAATGTAACGCCAGTAATATTATTTAAAAATACCACATAAATTATTGCCCCGATAATCGCCGGGTAGACAATCACATTTGGTAATATATGATATAGTGCATCGTACACCGCCAAAATAACCAACAAGGTCAATACTACTAGCCATATTAGCAGAACTACCGTCTTGCCTAGCTCCATAAAGATAATTAGGTGCAGCGGCGTAGTCTCGAGCAATGGTGCTAGACCTATAGCAGACAAGACAAACAATGTCGCCGTAGCTACTTCAAGAATTAGGGGTAGGTAGCCAATTGGTTTTTTACAATAGCGACATTTGCCTCGCAAACAAACCCAAGATAAAATTGGGATTAAATCTAATGGCTTCAGCTGGTGGTGGCAATTATCGCACTCGCTCCGACCCTTTACCCAGTCGCGTTTAGTGTGTAAGCGGTCAACCGTACAAGCTGCAAACGACCCTGCACAAGTACCAATGATAAACAGCACTACCCAGCTCAAAATACCAATCGCCATATCCATATTGATATTATAGCATAACCAATAAAAATACGGGCATATAGCCCGTATTTTTACAACTACACTTTAACTAGTTAGCGCTAGCGCAAAGCTGGTCAAAGCCTTTAGCTGTTTCGTTAAAGATAATTACTGAGGCTTGGCGCGTAGAACCAGGTACCGGTTTCTTATGGCTATCGTCACAAACGGTTTGTGGAACTACATACATAGTCTTGCGCAACTTCTGCTTCTCGTTAGCATCAGTAGGATTGAGATTCGTTGGGAGACCCTCCGCAGTTGACGACCCGCTCTTAAGAGCTGCAATCTCGATTGATTCAGTGTTATTAGACAACGTATCAATATATTTGCCAAAGTTCTGGCCGACACCGTTGTTATTCTTATATGCCACATGGCCATCCTCATAGGCATTGACATCACCCTTTTGTGCTACTGAGCTAGCTGGGTTGTTGGCGATATAACTAGTAATAGCCTCAATCACCTGCGCCTGGTCACGCTTACGGGCGTCATTACGCTGGTTACGCTGCAAGGCAGGAACTGCCAAGAACACCACCAAGAAGATCAATGCACCGACAGCGAGCACAAGTGCAACTTCGATAATCGTAAAGCCCTTTTGACTTTTCTTCATTTATCCTAATTACCTTTCTGTTATTTAACTTACATTTAAAATTATAGCACAACCATTTTGGTTTACAAGGGTCTAGTGCTGCAAACCAGTCGACAGCTGGTAAATTGGTAGCAAAACGGCAGCCACGATAAAGCCAATCATTAAGGCCATTACCACCATCAATACTGGTTCAATTAAAGTTGAAATTGACTTAATAGTGTTGTCTACCTCCTTATCATAATAGTCCGCTACCTTGCCTAGCATTGTATCAATACTACCAGCATTCTCACCGATTCTAATCATCTCAGGCACAAATGGCAGAATATAATCACGCCCCGACAAAGCTTCTGAAGTCGATTTACCATTCTTTACTGGCCCCATTGCCGCTGCAATATCATCATGTACTAGCACATTGTTAACGGAGTCAGCCGAAATTCGCAATGATTCCAAAATTGACACACCAGCCTGCACCAGCGTCTGCATCGTACGCGAGAATCGCGCCATGTATAGCTTGCGGATCAAGTCCTTAAATAACGGTGCGTTCAACTTTAAAGCATCAATCGTCTTACGGCCACCAGTTGTTCGCTTCCAACGACCAAAGAAGAAGATAAAGACACCAATTGCAAGTAATGTAATATACCAATAATGCATCAAAAAGCCCGCCACAGACTGCAAAATTTGCGTCTGAACCGGCAACGTCTTGTGCATGTCATCGTACAAGTGCTTCACTTGCGGCACCAATGTCACCAACATATAAATCACCACGCCGACAATCACAGTTAACACAATTGCCGGATAAACCATAGCGCCCTTAATCTTACTCAACATATCAGCATCGTGCTCCAACTGATCAGCTAGACGCTGCAACGAAGTATCAAGTTTACCTGAAGTTTCACCAGCGCGCACAATGGCAATATAAAACTGGCTAAAAACATCTGGATACTTTGCTAACGCATCAGAAAAAGCGCCACCGCCATTCACCTGCGACAGCACATCGCTCATGATATTCTTTAAGGCGCGCGATTGCGACTGCTCGGCGACTGTCGCCAACGCCTGTGACAGAGGTAGCCCAGCATTCAGCATCGTCGACATCTGGCGCGTCATAATCACCAAATCCTTACTGGTAACACGATTAAATTTATCTAGTAACTTTGAATTGTTATTAGCTGCCTTAATTTCGATTGGCACAATGTTTTGCGCCATCAAAAGCCTAGCAGCGGCATTCTCACTATCGGCTTGAATAGTTGAATGGATAAGCTTGCCGCTCTTTGTGTCGCGTGCCTTGTAACTAAATGTTGCCATTATCCTCTCATCATCCTTTCAAATTCTTCTAGATCAACTGCATAATTTCTGGCTTCATCGTAAGTAATACGCCCCTCTTGGACAAAATTGACTAGGGTGCGGTCCATTGTCTGCATCCCTTCACGACTTGAGGTCTGAATCACTGCATCAATCTGGTGTGATTTGCCTTCACGAATAATATTGCGTATGGCCGAGTTCACCAGCAAAAGCTCAGTCGCTACCACGCGACCGCCACCAATCGACGGAATCAAGCGTTGTGCACAAATCGCCTGCAAGATATTACCAAGTTGCAACTTTACCTGCTGCTGTTGGTGCGGTGGGAAAGCGTTGACAATACGGTCAACCGACTGCGAAGCTGAGTTGGTGTGGAGAGTAGCTAACACCAAGTGCCCTGTCTCTGCAATCGTAATAGCGGCCGAAATAGTCTCAAGATCGCGCATCTCACCAATCAATACAACATCCGGGTCTTCGCGCAAAGCGCTACGAAGTGCTGCATTAAATGAGTAAGTATCGTAGTGAACTTCGCGTTGCACAATTACCGAACGCTTTGAAGCATGGGTAAATTCAATTGGGTCCTCAATCGTCACAATGTGCTTTGATTGCTCTTCGTTAATCTTATTAATTACCGCCGCCAAAGTCGTAGACTTACCAGAACCGGTCGGGCCCGTCACTAACACCAAACCACGTGGATAGCTAGCAAATTCTGACACCTTATCTGGTAAACCAAGTTCATTAATTGTTGGAATCTCATGTGGAATCAAGCGAAACGCCGCAGCTACATTACCACGCTCATGGAATGCGTTAACACGGAATCGCCCTAGTTCACCAAAGGCGAACGAAAAGTCGAATTCCTTATCCTTAATAAAAATCTGCTGCTGGTCGTTATCCAATACACTAAACACCAACTTCTCAACCATATCTGGCGATAGCTTGACCACACCAGCCATCGGCGTTAGCGAACCGTCAACACGTAAAATTGGTGGTAAGCCAGCTTGCAAATGCAAGTCAGAGGCGTGCTGATTTATCACCTCTTGCAACAGCATTTCAATCCGTATATTATCCATATCCCTCCCGTTTTGTTTATTATAGCACTTATGCTTTAAGCAATACCACCTGCCACGCGATTAACCTCTTCAATTGTGGTATCACCAGCCAACGCCTTCAAATATCCATCCGACTTCATCGGAATCATACCTTGAGCTTCAGCCACCTCCTGAATCTGGCTCGAAGTTGCATGCTTAATAATTAGCTGCTGAATTTCCTCCGTCACTTCAATCACCTCATATAGACCAATACGCCCCTTGTATCCGCCCGGAGTAGTAGGCGTCTCTTTACCATGATAAAGTTCAAAGTTTGGTTGATTGGCTAACGGTAATTTATCGTAACCCAAATCCTCACAAATCTTTTGCACTTCAGCTTGGTCCTTTGGCAGTAAGTTGCCAACCGTACTACGAATTGAAGCAGTTTCGATGTCAGTGCTAGTGTAAGGCTCGCGATCAGAACTATTGCGACGAACCAAACGCTGACCAATCACGGTGTTAATCGTTGAGGCAATCAAGAATGGTTCCACGCCCATATCAAGCAAACGTGGCAAAATACCAGCAGCTGAGTTTGTGTGGAGGGTTGAAAACACCAAGTGACCCGTCAAAGCAGCCTGCACTGCCAAGTTGGCCGTCTCAGCATCACGAATCTCACCCACGAGCACAACATCCGGGTCAAGACGCAAGATAGAGCGCAAACCAGCTGCAAACGTTAGGCCAGTTGCCGCGTTCACCTGAATCTGGTTTACGCCATTCATACGATACTCGACCGGGTCCTCTAGAGTAATAATATTGATTTCTTCACTAAATATCTCCTGCACCAAGGCGTACAATGAGGTAGACTTACCTGAACCAGTCGGACCAGAGGTTAACACCATACCATTTGGCTTTGAAATACCACGACGAATCGTACGGAGTGCGCGACCCGTATAACCCATATCCTCCAGCTTAAAGCTCGAGCCAGACTTATCGAGCAAACGAATCACCACTTGCTCACCCCAAATCACTGGCGAGATAGCAATACGAAGGTCAACCTCGCGGTCAGACACCTTTACCACGAACTGACCATCCTGCGGCTTACGGTGTTCATCAATCTTCAAATTAGCTAAAATTTTAATACGTGAAATTAGCGGCGCCTCAAATGACTTCGGCAAATCCATTACTACACGCAACACGCCATCAATACGCATACGCACCACCAATTTATTCTCATGTGGCTCAATATGAATATCTGAAGCGCGCGAACGTTGCGCGTACTCAAGCAACTGCGTCAAAATCTTAGAGGTTGGCGAATCCTGCGCAATCACCTGAACATTGGCTGAGATACGCTCTTCCTTACGCGTCTTCTCCGCCACTGATTCATCAACATCTAGGTGGTACTGTGACAAAATATTGTTAATACCCGATTCAGATGCCAAATAGACCTTCAAAGGTCGATTAATTTCATTTGACAAAAAGTCAATTGCCTGAACGTTGTTAGCATCCAGCATTGCCACTGCCAATCGCTTCGCACCACCCTCAGTGGTTTCACCGAGCGGTACCGCCATAAAGCGCTGCGCCACCTCCATCGGCAAAAGCGCTAGTACCTCAGATGGAATAGCGGCATGCGACAAATTAGCGTATGGCACGTGTGTTACATGTGAGATCGCCTGAGTTAATTGCTCATCATTAATTGCGCCCTCACTAATCATGTAGGTAATTAATGGTTGCTCATGATCAGCCGCGTCAACTTTTAGCTCATCAAGCTTTTCCTGCGTCACCAACCCCGAATCAATAAAGTACTGTTCGATATCGCGACGATTTTCGTCAGTTAAAATTGCCACTACTTACTTTCCCCTGATTCAGATTTAAACGGCAAACTACCAGTCGAACCAATATTTGATTCTACAGTTGGATTGATACCATGGTCATTAAATACCGCACGGTCCGGCTTAGCCACTCGCTCAGTAAATTTCTCCGCGTAAGTTACCTTCTGCGGACTTTTTTCTGGAGTAGACAGCATCATATCAGTCAAAAAATACGCAGCCATGCCGACTATTCCAACTACAAATATCACCATTGCAACATCTGATTTTTTCACGGTGCTACCTCCTTCTGCATCAACTTGTAATCTATTTTTGGCGCATAATAAGTCGTAGCATTAATGTGCGCAGTCATCCTATCATCCGAGCCATCAATCTGAATATCATTAATGACAATCGTACGAATTGAATTATTTAGGTCATTGATCGTCTTTTGAATATAGTGGATACTACCCGAAATTGTAACCGAGAAGTGTACTGGAATAGCTGCCAATCCTAAAGTCCTCTCATTTGAGAACGATGAGGATTTTTTCTTGGTGTTTGGTTTAGTACTAGACAGCTCAGTGTCATTGCTATCAATATTAATCGCCTGCACAACAACACCTGAGCGCGTCAATATTTTATCCTGCAATGAAGAGCCAAGCGAAGTGGTATCATTTTTAGTCGGCAAGGCATCAAGAATAACCTGCAATGGCGACCGGTCATCTGGCTTAATCTGACTTAAGTTCAGTGCCTCATCCGCCTTCAACGCATCAACGTTACTCTTTATCTTCTTAATTTTTTCAACATTACCCTTTAAAATAGACTCCGTATTACCAACCTCAGTATTTACCTTAGTTTGATAGACAATTTTATTCCAAAAATTACAACCAACAATCAGAGTTACCACCACGGCGCAACCAGCAAATGACAACCACATCATCACTTGCTTCTGCGCGCTGTCTATCTGTTGACGTTTGCCAATAATATAATTTGGCAAAAGTGACTTTAAATCAAATTTCATTGTTTATCCCCTTCACTATCGCCCGTGTCATCCTTAGCTGTATCGCTTGAGCTATCGTCGGTACTAGTTTTATCTTTGTCGCTCTTGTTATCTTTCTTATTATCCTTCTTCGTCTTATTCTGCTTCTTCTGCTTAGAGCCATTGCTCGAGTCACTATTGGTTTTACCGTCAAACAGCTTCTTACTTGCGCCTGGAGTATTATCGCGCGAATCAGAAATCGTCTCATGTGGCACCTCAATAGAAGTATTGGTAATATTATATGCAAAAATAACCGGGTTATATTTTAGGGTCAACGAAAACGATAGTTGACCAGACCGAGAGGTTTTGGTCGTATTACCATTAGTATTACCAGAATACTCTGCAGTAGCTGAAACGCCGCTTAATCCAACTTCATTAAATATCTGTTCAACGTGCTCACTATCATCACCACTGAGACGATAGTGAATCTTCGCCTTCTGCATAGTCAGCTTAATCACATTTAAAGCTGCATAACTTGAAGTTTTAGCCTGCAATGTAATAGTTCCAACTGGGCCGTCACTGTAGTTGCTCGACTGGTTCAAGGAGTTAATATGGAACGACCCAATCGTCATACCATTTGCCCCAGTCGGGTTAAGCTTAGCGAGATAATCGAATATTAGAGAAAAATTCTCTTGTGTTTTCTTTAATTTACTAATCTGATCAAGCTGGTTCTGAATGGTCATGTATTCATTTAGTTCACCAGTGCGCTGCTCTTTAACAATCTTATCGCTATAATTTTTAATGTTGCCATCAGCCACATTCTTCACCACAGCTAATGTCGTAAGAGTAGAAGCCAAAATAAACATAATAACACCGCAGACAACAGTTATCAGAATACTCACGCTAACCATAATGTTGCGCTGCATCCGCGCCTTAATTAAGCTAATCTTAACATCAGGCAAGAGATTAATCTGTGGTATAGTTGGGTGGTTTGAAGCCATTTAGATGCCAAGCCTTTCTGCTAAGCCAACCGTTACTGCCATTTGTGAACTAATTGGTGCTAGACTTGCCTGCGCTTCCGACGGCACATTCACATGCTGCCATGGCGTAGCTACCTGCACCTGCAAGCTCATTTTATCAGCAATAAACTCTGGGAAGCCAGCTAAAACTGAAGTATAACCACTAATTAAAATACTATTCATCGTGGCATTCTGATAGCGTCCGGCAAAATAATTGACGGACTTAGTGAGCTCCAAGGCAAACTGGCGTAAAGCTGGTTCAAGCGCGCGTGCAAGCTGACCATTGAGGTTGACCTCTGAAACACCGAACTTTAAGACTAGCTGACGTGCCTGAGCGTCATCAATACCGAGGTTCTGCTTTGCCATACGCACTAAAGTTGATAAGCCAATCGGAATCGAGCGCACCAAGCGGGGCGCCGTACCAAGCGTGGCGATAATATCCGTTGCCATCTCACCCATATCAACAATCAAACGACCGTCAGTCACGCCATCTGGCAAAAGTGAACGCACAATTGCAAGTGAGTCTGGCTCAATTGCCATCACACTAAAGCCCAGTGACTCGATAAATTCTAGCCGCGACTCGGTGTAGTCGTTCTTGACGGCCATTATCATCACCTCAGTTTTATTGCTATCGTTAACCGACTGGCCTAAAATCGCCCAGTCAGCCTTTGACTCGTCGACTTTTAGTGGAATATAAGAAGATAATTGGTATTTGATGGCATTATTTAGTTCCTGACGCGAAGCATTCGGTAGTTCTACCACAGTAAAAAAGATTTTATTAGTTGGAATGCCAATCGCAACATCGTGAGTTTTAATATCTGACTGCTCAACTAGGCGAACAATCGCCTCGCCCAACTCACGACGGTCATGCTCCGCCGTCGATTCACTTAACTTAGGGTCAATTGGCTGTACCCCATAATGCTTCAGCTCCCAGCCACTGCTGGAATGCGCTAGCTCAACCACACGAATGGCCGTCGTGCCGATATCTAGTGCGAAGAAGTTACCCACCGATTTACCAAAATTCATACCGTAATTATAACATAAACGCAATCAAAAACGCAATAAATTATAAAACATGTTAAAATAATATTATGTTAAAAATTGCGATTGTGGGGCTGCCAAACGTTGGCAAGTCTACCCTCTTCAACGCCCTCACTAATTCTGAGGTGCTGGCGGCAAATTACCCCTTTGCTACCATCGAGCCCAACACTGGTATCGTACCCGTGCCCGACCCGCGACTAACTAAATTATGCGAAATTTACGGCGCAAGCAAAATCGTCCCCGCGACGGTGGAGTTTGTTGACGTGGCTGGCCTAGTGGCGGGCGCAAGTAAGGGTGAAGGTTTGGGCAACAAGTTCCTCGCCAACATCCGTGAATGTGACGCCATCTGTCACGTAGTGCGCGCCTTCCATAACGACAGCATTCAGCGCGCCGACGGCACGACCACCGTTGACCCACAAGGCGACATTGAGGTTATCAACACCGAGCTCGCTCTCGCGGACGGTGCGACCATCGAAAAGCACTTGCCGAAGTTACAAAAGGAAGCCAAAGCCAACCCGAAACTCAAGGCCAAAGTTGCCTTCCTTGAGTCGGTCTACAACCAGCTGATGCAAGGCAAGACGCCGGCTGAGTTCAAACAAACCCCAACCGAAGACCTCGCCGCCCAGCTCGACGGGCTCAACTTGCTCTCGGCACTACCAGTGATTTACCTGTTTAATGTCGACGAAGCCACCTTGACCGACAGCGCCGCACAAGCCAAACTAATTGCCGCCGCGGCCGCCGCTACTGGCGTTGCCACCTCTGATATCCAAGCCGTCTTCGTCTCGGCTGAGCTAGAAAGCGAGATTCGCTCACTAAGCCCAGAAGAGGCAAAAGAACTACTAAACGACTACGGCGTCAGCGACTCGGGGCTCAATCAGCTAATTCGCGCCGCCTACCGCACGCTCGGCTTACAGTCTTATCTCACTGCCGGCCCGAAGGAAGTCCACGCTTGGACCATCCACCAAGGTTGGACTGCGCCACAAGCCGCCGGCGTGATTCACACCGACTTTGAAAAGGGCTTTATTGCCGCGCAAATCGTCTCGTACCCTGACCTCGTAGCCGCTGGCTCCGAAGCTAACGCCCGCGCCGCCGGTAAATTGCGTACTGAAGGCAAAACCTACGTCATGCAGCCCGACGACATCGTTGAGTTCCGGTTCAACGTCTCAAAATAACTAGCTAAAAACTACTTAAAAGCGCTCGTCATGAGCGCTTAATATTTTCGCTAGTGGGCGGTCTTTTGTAGCAGATAAAACCGTTCTTGGTTGCCGTGCGCGCCCTTCACGGCGCTATCGGCCTTGGCCTTAATGACAAAGTAAGCCTTCGACCACTGTTCAAAATCGTGTAAAATTTGCCGCCGCTCGGCGTTATTTTTAATGACGCCATGCGACTTCAGCCGCTCACCCACCTCAAATTGTGGCTTCACCATGGCGGCAATCAACGTCTGCGGACCAGCCAGCTGCTGTGCGATATGAGGTAGAATCTCACGGAGCGAAATAAACGAAACATCAATCACAATAATATCAATCGTTTGTGGGGTAGTAAAATCGCGAATGTCAGTCTTCTCGTGCAGCTCAACCCGCACATCTTGGCGCAACTTCGGGTGGAGTTGGTCGGTGCCCACATCCACGCAAATTGACTTCGTAGCACCACGACTAAGAGCGTAATCAGTAAAACCACCTGTGCTCGACCCAACATCCAGCACCACTTTACCCTGAAAATTCAGCCCCAGCTGCTCGGCAACCGACTTTAGCTTCAGCCCAGCGCGCGACACAAACTGCTCGTCCTGATGGAGCTGCACGTCAGCAAGGTCCTTAACAAAAAAGCCGGGCTTGGTGACCACGCGCCCCGCCACGGTAACTTTGCCTAAACGAATATACGACTCAGCCTGCGACCGTGACGCTACCAAGCCAAGCTGGAACACAGCTTGGTCAAGGCGGCGACCACGGTTCGGTTGAGTCGCTACTGGCATGCTATTCCTTCACACGCTCGACATAATGGCCGTCGCGCGTATCGACTTTAATGGTGTCGCCTACCTTAATAAACGCAGGCGTCTTGACCACAATACCGGTCTCCACTTTGGCGTCCTTCTGAACGCTACTCGTGGTATCACCCTTCACCACATCAGCCGCCTCAATTACCTTGAGTGGCACAGTAGTTGGGAGCTCCACGGCAATCACGCGGTCGTCGAAGAACTGCAACTGAACTTCGGCGCCCTCGCGCATGTACTTTGACACATCGTCGGCGTCTTCAAGTGGCAATTCAAACTGGTCGTAAGTATCTGGATTCATGAAATACACCGTAGTGTTATCACTGTAAAGATACTGCGCCGGCTGGGTTGAAACCGTAGCGGCCTCAATCTTCTCTTGACCCTTGTAGGTCTTAGTAAGAGCGTTACCGCTGATTAACCCCTTGATTTTGACGGTGACAATTGAGCCACCGCGACCCATTACCTTCTGATTGTAATCGGTGACGCGATATGGCTCGCCATTAATATTAATGAGACGGCCCTTCTTTAGGTCGGTTGGACTATACATCTTTCCCCTTTCCACAGGGGCGAAAACTTCCGCCTCTGCTTGATAAATTAGTTAGCAACAAATGGTAGTAGCGCAATGTGGCGGGCACGCTTGACGGCGACCGCAAGGGCGCGTTGGCTACGGGCGCTGAGACCCGTCTTGCTACGTGGTTCAATCTGACCGTAGCTGTCAGTGTAACGCTTCAATGAATCAGCGTCTTTGTAGTCAAAATACTTTGGTGACTGCTTCTTGAATTTCTTCATAATTCTCCTTCGTGATTAAAATGGGATGTCTTTTAGCTCAATTGCACTAGCATCGCTGGCGCTAACTGGCGCTGGCGCGTCGACACCTTCAGAGGTGCTAAAGCTGGTATCAGCCGCATCGCCGGCATTGCCGCGGCCACCACCCACAAAGCTAAAGTCGTCAACATTGACGTCTAGGCTCTGATGTGTCTGACCGTCACGGCCAGTAAATGAGCTTTGGCTGAGTGTGCCAGAGACAAACAGTGGTTGCCCCTTCTTCATGTTCTTGGCAATCACCTCGCCGCGCTTGCCCCACATGCTGCAGTTAAGAAACATTGCGGTTTTGTTGCCACCGTTAAATGAGTTCACGGCGAGCGAAAACTTCGCGACTTGGTTACCATTTGGCGTGGTGCGCTGCTCTGGGTCAGCGGTTAGATTACCTAAAACTGATACCTTGCAAATTGACATATTCCCCTTTACCCTTCTTGATTAATGATAATTAGTCTTCTTTTTCGGCGTCGCTAGCACGAGCAGCACGCTTTGCCTTCTCTTCGGCAAGGCCGGCCTCTGCCTTGGCGTCAATCTTGGCCAAGAGATGACGAATAACGTCGCTGTTAATGTTGAGCACGCTCTCAATCTTAGCTGGCGCAGCGGCTGGGAGCTCTAGCTCGTAGACGCGATACACCGCGTGGGTCTCACCGTTAATCTTGTAGGCGAGTTCCTTGCGGCCCCACATTTCTTCTTTGACAATCTTGCCGCCGTTTGCAGCAATCAAGTCAGCAACAGTCTTGAGGCTTGGGTCGAGCTTAGACTCGAGTTCAGCCTTAAACAAGACTACTAGTTCGTAGCGTTTAAGCGCTTCGTTTGACACATGTCCTCCTTTGGATTAAAGCCACCTCTGACATGTCGACAGGGGTAGCAGGTTAACTTACCAAAGATAATTATACCAAGATATCGCCTTGCCGTCAATATTTGACCAAACAAGAGTTATCTGGTAAAATGTGAGAGTTATTAAGTGTGCAAGAGGTCTTCGGATCGCACAGTAAGGAGTATTATGCCATTAATTAAGTCAGCTATTAAGCAAATGAAGCAGGACCGCCGCCGCTACGCGCAAAACCTACGCACCAAGCGTGCCATGCGCGCCGCCGTCAAGGCATTTGAGGCCGACCCAACCTTCGATACGCTACGCGCTGCCCAGAGCGCAGTTGACACCGCAGCTAAAAAGCATGTCTTGAGCAAACAAGCTGCTGCCCGCCGCGTCAAGCATCTCGCCGCGTTCGCAAAAGAGCATGACGTCAAAATCGTCGCTGTTAAATAATTTTTAATAGCCAAAAGTTAAACCACCCTTGAAGGGTGGTTTTATTGATGCCAGCTAAGGAGTGCCAGCTCAACCGCAGGCCACGCTTCCGTTACTGCGCTGCGCCGGAGCTTTAAATCAAGCACTAGCAGTTGCGCCACCAGCCGCCGCACGGCCGCTTGTTGCGCCGCCGTAGTTTTGCCGAGACACCGCAACATATTGTTCGCGTCACGCTGCTGATAAGAGGTGAGTGAACTCGCCGCCCCGTTTGCCGCGAGCGCCAGCGCGTGCACCTGCATCGCCACTAGCCCCATAAACCGAATCGCGTCCTCCCCCGCCGCCGCCAGTTCGCGCAAATCTGCCTGCACCGCTACCGTGTCGCCCCGCAAAACTGCCGCCAGCACACCAAAGGCGTTGGCCGCAAGGTCGGGCGTAATGTAGCGCTGCACATCCGCCGCCGTCAGCGGTCGCCGGAGGTAACTGAGACGCTGGATAGCTTCAGCGAGCGCCGTCCGCGGGTCATCCGCCCCACCAAGGCGCCGGATAAGTTCCGCCTGAGCCGCACTATCGAGCTTCACTTGATGCGTCTGACAGAGTTCGCGCACGGTGTCGGCCAGTACTGCCGGCGTGGCACGCGTAAGAGTAAATTTCTTTATCGTGCAAACTGCGCTGAGAGCTCGGTAAACCTTGGCGCGCGTTAAATTGTGAACGTTTTTTGTGTCACTTGGCAAGTCGAGCAATATCACACCCGTGGTCTCGGGTACCTTGGGCAAATTAGCCGCTAGCGCCTCAAGGCTAGTGGCACTCGCGAGCACGCCCCGCACCACGATGAGCTGCGCCGGGTCAAACAAGCTAACCGCCAGCAAGTAGTCGAGCAGCGCACTCACCGTCAGCTCGCCAGCGTCAAGCCGGCGCACCACTGCACCCTTATGCTGCGCCATAAACTGCTGCGTCGCCTGCGCCACCGCCTGCGTGATGGCATACTCGTCGTCGCCGTAATAAAATTCCTTCACTACTTTAATTATAACATCTTGCCAAATTATTTAAGCTGGAGCATAATAAAGATGAACTTCGGTTCACGCGGCAGTCGATTCGATAGTGTGCGAGTTTTGTTCTCGTTTGTCTTGTCGTCGAACCCGTGGTTTGAACGGGGTGGCAACTACAACAATGGCTCGAATGCTGGGTTGTTCTATGCTAACAACGACAATGGCAACGCCAACAACAACAACGCCTTCCGTGTCGCACTCGCGCCCCTGCAATACACACCAAAGCTAGTAATAGCATACCTAGTAAACCTGCGGGCGAACGGTACGATGTGTGTCTAGACAGCCGCACTTGCTACCAGAGGTAGCATAAACATGGCCTAAACAGCCGCACTGGGTCGAGCAGTTGGCCCGCCTACCGTCTTTACTTTTTCGTCAGACTTGGCCTTTTTAGTAAAGAATGCGCGCGGACCAGCCGACTTCCAGTGTTTTAACAGCATATCGCGATACAGCCAAAGCCGCTTTCGGATATAGGTTTTAGCGTTAGCATGGCCAGCATGGCCGAGCCAAGCCGCCACTGAGGTGACAAAATCGGTTTCGGTCGTATAATTGTGCTGGTAATTCCAAATAATATTATTTAATTTTCGCTTGCTCCGCTGCCTCAGGCGCAAACAACTATGAGTCATCTTGTAGCCCACAAAATCTAGCCCATAGCTAGAGGGGTAAAAGCAACTCTTCGGGTTAAGCTTGAGATGAAGATAGCTCTCAACATAACGCTGGATTGCCTGATACCACCGCCTTGCTGTACTCTTGTCGGGTGCTAGAAGAATAAAATCGTCCATATAGCGCACATAATATTTCACGCTGAGATTGTGCTTACAATACTGGTCGAGCTCATTGAGGTAAATATTGGCAAAATACTGCGAAGTATAGTTACCAATCGGGATGCCGACACGCGCATCGTCACTAAAAATTATTGTGTGGAGTAAATCGAGCAGCTGCGGACTAGTGATAACCCGCTTTAGAATCTTAAAAAGGACATCTCGGTCGATATTATAAAAATATTTCGAGATGTCCATTTTAACGATGTAGTATTTGCCTTGTCTTTGACACATATCGCGCATGTAGCCTTGAATACACTTCACTGCCGCATGCGAGCCGCGGCCAGGGATGCAGGCGTAACTGTCTTTAATAAACCGTGGCAGATAGTATGGTTTAATAAATTCTTCAATGAGCCACTGGTGTACAATCCGGTCGACATATGGCAACGCCAGTACAAGGCGCTTCTTTGGGTCGGTCACAGTAAACTGATGGAACTCAGATGGCTTATAATTGCCTGCTTGTAGTACTTCTAAAATATGCGTGAGATATTCGGTTGGGTGCAAATCTACGTCGATTACGTCACGCTTCCTCGTCTTACCCTTGCGCGCCCTTAAATGCGCCTGATAGATATGCTCCAGGGTTAGCTTAGAGTCAAACGGGATATTTAGCTTCTCTTTATTCTTTTTGCTATTTGCCTCAAGTATAACTGACGCTTCTGGCTGCTCTGATTTCTCCGGTTGTGGCTGGCTCATAGCTATCCCTGCTTACTTGCTTTCATGTTTATGCTCGCGAGCACGCTGCAAACCGAGAGCTAACCCTAACGTAACTGTCTCTAGTTTGGTAAGGCGCGTTACAATTGCTTTGCGGCGTTTGGCAGTCATATACTTAATGCGCGACGTCATCCGAGTTTTTACACGCAACACATATAACTTGACTGCAATCCGGCGCAGCAAGCGCTCGCGGTTTGTCTCTGGATTATACTGCTCTATCTCAGTCGCCAATTCGAGGATTTTATTCATATCACGCAATATCATCGGCGCTAGGCCGGCGAAGTTATTCTTCTCATTTTTGGGAAACTTCACGCAGTAATTACCTAAGCTATAGTACGCCTCAGTAACGTCACGAAGAAATAACTTAAAGTTATCCGCTGTCGGCTGCATGACATCTAGAGTCGGCTTGAGGTTGCCAAGTCGTCGCTTTACTCGAGTCGGCAATTTACGATATTCTTGACGTGTCATCTGTTTGACTGGCTTATCTGACTTGGTTGGCATAATAATTCCTTTCTTTATTTTTTATTCTTATTATTGAACCACCTGTGGAAAACCGCAGGCTCCAGCCAATAGAGGGCGCCGGCGAACGCCTCTGCTCCTCTTATTGTCTGGAGCCGGAACGGCGGCGGTGTACACCACCGCAGATTTAGTCTTGCAGGGGCGCGAGTGCGACACGGAAGGCGTTGTAGCTGACGGCGAAGCCATTGTCGTAGTTAGCATAGAACAACCCAGCATCCGAGCCATTGTTGTAGTGGCCACCCCGTTCAAACCACGGGCTCGACGACGTCACGAAGTACATATAATTACCATTCCATTGCGCTGTAGTGTTATTGTTACCATTATTAGTCTCATAGAGAGCTTGACCACCACAAGTAGCAAAAGTGCATCTATTAGGGTCACTGAAGTTATAAGTGTTGACATATGGTGGATGAGCAGCTGAATCAAAGTAGTTGGTACTTGAGCTATTTAAGTCACTGGTATAGCTAGCTGCTGTGTATTCCCAACCACCACCAGACATGTCATAGATGCCGGTCGTGTTGTTGGTAGTGCTGGCGAGTTGTCCAAGAGTGCCATTGTAGGCACGTTGTGGGTCGCTATCTGCACAAGCACGCTGAGTATCAATAGCTCCACCAACACCATCGCCATATTGATCTAGATTTCCCGCAGATTGTGGGCCGCAGCCAGTAGTGCCGTATGATGAACCACCGCTGGTGTAGCGGGTCTGGTTTTGTGCGTTTAGTTTAACGCCATTGTAGCCGGCGCCATATTTGCTGGCGCTAAGGTAAGTGGCAGCGCCCCAGTCGTTATTATTAGCCATGTGGGAGCTTAGCTTAGCCAGATGATGATTGTTCTGAATGGTAGTAAAGCCACTACCGCCAACATTTTGTGGGTCGTTGATGCCTAAGGTTTTAGCTAGTGAATAGAAGTTACCAACTTTATTATTCATGCCGCTAGAATAACCAGATATGTGGGATTCGTTTGGTAGGACGGTTGGCTGAGGGCTTGTGCCGGTCGTCTCAAACTTCGCAAACCAGATGCCGTTGAGCTCTTTAGTGCCGAAGGTGAAGGCTGGATGGGTAGCCCAAGTGCCTTGGTTACTTGGCTGGCCTTTAATGTAGCTACGGTCAAGGTCACACTGGGTGCGGTAATCCTTGCCGGTAGTGCTACAAGCAGCTGGACGGCGCTTGGCATCGGTCTTCTTTTCAAAGTGGATTAGGAAGTTTTGAGCTGAGACTGAGCTATCTGTACCATCACGACGCATTACCTCATAGGCGTAACGTGGGATGTATACCCAGTAGCCGAGGATGTCTGATTGGTCGACTACCTTAGTCTGATTCTTGTACTTGCTTGGGTCTTTAACCGTGACGGCGTTGGCCCACTGCTTTTGATTGTAGTTATACCAGTTGCCTTGGTTAGAGCTATCTTCCGGATTCGCAAGGCTAGTCCACTGAGCGTTAGTGGTGCTGCCAGTGTACTTCACTGGTATCATGTTGGCATCTAGGTCGACTTGGCAGTCGTTCTGTGGGTCACCAGATTTACAAGTGGTTGGGTCAACGGTTGGAGCTGGTTTTGGTTTAGCAGTGGCCGTGTACATAATGGCGGTGCTGTAACTACCACTGGCAAGTTTTGCTGGGTCAACGTTAGCGGCAAAGGTCACCGACTTAGTGCAGTTGGCTGGATTGGTACAACCGGCTGGCTTAGCTTTGGTGACGTCGGCAACCACGACTGGCGTAGCTTGGGCGCCCGCTGGGACGGCGCTAAAAGTGGTAGCAGATTTATTTAGAGAATAGCCCCACTGGTTGGCATTCAATGCAACCGGTGTGGAGCTTGGCGTGGCAGAGATTTTGTGAGTAGAGTCTTTACTGTTTACGAGGTCGGCCGTATCGGCTTGCATAGTGAGATTAAAGCCGTATGGCTTGCCGGTTTTGACGGTAACATTCGTGGTAGCTTTGTAGAGATTACCAGTAGGCTGAAGTGCGGCGTTCTGGTCAACCGCGATGCTGACGGTGTTATCGTCGGCAGCATGAGCTGGCGTAGCTAATACAAACGGGGTTGCTATAAGTGAAAATAAAGGCCAAAAAATTACCCCCCCCCACAGGGTTTTCATGTTAGACTGTTTATCATGTCTCATATTTTTACTCCTCCGATTATTTGTTACATCTGCCACCACGGCTAGATACCCTAATTATAGCACTTATGTTAAATCGCGCAATAGTTTTTAATATTAATTTTTAGCTTTGGGTTTTGCCTTAATTTTTGAGCCAGCCTTTTCACCCGCAGCCTTGGCTGGCTTGATACCCTTCTCGGTGACATCGAATTTATCCATGTAGCGGCCAAATATTAGGCGCGTCTGCGCCACGTAGGCAGAGGCACTAGAGTAAACCAGCGCCGTGACAGGCATCAGCACCCACTGCACCAGCATAATGATACTTTTAGCCTTGTGGTAACGCGCCGGCCGCGGTGGTAGCATCGTGAGCGAAGTAAAAACGGTAATTAAGAGACCTATCACGGCAATCTGCTGCAGAGTAGAAATAGTGAGCGGCAAATCGTTAGCCATAATGCTACCGCGCGCGGCGGCTGGGTTAAGGTACAGCGGTGCAAAGCCACCAAACGCCACAATTGGCGCAATCGAAGCTAGAGACACCGTGCCCTCTAGTAACTGGAAGAAACGCGCCCAGCCGTCCGTCCACTTTACTCGACAGTCGCGGCTCAACAAATGCGTGGCAACATACGCCACATCAGAAGCGCCATACGCCCAGCGCCGCATCTGAATGAACTGCGCCTTAAGCGTCTTAAGGTAACCGCGCGACAGCACAGCGTCCTGACCAATCGCTAGGTGTAACGGCACCACGCGATAATGACCGTCAAAGAAAAAGTAACTACGCCAATACTGGTGGCCATCCTCCACGATGGTGCGTCGCGACCAGTAATCCATCTGCTCAAGCGCCCACAACCCCTGCGAATGTGATGCGAAGTTGCGTAAAGTGCGCGGGCGCATCGAAGAAATAATGTTCCAAAAGGAGTTAGAGGCTGCCACGACACGCATCGGCGCCGGCACGTCCCAAATGTTGTTGTTAAATACGCACACCGGCTGGAACGACGCCTGCTGGCGGTCGGGCGTGGTAATCCATTTGTAAGTCAGGTAAGAAAAATACTTTTTGTCCGGCTTATTATCGGAATCTTGACTAGTTACAATAACGTTTTTCGGGTCAATGCCCTGCTGCCGCACCCAGCGCGAAAGCTCACGCGCTGCATAGACAATGTTCGGACCCTTGCCCACCACCTCGTCCGGCAAGCCCACCGGATGCTCCACAAATATCAGGTCACGAAACACGCCCGTCCAATGCTGCTTAATTTGCGCTACAGTATCCAGTGCTGCCTGCCCGCCGCGCTGCTCGTACGCAATTACCACGACTAAATTGTGTTTAATGTCGTAATCACTGGCCGCCAAATTAGCCAGCGTCGGCCCCAATACGTCGTAACTCTCGTTATAAAAAGCGATGAGGTCAACATTAATAACCTGCTTGGAGCGTGGGAAACCCTTACGATGATTCTTGAGATACTCCAGCCGCCTGATGTGCTCCGCTAGGCCATAAACCTTGCGCTGCGCGCGCTTACTTAACCCCGCGTATTGCTTAAGGCTCGCCGCCGGATGGTCGAGCTCACGCAGTCGCGCCGCCCAATCGACTTTGCCCGCCCGCTTGAGCCACCGCGCGCCCTGTATGGTGCGATAAGCCGTCGGGAAGGCACGCACAAATGGGATGAATACCAGCACCAAGATGTAAAGTGAGGCAAGAAATGGGTTGACGAGGCTTAAAACAATCAGGATAACAATAGTCAAATACGACAGCGCCCCCGGCAAAATCTCAAAAAAGCGATACAATTTGCTACGCCGTTTGAGAGGGAGTTCGAGGTCCGTCATGAAATTGCTACCGTCCGTAAAATAAAGGCACTCATCATTACTGTAATAATCAAGCCAATCAGCGCCATCAGCCAGAGCCAACACAGTGCCAGCTGGCGGCCGCGCGCCATGTAAAGTTTAATTGATATCGCAAAGGTGATGCCAAACACTACCACTGGAAACAGTAGTGCGGTGAAGACATAAAACCACGGTTGCTCGGCGTTACCCTCCATAGTGCGGAAGATACCGATTAAGTCCCAGTGAGTACGGATGGAAAGGCCGCTCGACGGAATGTGCGTAGCGACAATCAAAAACAACACCAGCATTTCAAAGAAACTAATAAGCACGAGGCAGTCAAAAGTCTTGCTGGTCAGCAGCTGTAAAATTGCCACCTTTAAACGGACCAACGACTGACGGGTGGGCTTCTTCTTTGGTGATTCTTCGGTGTTGTCAGGTAAATCTGCCATAATAATATCTGGTGCGGGTGCGGAGAGTCGAACTCCGATCTCAACCTTGGGAAGGTTATATAATACCGTTATAATACACCCGCTTGTGGAGCCACCTTGGGGATTCGAACCCCAGACCCCCGCTTTACGAAAGCGATGCTCTAGCCAACTGAGCTAAGGTGGCAACTGGTATAATTATACAAAATTTGGTGGTGTGTTGCAATAAAATGGCTTGGGCGACGGCGTGGTGGATAGCGTAGTAATGGCGTGCAATTCGCCATAATGTACCATGATTTGCCCTATTTTGTGCCATACAAAAGGCCCCACCGTGGTGGGGCAATAAAACTGGCGCGCTCGACCGGATTCGAACCGGCGATCTTCTCCGTGACAGGGAGACGTGATAGACCAACTTCACTACAAGCGCATCTAACATTATTATATTACCAAACTCCCCTTGCGATTGCAAGGGGTTTTATAGTTTAACCGTTTAATTCGTCCAGCGAAGAGATTAACACTTCGCGCGGGCGTGAACCATCTGGCGCGCTAATTACGCCACGGTCCTCCATCTCGTCTATCAGGCGCGACGCCTTACCGTAACCAATGCGCATGCGGCGCTGCAATAGCGAAGTCGAAGCCTTGCCGGCATTTATCACCACCTCAACGGCGCGGCGGAAGTCGTCGTCATCGCTACCTAAGCCATCCTCAACGCTACCACCGTTCGACACACTGTTATCGGCTAGCTTAGCTAGTAGCGCATCATTGTACTGCGCTGGACTCTGCAATTTAAGGTCAGCCACGATGCGGTCGATTTCGTCATCCTCCACATTGACCGCCTGCACACGGCGCGGCTCTTTCAGGCTATTGGTAATCATCAGCATATCACCCTTGCCCATCAGCCCCTCAGCGCCCGAAGCGTTGATAATCTGTTGCGACTCCATCTTACTACGCACGGCAAAAGCGAAGCCCGCCGGCACGTTAGCTTTCAATGGCCCCTGAATATACTTGGCACGCGGCGCCTGCATCATAATGATTTCGTGGATGCCAGCAGCTCGCCCCTTCTGGGCAATACGCTGAATCATGGTAGTCACCGTCTCGCGCTCCTGCGACTTTAAGGAATCGATTAAGTCGGTGTACTCATCAACAATCAAGACTAGGCTTGGCATTTTTTCCTCAGGGAACTTGGCGTTGAAGTCTTTCAGCTTCTTGATACCGCCGCGCTCGGCAAACAAGCCATAGCGGCGCTCCATTTCATCTGCTAGCCAGAGTAAAGTGCGCGTGAGCTTGTGTAGCTCCTCTGGCGAAGTGCCCGCCACAATTGGCGCTAGAAGATGCGGCATATCGTTATACTGAATCATTTCGTTACCCTTCGGGTCAACCAGCACGAACTTAAGGTCGTCCGGCGTATTGCGGTAAAGTAACGACACAATAATGGCGTTCATCATCACCGACTTACCCGAACCAGTGGTACCGGCAATTAGGAGATGTGGTAAGCTCGCCAAATCCATCACAATTGGGTTGCCGCTAACGTCCAAACCCACGGCAAATGACAGCGGTGCCTTACTGTTGCGCCACGCCGAAGATTGCAACACACTACGAATGCCCACGAACGCCGGTCGGCGATTCGGTATCTCAATACCCACAAACGGCTGCCCCGGAATCGGCGCCTCGATGCGGATGCTTGGCACCGCCAAATTGAGACGGAAGGAGTTCTCTAGCTCAGTGATGCGCGACAGTTTAACACCCCGCTGTGGCTTAATGCAGTACTGCGCCACGCGCGGGCCCAGTGTTACGTGGTCAACGCGACCACTAATGCCGAACTCGTTTAAGGTGTCACAAATAATTTCCGCATTGCGCGTGGTGTCGCCTGGGTCAGGCTCACCCTGCTTATCCGACAGAAGTTTAATATCTGGTAAATGCCAATTGGAATTGCTCACCACCACTGGCGCGCTCTCAACCTTGTCTAGCTTCGCCGGACGCTTCACCTCCACCTCTGGGGCAGACTTATCTTTTGCAGAATCCTTGTCTTTATCTGGCGCGTCCGACTTGTCTTTATGACGCAACAAACCGGCTAACGGTGACGACTTGGCGTCTTTATCTTTACCCTTCGGCTCGTCTTTAGTCATGCCGACTACAGCAAGATTAGGCTTGGCTGCCTGTGCCAGCTTATCCGCCACTTGGGCATTGTGCGCAGCGTCGTCATCCTTCGCTGTCATCGCCTCTAGTTTATGCACCACCGCCTTCGGTGATACTGAGAAAATAAACATCGCAAGTACTAACAACAAAAATACATAAATCAGCGCTGCGACAGGCACATTAACCATGCGGAGCGTCAAATCCGCCACCAGCCAGCCAATGACGCCGCCACCAGCCACAGGGTCACTGCGTGAAAGCAGCTCTGGATGCGCCAAAAAGAGTTGGAAGAAGGCAGTGAGCAGGATGGTAGCAAGCCCCGAAGCCGCCAGCACGACACTGGAAGGGCGCTTGGACTTGTCGCGGAAGACCTGCACTGCGAGATAAATTAACATTAACGGGCAGAGGTAAGTTGTCCAGCCCACGACCATGCGAAAACCCTTCGCCACATAAACCGCCGCCATGCCGCCGCCGCCGAACATGCCGACCGTCAAGAGGAGGGCAAAAATAATCACAAAGATGGCCACGACTTGCGACCAGAATCCCGCCGGCACCGTGTGGCTAACCGCCGGTGCGGCTTTCGCTTTTGCTTTTGGTGGGCGGCCTGGACCGCGTTTTTTGGTTGCCATAGATATTACTATTATACCATAAAACTGCTTAAGTCTAAAAATACCCCTTTTCAGGGGTATTCTAAGTGCTACTTATCTTCGCGCCACATTTTCATTGGGTTCGGGCCATCTGGGACGCGCTTAAACGAGATGACACGCTTGACTGGTGGTTTGCGCGTGGTGTCGATGTTGGCCGCGTCGCGACGCGCCGCCACTTTGCTGTGGGGAATTGGCGCATTCGGATTTAGGTGGTGATGTGGAGCAAAATGCATGGCAGCGCCCCGAATCACGGTCTTGGCCGGCTTTGGCTGCGCCTCCGGTAACGGCGTCGTGCGCACAATTTGCACTGCCGGATGGGTTGGCCGTGGGCGTGGCGTGCGGACAGACTGGCCGCGAATGCGCATCATTTCCTGCTCAGCAAACTCCTTATCGCGGCGCTCGCGCTCTTGGTCGTGCTCGCGATTTTGGTTCGAAGACGCCTTAGCGCCAACTTCATTAATTACCGGTATCACAATTGGCGTGCGGTGCGTCTGGTCATACAGAATCTGAGTGATTTCTTCGCGCAAATCCTTCTTAAAGTTCTCGAGGTCAACGTGGTGGCCCGAATACGCCTTGGCTACCTTTTGCCGCACATACTGACGAATGGAATTGATGAGCTCTTCGCTGTCACGCAAGTAAATAAAGCCGCGCGAGACGATGTCAGGCGAAGTCAAGAGGCGGCCGCTACCCTTCTGCACCGTCAAAACAACTACAAAGATACCCTCGGTCGACATGTGAATGCGGTCCTTTAGGACTACGTCACTCACCACGTCGCCGGCGTCATCGTACATGATACCGCCCACTGGGACGCGGCCCGTCTTCTGCGCTGTGCCATCTGGATAAAATTCCACCACGTCGCCGGCGTCACACACAAAGATGTGGTCGCGCGCGATGCCGCAATCGTTCTCGGCAATCTCAGCGTTGTGTACCAACATGTGGAACTCGCCGTGGTTTGGCAGATAAAAGGTTGGGTGAAGGGCGTTTATTAGCTTCACGTGGTCTTCGCGCTTGGCATGGCCAGACAAGTGGAGCGGACCAACGCCGTAGCGAGCAGTTTTGCGGTTCTGCAAGACATCAGAGCCCTCACGCATCAAACCATCCACCGTGCGCACCACGTGGTTTTCATTGCCCGGAATTGGGTTAGATGAAAAGACAATGACGTCACTGTCTTTAATTTTAACAAAGCGATGTGCGCCCGTCGCCATGCGGTTGAGCACGGCGTTAAACTCGCCCTGCGAACCCGTACAGACAATACAAACCTCTGAGTCAGGCAGCTTCACCAAGTCTTCCATGGTCATCACGGTGTTGTTTGGCAGCTTCAACATGCCAGTTTTGAGGCCAATTTCAACATTTTGCACCATCGAAAAGCCCGCAAATGCCACCTTGCGGCCGTGTTGCGCCGCCGACATGACGATGTTTTGCATGCGGTGTACCTGCGATGAGAAACAAGAGATAATCATGCGCGAATTTGGGTATTTGTCCATAATTTGGTCGAAGCTCTCTTTGATGTCGTTCTCGCCATAAGCAGTCACAGTGCCGTCGTCTTCACAGTTGGTGGACTCGTTCATAAAGAGCAAGATGCCTTCCTTCGCTGCAATTTCACTCATGCGGTTTAAATCAAACTTTTTGCCGTCCACTGGATGGTCTTCAAAGCGCCAGTCGCCCGAACTTAGGACAACGCCTAGCGGGGTGCGCAAGACAACCGCCGCGGCGTCTGGAATAGAGTGGTTAACGCGCACCAGCTCAAGGCCGAGGTGCTCGCTTAATTGCACACGGTCGTGATTTTCTGGGTTCATCTCATGGAATTCTGGCTTGAAGTCGGTGTCTTCCTCTTCCATGTTCTTTTGTAGCATGCCAATGGTGAACTTGGTGGCGTAAACCGGCGCCGGAATCTTTGGTATCAGGTGGTGGAAGGCACCAATGTGGTCAAGGTGCCCGTGGGTAATCACCACGGCCTTAATTTTTGACTTGTTCTTCTCAAGATAGGTGATGTCTGGCACGATGTAATTAATACCTGGGTAATCATCCCCTGGGAAGAGGAAGCCCATGTCAATCACAATAATTTCGTCGCCATACTCAATGGCAGTCATGTTCTTGCCGATACCCATTTCGCCCACGCCACCAATCGGGATGACCTTCAGGGCGCCGAGGTCCTTCTTGCTGTCGCGGTGCTTGCGCGCCAAACTTGGTGTGTACTGTTCGCCGCCGTAGCCGTTGTAAATTGACTTGTTAACTGGGGCGTCCACGTGATGCTGTGAGGCCTGGGCGTTGACATTATCGCTGACGCGCCGCTTGGCGCGCTCCACCTCACCCCGCCGCGTGGTGGTGGCATCTAGTACAGTGTTACCCGTCTTTTTTCGCGTCGTGCGCGCCGCAGCTGGCCGCTTTGAGGTATCGTCAGCCTGCGCCTTTTTAATGCGTTGTTGACCCATAGATATATTCTCCTTTTACTTTATAACTAAAATTAATTATCGATTTCGCTTTGAGTGGTTAAGTCAAGTTTGAGCGATGAATCGCAACGTTATTACTATACTAACAAAGAGAGCACCTGCTGTCAAGTGCTCTCTTACTAGAGTAAACCTCTGTTAAATGGCTATTTGGCGTATTCGATGGCGCGGGTCTCACGAATCACGTTGACCTTAATTGTGCCTGGGTATTGCATGGTCGATTCGATTTTATCGGCAATATCACGCGCCAACTTGGTAGCCGACAAATCGTCGATTTTATCCGGATGGACAATCACGCGTACTTCGCGGCCGGCCGAGATGGCATAAGCCTTATCGATACCATCAAATGAGGTAGCAATGTTCTCTAGGTCCTTCATGCGAGCGGCAAAGTTCTCCGCTGAGATGTTGCGCGCGCCTGGGCGAGCGGCACTCAAGGCGTCGCAAATGCGGACAATCACCGCCTCTGGGGTCGTAGCCTCAATGTCGTCGTGGTGCGCCTCAATAGCGTGGGCAATGCGTTCATCCATGCCGTACTTCCGTGCCAGCTCGGCGCCAATGTGGTGGTGCTTGCCCTCAATGCGGTGCGTCACTGCCTTGCCCACATCATGGAGCAAAGTGGCAGTCTTGGTAATCATAACGTCGGCGCCCACTTCGTTAGCAATCATGCCGGCCATGTGTGCCATCTCCGTAGAGTGCTTTAAGACATTTTGACCATAACTCGTGCGGAACTTAAGCTCACCCAGTAAATGCAACATCTCTGGTGGAATACCCACCACGCCACATTCGCGAGCGGCATCTTCGCCAGCCCGAACTACTTCACGCTCAATTTGACGCTGCGCCTTCTCCACCACCTCTTCAATGCGGGCGGGATGAATGCGGCCGTCCTTCAAAAGCATTTCAACCGCGAGGCGCGCGACTTGGCGGCGAATCGGATCAAACGAACTGAGAACAATCATACCTGGTGTCTCATCAACCAGCACATCCACCCCCGTGGCGCGCTGCAACGCCTGAATGTTGCGGCCTTCCTTGCCGATAATGCGGCCCTTCATTTCTTCATCTGGCAACGGCACAGCTGTCACGGTACGCTCAGCCGTCACCTCTGAAGCCATCCGCTCCATGGTCTGCACAATGAGCATTTCCGCCTTCTGCTCCGCCTCAGCCTCGGCGTTGCGCTGCTGCTTGGCTACATAGCCCAAGAGGTCAGCCGAGGTTTCCTTCTCTACCACTTGCATCAGCTTCTTGGCAGCCTCTTGGCGCGACATACCCGCCACTTTCTCAAGCTTCTGGTTGATGTTATCGCGCACAGCCTTGGCTTGGTCACGCAAGTCGTTAATCGCTTGCTCATCCGCCCGCATTTTCTCGGAACGGGCGTCCAGCTCATCAATTTTCGTGAGCAACACATGCTCACGCTCAGAAAGCTTGTCTTCTTGATGCTTCAGCTCACGGCGTGTGTTATCCGCCTCCTGCTTTGCAGTCTTGCTGGCGTCTAAAATAATTTGGCTCGCCTTCGACTTAGCATTGGTAATGAGATGCTCAGCTGTCGCTTGCGCGCGCTGGTTGCGAAGCTTCATTGCCATCACACCCAAAATAGCGCCAAGAAGTAGCCCAACTATCGCTGCAACTATTATATAACCCATAAAATCCTCCCTTCAAGAGTCAAACAAATTGGAAGATGATTTTAGTGCTTTGGTGCGGTAATATGTGGTGCGGCGCCATAATCTGGTAAGGCAATCTGGTCATTTTCGCCGGCCGCGAGGCGCCTCACGCCTGCCGCTAGCCAGTCGTCACCACTAGTTGCCACAATTGGTAAGTGTTTGCCGTCGGCGATAGCGTTCATTACCGCTAGGCCAATGCGCAGTCCAGTAAACGAACCTGGGCCCTTAAATACCACTAAACCAGTTAAATTATCAAAATCCCCTCCTAAGAGGTCGTCAATTTCACCAAGCAAGTTCTTTGCTAGCGTTCGGCCGGCATCCCACTGCTTATTACGTATAATTTTGCCCGCCGTGTCAGTTAGAGCAATTTCTGCTACTGAATTATCACTACGCACTGCTAAAATCATACTTTTAGTTTAGCACATTTTAGAGGGCATGGGTATGTTATAATAATGGTAATGATACAAAAGGAGGCGGTATGACCAAAAAAGAATCAAAAGTGATGGCCGAAAAGTCGGCCGACGATGCCGGCAAGAAAGCCGCGCTCGAACTAGCTGTCAGCCAAATTAGCAAGCAATTCGGCGATGGCTCCATTATGAAGCTCGGTGATGCTTATAAAATCAACGTTGAGACGACCTCAAGCGGCACCCTGTCGCTTGACTTGGCACTCGGTGGCGGCTACCCGAGAGGGCGCATTATCGAAATCTACGGGCCGGAGTCTTCCGGCAAGACAACCCTTGCTCTACACGCCGTGGCTGAGGTGCAGCGTCAAGGCGGCACAGCCGCGTTTATCGACGCCGAACATGCACTCGATCCAGAGTATGCTGGCCGGTTGGGGGTCAAGATTAGCGACCTCTTAATCTCACAACCAGACAATGGTGAGCAGGCGCTCGAAATTGTCGAAACACTCGTCCGCAGTAACGCGGTGGATATCATCGTACTCGATTCGGTGGCAGCTTTGGTGCCACAAGCCGAAATCGATGGCGACATGGGCGATGCTCTACCGGGGTTGCAGGCGCGCTTGATGTCACAGGCGCTGCGCAAGCTGACAGGTATCATCAATAAGAGCAAGGCCACGGTCATCTTTATCAATCAGATTCGCATGAAGATTGGCGTGATGTTTGGTAACCCTGAAACCACCACGGGTGGTAACGCGCTGAAGTTTTACGCTTCACAACGGCTTGATATTCGCCGCGTCGGGCAAATTAAGGCTGGTGAAGATGTAATTGGCAACCGTGTCCGCGTCAAGGTAGTGAAGAACAAGATTGCGCCGCCGTTCCGCCAAGCTGAATTTGACATTATGTACAACGAAGGTATCTCCACCACCGGCGACACCCTCGACCTCGCCACCGCTCACGATGTGGTGCAAAAGGCGGGCGCCTTCTATAAGTACGAGGGCGAGACTATCGGCCAAGGCCGCGAAAACGCCAAGACGTGGCTGAAAGAGCACCCTGACAAGTTGGCCGAGATGGACCAGAAGGTGCGCGACCTCGTAAAGTCAAAAGACCATGCGCATCAGCAAAGTTAGTCCCGCCGTCAAAACGGCCGGCCGCTACAACATTTACGTAGACGGCAAGTATAGCTTTAGCCTTGACGAATTGCAGCTCGTACAAAACGGGCTACATTCGGGGCTAGAAATTAGTGAAGCGCAGCTCGAACAGCTCAAAAGCGAATCCGACTTTGGCAAGAATTACATTCGCGCCGTCGATTTAATTAGCCGCCGCCTCCGTAGCGAGCGCGAAATTCGCGACTACGCCTTCCGCAAGCAATGGACTAAGTCGAACACCGAACGCGTGATTGAACGCCTTAAAGCGCGCGGCTATCTCGACGACCGGCGCTTTGCTGAACTGTTTTTTAGTAGCCGCCATCAAAGCGGGCGCTATTCCTTAAAGCGCATCCGGCTCGACCTAGTAAAAAAGGGCATTAGTAGTGACATCATTGACGACCTCTGTCGAGCCAACGGCGACAGCGCAGCGCTTCTAAAATTAATTAACAAGCGCATCAATAAATACGACGACGAAAACAGGCTTATCGCCTACCTCGCGCGCAACGGCTTCCGCTACGACGACATCAAGTCCGCCCTTGACCGCTATCATCAGGGCGACACGGAGTAACTAGAATAACTAGTTGGCGCCTTCGGGACGCTTACGGAACGGATTGTCCACTGCTGGGTCGAACGCGTGGGCGTTAATATTAAGTGGGCTAGCCTCAACCCGTTGCAACTTAGTTGGCGCTTCCACAATAATTTTATTATTATTAATCTCAATCACCTGCTCGCGATGAATCCGCAAGCGGCCGCCATGACCCGCGCTAAATAGCGCCGGTTGCACGATGATTTGCATAATATCGAAGCTATCTGGCGCCACAGTGTAGTCTACCACGCGCCCTAAATAATTCTTCTGGTCGTCGTAGACCTTTACCTTAAAGAGTTTAAAGTCGTAATCCATCACCTTTTGCAAGCGCGGCATACCCTCAGGTGACACGATATCGCTCGCGTCATTTACCACTATTCCTTGGTCGCTACATTCACGCACGTCTTGCGACAGCAAAACCGCCGGACTAATACCCGCCTTTTCTACCGTCACGGCGGCAATTTTTAATTTATAAGGGTCAATAATATCCTGCCCGACGTGACCAACCTTCTCGCCCGTCTGTAAATTATAAATATCAAACCCCAGTAACCGACTCCGCTCTACCAACATAAGCTTATTATAACACTATTTGGCATTATCGCGCAAAACCGCGAAATCATCCAGTGGCTGCGCCTGCTTAACCGACCATTTAGCGATGCTGAGTCGCCGTAGCGCCGTCAAGTACGCCCCCGTACCCAAGATTTGACCGAGGTCGGCTGCGAGTGTCCGCACATAAGTACCACTGCTGACATGCACCCGAATTTCTAGCTCCGGATAGTGGTAGCTGATAATTTCAAACTGGTAAACTTCCACCGTGCGCGTCGGCAACGTCACCTCCTGCCCCTGACGCGCCAATTTATAAGCGCGCTGGCCGTTGACTTTGATGGCACTAAAGGCGGGCGGGGTCTGCTGAATTACCCCAGTAAGCTGCTCGGCTGCCGCTTTAACTTCTGTTAAGCTTGGCTGCTCGCTCGAAACAGTAGTAATTTCGCCCTCGGGGTCACCCGTGGTCGATGTCGCGCCAAGCCGCACTGTGGCAGCATAGACTTTATCTAGCTTTGTAAACTCCATGGCACGTTTAGTGTTCTTACCCGTCACGATAATCAGTAGACCGGTCGCAAACGGGTCAAGGGTGCCACAGTGTCCCACTTTAACTTTGTGCCCCACCGCTTGACTGAGGTAGCGGCGGACGCGCGCCACACAGCCAAACGAAGAGATGCCCGCTGGCTTGTCGAGTAAAATAATGCGGTCAATTTGTTCCATACTACGATGGTATCACAAATTGGGCAGGGTCAGCAGTTGGTGTTGGTGGCGTCACCATTGACTGACCGTGGCTTAAGGTGTTACTAATTACTGGCACATCTGGCGTAGCTAACTCTGGTGGCATGAGATTAGGGTTACTTGACTGACCAAGCTCTGGCTTTGGCGGTTCTGGTGGCATTGGCATGTTGATATTAAAGGCTGGCGCATCATTACCCGCAAATGGACTACTGTGCTTATCTGGTGTCACTGTAATATCTGGCATTGGCATCGTAGCAAAGGCGCTGCCTGGCTGCTGAGACACTGGCGCCGGCAGCACTGGTGGTAAACTAGCCAAGCTATCGTCGGAAGCAATGGTTGAGAAATCAGGCATATTATTTGACTCAGCACTAGCTGGTGCCACAATTGGCTCCGGAACATTAGCATCCGGCATTGGCACCGGCGGCAAGCTAGCTGGATTATCCGGTTCAAGCTTTGGTGCAGGCGATTGCGATGCTAAACGCTCTGAAGCGGCTTGCTTAAGTTGGGCTTGTGCTTCAGATAAGGCATTATTACTCGTAGTCGTAGCAACGCGCGTCCGCTCACGATTTAAAATGCGGTTAATCCGTGACTCTGGGTTCTCATTCGGGTCAAACTCATCGGCTGGTGTAACATGGTCAGCCAAGTTCACCTTATCAACCGGCTCAAGGCTACTGAGGTTCTTTAAGATATCGTCGTCGCCATTTACCACCACAGATTCAGACAACTCCGGCACTGCGGCAGTTGGTACAAACGCTGGCTCTGGGGCTGGTTCTGGCTCTGGCTCAGGCTCTGGTTCTGGCTCTGGCTCTGGCAAATCAACTCGGTCGTAATCTTTATTCTCTTCATCCGGGGCCTTCGGTACGATATCATAGCCACTAAACTCTGCAGATATCAGCTGCTGGTTAGCACCGCAATCCATCAAGTAAGAAGCAAGCGACATCACCTCGGCTGTAGTAGCACTATTGCGGAACTGGTCGGTAGCGGCAACTACACCAGTAAGTAAAGTGGTGGCAATTGAGCTGTCAAGTAGCGCAGGAACGGCGTCGTTACTAATAGCCTTAATTAAATCAGTGGTCATCTGAGCATAGCAGGTTTCGCCACTACCTTGCCAACTAATAGTGCCAAGTTCGTCTTGCACTGGGTTTAAGTTGATTGTAGCAGTTACAGCATCGTGGAAAATCTTACCGTGCGCGGCAATCGCTTGGTCGAGGTCGTCTTGACTGTTAACGCCAAGGGCAATAATCAGTTCAACATTAAAGTCACCATCCTCAAAAGTCAAGTCAGCTGGAGTAATTTTACTGCGGTACGGCGTAATGTAAACTTTGACAAAATCGCCGTCCGGATTGACACGCAGGCGCCCCGCCTTTTCTTTACTAATTGAGATAATAAAGTCGCGGAGGCTGTCAGCGTTACTCTCAAATGTCTTCTCTGGCTGCAGGAAGTTCAAGCTTTGTGGCATCTCGCCACTAAAGACGGCCACACCACGCTTATTGAGGTGATTGACCATCAAAGCGATAGCGAGCGCCGAAGTCAACTGGTCGATACTTGGGTTGCTCGACACCGTAATTAAAACATTGTTGACGCGGTTTAATTTGTCAACTAGTTGTGCTTTTGCAGAAGTATTACTATTATTCATTTTTCTTTTTCTCCATCGGTTTGAGGCTATTTTAACATAACTTTTTTACTATGACAAGCCCTTTATGCTTAATTGTAAATTTTACAATTCTAAACCGGTGATTTCGACGTCACGACCACTGTCGGGCAAGTAATTAAACTTGATAATAATGCGCCGCTCTGGCAAGCAATGCTGCACCGACTGTCCCCACTCAATCACCGTCACTGACTGCGGGTCATGAATTGATTCAGCAAGTTCCATCGTCACAATTCCTGGGTCACTCAACCGATAAAAATCATAGTGGTTTAGCACCAACCCATCGCGCGCCGGATAGCTACAATTAATCGTGAAGCTTGGCGACTGCACCGTATCGGTCACCCCTAGACCTGCCGCCAAGCCGTGTGTGAAGGTCGTCTTGCCGGCGCCCACATCGCCAATCAGCTCAAACACCTCGCCGCCGTGCAGCTGTGCGCCAATGCGCTGGCCCAGCGCCACCATTTCTTCTGTCGTCTTGATAATCATACCCTTATTTTAGCACTTGCAAGCCGCTTATGGTTATGGTTTAATGTAATCAGTAATGTCGCATCTTAGCCACCACCTAATGCGTCTCGCCACCACACTATTCTTTGCCACCCTCCTTACTCTGTCCGCTACCTCGGCAACCCAAGCGGCGGTCGTTAATGATACTGTGCAATTGACCGACGGCGTAATTATTAGCGAAATTTACCAAAGCGACCACGGCAGCTTTATTGAGTTTTATAACAACAGCGACCACGACGCCTACGGCTGGCGCCAATTCTTCTTAAATCCCCATACCTTTGGAATTGATTTGCCTAATCTTAATTTGCCGCCACTATTTGACTTCAGTAGTATCAAGCCTCATGGTACCAAAAGTGTCAGTGTGCAGCCTATCTGGACTTGGGTGATACTAAACTACTTTGAGCTAATGAGCAACAACGCTTTAACGGAAGTACAAGATGCGCTTGACGAGCACCCTGGCTACTCTTACCAGCGTTGTTTAACCCGTGACGCCGATGGCCAACCGTTCATCTCCGATAAGTTTTACTACGCGAAGGCCACTCGCGGCGCACAACTCGACTGCGCTAGCCTCAGTCTAACCGACCAAACTATTTACAATCAGCCTAATCAATGTCATGACATTAAGCTGAACGAAATTTACAGTAACGCCGCGCCCGACCAACAATTTATTGAAGTCCAAAACACCGGCAATACGCCAGTTGACCTCAGTACTTGCTACCTCAGTAGTGACCGCCTCACTTCGCCGCAGCCGCTCGGCTGGGCTGTGCTTCTCCCCCATGAATTGTACGCCGTCGGCTTCCCCTACCAGACCACCGACCCAAACTGGCACGCTTTAGGCATGACCGGCGGGCAAGTCAAACTCCTTACTACCAACCAGCACGCCATCGTTGACGAGCTAACTTACCACGGCCAGCAGCCCAACCGCAGCTACAGCCTTGACGATAATTACCAATGGCAATTCACTTTACCGACGCCAAACGCACCCAATCAGTTTCAAACAACCGATAAGTCAATCACTCAGCCAGCCCCAAAAACGCTAAAGGCATCAACAGTCGACCAGTCTGACACTAATAATGCCACTACCGCCGAGGCAGACCGTAACCAATTCGACCAACTAAGCGACCAGTTCGCGGAACTTGATGAACTCGATAAACTGACCAAGCAATTAACAGTTAGTCAGCCTGACGCGCCAGCCAAACCCGCCACGCTAAATAAATCCACAGCGCCCGAGCCGGATATCTGGCCAGCCAAGGCCTTTGTGCCACCGCTCACAACTAAAGCTCCGGCGGTCAAAGTTAAAACCACCCCCACACGTAGCTTACTAGCCACTCGGTCGTCGCGCCAAAATCCATTAAAACCTAAAGTAGCAAAAGCGGTGAAGCCATCAACTAAACCTGCCAAAACTTGCCCCGAAGGCAGCCAACTTAACCCTGCCACCAACCGCTGTGTCAAATCTGCCAAACTTGACCACCAGCCCGCCGCTAATAAATCCGACACTGGTAGCACTACTCCACCCGCTACCTCTGATTACAGCCCTTACATCATCGGCGCCGGCCTCGGCACTATAGCGCTAATTGTACTCGCTTACCAGATATTACAAGCCCGCCGCCAAGTAAAATTACGCCGTAGCGCCCAAGTTTTATCGCCCGCTACTGGCAAACTAACCGAGTCACCGCTACCAAAATCAGCCCAACCAACCAAGCCGTCTAAATCAACCAAAACAGCTAAACCTGAGCCAACAGACAAAATTAACTTTACATAGTACAATAGGCTTATGCGTATCCTCGGTATCGACCCCGGCACAGGCATTCTCGGCTTTGGCGTGATTGACTTTCAACCCTACAAGTCACCCAAAATGATTGATGGTGGTGTGGTGGCAACACCAGCACACACCCCGCTCAACGTCCGCCTGCTCGACATTTACGACTCGCTCACCAGCATTATCACTAACACCAAACCCGACTGCGTCTCAATTGAAGGGCTCTACTTTAACCGCAACATCACCACTGCGATCTCAGTGGCTGAAGCGCGCGGTGTAGTGATTTTAGTTGCCACGCAACACAATTTACCCTGCTTTTCTTACACACCACTCCAGATTAAGCAAACTCTAACCGGCTACGGCCGCGCCGAGAAGAAACAAGTAATGGAGATGGTGCGCATCCAGCTCGGTCTCGAAAAAGTCCCACAGCCCGACGACGCCGCCGACGCCCTCGCTGCCGCTATTACTCACTACTTCATGACCAAGCGCGACACATTAGCCAACCACCAGTCAAATAAGCTACAATAGAAGCATGATTGCATACATTAAAGGCCGCGTGATTGAGAAAGACACCCAGTCAATCGTGGTTGATAACAGTGGTATTGGTTACGAAATTTTCGTCCCAACCGATACCAGCGAAGCCGCCCTGCTTGACCAAGAGGTGGCGCTTTACATTTATCACGCCGTCAAAGAAAACGCCGAGGAGCTATTCGGCTTCACTACCCTAGCTGCCAAGCGTCTGTTCGAGCTCTTAATCTCCGTGCAAGGCGTCGGCCCCAAGGCTGCCCTTGCCATTCTCTCGCTCGGCAGCGGCGACACCGTGCGCAACGCCATTGCAAACTCCGACGCCAGCTTCATCGCTCACGCTAGTGGTGTCGGCAAGAAGACCGCTGAACGCGTAGCGGTGGATTTACACGACAAAGTCGGCGCTAGTACCAGTGGTGGCAATACACCACAGCTCACTCCAAGTAGCAGCGAAGCTCTCGACGCCCTCATTGCGCTCGGCTTTAATCTCAACGACGCCAGCGGCCTCTTAAAAGATGTGCCGACCAATTTGCCGGTCAGCGAACAAGTCCGCCTCGCTCTCAAGCAGCGCTAGTGTTAAAATAGAGTTATGGGAATTCAGCGATTTGTCGAACCAACAGCGCCCGAGCCAGACACGAACGAGGCGCAAGAAGAAGCCCGCACTGAGGTGACACTGCGGCCGCAGACCTTCGCTGACTATATTGGCCAGCCACGGATGAAGCGCAACTTACAGCTCGCCATTGACGCCGCCAAGCAGCGCGGCGAACCGATTGACCACGTATTACTCTATGGCCCACCAGGGCTCGGCAAAACTACCATGGCGGGCGTCATCGCCAACGAGATGGGCGCCGGACTCCGCGTTACCTCTGGACCAGCCATTGAGCGCGCCGGCGACCTCGCCAGCATTTTGACCAACCTTCAAGATGGCGACGTCTTGTTTATTGACGAAATTCACCGCCTCTCACGCACAGTTGAAGAAGTGCTTTATTCCGCCATGGAAGACTTCAAGCTTGACATCGTAATTGGTAAGGGGCCAGCTGCCCGCAGCGTCCGGCTTGACCTGCCACGCTTCACCGTGATTGGCGCCACCACTCGCACTGGCAGCCTCGCAGCACCACTGCGCGACCGCTTTGGGCACCTCTTCCACCTCGAATTTTATAGTAACGACGACATCGAACAGATTATTACGCGCAGCGCCAAACTACTTTCGGCCGACATCACACCCGAAGCCGCTCAGTTACTCGCCGCGCGCAGCCGACAGACGCCGCGCATTGCGAACCGCCTCTTGAAGCGCGTTCGCGACTACGCCGAAGTACATAGCGGCGCCAAGATTGATATAAGTAGCGCCAAGGCCGCACTCAAGCTCCTTGAAATTGACGATCTCGGCCTTGATCCCGCCGACCGCCACATGCTCGCCACCATGTATACTAATTACAAAGACCGCCCCGTCGGCCTCAACACCATCGCCGCCCTCACTGGCGATGAAGCTTCCACTATCGAAGACTTCTACGAGCCATACCTCTTGCAGATTGGCTTTATTGAACGCACACCGCGTGGCCGACTCGTAACTACCCGCGCCATCGAACATCTTAAAAAATTAGGTTGTATATAATAAAATAGTAGCATGAATGATAATCAGAATAATTTAACCCCAGCCGAGCAGGCCGACCACGACCGCAGCGTCCACGACTACCCCGACCTCAATCTCGGCGACCAAGAATATGTAGTTATTGACGTCGAACGCTCTTTCTGTGGCATTCTCGCCATCTGGCTCGGCGCGCTCCTCACCTTTGGTGTCTTTATTGCACTTGCCTTCATTATTTATAGTCTGCCGAACATCCCAAATCGCGAGTACTTCGCGCTCGGCTTGCTCGCCTTTAGCGCCGCCTTCAGCTTTATTTTTGCTCTCGTTGCCACCAAGGTTTACACCGGTAACACCTTTATTGTAACTAACGAGCGCGTCTTCGCTCGCATCCAGACTACACCATTTAGCGTCCGTTCGCAGAATGTTGAGCTGGAGCACATCGAAGACTGCAGCTTCGCTCAAAATAGCCCGTTGCAGGTCATCTTCAACTATGGTTCAATCCGCCTTAGTACCGTGGGTGATGAGCAAACTTACACTTTCAATTTTGTGGCTAATCCAAAGGAACAGTTTAAAGTGGTCAACAAGGTCGTCCAGCAAGTTGACGGTGAACACACCACTCGCTACCACGGTTAAACCAGTTAATTTGTAACCTAAAAAGCTAGCATCACGCTAGCTTTTAATTTAACCGTTACTTACGCTTCAGAGTTGACTTCGAGTGGCTGTCTTCGCGCTCAAACGCCGCTTCGTGCTCCATCTCAGAACGAAGCTTAAAGGCCTGACACTTGCCTTCGTTATCGCAATCAAGTGGCGAGTACTTGTAATCACAGTTACCATTACTCTCTTGCTTACCGTTCTTTGTGTAATTACACTGATCGCCGTGCAAAGTAAAGCCATGCGGGTCGGTAAATAAGGTCGGGTCAACCATCGGCAGATTGTCGCGACTAATCGCGCGCGGATAGTAATGGTGCTCCTTATAAAATACCTCCTTTAAGGCATAATACACGGTATTGATGGTCTGCTTGCGCTGCTGGTCGCGCTGCGCCACCTTAAGGTCGTTGCGCTGCAAAATGAAAAAAGTGCCTAAAATTATTAGAATGACAATGGCAAGCGTCATCTCAATCAGGGTAAAGCCCGCTTCGTTTCGTTTCTTCATTACTATCATTTTAGCACACTTTAATTATGTTTGCCGGACAAGAAATCAAGCCACTGGTCAAGATTAGAACGCTGTTCAAACTGCTGGTTAGTCTTGCCTTGGTTGGTATCAGCTACCTCGGCGCGCTTTAGTAGCACCAAATGCTCACCCGGCAGGGCCTTACCTAATAGCGCCCGCGCCGATAGCTCCAAATACTCATTGGTCTTGTAATACGCCTGTTCCAAGCGCAAATTCTCATTCTGAATTTCAATCACCTGATTGTCGAGCACTCCTTGGTCGACTTGCCGCTGCAAACGGTAATTACGATTCATCACGTCGATAGTGATAGTCATAAAGCCAAGCCAAAAAACGGCCACGCCCACGATAATCAACATACCGGGACTGGCCAACTTCGCAAATCTGACCTTTAATTGCTCAAGCATTACCGTTATTATAACACATTCTATGCTATAATATTCGTAGCGGGGCGTAGCTCAGTGGTTAGAGCAGTCGGCTCATAACCGATTGGTCACTGGTTCAAACCCAGTCGCCCCGACCAATCTTATTCAGCCTTTGGTGGCTGATTTTTTGTTTCGGTATTACGTGGGTCGGTCGCAAGCTCCGCCTCAATTTCCTGCTGGCGGGCGCGATTTTGGTCCATCTGCATACTAGTGCGGTAAGTGTCATAGCCGCAACGGTCGTACTGCTCCCACTGCCAATCTAACTGGCCGTATTCTGCCGCCAACCGGCCAAGTTCGCCCTTCAGTCGGTCATAATACTCCGGCGTCCGTTCTACCTTTGGCGCCGGCGGATTCTTATCTTTGTTGCCAATAAAATGATATACCATAATTTCCTACCAAAAACGGGGCCAAGCCCCGCTATCTTTAACTAAGCTTCCTTGCGTCGTAAAGTCAATAGACCGTTACGTGGATTTTCTGCCACCACGCGGCCCTCTGGTACAGCCTCAAGTGGAGTTTCCTTACCACTGTTGCCGCCAATATTCTTGGCGAAGAAGTAAATTGTCTGCTCGCGACCGCCGCGCAAAACGACTTTCTTCTCGTGTAGGTAGTATGTCACCCCCTTAGAATTTTGCTGTGAATAAACTGCCATGTTCCTCCTTTTAGTTTACCTTTGCATAATATACTATACTGTTATGCTGTGTCAATAGTTTTACCACTATTACGGCGACGTTTTACTACTGTTATCACAGACACCACCACACACCACGCTAAGTCAATAACGATTGCTACTACTATTAACATAGCTAGAATCACCAACCAGCCCGCCAAGTCGAAGCTAAAGCGCGGCGCTAAATAGTCAACGTAATAGAGGCTGGGATCAACCTTTAACGGCGCGCGCTCCAGATTGTGCTGCCCAACCTGCTGCGAGACACAAGAGGCTAGTGCTGGATAGCCACCCGCCGCCAACTTGTCGCCGCAAGCTCGCTCCGCCCGATGGTAAGCGTCTTTATCGATAGTTGCAAATGTCTGCTCCATCGCCTGCTGGACGGCGTTGTTATAAACCGTTTGAAGCGCAATCTTACCTGTAGTGGTATTCATGTGCGCCAAAGTATAACGATGCAACCGGCGCGCCGCTGCCTGCACAGCTTCAATGCGCCCCGTCTTATCTGCCTGCACCACCTCATCGCGTAGTTGCAACATCCGCAAATTATTTGACCGCAAAGCCACGGCAATTAAAGGCACTAGAATGATAAGCATCACCAAGCCACCAGCTAACACCGCCAATCTTACATCAAACTTAGCGCGCACAGGCGTTATCTGAAATTCACCCGTCGTGGCAGTGGTGCTTTGCGACTCAAAATTAATCTTCACTTACCTAAATTATAGCACAAGCTAAATCAAATGAGCGCGCAAATAGTGAATCGGTTTACCTTCGGCACGATAGCGCGCCTCATAACTTGTCATCACGCGCGCATCCGCCGCTTCGCTAACCTCCGGCGCGTCATGTAGATCGTCTGTCGTGTAATCCACCTGCCAAGGCGCAGTAAATTGCGGTACTGACCAACTAAAGAGTGGCGCATTATCAGTCTTAAACTCCAACTGCCCGGTCGGTTTTAGTAGCGCCCGGTAGTCCTTTAAGCGCGCCGCGTTGGTTAAGCGATGCTTAATATTCGACTCTTGCGGCCACGGGTCAGGAAAAGTTATCCACAGGTTATCCACACTGTGTAAATCAAATAAATCAGTCAGCTGCTTCGCCTCCGTCCAGAGGTAAAAAATGTTAGTCAAATTATCCGCTAGCGCCGCCTTTGCGCCCAAATACAGCCGGTCAGACTTACGATCTACCGCCACAAAAGTTCGCTCCGGATGCCGCCGCGCAAGCTCGGTTAAAAATAACCCCGAGCCAGCACCGACTTCCACCGTCAAACTAGTGGTATTTTGTAGCAAAGTTGCGCGCTGCGACTGCCACGTCGCCGTATCGTAGCAGTTACTGAGTGTCTGGAATACTGCAAACTTATAGAGCTTGCGCTTCCGCGTAATAATAAAGTCATTGGGATTTATCGCCTGATTCATCTTGGTTATTGTAGCAAATTACCGCAAATTCGGCCAATCTGCTACAATAGGAATATGGATATGTCTATTTTTACCAGCCGCATCGAACAGTGGTTTACCCACATCAACTGGGCTGGTATTATCATCGCCCTTGTCGTTGGCTTGATTGCCTACAAGATGACTAGCCGGTCGGTGCAATTTATCATCCGCCATGCCACTCATAAAATCCCACACGAGACCAAGTTGCAGCTCTCCGAGCGTAAAAAGCGTCTCCGCACCCTTGGCGGACTCTTTGCAATGGTTATTAAAGTCATTATCGCACTCACCGTCACCTATACCATCCTGAAAGAATTCGGCATTAATTTGGCGCCAATTCTCGCTAGCGCTGGAATCCTTGGTGTGGCACTTGGTTTTGGCGCACAGAGTATCGTAAAAGACTGTCTCGCCGGCTTCTTTATCGTCCTTGAAAACCAATATCGCGTTGGTGACTACGTCATCATCCATAGCACCGGCAGCACAAATTGCGAAGGCACCGTCACTGCTATTTCACTCCGTCGCACCGCCCTGCGCGACCACGGCGGCAATTTTCACTTCATCCCGAACGGCGGCATTATTGAGGTCACCAACCGCACCATGGGCTACTCGCAGTTCCGCTTCGTCTTTGCTGTCCAATCTAACACCAACGTCGATGACATTGTCGATATTGTAAACCGCGTTGGGCGCGAGATGGCAAACGACGCCAAGTGGGGCAAGGATATTGTCGACCCGCCACATTACGACGAGTTTGGTGAAATCGGCGCCAACGGAATGAACGTTAAGGCAGTTGGCACTTGCATGCCGGGGCAACAGTGGCGTGTTTGCGCGGAATTTAAAAAGCGGTTAATTATTGAGCTACAAAAATCTGATGTGACAATCGCTGATGTCAATTAGGGGGGTAAATGGATAATTCGAAGCGCGACCAAATATTTATTAATGTTTGTCAATTAATTGCCAACAATTTACACAGTCTCCATCCCGACGCAACCGATGGCGGCGTGTTTGTGCGACTCGCCCGCAATCCAGAGACTAATTCATTACAGCTCACTAGCCTTAATGTCTATCGCTCCGGCAATAATACCGACGACTTCGCTACCTCATCATGGCAAATTACCGACCGGCAAATTTACCAGGGATTTAGTGATCTTTGGCTGGCAAGCGACCGTAGCTGGTTTAACGCAATGTTTTGCATCAATCTCACTACTGGGCAAATTACCAGCAAGTTTATTCCTAAAACCGAGCAGGACGTACCATGGATTTATCAAGATCCAACCGAGCCAAGTACCGCGCCAATGTTTGATTATCTCACTATCAAACGCCCTTATCTCGACGCCATCAAGCAGCTAACTCAACAACATCAGTAATAAATACAAAAGAGGCCTATTGTAGGCCTCTTATAATTATGCTGGTCGGGGCGACCCGATTCGAACGGGCGACCTCAGCGTCCCGAACGCTGCGCGCTACCAGCTGCGCTACGCCCCGCCAGACAAGTCTAATTATAACACAGTCTAGCGGCGGCCGCCACGCTTTGGCTTCGCTACTGTAGTAGTGTTGCCACCCATCAACTCTTGCAGTTGCTTCTGATTGACTGCCCCGCCACGACTGCTAGCTGCGCTATTATCTAGCTTCGCGCCGGCGCCAAATACTACAATAAAGTCCGCCTCTGTCTTGTAATTCGCTAGATCGCCATCAACCACGGTAACGCCATACTTCTGTTGCAATGCCTTTGTAGTGGCCGGTAAATTCTGATTGCGACGATAAATCTTCACCGACTCAGTTTGGTCTTGAGTTGGCGCGTTACCAACCTGCCCCACCTTGTAGTGCTCGCGCTTCAGCGTCTCAGCCTTATTAGCAGCAAGACCAACCGTCTTTGAGGCATTCAAAACATCAATCGTGGCTGACTCATGCGTATCATTCATCGCACCCGAGAGGTTGTCTGCCACATACTTCTGAATCTGCGAGTAATCAAACACACCTGCTACTGGCGCTTCACCCTTGTATGACCCGCCTTCCGTGTAGCTAGCCACCAAATCCGGGCCACCATCAAGGCGCTGCACCAGCGGCAAATGACGAATGTCTTGATTCTTAATCGACTTCGCAAGGTCTACCAGTGTCTGAACATTAGTGGCGTCAAAATTGGTTACCATATTGCCACCAATGGCATCAATTAAGCTATTAACTGCCACCACATTAAGTAGAGTGTTGGCACTAAGCATCTTCGCTTGTACGGCTGTCAAAATCCGCTGCTGATTCTGCTCACGCGCATAGTTGCCACCCGCGAGACCATAGTCGCCCTTATTATGATTACGCGCCCGCGCTAACGCCAAAGCCCGCTCACCATTGAGATGAACCACTTGCCCTTGTTTGTAGCGAATCTTCGTACCCGAATCATAAATACCGCGCTTATCCGAGCTCTCAATCTTGATATCAACACCGCCCACAGCATCAACGATTTGCGTCAGCGCCGACCAATCAGCATGGGCGTAGTACTGAATATCTAGCCCTAAAATACTACCCGCCTTTGCCATCAGCGCCCTAGCGCCTTCTGGCTCGTTCTTATTGTTTTTATTGTTGAAATAATACACTTCATTCAACTTACCGGTGTTATGTTGACCAGCTGCGTTACTGTATTTAACATACAAGTCGCGCGGCAAGGATATCATATAAGCATTTTTCTTCTCCTGGTCGACCGACAGCACCATAATTGAATCAGTCAGCATAGCACCATCCCAAGCGTCGGCCTTCATTGAATAGCCAGAGGTGCCAAAAATTAAGATGTTACTCCGACCGTTTTGGTCGGTCTTTAACTTAGCTTTCGTAGTAAGAACGCTAAGGAAGTTACCCTTAAATACCTTATTGCCAGCCATAAACACCTTCGCACCAAAATAGCCCACCACTAATAATAGTAGTAGAACTAAGGCTAGAATCACACGCTTGATAATCTTTTTAACATTTCGTGGCTTTGGAGCGCAGTGACGTTGTAACGACTGTGGCTCGTTAGGTTCAGTGTCGCCCTCAGTGAGATTATTTAGCGAATCCTTGACGTCGTCCATCATTTTGGCGTCAAACTCGCGGTCGTCTTGCTTAGTCTCGGCGATAGTGCGCCGGCGCGGGGCTCTGGTCACGACAATTTCGTCTTCATCAGCGGAATCGACTCTAATTTCGCCGTCATGGTGTCTAGTGGTGGGATGTAGGACAAAGCCGTCTACATCGCTGTGATTCTTCCTTGTCATAAGCATTAATATTTTAACAAAAATTCGTTACAACTGCAATAATACCACTGATTATAGTATAATATAAGTATGCAAGCCCGAATCACTTTACGCTTTATTTTTACCTTAATTGTTGGTGACATTTTAGCCATCTTGGGCGCCTATTCGCTCGCTTATATCTGGCGCATGAAAATCATCACCGACCCAGTACAGACTTTTGTCTCGGCGCGCGCCTTCTTTATGTCACTACTCCTCCTCCTACCGTTTAACTTAATTATCTTCAGCCTGATTGGCCTCTATCGCCATCAGCGCACCGTCATGAAGTTGGTGTGCCGCCTCCTGGTCGGCGCCTTCGCTGCCATGCTCTTTATGGTGTTCGTGGATTACTTTCACGTCGACCCAATTTTCCCAGCCAAAAAGGTGGTAGTGTACGGCTTTATACTCTCAATTATACTTCTGGGGCTTGAACGCAGCTTTCTCTATGGCATGCGTTACCTCATTCATCGCTGGTCATCAGGACTACCTAAGGTTTTAGTAGTCGGCACCAGTGCCGTAGCCCACGCCATCGTGCAAGCGATTCAACAGCCCGGCAGTGGTTACGAACTAGCTGGCGTGGTTGGCGACCGGAGACTGCGTTGGACAACATTTAAGACCTTTGACGAAGCCACTTTGGCTGTCCAGCCAGACTTAATTATTCAAGCCAATTCGCCCATTGAAACTAAAATCAACCCCGCGTACCTCAGTTACGCTGAAACCCATTACGCCGACTTTAAGTTCGTGCCAACCGACACTAGTGAGCTCGGCCGCAAGCTCGAAATGGAACTATTTATGGGCGATGTACCGGTGATGTCAGTTCGCCCAACCCAGCTAATCGGCTGGCGGCGCGTCTTTAAGCGACTCTTCGACCTTATCGCTAGCTTCTGTGGCTTAGTGGCTCTCTCTCCACTCTTCCTAATAATTTATCTAGCCGAGAAGCTCAGCGACCCACACGGCAGCGCGCTCTTCCATCAAACTCGCCTCACGCGCGGCGACCAACAGTTCCAGCTCTATAAATTCCGCACACAGTACGCCAAATACGACGGCACCACACCCGAGCAAGCTTTCACAATGATGGGTAAACCAGAATTAATCAAGCACTACCGCGCTAACGGCGACTTTTTGGAACACGACCCGCGCGTCACCAAGATTGGCCACTTTTTACGCAAGTACTCGCTCGACGAACTACCTCAGTTATTTAACGTTCTCCGCGGCGATATCTCACTTGTTGGCCCACGCGCCCTCATTCCTGAAGAGCTCAACAGCTACGCCAATAAGCACACCATTCTCAACGTTAAATCCGGTATCACCGGCCTTGCGCAAATCTCCGGTCGGCGCGACTTGCCGTGGGAACAGCGTCGCAAGCTCGACGTTTACTACGTCCAGCACTGGACTTATCTGATGGATTTACGCATTCTCTTTCAGACCTTTTGGCAGGTGCTGACTGGACGCGGCGCTAAATAGCACCCCTAGCGCAATAAAAACATGGAGGGCATTCGGTAGCCCGCTAAAGAAGCAATACTGCGCCGCAAAGGCTGCGAGTAGCGCCAACATTAAGCTCGACCGCCGCCCGTGATAAATTAGGTAACCAATTATCCCCAGAAGTAACAAGAGCCCGATTAGTCCGCGCTCTTGTAGCACCTCAATAAATTCATTCTGCACAATTTCCTTGGTCCAAGTACTGTGGTGCAACTTGGCTAGCTCCACCCCAAAAGACCCTAAGCCGGTACCAAATAACTGGCTTGTCAAATTATGGCGCCAAATTGTTAAAGCATCGTGACTAAACGCCACGCGCACGTTAGTTGACTCTGCCACGTAGCCATTAAAGCGCGGCGCCGGCTGAGCTGAGTCCGGATAAACTGCTGGCGCCGCTCGCTTCGGTAGCTTAATTTTATTGAGGCTAAGTTGCTCCACTACTTTACTAGTCGTATCATACCAACTCACGTGGTATTGACTAAGCTGCGCCGCCACGCACTGCAGCCCCAGCGACACGATAAACGCCACAACTAGCCAGCCAGCGCTTACTAGCCCACGCCGCCACTGCCGATAATGCATTACCAAAAGTACCACAAAGCCTAGCCCTAACGCGTAGATGGCGCCACGCGACAATGTAAGAAAAATAATTACTAAGTAAAGTAAGAGTAACCCCATCTCAAGACGGCTCGCTCGCCGATTGAGGTAGCGCCACAATATTAGTAGACTTGGCAGCAACATTAAGTTGCCCAAAAACTGCGGCTCAATCGCTAAGCCATTTGGACGCACAAAGCCAAATTGCGTTGCCGTACAACCAAGGCAAAGCCAGAGATTTGGCTGGCCGTGGCACGTGCTCCACCAAATACCACCCACTAGCTGGCCGATAGCTAAAACCGCCACCACAGTTGCGCCAACCATTAAAAGTCGCCTTAGGCTTGGCAGTAGACGCTTCACCTCTGCTTGGCGCAGCTTCAACGCTATCACTACAACCGCCAGTAGCGCCGTCACACCCGCCACTAGCACGCCGCGCAGGCGGTTGCTCGACCAAATAACACTGACTGCGCTATATAAGGTAAACGCCGCAGCTAGATAAACTAGCCAGTCGCCCTTGAGATGGCGCCGCTCGCGCCAGATTGCGCCCAAACTCATCGCGCCCAGCACTGCCACATAAATTAACGCTAGCGATAACTCAAGATTCATACTGGCGTTACGACCAAGGTGAATAATCGGCTGGTATGAGAACCACAGTAACAGTGGTGCAAGCAGTAGCGTTCCGCCCCACCAGCTCGTCGGCCAAACCGGTAATAACCAGTGCCACTTCTGACGTGATTTAGCGTCTGGCATCGTTTACCACCTGCTTTAGCTGCTCGATAAATTCCGTTTCGTCAAACTGTTGCACCGACCGCTTCACCCGACGCGTGTCATAGTCCGACCGATGCCACTTCTTCAACGCGCGCGCCAGCGCCTCCACCGACTGGGCATTAAAGAAATCGCCATTCACGCCGCGTTGCACAATATCGAGTGACCCACCTTGGTTAAATGCTAACACTGGCAAGCCACAAGCCATCGCCTCCACGGGTGTAATACCAAAGGGCTCCTTGCTACAAAAAATAAACCCTTCGGCGGCGCGAAAATAATTCGCCAACCGCTCCGGCGTGTCGTAGCGCGGCAAAAACTTAATCCGCGGGCTATCACCCGCTAGCTGTACCAACTTCTTATGCTCCGGACCATCACCAACTACGAGCAAGTTCACCTTTGCTTTTAAGCACGCCTTAATTGCCAAATCAAACCGCTTCCAGTTCACCTGACGCCCCGCCACCATAAAGAATGGCTGGCCGTCAAACTTCGGGTAAGGCTTAGCTTTTAACTTACTCAGCCGCCACACCGCCACCGGTGGCGGCAACAACTCGGCTATGCGCCCATAATACTGCTTCACCTCTTGCGCCACATAAGTGCTGTTCGCCACAATCAAATCCGGCCGCCGGCTCAGCGTCAAATCGCTCCGCCGCATCGGACGCACTAAAATCTTCAACCCCAGACGCGCCAGCCAATCTAGCTTACCAAACCCGGGGTGCTTAATGTACTCGTCATACATTCCCCAGTAGTACTGCACTGGCGGCCCTTGTAAATAAGCGATGTGGTAGCCGTCCGTTTTAATTCCCTTTGCCTCTGAGTTAACAATCGATAGCACTACATCGTAGCCATTTAATTTAAGGTGACTAAAGTATAGCGCACGCAACGGCGCCATAAATTTACGAAGCTTCACTGGGAAGAGATTCAGCCACCCAGTGTGTACTGTGGCGTCACGGAACCAATCAATCCGCCGCGGCCGATACTGCGAAGTGTAAATTGGCGCGTCAGGAAAGGCCTTGTGCGCCATTAAAAGTACCCGCTCGGCGCCGCCGACCTCAGTTAACCAATCAATTACCAGCGCCACCTTCACCATAACATCGCTCTTAGTAATTATCATTATACCATTTATGGTAAAATATAACTATAACTAGGAGGTAAATGGAGAATAAACCAAATGTATTAGTGGTGGGCGCTGGCATTTTTGGCTTGACCGTCGCCGAACGGCTCGCCGCTAATGGCCAACACGTGTTAGTAATTGACAGTCGCAGCCACATCGGCGGCAACGCTTATTCAGAATTTGACAAAGAAACTGGAATTGAGTGCCATAAGTACGGGGCTCATCTCTTCCACACCTCAGATGAGCGCGTCTGGCAGTACGTTAACCGCTTCACGAAGTTCACTAATTACGTGCACCGCGTCTATGCCACGCATCAGCGTGCCGGCGCTAGTCGTCCTGAAGTCTTCCCAATGCCAGTTAACCTTGGCACCATCAACCAATTCTTTAAGGCTAACTACACACCAGACGAAGCTAAGGCGCTGATTAAAGAGCAAGCCGCCAACAACCCAGCTGCCAAGGAGCACCGCGAGCCAGCCAACCTTGAGGAGCAGGGTATTTCACTGATTGGCGAGCCGCTATTTAATGCCTTCATCAAGAATTACACTGCGAAGCAATGGAACACCCCAGCTAACCAGCTGGCAGCCTCAATCATCAAGCGCCTGCCGGTACGCTACACTTACAACAATCGCTACTTCCGTGATAAGTACGAAGGTTTGCCGGTCAATGGCTACGAAGCTTGGTTTGAAGAAATGATTCGCCAAGCCAACACTGGCGATGGGTCACTTACCGTTAAGCTAAACGCTGATTACTTCACCGACTCTGAGATTCAGCCACTACGTAAATCTGGCATTACCACTGTTTATACCGGCCCAATCGACCGCTTCTATGACTACCAATTTGGTGAGTTGCAATGGCGCAGCCTCGACCTCAAGAAGGAGGTGCTAAACACCCACGACTTCCAGGGTTGCCCAGTAATGAATTATAACGACCTTGAGCCAAAATACACTCGCATTCACGAATTCAAGCACTTCCACCCAGAGCGCGCGCTCGACCCAGAGCGCTGGCCGGGATACGCCGACGATTACAACAAAACCGTCATCGTCAAGGAGTACTCAAAGGACTGGCACCGTGGTGAAGAGCCATATTATCCAGTACGCACCGCTGAAGACAAGGCAAAGCTTGCCCAGTACCAAGCGTTGGCTGAACAAGATAAAGCGCACAACATCTACTTTGGTGGCCGCCTCGGCGAATATGCTTATTATGACATGGATAAAACCTTCGCTAGTGCCTTGCGCCTCGCCGACGAATTAACTAAATAGTGTTAATTAAATAGGGTATCTAACTGATACCCTATTTAATTTTAGCTAACGTGGGATGAAGCGCCCGCCATGAGCAAGTGAGAACTCAATTGTACCGTGCTCATACTCTTGCGTCCAAGTCCAATTGCCGCGGTAAACTTCTGGACCAGTTGGGTAGCCAGCTTGACCGTCTTGCCAGCCAAGGTCACGCCAACGGTTTCTGATGTCGCCAATTGACTCCCAGAAGCCAGTTTGCTTAGTACCAATGATGGCACCATGTTCATAATTCTGCCACCAGCCACGACCATC
>CAMYAY010000006.1 GCA_947253945.1 uncultured Candidatus Saccharibacteria bacterium
TCTTGTAATTCGTCTCGTGGGCTCGGAGATGTGTATAAGAGACAGGTGCTGCACAGGTTGATGGTGCTATTTTGGTAGTTTCAGCTGCTGATGGCGTGATGCCACAGACCAAGGAACACGTACTTCTTGCTCACCAGGTTGGTGTGCCAAAGATTTTGGTCTTCCTAAACAAGATGGACCAGGCCGACCCAGACCTAGTCGAGATTGTGGAAGAGGATGTACGTGACCTTCTTAAGAAGAACGGCTTTGACGGCGATTGCCCAATCATCAAGGGTTCAGCTTTGAAGGCCCTAGAAGGTGATGCTACTGAAGCTGATCACATTATGGAACTTGTCAACGCGATGGACGAGTACTTCCCAGAGCCAAAGCGCGACCTCGACAAGCCATTCCTAATGCCAATTGAGGATGTCTTCTCAATTAAGGGTCGTGGTACTGTTGCCACCGGTCGTATTGAGCAGGGTGTTGTTCACATGAACGATGAAGTCGAAATCGTCGGCTTGCGCCCAACTCAGAAGTCAGTTGTTACTGGTATTGAGGCCTTCAAGAAGACTTTGTCAGAAGGTGAAGCCGGTGATAACGCTGGTATCTTGCTTCGCGGTATTGACCGTACCGATATTGAGCGCGGTCAGGTTGTTGCTAAGCCAGGCACCATTACTCCACACACCGAGTTCAAGGGTCAGGTTTACATTTTGACCAAGGAAGAAGGCGGTCGCCATACACCATTTACTCAGGGCTACAAGCCACAGTTCTACTTCCGCACCACTGATGTCACTGGTGAGGTCGAACTACCAAAGGACAAGGAAATGGTTATGCCAGGCGATAACGTCCAGTTTGAAGTTAAGCTCCAAGCTCCAGTTGCTATGGAGAAGGGTCTAACCTTCGCTATTCGTGAAGGTGGCCGCACCGTTGGTGCTGGTCAGGTTACTGAAATCGTTAAGTAATTTAGCCTAAATTAACTTTCACCCCGCTACGGCGGGGTGTTTTGTTTGTCTACGTAGATACGGGGCGAAGTTATTGACAGCTAGCGCTTTTAGCTTTATAATAGTAACGTTAAACTTAATTGTGGCGGTAACTCGAGAGAGATTGCGTCACCCTCGTCAGAGGAGAAAGGTAAATATCCATGGCTGAAATTTCAGTACCAAAGATTCGGATTAAACTTAAGGCTTACGACAGCCGCGTCATCGACGCCGCCGCTAAGCAAATCGTTGAGACCGCACTTCGCAGCGGCGCCAACATCATCGGGCCAGTGCCTCTACCAGTGAAGCGCAGCACTTTCACGGTAGTAAAGTCACCTCACGTCTACAAGAAGGGCGGTGAAGCATTCGAAATGCGCGTCCACAAGCGCTTGATTGACATCGTTGACGCCAAGCCAAAGACCATTGATAGCCTTCAGAACCTATCATTGCCAGCCGGCGTTGATGCCGAAATCCGCATGTAATTCGGGTTTACCCACAACCATTAAAGCCACCTCTAGCAGGTGGCTTTTAATTACCCACTTTGCTACATAGACGGGCAGGGCAGACCGGCTCGTCCCAAGCGCAACTTGACGCAGCGGCGGACAGCGCGGTACAATAAAAGCACTAATGGTTAAACAAACAAATCGAGTCTGGCTAAAAAAGCGCACCTCACGTGGACGCGGTCGCGTTGTCACACGGCGACCAATGTTTAGCTGGCGCAACCTTGACCGCGAACTCCACAAAAACCAGTTGATTTACGCCTACAAGCTACTCAAACTTTGCTTACTGTGCCTCATTGGGCTTGTTTGGATTGGCATCGACGGCCACTTCCGCGGCGCACGGGCGCTGCCAGTCGGCTTCGTCCTTGGTCTAATTTTCGTGGTCGTCGAGCGCTCTCGCCGGCTTCGCGTAGTGGAGAGCGGTCTTCTCATCGTCTCACTCGCCCTCAGCTGGTGCTTGCCAATCGGCTTCGTTTTATAGGTGATTACCTCAGTTGCTAACCGCTAACCGTGGCGGGGAATTACTTCACATTCAGCCAGCAAACCGGAGCGCTTTGTGCTACAATATAGGTAATGCTTAAAATAAAAAGACTCTTCACTGCCGACCAATGGGCGTTTGTAGTTACGCTGCTGAGCTTCGTGTTCATCGGCCTGTCCGACCGCGTGGACGACATCTTTGATAATGCCATTAGCATCAACGCCGTCGTGGTCAGTGGTAGCTTCGCGCTCGTCGATACCATTTCACAGGCCATCGGGCGGCTCGGAGTCTACTCTTACCGCGTCAAGCGCAGTCAAGAGGGCGCACATCTCACGCTAAATTTCATTTCCAGCCTCGTGGTCGGCTTGATTGTCTACGCCTTGCGGGTACCGATCGCCCACATCTTCGCCCTTGCACCTGACCAGTCGCAGCTCCTCGTGAGTCTACTCGGGCTCTATGTCATTTACTCCACCGCGCACGCCATGAGTGACGCCGTACTTGAATTCGCGCAGCTCCGCGGACAAATCAAGCAATACAACCGCGCCGTCGCCATCTTTTGCGCCACCCTAATTGTGGCGGACAGCATCATCTTCTTCACACTCCACGACCTCACCGCGCTCTATTATTCCATCATCGGCGCTTGGCTGGTGTCGTCGCTCGCCGGCATGGCAATGACGCGCCTAGCACCGCGCCTGCCAAGTTTCGCCCTGATGCGCTACGCCCTCCGTTACGGCATGCCACTCGGCTTCAGTGGGCTGTTTACGAAGCTCGCCAACATCTGTAGCGGCGCACTAATTAGCCGCCTCGGCACGACCGAGTACGCCATTTTTACCGTCTGCTTCAGTGTTAGCCAAGGGGTAGAGATTGTCAACAACGCCTTTATGGTCACACTGTTTAGTAAAATCAACCAGTTTAAGTCCGCCATCGGGCAAGCTCGCCACTGCCGCCTCACCGCGCGGCGGCGCTTCTGGCTCACACTGCTATTTACCGCCAGCTTTAGCACCGTTTACCTCTTATTAGTTCACGGGTCAGTGCCACTAGAAGCCACGTGGCCGGTCGTCGTGTTCTTTGTGATTGCCTCACTCGTAGAATACTTTTACCGCGTTCAGCTCACACTCTGCGTCTCGCAGGCCCGCACCAAAGTCACCATCTTCAGCGCCATCGGCGGCGGGCTCGTCCGCGTGGCCGTCTTTGCTTGGGCTATCACGCAACCGTACGCTCTTTACTGGGTGGCAGCAGGCATCGCTCTCGACTACGCCACGCGCTACCTCATTTGCCACCGCGGTGTCCGCGACATCTGGCAACGCCTTCGCCTCCGTCAAGGTTAGTGCTATAATTTAAGTATAAACTTAATTAATTGGAGGAATATGGGATTAAGGTTTCACAAAAGCCTCGGCCTCGGCAAACACTCGCGCGTCAATATCAGTAAATCAGGCATCGGCGTCAGCGCGAGAGGACACGGATTCTCTTATAGCGTCTCAGGCAATGGGCGGCGGCGCGCTACCATGGCACTAATTGGCACCGGCCTAGCATATACGGCCTATAGTCATAAACGTAGGTCGGCGGCGCGACGCAGCGCTAGTGAAGCCGGCGATGAAGTTAGTAGTGAAGACGCAGCAGCACTAATTCCGACTATTAGCGCCTATTCGCTCGACATCAAGGCCTGCCAGCCCGACGACCCCGAGCGGCTAGCTATCGTTAAGCAAGTCCCTCGCCTTCAGCGCGCCATCTACACTTGCACATGTGTTTTACTGATCTCATTTATTGCCACGCCGTTATTCCCACCAGCGTTAATTATGGCATTCATAGCCCTCTTCGGCATCTATTATTTTAACTATATGCCACATATCAAGCTGCGCGACGCCGCTGTCGTCGACCCCATCAGCTACGACTTAATTAAAACGCTCTGGCAAAAACTTAGCTGCTGCTCGGCGCTGTGGTGCATCAAGTCACGCATGGACCTACCGCCCGACAAGTGCGAATCCGAGCACGTGGCCAGTCGCGACAGAGTCTCTACTACGCAGAAGTTGCCATACTACATGCGCATGACGGGCAAACCAATGGGTCTGTCCGTAGGCGGCGCTACTCTCTACTTTATGCCCGACGTCATCTTTGTCGTCATGGATGGCAGCGGCAAGGCAAATTATGGCGCCGGCTTCATCCCGTACAGTGATTTAGAGATTAACGCCGAGCTCATCACACAGATTGAGCGTAAACAAATTCGCGACGCAATGGAGGTGAAGCGCCTCGGCGACGCGCCAATTTATCAATACGGCAAAGTAACTTTCAGTACGCGTTCCAATAATCGGCTTCATATCGAAATCATTACCTCTAATCTAGCGCCGGTGCTTTATCTCAAAGAAACCACCGACAAGCTCGAAGCTGAACAGCGCGCAAAGAAGGCAGAATAGTCTGGCCAAGACAGAAAAACAACCCCTCCAATGAGGGGTTGTTTTAGTATAAATATAGTCGCTCGCAGACATATCCCTAAGCCAAATCGGAAGCAGCGGAATATAAAGAACAACGAAACAGATAACAGTAGCGGCCAGAGCAACAAAATAACCCCTCCGGAGAGGGGCTATTTTAGGCGGGTAGGGAACTATTTAATCTCGATACCCTTGGTGTTGGCGCTATCAAGCATGAAGCCAGCAGACTTCTCGCTAACCTTGAGCGAGAGACCGTCGTAGCCGCCAAACCACATATCGTACACCTGACGTAGGCTGTCGGACGGGGTGAGCTTCACTTCATCGCGTTCTAGGCGATAGAGCGCGCGCTCCCAGAGTGGGCGCTTGTCGCTCTTGTCGCGACCATTGTTGTTAAGCGAGTCGCCCTCGGCCCACTTTTTCTCAAGCTGAGCGAAGTAATCTGCCGAGCTGACGCCGTCGCTAATTGCCTTCTTAATCTTGCTAGAGCTGAAGCCTAACATGTACGGCAAGTTTATGCCTGGGTAGTAGTACTCATAATCGTAAACCAGCTTCTCGCTACTCACGTTGTTGCCAGTGCCGTCGGTCTCAGCCTTCAAAGTAAACTTAGATGGCTTCGGCGCGCGATACTCAGCCGACTTAATCTTATTGTCAATAAGGTTAATGAGGTCAAGCTCAAACTTTTCCATCGGCAACCGGTCTTCATACCACTTGCGGAGCTTGTCGCCATTCTTGGCAATCCGGTCCGCTTTGCTCATGGTGCTGCTGCCATAATCACCGCTAAAGCTAAAACCATAGCTGTTGTAACCACTTTCGGCAGCATCTGCGTCCTTCTCAAGCGCGGTATCGTAAGTCTTGTTGTCGTACTCCTTCTTGTACTTAGCGTAGTGGTTGTCCTTAATCTCATCCTTGATGCGGTCAAAGTTAGACTTCTTGTACTCGTCGAAATTCTTGCGGTCCTGCTTCTTAGCGTACGCAATCATGGCGTCGTCCGACATGCCGCGTAAGGAAGAAAATTTCGTGTGGCTCGGCATGTTGTAAACGGTAACGTTGCCTTTACCATCAAAATCAAGAATCTGCGAAATAGTGTGGTCTTTGTCGATGCTTGACGCATTGCCCAAGTAATGAATCCAAACCGTGCGGGCGTTGAAGGCGCGCGCGGCCGCCACTGGCTTGCTTGAGCTAGTGATGCTAGCATTACCACTGAAGTGGAAAAAGAGCACGCCGGCCAACACAATCACGATAACCGCGACAATCAAGCCCACAATCAAGCCAAACTTCGACTTCTTGGCTGGCTTGGCAGCTGACTTCTTCGATTTCTTAGCTGGCTTGACGTTTTCGTCTTCATCGTCGTCATCATCATCAGATTTAGCAGACTTGGCAGATTTCTTGACTGGCTTTACGTCGTCATCGTCATCGTCATCCTCGTCAGCTTTGGTGTGCTTTGCCTTGGCTGGCTTAGCGTCTTCGTCATCTTCAACCTCGGCTTTAGTAGACTTCTTCGCTGGCTTGGCTTCCGCCTCTGACTCAGCAGACTCAACCTTTGCCTTGGCTTCAGCTTCGGATTCTTCTTGCTTGCTCATCATCCTCCTTTAGGGTTAACAAACTTGCCAACATTATACCATAACCACCGCCAAAAATGTATAATAATACTATGGTAAATCTCTGTAAGCTTAAAGAAATTCACAATCTGCGCAGCGTCTGGCCGAACGAAGCGAGCGACTTTACGCCATGGCTAGCACAAGACGACAACATTGCCATCCTCGCCGATGCCGTCGGAATCGACATCGCAGTAGAGGAGACCGAGGCGCCAATAGGTGACTTTAGTGCCGACATCTTCGCCACCGATACCAGTACCGGTCGGGGCATTATTATTGAGAATCAGTTGGAATGCACCAACCACGACCACCTCGGCAAACTCATCACCTATGCCGCCGGCAAGTCTGCCGACACCATCATTTGGATTGTCAAGCAAGCGCGCGACGAGCATAAAGCAGCTATTGAATGGCTCAACAACCACACCGACAGCAATATTGGTTTCTTTCTCTGCGAAATTAAGCTTTATAAAATTGGCAACTCAGAGCCAGCGGTTAAATTCGACGTTATCGAACAGCCGAACGACTGGTCGAAGCATGCCCGCGGACACGAAGAGACTAATGTAACCGGACAGCAACGCTATAATTACTGGGTAGCATTTCAAAAATACACCTCTAACAACGAGCAGTTTATGCAAAACTTTACCCATCGCAAGCCATCCGCTCTTCACTGGTCAATCTACACCGTAGGCTCGCGAGACTGTCACATTGGCGTGCTGCAGGTACGGCGGCGCGGGCGGCTTGAAATTGAACTATTTATTGGTAACAATAAAGACCTCTACCATCGGCTAGCGGCGCACAAGGACGAAATTGAGTCACAGACTGGGCTAACCTTCGACTGGCAAGAGCTGCCGAACCGCAAAGCCAGCCGCATTATCACCGGTATAAACGTCGATTTCAATAACACCAGTAGCTGGCCGGCGCAATTCGACTGGGCAGCAGACACAATACTCAAAATGAAGGCCGCCTTCACACCTTATCTGTAATCAGCGGCAAAAACTCGATTTGCTAACTTAAGCTGCCCAGCCAAGCGGCGGACTGTGGTAAAATAATAGCATAACCAAGGGAGAACTATGGCAGTAGATATTGTAAGCAATCAGAACGAAAAAGAGGAGCTTTACCGCGGCATTTGAGCACTAGCCAACGACATGCGTGGCTCGGTTGACGGCTGGGACTTTAAGTCCTACGTGCTCGGTACTATGTTCTATCGCTATATTTCAGAAGAGATTCGCGAGTACATCAACAGCAATGAAAATCACGGCAGTGCCGACGGCTTCGACTACGCCACTTTGCCCGACGAAGCGGCCGAGCGGGGCAAGGCTAATATCATCCAAGAAAAGGGCTTTTTCATCCTGCCAAGCGAGCTATTTTGCAACGTGGTGAAGCGCGCCAAGAGCGACCCAAACCTCAACGAGACTCTCGAGCGCATCTTTAACCATATTGAGGACTCCGCTAAGGGCGGCGAGTCGGAAAACGACTTCGCCGGCTTGTTTGACGACTACGATGTCAACAGCAACAAGCTCGGCAGCACCGTGGCCAAGCGCAACGAATCCCTTGCACGCATCCTTGAGGGAATCGCCAACATCAACCTCGGCAGCATCAAGCAGCACCACAACGACACCTTCGGCGACGCCTACGAGTACCTCATGGCCATGTACGCCTCATCCGCCGGTAAATCAGGCGGCGAGTACTTCACACCTGCTGACATCTCCGAACTCCTGACTCGCCTCGCCACGGTGGGTAAAACAGAGGTCAACAAGGTCTATGACCCAGCTTGCGGCTCAGGCTCACTCCTACTTAAAGCCATCAACGTCCTCGGCCGCGAAAACATTCACGGCGGCTTTTACGGGCAAGAGAAGAACATCACTACCTACAACCTCTGTCGCATTAACATGTTCCTGCACGGCGTCTCGTTCAACAACTTCGACATCGCGTGCGAAGACACCTTGACCAGTCCGCAGCACCTCGACGACGCGCCATTCGACCTTATCGTCTCAAATCCACCGTATTCCATCAAGTGGGACGGCAACAGCAACCCCGTTCTCGCTGACGACCCGCGCTTTGCGCCGGCAGGCGTGCTCGCGCCTAAGACCAAAGCCGACCTCGCCTTTATCATGCACAGCATCAGCCAGCTTTCGACCTCTGGCGCGGCGGCCATCGTTTGCTTCCCGGGCATCATGTACCGCGGCGGCGCCGAACAAAAGATTCGCCAATATCTGGTAGACAGCAACTTCGTTGACGCCATCATCCAGCTGCCAAGCAACCTCTTTTACGGCACTTCAATTGCCACCTGTATCATGGTGATGCGCAAGAACAAACCCGACACCAGCGTCCTCTTTATTGACGCCAGCCAAGAATTCGTGAAGGCCACCAACAACAACCGCCTCACCCCAGACAACATCGCCCACATCGTTGAGCTTTACCGCAACCGCGCCGACGTGACCGGCGTCGCCCACTGTGCCAGCCAAGACGAAGTGGCCGCTAAAGACTACAACCTCTCCGTCTCGGGCTACGTTGAAGCGCCCAACACCACTGAAGCTGTCGACATCACCGCGCTAAACTCCCAGATTGCCGACATCGTCGCCCGCGAAGCCACGCTACGTGAAGATATCGACCGCATCATTAAGTCACTGGAGCAGAAATGACCGACCAGCCTCACTTTTTCGCCACCCCAACTGTAGTCGACTGCTACCAACCGTTGCCACACACGGCCACGGACTACCAAAGTGAGGCTGAACTTGAGCAAACGTTCATCCAGCAGCTTGCGGCGCAAGGGTACGAGCGACTCAACATTCACCACGAAGCCGACCTCATCGCCAACCTGCGCTCCCAGCTTGAGGCGCTTAACGACTACCAATTTAGCGACGACGAGTGGCAGCACTTCTTTAACGACAAGATTGCTAGCCGTAACGATAGTATTAACGAAAAGACACGTCGTATTCAAGAAGACTACGTGCAAGTACTTAAGTGCGATGACGGCAGCACTAAAAACATCACCCTAATTGACCAGCAAAACCCAAACCGCAACCACCTCCAAGTCATCAACCAGTACGAAAACGGCACAGCAGAGGGCGCCGCCCGCGACACGCGCTACGATGTCACCATCCTTGTCAACGGCTTACCACTGGTGCACGTCGAACTGAAGGCGCGCGGCGTCGAGCTCCAGCAGGCCTTCAACCAAATCAACCGCTACCAGCGCGACTCCTTCTGGACAGGCAGCGGGCTGTTTGAGTACGTACAAATTTTCGTCATCAGCAACGGCACTCACACCAAGTACTACAGTAACACCACGCGCTTCAACGCCGCCAAGGAACACCAGCGGCCGAACAGCAGCCACGCCAAGACCAGCAACAGCTTTGAGTTTACCAGCTTCTGGGCCGACGCTACCAACCAGCCCATCGCCGACCTCGAGGACTTCACGCGCACCTTCTTTGCGCCGACCACCATCCGCCGCATCCTCACGCGCTACTGCGTCTTTACCAGTGACAAAACCCTCCTAGTCATGCGCCCGTATCAGATTGTAGCGACCGAGCGCATCATCAACCGCATCATCGCGTCATCACAGCAAGGGCAGGCGGGCACTGTACAGGGCGGGGGCTACATCTGGCACACCACCGGCTCCGGCAAGACTTTGACTTCATTTAAGACCGCCCAGCTCGCGTCCAAGCTCGACGGCATCGACAAGGTTATCTTTGTTGTCGACCGCCGAGACCTCGACTACCAAACTATTTGCGAGTACGACCGCTTTAAGAAGGGCGCCGCCAACAGCAACACCTCCACTAGCGTCCTTAAGGCGCAGCTTGAAGACAACACTTCACGCATTATCATCACGACCATTCAGAAGCTCTCTAACTTCATCAAGCAAAACCAGAGCAACCCCGCCTACCACAAACACGTAGTCATGATATTTGACGAGTGCCACCGCAGCCAGTTCGGCGAGATGCACACCGCCATCGTCCAGCACTTCACGCGCTACCACATCTTTGGCTTTACCGGCACGCCAATCTTTGCCGCCAATGCCAATACTCAGGCAAGCAGCGAGAGCAGCAGCACCTTTCTCACCACCGAACAGACCTTTGGCGACCGGCTCCACAGTTACACCATCGTCAACGCCATTCAAGACCACAACGTCTTGCCGTTCAATGTTAGCTATGTCAGCACCATGCACGCCAAAGACGACCTGCGAGACGAAAAGGTGCCCGACATCGACCGCGAAAGCCTCATGCTGGCGACCGAGCGCATCGCCGGCGTGGTGCGCTACATCCTAGAGAACTTCGCGCGCAAGACCTACCGCAACAGTAGTAGCAACTACACCTACGCCCGCATCACCAACGTATCAGAGGTGGCGGGCACTGGCGCCCAAAAGCAGCGCGCCGCAAGCTGCCTCAACGGCTTCAATTCCATCTTCGCCGTGTCCAGCGTCCGCGCCGCCCAAGCTTATTACAACGAGTTCCAGCGCCAGATGGCGCTACTGCCGCCCGAGCAGCGCCTCCGCATCGCCACCATCTTTAGCTTTGACCCGAACGAAGCCGAGGCGCAGAACTACTGCGGCGCTTACGGCTGCCCTATCGAAGACGAGTCGCCTGACGGCATCGCCAGCCTCGACGCCACCAGTCGCGACTTCCTCGACCGCGCCATCCGCCAGTACAACCAGACCTTTAAGACCAACTACGACACCTCAGCCGACAAGTTCCAAAATTATTATAAAGACATCTCGCTGCGTATGAAGAACCGCGACATCGACCTCCTCATCGTGGTCAACATGTTCCTCACCGGCTTCGACGCCACCACGCTCAACACCTTGTGGGTAGACAAAAACCTCCGTTTGCATGGGCTCATTCAAGCCTTCTCACGCACCAACCGCATCCTCAACTCGGTGAAAATTTGCGGCAACATCGTCTGCTTCCGCAACCTGCAATCTGAGGTCAACGCCGCCATCTCGCTGTTCGGCGACCGCAACGCCGGCGGCATCGTGCTGCTGCGGCCGTTTGACGACTACTATAACGGCTTCCTCGACCAAACAGGCGAGGCCGTGCCGGGCTATGTTGAGATGGTGGACAGGCTAAAAAGCACCTATCCGCTCGGGCAGGTCATCACGCTGCTCAGCGCCAAGCGCGACTTCATCAGCCGGTTCAACCGCATCCTGCGGCGGCGCAACATTTTGCGCAACTTTGACGACTTTACTGGCCGCGACCGCCTCACGCCGCGCGAATTTCAAGACTACAAGAGCATGTACCAAGACATTATGCACGAGATTACGCCGCCGGCCGCCGAAAAGGTCAACGTCAACAGCGACGTGGTGTTTGAAACCGAGCTCATCAGCACCGACAGCGTCGACGTCGACGACATCCTTAGCCTCGTCAAGCGCTACCACGACGGTGGCTGCCGCGACAAGGAACTGCTCGACACCATCATGCACAGCATCGGCGCCAGCGTGGAGCTGCGCAGTAAAAAGAGCCTGATTGACGCCTTTATTAGCTACCTCAACCAAGGCGCGCCAGAGGATTACAGCACCGCTTGGCAGCAGTTCACGCTTGACGCGGGCAACGCCGAGCTTGCCGGCATCATCCGCCAGTTCGACCTCAAGCCCGACCAAACGCGACACCTGATGGACGACGCTTTCCGCCTCGGCGAGCTGCGCGACTACGGCCCCGACTCGGGCGCCATCTTGCCGCCAGTCTCACTGTTTAGCGCCGACAACGCGCGCGACAACCTCAAGCGGCAGGTGTTCGCCGTGCTACAGGAGTTCTTTGATAAGTATCGCAACACTGGCTTTCGGGTTAATTTGCACCCCGGCGCCGCCGTTACCAGTAATAATAAAGGGGTAGACTATGCCTAATTTTGATGCAACTAATCTGGGGCAGGGCGCCACTGACTCTGCCGTTACTGCTAGCACCGCAGCCACTGAAGCTGCCAATGACACCAGTACCATCACTGATACCACCGCCGCTGCGACCGACCTCCGCACCCTTATCAATACTTTATGCCCTGATGGTGTGGAGTGGAAAACGCTTATGGAATGTTCAGAAATGCAACGTGGCACCACGCTAACTCAAAAAGATGTTGTTGCTGGCGACGTGCCAGTTATCTCCGGTGGTGTCAAACCAGCATATTACCATAACACACCCAATCGAACTGGTGAAACTGTTACTGTGGCTAGTAGTGGGGCATCGTCCGGCTATGTGCAATATTGGAATCAACCAATATATGTCAACGATGCCTTTTCGGTCAAGGGGATACCAAACCTAACTGACACCAAATTTTTATACTATTATTTAAAGAATATTCAGCCAGCTATTTGCGCCACCAAAATTGGCGGCGGCGTGCCGCACGTGCGTATTGACGGAATTAAGAATTTTCGCATTCCTGTACCGCCACTGGCGGTACAGGAAAAAATTGTACAAATCTTAGATAAATTTACGGAGCTTTCAAAGGAGCTTGCGAAGGAGAAGCAGGCCCGTCGCGCCCAGTATGAGTACTACCGTGACTGGCTACTCGACCTCGCCCATCCCGAGGGCAAGCAGGGCAAGATGTGGGATTTACTCCGTACTCTCTGTCCGAATGGTGTGGAGTGGAAAACTGTAAGAGAGGTGACGGATTACGAGCAGCCTTCAAAATACATAGTCAAAAGTACTAATTACGATGATTGCTTTACTACGCCAGTGCTTACTGCTGGCAAAACATTTATACTGGGACGGACCAATGACACCACTGGTATATACAATGCTACCAAGGATAACCCTGTTATTTTATTCGACGATTTTACAGGTGCGATACAGTGGGTAGATTTTCCCTTTAAAGTTAAGTCGGGCGCAGCGAAGATGATAACCGGCAAAAAGATATTGACCAGATATCTTTACTTTTATATGGCAAATCTCAACTATACATCCGATGAACATCGACGTCTTTGGATTAGCACATATTCAAATTTTCGCATTCCTGCACCGCCGCTGGCGGTACAGGCGGAGATTGTACGTATTTTGGACCAGTTCAGCACGCTGGCGGAAGATATCACCGCCGGCTTGCCAGCCGAAATCGCCGCGCGCCAGACTCAGTACGAGTACTACCGCAACCAGTTACTCAGCTTTAAAGAGCGCTAAGCTTGTAGAAAATACGGCACATCGGCAAGTCGTTGACGTTCTGATGTGCTATTAAAAGAGTCACAGATTGAGTATAATAGGATTAGTTGGACATCAATAGAGAGAATTTCCTATGAGTAATAGTAAAACTTTTAGCCTATTTTTAATGGACGGTGAGGTTACTGGGCGTATTAAATGTACGCTTCCTAGTTGGAGTGGTTTAGCTTATAAAGTTCCTAGAACCTATCTAGATAGGTTCTAGGATAGAGCACAACTCAAGCAGTGTGGCGTTTATTTTTTGTTTGGCAAAAATAATGATGATGAGGATGAAGTATACATCGGGCAAGCTGGCATCAGAAAAAACGGTGAAGGTGTTCTTTTTAGAGTTAATGAACACTTAAAAGACGATTTTTACTTTAGCGAAGTAGTTATGTTTACGACGAGTGACAATTCTTGGGGACCAACGGAAATAAGTTATCTAGAAAACAAATTTACTAACCTTGCTATTGATACTGATCGTTACAAAGTAAGAAATGGCAACGATCCTAACCCTGGTAACGTGACAGAAGAAAAAGAGGCAGAACTAGAGGTTTATGTTGAGCAGTTTAAGATGATGCTTGGCGTTTTAGGATACAAGATTTTTGTGCCTCTAGTAAAAACGCAAGCACCTGTAGTTGAAGAGCAAGACCAAGACGATAATGAATTGTTATTGAGTCTTTCTCGAAAGATTAAGCGATCGCATAAAACTATAGAAGCACATTGCAAACGGACAAGCGAGGGATTTGTTGTACTAGTAGGAAGCCAAATTGAAGAAACAGATTCCGATGCTATCCCGGACACCATAAAAGAGATAAGACAGCGGTGCAACCAAAATAACGAAATTAAAGATGGTGTGCTCACCAAGAATTATTTGTTTAAGAGTCCATCTTATGCCGCTGCATTTGTTCTAGGAATGACAACAAACGGTAGGACCGACTGGAAAACGGAAGATGGCAAATCACTTAAAGATTTAGAAGAAATTGAAATCTAAAAGCGTTATGTGTAAATAATTAAGGCGGTAGCAATACCGTCTTTTTTGATGCCAAACTACGCGCTGGTCAATATATTCAATATCTACTTCCCATAATACCGGCACATGAAGGCGTCGCGGAAGTCGGTGTAGTAGCCGCCTTGAATAGCGGCGCGAATCTGCTCGGTGAGGCGCAAAATAAAGCGCACGTTGTGCATCGATAGGTAATTGAACGCCTTGGCGTGGTCATCCAACTCGGGCGACTTAAGGAGGGCGCGCAGCTCGCCGCGGCTAATCCCAGAGGTGCAAGTTGGGCAGTCACAATGCGCTGTGAGCGGGGCAGGGTCGTCAATAAACTGCGACCGCTTCAGAGAAAAGTTGCCGTCCAAGTCGTACACGCGCCCGTGCCGGCCTTCGCGCGTCGGCGCCACGCAGTCAAAGGTGTCAGCGCCATTCTCCACGCCGGCAAAAATATCATCGGGGTTACTCAGCCCCAAGAGGTGGCGCGGCTTTTCTTCTGGCAAAATCTGCGTCATCCAGCGCACAATGTCGCCCAACGTTTCCTTCTCAAGCGCGCCGCCCAAGCCAAAGCCATCAAACCCTTCGCCGTCCACCTGCATGGCAGCCAAGTCGCGTGCTGCCTGCTCGCGCAAATCCTGCCAGTAGCCACCTTGCAAGCAGCCGTACAACGCCTGATATGGTCGCCCCGCGCGCAGTTTAGTCTGGCGAATGTGCTCCCTGAGGCCGCGCTCCGCCCAGCGCCGCGTGCGCTCCAGCGCCACCTTGTTGTACTCGTAAGTGTCGGAGATGTTGGTCAGCTCGTCAAACGACATCATCACGTCCGACCCAATGCGATGCTGCGTCTGAATCGACATCTCAGGCGTAAACTTAATAATCCGGCTCGAAAACGGGTCGCGAAACTCCACGCCTTCGTCGTCCACCACCGCCAAGCGGTCCTTTTCGTCCGTCATGCGGTCGGGCGTCATAGCATCGCGCTGGTCCATCGAAATCACCTTGCCAAGCCCCGAACCGAGCGACATCACTTGAAACCCGCCACTATCGGTAAACGTCACACCGTGCCAGCCAGAGAACTGCGCCAGCCCGCCCGCCACAGATATTACCGTCGCGCGGCGTAACAGATGGTAGCCGTTGCACAGCATCACTTGCGCGCCAATCTCGTGCAGCTGCGGCATTGAAATAAACTTCACCTGCCCAAACGTACCCACCACATTAAACGTCGGCGTCTGCACGTCGCCGTGTGGGGTATGAATCACGCCCGTCCGCATCAGCGGGTAATCGCTCCCGCCGCGCGCCGTAATCTTAAAACCAAAATCGCGCTGCATCATCGCCTCTATTATAACAAATTGCCGCTGGGCAGGGCAGTAATCGCCGTTATTTCTGTTATAATATTAGTATGGACAAAACAATTTTAGTTATCAACAGTGGTAGCACGAGCCTCAAGTTCCAGCTACTCGACGAAAAGACATATAAAGTAATAGCCAGCGGTCTCGCCGAGGAACTCGGCACCGAGCGCGCCCGCTTCACCATTAAGGCCAACGACTCTAAAGAAACCGACGGCCTCGAAGATGGCAACGACCACGTCGCCGCCGTGCAACGCTTGTTCGACGAGCTCGAAGAGCGCGGCCTCAAGAAGACAGTTAAGGCCATCGGCCACCGTGTCGTGAACGGCACCAACGTCTTTACTGAACCAGTCTTGCTTGAAGACCAAATTATCGACGAAATCGAAGCCCTCAAGCCATTCGCGCCGTTGCACAACCCAGCCGCCGTCGCCGGTATGCGCGCCGTCCAAAAGGTTATGCCAAGCCTGCCACAGGTGGCCGTGTTCGACACCGCCTTCCACCAGACAATGCCAGAGCATGCCTATCGCTACGCCGTGCCAGATAGCTGGTACAAAAAGTACGGCGTCCGCCGCTACGGCTTCCACGGTATTAGCTACAAGTACGTTAGCCACCGCGCCGCCGAGCTCCTAAATATGCCAATCGAAGACAGCAACTTTGTCATCGCCCACATCGGTGGTGGCGCCTCAGTTGCCGCCGTCCACAACGGCAAGAGTGTCGACACCTCAATGGGCTTCACTCCATTGCAGGGTCTGGTGATGGCCACCCGCGCCGGTGATGTTGATACCGCCATCGTGCCTTACATGATGAAGAAGCTCAACAAGACCGCCGACGAAATTCTCGATGAACTCAACCACGACAGTGGTTTGCTTGGCCTCTCGGGCGTTAGCTCCGACCAGCGCGACATTGAAGCCGCAGCCAAAGAAGGCAACCACGGCGCCAAGCTCGCCCTCGAAACCATGTCTTACAGCATCGCGAAGTACATCGCTGGCATGATGTGCGCCTTGCCACGGGTTGACGCTGTCGTCTTTACCGCTGGTGCCGGCGAAAACGGCTCAACTTTGCGCCGCCACATCGTCAAGCACCTTGCCGTGTTTGGCTACGAACTCGACGACGAGCAGAACAACCGCGTGGTCGGTCGCGCAGGATTGGATGGCGTCATTTCCGTCAAGGATACGCCACGCATCATGTCCATCCGCACCAACGAAGAGTTGATGATTGCCGAGGAAACCGAAACCGTCATCAAGGACATCGCCGCTGCCAAGCGCAAGATGGCAAAAACCGCCGAAGAGGCTGCTAAGAAGGAAGCGGACGAACTTTAATGGCCAGCTCTACCCCTGAGGAAACGCTGCGCGAGCAGGTGCTCAACATCCTGCCCAAGCTTGACGTGAACGACGGCAAGTACCAGCTAATTTTTACTCAGGGGTATATGCTTATCTGGAAGTATATCCGCGACTACGCCAAGGCGGTGGGGCTCGACCCGAGCAAAATCAACAAGCAGGGCCGCACCGACCCCATTTTTACCACACTCAACCACTACATGTACCCGCTGGGACAGGAGCCGTTGACGCGTGAAGCCGCCGCGAACGAAATTTTGGCCGCCGCCGAATCCTACCTCGCCCGCATTCGCTAAAGCTTAGGGCTTGAAGAATAAGCACGGTTATGTTACACTAATGTCGTGTTGGGCTGTCGCCAAGTGGTAAGGCACAAGGTTTTGGTCCTTGCATTCGGGGGTTCGAATCCCTCCAGCCCAGCCATATTGCATCCTTCCTGCAGTTTTATTGTTTAGTTGTTATTAAGCTCCCAGCTAACACCTCTCATGCCTTTGCGTGGGGAGGTGTTTTCTGATTATCAACATATGTTATTAAATTAAAATACCCCCACCAATCGGTGGGGGGTTAGTTATGAATTAGCGCGCCGCGTGTTCGGTAACTGTGTGCGGCTCCTCAGGGTCGTACTTATCGATCACCGCATTATATGGTGGCAAATTAATGTCATACTTCAGCTCAAACATCGCGCGATCGCGCCGCCTTACTGGAATAATCAGCTGATAGTAGTCGTTCAACGCTCGCTGAACCCGGCGCAAGTAAATCTTATGTCCCTGTTCTAGTAAAAACGTCGCGCGATATCCATTAATCACGCCCGAGAAGGCGTAACCCTTAAACCAGCTGACGTTAAAGCAACGAACAAATCGACTGTAGTCGTCCACATAATCTTGCGAAAGATACGTCCGCAGCAGGGTTCTCTTGTCCTTGAGGTCGCGCCCATAGTGGCGAATCGACGCCAAACGCAAGTCAGCCACGCGGTCGCCCACGTGAAAATCGTACATCGCATCGTGCGTAATCGAGAACACACTACTCAATAGCTCCATACTGCGGGCATTTAGATAATTATCGGGCCGTAAATCAGCAAATCTATCAATAAATTCGTCAGTCATCATAACTCCTTTAATGTACATCAATGCAATCTGCATTAATGGGGCTATTATAACATAAAAAAGAGCTCCACCAACTGGCAAAATGCCAAATTTAATATTAAAATACCCCCACCAATTGGCGGGGGTTTAGTTATGAGTTAACTGTACATGGTCCCGTGATGCTCGGAGCAGTCATAAACCGGCTCCGCATTATGCAAATCAACCACCGCGTAATGCGGCGCCACATCAGCGCTGTACACGATATCCATTACCATATTGTCATGGCGCACCACTGGAATAACCAGCGACGTATAAGCCAGCAACGAGTACTGCTTATATCGCGAATAGACTTCACAATCTGGCGCCAGCAAAAATGCTGCGCGATAGCCGTCAATCTCACCTGTCAGCACACAGTCATCAAACAAACCTTCGTTAAACTGCTGTGCAAACAGACTAATGTCGCCCGCGTAATCTTGCGTCAAATACGCCCACAGCAGACTAGACTCTTCCGTCAGACCGCGCGTATAGTGGCGCATTGGCACCAAACGCAGGTCGGTCACGCGGTCGCCCACGTGAAAATCGTACAACACATCGTGCGACAATGTAGCAACCTCGGCCACTTGCTGACGCAAGGCAGATTCGGCTGTATCTGGGGCGCGCCCAGCTGGCTTCTTGTGCTTTGTCATCGTAACTCCTTTAATGTACATCAATGCAATCTGCATTAATGGGGCTATTATAACATAAAAAAGAGCTCCACCAACTGGCAGAGCTCAACTGGCAAAATGCCAAATTAATTAATATTCAGAATTATCCAATCTCCACATAGTCTTGTTTGATATTATAATTCACATTATAACTCTCGTCGTCACAACGATGGAACCCTTGGAAGCCGACAATGGCTAACTTTGGGTCATATTTGACTAGAGAATTAGCCGTTGGCTTGAACAGAATCATTTGATTCCGGTCCGGCTTGAGCCGCACGAGTAGGGTAAACGGCATATGCGCCGGCGACGTTAGCAATTCGCTAAAATGTCGCTCCAGCTGCCACCAATCGCCCGCAAAGTCATGCGTCAACAGTTCGGTTATCTCCAACTTTTTCCCATAAATGTCGTGCCGTCGCACGCCACTCTGTATCACATACAGCTTGTGCGCCGTAACTCCATGAATATTAACTAATTGTAATGTGCTAGGCGGTGCTATGACCTGCCCGTTATTTTCTTTTACCATATCTATGCCCCTTTATTTGGGGCTGTGCAGCCTTTGCACAGCGAGCTAACCTTGATTAGCTTCCGCCAATTATAGCAACTGGTGGGGCGGAGTGTCAACCGCCACTTTGGCATTTTGCGGGGCACGTGCTACACTTATAACAATGAGCGAAAAAACCATCAAAAATCTTGTAATTGTGGAGTCGCCGGCGAAGGCGCACACTATTGAGGGCTACCTCGGCAAGGATTACACCGTTATGGCCAGCGTAGGGCACATCCGCAGCATCGCCAAGCGCGCCAAAGACGGCGTGAAGCCAATCGACACGGCACACGACTTTGCCGCCATTTATGAAATTGACCCAGATAAAAAGAAAACTGTCGCCGAGCTGCGCAAGGCCGTTCGCGCCGCCAAGACCGTTTGGCTCGCAACCGATGAAGACCGCGAGGGGGAGGCTATTGCGTGGCACCTCTGTGAAGTACTGAAGCTCGACCCAGCCAAGACCAACCGCATCGTCTTTCACGAGATTACCAAAGACGCCATCACGCACGCCATCGCTAGCCCGCGCACTGTTGATATGAGTCTGGTGCATGCCCAGCAGGCGCGGCAGATTCTTGACCGTCTAGTGGGATTTGAGTTAAGCCCAGTGGTTTGGAAGAAAGTCCCCGGCGGCAAGTCCGCGGGGCGCGTTCAGTCGCCAGCGGTTCGCTTGGTGGTGGAGCGGGAGCGCGAAATCGCCAAGTTCCAGCCCACCGTCACCTTTAAGGTTGCCGGCACCCTACTGAAAGGCGACGAAGAAGTCAAGGTTGCCCTGCAGCAAGACCTGCCTGACGAAGCCACCGCTGAGAAATTTATGCAAAGCCTCGAAGGCTGCACTTACACCGTGGGCGACGTCACCAGCACCACTGGCGTTCGCCGACCGCTGCCGCCATTTACCACTTCAACCTTGCAGCAAGACGCCAACCAACGCCTCGGTATGAGCGCCAAAGCAACCATGAGCATCGCCCAGCAACTTTACCAAGCCGGTCTGATTACCTACATGCGTACCGACTCAGTCAACTTGAGCCAGCAGGCCATTGCCAGCGCCGGCGCGTACATTGAATCTAATTTTGGCGAAGAATACCACCAAGTGCGCACTTTTAAGACCAAGACGGCGGGTGCACAAGAGGCGCACGAAGCCATTCGCCCAACCGACTTCCGCCGCGAAACCGTTGACGGCGACGCCCGCACCAACAAGCTATACAATTTAATTCGCACCCGCGCCCTCGCCACCCAGATGGCAGACGCCAAGCTCGACCGCACCACGGCCACCATCAACATCTCCGGCCACGGCGAGCAGCTGACCGCCAAAGGCGAAGTCGTGGCGTTCCCTGGGTTTTTGAAAGTCTACGGCGCAAGCAAAAACGAGCTCTTACCGAGCCTCACCGTGGGCGACCAACTCGCCGCACAAGAACTCGTGGCGCACCAGACCTTTAGCCGCCCACCAGCGCGCTACACTGAAGGTTCGCTGGTGAAGAAGCTTGAGGAGCTCGAAATCGGGCGACCTTCCACTTACGCCACCATCATCTCGACCATCCAGACCCGCGGCTATGTCGTCAAGGGCGAGAGCGACGGCGTGGAGCGCGAAGTGACCGAATATGTTTTGGCGGGCGACCACGTGACGCGCCGCGTCGTAACCGAGAAGACGGGCAGCGACAAGGGCAAGCTCATCCCAACCCCAAGCGGCACGGTTGTAGCGGACTTCCTGACTAACTACTTTAATAGCATCGTGGATTACGATTTTACCGCGCACGTTGAGAAGGACCTCGACGAAATTGCTGAGGATAAGCTCGACAAGGTGCAAATGCTGCGCGACTTTTACGACCCGTTCCACGCCAAGATTAACCAGAGCGACACCATCGACCGCTCCAAGGTGGCAGGGCAGCGTCTCGTGGGCAAAGACCCGCAAGGGCGCGAGATTTACGCCCGCATTGGGCGTTTCGGGCCAATGCTACTACGCGGCGACGGCGACACCAAGGACGCCGTAACCTTTGCCAATATGCCAGCAGACGCGACGGTTGAAACTGTCACCCTTGAGCAGGCACTCAAGATGTTTGAGCTGCCGCGCACCGTGGGCACCACCGCCGACGGACAGACCATCACCGCCAACATTGGGCGCTTCGGACCTTATATTAAGGTAGGTAGCAAGTTCGTCAGCATCAAGCCGCTTGGCGTGTTTGAAATCGACGAAGCCAAGGCACGCGAGCTCTGGCAAGCCAAGCAAGAGGCCGAGGCTGCGCGACACATTAACACCTTTGGCAACATTGAAGTCTTAAATGGCCGCTTCGGGCCATACGTCACCGACGGTACTAAGAATGCCAAAGTGCCAAAGGATGTCGACCCGAAAACCTTGACCGCCGAGCAAGCGCAAGCGTTGCTTGACAAAGCTCCCGCAAAGCCGGCACGTAAAACCGCCGCTAAGGCTAAGAAACCGGCTACAAAAGCTAAAAAGACCACCACAACCAAGCGTGCCACCACGACCAAGGCCAAGAAGGCAACTACCACCAAGCGCACCACCACCGCTAAGGCTAAAACGACGCGCAAGACCCCCACATCTAAGGCCTAGCATATTATGCCACAATACCGCTTATCCTAAAAATGTCACAACTTAATCTTGCGCAAAAATCTAGTTTAATGTATAATCTTTAGTAGATTTAAAAGTTACATTAATGTCAACCGCAAGGTGACGAGAAAGGCAGGTGAGATGGCTGAAGCCGATAAGACTAATACTAAGGTGTTAAACGCTGCGGTTACTAGTCTTATCAGTCAACTCGACCCTGAGCGCGAGCGCGCCGTCATCACCAGCCGTTTTGGGCTGAGCGGCGAGCGGCTAACGCTTGAGCAGGTGGGTGAAAGCCTTGGCATCACTCGCGAACGCGTGCGACAGATTGAGAAGGCGACCCTGATTCGCCTCCGCCTATCCCTCGATGACGGCAAAAATGCCGCCTTTATTGAGGCCGAGATGGCTATCACCAAAGCGTTGCATGAACTTGGGCGTGGTGCGCGCATTGAGAAGCTCTCTCACGCCATGGTGGGCGACCACAGCGCCGTGGCGGCTATCTCATTGCTCGCTGAAATCAGCAGCAAGATGATTATCACGACCGAGAACAATAACTACTACGCCGCCGTCATCTTGACCGCCGACAAGACCGAAAAGGACATCCGCAAGGACGCCGACGCCCTCGTCGCCATTATCAAGCAGGCAGGCGAGCCGTTGACTGCCGAGCAGCTCTTCGACAAGACCGCAGGGCGCTACGAACACCCAAGTGAAGCCGTCGCCATTGCCAGCGTCAGTAAGAAGATTGCCACATTGTACAACCTCTGGGGTTTAGTCAGCTGGCCAATCGTCAACCCGCGCAACATTCGCGACAAGATTTATGTGGTACTCCGCAACCACGACGCGCCGCTGCACTTTAGCGACATCGCCGAGGCCGTCAAGGCGCAAAACTTCAAGCGCAATAACATCAGCGAACAGGCCATCCACAACGAACTCATCAAAGACAAGCGCTTTGTGCTAATTGGCCGCGGCATTTACGCCCTCGCCGAGCGCGGCTACCAAGCCGGTTCCATCGCCGACGTCATCACCGCACTCCTCAAGCAAAACGGGCCAATGAACCGCGAAGACATCGTGCGCCAAGTACTCAAGGTGCGCAAGGTGCGCGAAGCGACCGTGCTGCTCAACTTACAGAGTAAGCCACAGTTCAAGCGCGCCGGCGACGCCAAATACCAGCTCGTCCAAACCCATTAGCTAAGCACCCAACACTAGCTAAACCTATATTTTAAACACACACTACAATACCCACAATGTAATCCAAAAATCCTAAATGTATTGAACTAATACAAAATACTTTACATTAACAACAAAATCAATTATAATATGTGGCATAGTTGGATAAAACCAGCTTGAACATTAAGTACAAAGTAGATTAACGTATATAAATATAAGATATAGACTGTATTTACAAGGTGTTAATGGCCATGCGAAAATACGTCGTCGATCCTATATTATATAATGAACTGGTTAGCTATGATGGATTGTGCTATATTCAATATAGACATTTCACCTTAGCGTCATTATACAATTCCATAACAAATGGAAAAGTATTTGTCATAAACAATATACACCATAAAGGAGGTGATCATATGACAGATCAATATCCAGATGATTATCCAGATGATTATCCAGATGATGAGCCGTATTATGATCCGAATGAACCAGATGATCCATCTGAAGATCCAGACTATATTCAATCTCAGGCTGAAGATTCTGACAGCTCATCTTGGGGATAATTAACAACAGTAGCGTTTTATCTACAATTTACGCCGCCCCAGCACGAGTCTGGGGCGGTTTTTAATTATTAATGTGATATTATTATAATTGATATTATAAAGCTCGCGCGGGGGCAGTAAGGAGAACTATGCGGTATCAGGTGCATCAATTGAAGTTGGGCAACGGGGCAGAGGGACTAGTGGTCGACATTCCCAACGCCGTTTCGGTGTACAGTATGTTGAACTTTGCGGGCGGCCGCGCAGCGGTGGATGACTTGAAGCACAAAGACCAAGTGCCGCAGTTGCTAACTAACCTAGCTACTGAGGTAGCGGGCTACAAAGACAACGAATTTTATAATGCTTTAACGCGCAACGGCGCCTATCTTGATGCACATGGCGGGAACACTAGTGTTGGATATTCTGTAAAATGCCCACGCTTTGACGCCGAGCGCACGCTTGATCTAATCGCCAAATCACTCGAGCAACCAGATATTAACGCAAGCAATCTCGCCCGCGAAAAGAAGAACTTAACTAGCAAGCTGAAGTCGCTCACCACGGACGGCGGCGAACTAATCATTAGCCACACACTGGCTCACTTTGGCTACCCGCGGTTATCACCTCAAGCATCGCTCGCCACGCTAGACGGCATCACGCCCGAAGATATCCAAGAATACCGCGCGCAAAACTTGACCACCGACAACTTGCGCTTTATCATCGCGGGCGACTTTAACGGTGACTTAACCGTAGTCGACCGCCTGCGCCAGCTTGACTTGCCGCGCGGGAAGCGATTTAAGTGCAGCTTGCTAGCAGCCGAAAATGGCACGCAATATTATTTCAAGCCCTACAGCGGCGCCAAAATTATCTTAGCCCAAGCAATATTCGCCTTACAGCGGCCGCTAACCCTACGCGACAAACTAATCGCCCGATTAATCTGCGACTTACTTTGCGGCGGGTTCGATTCACTCGTGTTTGGCGAAGCACGTCAGCACGGCTGGGCTTACTACGCCATTACAAAACAGTTTATCAGCAACTTGCATACCAATCTGCCAATCATCGTAATATTTCGCGCCAGCGAAGAAAACGTGCCGCACATGATTCAATTGATAGCTGACGCTTTAGTCAAATTAAGCCAGGGCGCACTAGCCCCAGAGCGGCTCGATGCCGTCAAGCAGATGCTAACTGGGTACGAGTCAATGCGTTATGACACCACTAGTAGCATTGCAGATAGCCTAAGCGACCGCTATTTTACCACCGGTGAAGTGATTGATTTGACCACCATCCCGGAGTTGATAAGTAGTATCACAATGAGCGACATTCAGCAACTGACCACCGAAATTCTTGCCAGCCACCTGCGCATGGTGGGTATGTTTGGTGACACCACCGAATCGGTGGCCATAGCCGCCGCGGCAAAGTTGGACGCCATCTTAAACGGGGAGGAGAAATAACCATGCAATATCAGGTAAACCAGCTAAAACTAGCTAACGGCGCAGAGGGTCTGGTGGTCGACATTCCCAACGCCGTTTCAGTGTACAGCCTACTGAGTTTTGCTGGCGGCTATGACGCCGTGGCGGATTATCTACACAAACACCAGACACCACATATTTTAGAGCACGTTTCGCTTTACACCGCAGGTTACTCAGAGCATCTTATGACTGAATTACAAAAACGCGGTGCAATCGCCAATGCTTCCACTGACACCATTAATATCACTTACATTGCGCAAACTCCAACTTATGACTTTGCGCGCGTACTAGACTTAGATGCACAGATATTTGAGCGCCCCGCTGCTACACCCGAGCTAGTAGAACTCGAAAAGAAAAACATCACTAGCGAGCTGAAAGCCCGCCTTGAAAATGGTAGCTATTGGCTGCGCCACACTTTCAGAACCTACCTTGGCCACCACAGTTTACAGGCAACTGACGCCATTGCCACACTCGACAACATCACGTTTGAAGATATCCAAGAGTACCGCGCGCAGAGCTTCACCACCGACAACCTACGCTTTATCATCGCGGGCGACTTTAACGGTGACTTAACCGTAGTCGACCGCCTGCGCCAGCTTGACTTGCCGCGCGGGAAGCGATTTAAGTATAATTTACCAACAGTCGAAAATAGCACCAAGTACTGCTTTGAAGCCCGACCGCGCGTTAAAATTATCACTGCTGGGCTAGGCTTTGCCTTGCGTCGCCCACTAACTATACGCGACGCGCTAATCTGTGATATCATACGCTATTTGCTCTTCATGAGCCATAGTTCGCACGTATTTAATATAGCGCACAACAAGGGATGGTCGAGCTATGTTACCGCCATCAGACTTGACCACTACAGCAATATCACTCTGCCGCTTGGCATCATATTTAAGAGTAGCGCCGGCAATCTCACTAACATGATACAACTAATTAGCCAAACGCTTAAGAAACTAGGACAGGGCGAATTACCAGAGATGGATGCGGAACTAGAGCGCATCAAATGCAAGATGATTGGGAAGAAATTGATGGTTTATGAAACGCCAAAAGATATAGCAAATGCGCTATATATTCGTTACTTCGCGACCGGCGAGGTGGTCGACTTGAACGCCGCGCCAGAGGTGATAAAAAGCATTACGCTGGGCGATATCCAGCAACTAGCACGCGAGCTAACGTCTAGCCCGCTGCGCATGGTGGGGCTATATGGCGACATCGCCGAGGCTGACGCTGCAGCTGCTGCCGCCACTCTAGACGCCGCACTGAAGTAACACCCATGTAAAGGAACTTGCCGCCCAACAGAGGCGACGCGGCAGGGCGGGGCGCCCTTGTAAGTTGGTAGCGCTTGCTTACACTAGCGTTTTGTGCTACTATAATAGCGATGATTGAAATGCTAATTGCATTCTTCTTACAGTGGTGGATTTGGCTACCGCTGGTCTTAATTTTGGCATATCTCACATGGCGCAACTACCAGACCAAGCCGATTGTTGACAACTACGACTATGTTTTACTCAGCCTTGAAGTGCCACGCGACAACGACAAAAAAGAGCTCTCCGCCGAGCAGCTCTTTTCTTCGCTCCACGGCGTATTGCGCAGCAAGCAAGAGCTCAAGATGTCGGGCGGGTTGCAGGAGCACTTTTCATTTGAGGTCGCCTCAGTTGGCAACCAGATTCGCTTTTACGTGCGCGTACCAAAGCACTTGCAGAGCTTTGTGGAAGGGCAGATTTATGCCCAGTATCCAGCGGTGCAAATTCATGAGGCGGCGCAAGACTACGCCCGCACAGCAAGCGCCCACGCCGTCACAGCCATCGACGAGCTCGTCCTTACCGACAACCAGTTCCTGCCAATTAAGACCTTCCAGAACTTCGAAGTCGACCCGCTGGCGGGTATCACCGCCGCTATTTCTAAGCTCAATAAGAGTGACGAAGAGATTTGGATTCAGATTTTAGCACGACCAATCGCCGACGACTGGCAGAGTAGCAGTGCCAAATTTGTGGCACGGTGCAAATCGGGCATCGGCAGCGGCAAGTTTGATAACTTTAGCTGGGCTGCGCAATTAGTTGAGGCTTTATGGCAACCACCAGAGGCGTCAGCTGCTGGTAAAACTGCCGAACTCAGTGACCGCGACAAGTTGCGCGTGCAAAAAGCCGAAGAAAAGGCCTCACAAAAGCTAGGCTACAAGGTCAAAATTCGCATCGCTTACCTTGGCGACGACCAAGAGGCCGCCCGCATCCAGCTCAATGCCGTAGCAAGTGCCTTCAAGCAGTTTAATTCAACCAGCCTCAACGGCTTCAAGCTCGCCGCGCGGCCGAGCTTTGAGCGCAGCGACCTCACTGCCTACGTTAAGCGTGAGTTCCCGCAAGGCAACGGCTTCATTCTCAACACCGAGGAACTCGCCTCGGTCTTCCACTTACCACACATGAACGTGGAGACGCCGAACGTGGTCTGGGCGAACTCCAAGACCGCCGAGCCACCGACCGACTTACCAGTGTTAAATGGCGACCGCGAACACGACCGTGGCATCAGCGCCTTCGGCATCACCAACTTCCGCGGCATGCAACAGCAATTTGGCATTTACCGGCGCGACCGTGGCCGTCATGTTTACATTATCGGGCAGACGGGTACCGGCAAGTCGGGCTTGCTCGAGCTATTGACACTCTCCGACATCTACCAAAATCAAGGCTATGCCATCATCGACCCGCACGGTGACTTTGCCATCGACAACTTGCGCTTCATCCCCGAGAGCCGCCTCAAAGACGTGATTTACTTTAACCCAGCCGACACCGCTTATCCAATGGCGTTCAACCCGATGGAAATCAGCAACCCTGCGCTCCGCAGCAACATCAGTTCAGAAATTATTGGCGTCTTAAAGCGCATGTTCGGCGAATCATGGGGCCCGCGCCTCGAGTACATCCTGCGCTACACCATTTTGGCACTACTGGAGTACCCAGATTCCACCATGCTCGATATCACGCGCATGCTGACCGACAAAACCTTCCGCAAGCAAGTGGTTGACCGCGTGACCGACACCGTGGTGCTACAGTTCTGGCGCGTCGAATTCGCCAGCTGGAGCGAAAAATACATGACCGAGGCCGTCGCGCCAATTCTCAACAAAGTGGGCGCTTTCGTTGCCAACCCGACCATCCGCAACATCATCGGCCAGCCGAAGTCTAGTTTCAACATCCGCCAGATTATGGACGAGGGCAAGATTTTGATTGTCAACCTCTCAAAGGGCTTGATTGGCGAAGACAACGCCTCCATCTTAGGCTCATTCCTCGTCACTAAGATTCAGCTCGCCGCCATGAGCCGCTCCGACATCCCAAACGTCGCCGACCGCCGGCCGTTCTACCTCTATGTTGACGAGTTCCAGAACTTTGCCACCGACTCATTCGCCGTCATTCTATCTGAGGCGCGCAAGTACGGCCTCAACTTAACCGTAGCCAACCAGTACATTTCCCAGATGAGCGACACCGTGCGCGACGCCGTATTTGGCAACGTCGGCACCATGATTTCAATGCGCGTCAGTAACGAAGACGCACCCGTCCTCGCCCAGCAATTCGCACCGAATTTCTCCGCCTCCGACATCATGCAAATGGGCAACCGCTGCTTCATTAGCTGCATGATGATAAACGGCGAAAAGACCCAGTCATTTAGTGGCACCACTCTGAAGCTCCCAACTGCGCCGACCGACCACCTAGACGCTATCATTGCCAACAGCCGCGCCCAGTATGGCCACCCGGTAGCTGAGGTGTCCGCTCAAATTGAAAAGCTTATCAAATCTAGCGCCACCGCCATGCCGGTCGCTCCATCGCGCCCAGCCGCCGACGCACCACGCTATCGCAAGCCAACCGAAGAAGATAAGGAATTAAAACGCGCCAAGAAGATTTCGCCAAACGGCACTAGTGGTTCACAAAACTTAAAAGATCTCTTTGCCGCCGTCAAGCAAGCCGCCGCGGCGCCCGACCAAGTAACCACCAGCCCAGCGCCTGCCGCGCAGCCAGCCAAGCCAACTCAGCCAATTCGACCAATCCAACCACCAGCCAAGCAGCCCGCTCAGCCAACCGGTACGCTCACTATCAGCCACACCGCGCCAAGCGTAACTGCAGCACCAGATAGTCAACTAGCCAAACCAGCCGTCGCACCAGCTCAGCCAACTACGCCCGACGCCGCCGAAGCCAAGCCAAAGCGTCGCCGTCACCACTCGCACAAAAAGCCTGCCGCGCCGCAGCAATAAACCGCTGGCAGGGCAGAGCATCTGTCTACCTCTGTTATTTCCGCCGCATAGTCCCCACATGACTCTTGACATTCCTCGTCAATCAGCGTACAATATGTTGCAGTCACAAAAATTGTGAAGCTCCTACGAAAGGTCGAATCCATGGCATCAGTTGACCAACTACCGCCAAGATACACTCCGGTGCGAGCCAAACACGGTAGGTATAATCAGCCTAGCACTTACGCTGTGGTTGCCGAGTCAGCTCGGCTAAAGCCGCCAAAGCCAGAACCAGAACAAAGGCCAGAACCGGAAGCAAAAGCCCCTAACTGGCCACGAGTCATCGCACACTGGAAACGTTCCATCCGGCACTACGTCATATGGGCACTCTTCTGGTTATTCGCCACTTGCATTTGCATTGGCCTGACACTGGCAATCCATTACCGTATATTCGGTAACGTCATCTACGAGTGTGTCGCCTCACTCTCGATTTTTATCCCCGCAATTGGCATTGCATACACTGGTCTACGCCTCTGCTGTGCACTCCAAAAGCTCGACAACGCCGAATGGCGTTACAGCCGCGAACAAGAATACTAGACGACTAGCCTTACCCCCACCCAGCGTGGGGGCTTTTCTTTTGCCACCGCCCGGCGACGTGCTATAATAAGCATAATCATTACATAAACATGAATTACCAACTCGATAATTTCAACCGCGCCACCACGCCACCGCCACTGCAACTGATTGGCACCCCTGAGGTCGCATACAAAGAACCCGCTGGTGGGGTTAACTTTACCGTCTATCGCCAAACCGCTATCGTGCGCGACCAGCCAAATGCCGCGCCACTATTACTCCATATGGTCAAAACCGGCCACGGGCAGGCGGGGGCTGTTTGCATAGCATACCGCCAAACCGCCACCGGCCGCCAATTTCTCCTAGCCAGACACTGGCGCGCCACCACTGGTCAATGGCACTGGGAATTCCCACGTGGCATGGGCTTGCGCGACGAAGACCCCGTCGGCACAGCACAACGTGAACTGCGCGAAGAAACTGGACTCACAGTAACGCCAAGTGACGTCACTATTTTACAAAGCTGCTACTCCGACACTGGAGTGCTTTGCGACCCCATCGCCATTGCTGAAGTCAACGCCACCGCCGCCGACCGTAGCCCGCGCCAAGCCACAGACTGGGAGCTAACCAACCTCATTTGGCTCAGCCAATCATCGCTCGCCGACCTAATCCGCCAAGGCGAAGTCACCGACGGCCTAACGCTCGCCGCTTGGTGCGCCTACCTCTGTCGCAATTAAAGCGCTATTGTTTTTTTGCGCGTTGTTATACAATATAAGCATGAACGACACGCCCGCCATCCAGCTCAAGTATGTTAGCAAAACCTACCGCGTGGGCAAGCAAACTTTGCCCGTGCTAAAAAATATCTCGTTAACCATCAACCATGGGGAAGTGGTGGCCATCACTGGCGCCAGCGGCAGCGGTAAAAGCACACTGCTACACATCATCGGCGGGCTCGACCGGCCAACCACCGGTGAAGTCATCGTTGACGGGCTCAAGATTGCCAAGCTCTCCGACCGCAAGCTATCCAACTTCCGCAACCGCACGCTTGGCTTTGTCTTCCAATCATTCTACTTACAGCCGTTCCTTAACCTCTGGCAAAACATTGCACTTGCCGCTGCACCACGGCGCACGCGTTGGTCAGTAGCGGCTAAGCGCGCCAAAGAGTTGGCAAACGAAATGGGTCTCGGCGAATACATCAAGCACAAACCACGCGAACTCTCCGGCGGGCAGATTCAACGCGCCGCCATCGCGCACGCCCTCATGAACGAACCGCGCGTGATTCTAGCCGACGAGCCAACCGGCAACCTCGACTCTGCCAATAGCCAATCGGTCATCGCTCTCTTAAAGTCAATCCGCGACAAAACAGGCGCAACTGTAGTCATCATCACCCACGACGACGGCATCGCTTCTCAAGCCGACCGCACTTTAACCTTGCGCGATGGAGTGCTCCATGATTAGTCTAGCTAGCAGCATCCGCCTTGCCACCGTCCGCCTGCGGGCGCACTGGCTACACACCACTATTACCGTCCTTTTAATCGGTGGCATGTTTGGCGTTGTTGCCGCCGCCATCAGCACTTCGCAGGGCTTATTTGATAGCATCGGCCAATTTTCCAAACATAGCATCGCCGGCCGACACATTTTAGGGCTGAACCGACCAGCAGTATTGCCACTACACAATCCAAAGCTAGCCGAGGAAGCTACGCAATTATTCAACGATTATACCGCTAAGCGCGCCGCGCTCGCAAAAAAGCTCGGGCTGCCATACAATAAGTCTAGTGATGCCAGCCCCGTTATGACCGTTGGCACGATGCGAAAACTCAAATCGCCACTGTTAGACCAGACTGGCATTGCTCGCCAAGTCCTCTTGCGCCACTACAGCAAGCCAGATATCAACGACGCCACGCCAGCCAAATTGTTGCAGAGATTACACATCAGCGCCAAAACTTTCACCGCCGAATTCCGCAGCATAGAGTCAGGCGCAAGTAATGCCATCGTTTCAGTTGGCGGTAAGCCCACAAGTCAGCAAGACGCTAAACAGTTTGCTATCTACACCAACACCTTTATTTTCTCGCCAGGTGAGATTAACCAGCAATTTATCTTTTCAAACCAAGGTAATTGGCGTCCCGACAGCAGTGAGATACCAGTAACGGTCTCATACAACGACGCCACGCGATTATTAAAGCTGCCGTTTTTACCAAACAACGCCAGCATCGAAGCGCAAGACGCACGTGTAAATGAGCTGAAAGCCAAAATTAACGGCTTCACTTACCAAACATGCTATCGTAACCGTGCCGCCGTCAGGCAGGTAATGAAGTACCAAGAGCAGCAAACGGCGATTGCGCGTGGCGAAAAGCCAAAGTTCCGCTACCAGCTCGACCAAACGGGCTGCAATAATGTTACTATCACTAATGACAAACGCACCAAGGCCGAGAAGGCGCTGGACGCCAAAAAGGAACAGTTTGCCAAGTTGGCCGACAGTAGTGAACCAGTATCGAAGTTACTAACTTACCGCGTAGTCGGGCTAGTGCCATCAAGCACAACAAGCACCCGCCCAGACCAAGCACAGCACAAGTCGGCCGACTTCGCCAGCCTGTTCCACGATGCGTTCCAGCCGTTCGGCATGCGCTGGTCGGTGCCGCAAAACCTGTTTAGCAAGATGCCCGCCGCTCAGCAACAAGAGCTGCTTGGCTTGTTGCACCCAAGTGAGCTCACGCTGCCATTTGGCTACCTCAAGCAACGGTCGCATTACATTGAGTTTAATAACGCCCGTGATGCGCAACGCTTCATTCACCACTACGTCTGTGAACAGAAGCCCGACGGCCAGTGCCTACCTAAGGGTAAGAAGTTTGCCGGTTCATTCGAATTTAGCAACGCCCAGCCAATCCATCAGCTGACTGAATACACCAACCGCGCCATCATTTACCTCATTATCGCCGTGGTAATTCTTGCCACCATCGTGCTTTACATCCTCATCGGCAGGTCCGTAGCAGACAGTCGCCATGAGGTGGCGGTCTTCCGTGCCATTGGGTTTAAGCGTATCGATATTGCACTAATTACTATTGTTTATGTGCTATTGGTTACTATGTTCATTATTTTGGTAGCAGGTGGGGTTGGCTATGCGCTGGCCTACTATGCTGATAACACTTATAGCGCCAAACTCGCTCAATGGCTGACATACATGTTTGGATTGAACGCTGCGCCAGCTAGCGTCAGCCTCATTCACTTTGACAAGCTCACGGTTGGTTATCTGGCTGGCATTGTCCTTGGCGCTAGCTTACTAGCTGCTATTATCCCGACCGTCCTTAGTGTTCGCCGTAGTCCACTCAAAAACCTGAAAGAGGAGTAGGGCAGTCGCCGCCAAATCTCGCCATGATTAGTCTAGCTAGCAGTATCCGCCTCGCCACCGTCCGCCTGCGGGCGCACTGGTTGCACACTACAATTACCGTAGTCTTTTTAGGCATCCTATTCGGGCTAGCCGCGGGCAGCGTAACTATTTTCCAAGGGTTTATTGCTGGACTAGACCAGTTCAAGCAACATAGCCTTTCTAGTAAATTTATCGTGCAAGTCAATACGGCAAAGGCAAGTAATGGTGGACGTGAAGTTGACGCCTACCTCGCGCAGCCGTCGACCCTACAACAAGCTAAGGACATACTTAAGCAACACACTAAAGACAAAACCAGATTGGCGCGCCAGCTCAAGCTACCTTACAGCAGTGAGATGGAAGCCACGCCGTTCGTGTACGATACAGACAGCCACATCAAGTCTTTTGTGCTACCACAAGAAGACAACAGTGGTATCATTCACGAAATACTCGCCAAGCATTACAGCCAACCAGCCATCAACGACGCTGCGTTGCAACGCTTAGCCACCACCTATGGCGCAACCAAGTTCTACAACGCCACCGCACTTAGCTTTGACCGCGCCGCACGCCAAACTTTGCGCACTCCAGCCGGTGAAGCCTTTGACGACGCCACCAAGCCGACCGACAACGACGGCACAGCAAAAGACCCTTTGCCAGCCAAATATGAGCTAAGGTTTAGCCCCGCCGCCATCAACCAGCAATTCCTTTTCCCAGATTACAACGGTTGGCGTGCCGACAGTGGTGAGATACCAATTTTGCTAAGTATGTACGAAGCCACGCAGCTACTGGGGCTATCCGAACCCAACGCCAACAGTGGTATTGAAACGCTCCGGCAATTTTACCAAACCGTCCAACAGCGCCTTCATAGCTACACTTACCAAGTCTGCTACCGCAACAAGGCCTCACTCGACCAAATCACCGACTACTTCCGGCAACAAGCACAGCTAAAGGACCCCAAGGTGAAGCGCGCCGACAAGCCAAAACTGCTTTACCAGCTGCCTGACCCGCAAGTCTGCGACAACGTTACTATCGCCAGCGATAAGCGCACCAAAGCTGAGCGCCGGCAAGATGACAACCAAGCCAAATTCGACCGCCAGTTTAACGGGCTGACCGACGCCATCACGCACCGCTTTAAGTTCCGCGTGGTCGGGCTCGCGGCGGGTGCCAGCAAATCCGACAACGCCAAATCTAGCGCGCTAGATGGCATGCTAGCCAAGCTAATTGCCCCGAGCGACATTAGCACCTCTGTACCAGAACAACTCTTTGCTCAGCTACCCGACACTATTAAGGCGCCGCTGCTTAATGTCCTCACACCGGACAGCTACACACTAAATAAAGGCTATCTAGACCAAGTCGAACGCTATATTGAATTCGATTCTGCAGCCAACGCTAATCGCTTCCTCGCCGAACAGACTTGCACGCCACAGCCCGACAGTACTTGCACGCCCGAAGGCAGACAATACACTGGCCAGCTGGTCTTTAGCAATGCCGGCGCCATCAACGACCTTGAACACCAAGCGCAGCACTTCCTGTTTTACGGCGCCATCATCACACTGATTGTCGCCGCGCTATTGCTTTACATTCTCATTGGCCGCTCTGTAGCAGACAGCCGACATGAGGTGGCAGTCTTCCGTGCTATTGGGTTTAAGCGTATCGATATCGCACTCATTACTGTTGTTTATGTGCTACTAGTTGCCATCCTCATCATCTTGGTGGCAGGTGGGGTTGGCTATGCGCTGGCCTACTATACTGATAGCGTTTACAGTACTAAGCTTGCTCAGTGGCTGACATACATGTTTGGGCTAAGCAATGCGCCAGCTAGCGTCAGTCTCGTTCACTTCGATAAGATGGTGGTTGGCTATCTGGCTGGCATTGTCCTTGGCGCTAGCTTACTAGCTGCCATTATCCCGACCATTCTCAGTGTTCGCCGTAGTCCACTCAAAAACCTGAAAGAGGAGTAAAATAGAATTATGAACGCAGGAGGAGAATTTAACGGCACCCCACGCAAATATGTGATAAACGTCGTTTGCACGGGTAACATTTGCCGCTCGCCAATGGGTGAAATCATCTTAAATGCCGAGTTGAAGCGGCGCGGGCTTGACCGCCAAGCCGTCGCCGTCTCTAGTGGCGTCTCAGACGAAGAGCAGGGCAGCGGCATCGACCCACGCTCGGCAGCGCGACTCAAGGCACACGGTTATGAACTCGCGCCACATTGCGCCCACCAAATCACGCCGGCCGAAAGCAGCCAAGCTAGCCTCATTCTGCCCATGACTTACCACCAGGTGCAACAGCTCAAGGCCTTACTACCCGCCACGGAGTACAGCAAAATTCACCTCTATCGCAGCTTCGACCGCAAACTAGTTAAAAAGGCGGGCGGCAAGCTGAACAAGCTAGACATTTTTGACCCTTGGTATGGCGTGCCAAGCGACTTCGATGTCGCCTTTACGCAAATCGAGCAGGGCGCACGCTACATTGTCGACTACGTGGCACGCCAGCTGCAGTCCCAGCCCGCCGACCGCTAGCGCCGCGGCTACCAGCCACCACACAAATCGCCACCTAAAAACATAAAAAGTGCCCGAGCCGAAGCTACGGGCACTGATGATTGCGAGTTAGCGCTTGTCGGACACTCTGCTGATATCAAAGTGGCCAAAGCCGTTATGCGAATAGAGATTCTCTAGCGCCTGAAAAGCCTTGTCAACTAACGCGTGGTCGGGTTCAATCGTGTCACGGTAATAGTCGGCAACTGAGGCGGGGTAGTCGCTATCGTCATCGTGGTAGTCGTCATAGTCATACAAGAACATCTTGCTCAGCGCAGCCTGCTCGTCAGCCGGCAACTCCTTAAAGAACTCCGGATGGTGGTCGTACAGGCATTCCAGACTAAACATCAAATTGAGATACTGATTATATGTCATTTTATTTACTCCCATATCTAATCCCATATATAGTTCATAAGCGAAATATTGTCAACGCTCCCGCGGCTACAGCAGCTTAATCCGGATACCAAGCACGCCAAACTTGGCTTGCAATTCTGGCGTATAAAATTCACTCAGCGCAGCTAGCAGCTCGGGCTTGGTCATGCTCGCATCGGCTAGAAGCGATATATCAAAGTCCTCAAACAGCTCCGCAAACGACGCGTACCGCAGCAGCCCAACCACTTTAGCCTGCAAAGTAGCGCCATCCGCCCGCGCAAACTCAATGGTGTCGCCCAGACTAATTTGCTGACGCTTCTCGTCGTATAGTCGCAACTCAATGCGCTTGGTGCCGCGCTGAATAAAATCAAAATATTTTGGCTGCAAGTTCATCTTGTGCTTCATACTAAAATTATATACTAAAGTTCATCACCCGCAAGCCACCCAAATTGTGGTAAAATTAAGGTATGTTAGACATTAAATTTATTCGCAACAATGCCGAACTTGTCCAGAAGTCGGCCGATGCGAAGGGGTATAAAATCAACCTCAAGCGTCTCCTCGAGTTAGATGAGGCCAAGCGCAACCTTGGCCAGAAAATCGACCAAATGCGCTCTAAGCGCAACCAACTTGCGGCCGAGATGAAGGGTAAGGGCGGCAAGCCAGACCCAGAGCTAGTGGCAGAGGGTAAGCAGCTCAAGACCGACCTCGCCAAGGAAGAGTCCGACCTCAAGGATATCTCCACCGAGCTGACTGACCTTATCAACCAAGTGCCGAACGTCATCTTTGACGACGTCCCGATGGGCGGCGAAGAAGACAGCGTGCCTGTCAAGTACTGGGGCGACAAAAAGACCCACGGCGTGGACCACCTCGATTACGCCGTCGCGCGCGGTTGGGTTGACTTTGACCGCGGCGCCAAGGTTGCCGGCGCTAAGTTCTATTACATTAAGAACGAGCTCGCACTCCTTGAGAACGCGCTACTCCAATTTGGCCTCAAGAAGATGCTTGAGCACGGCTTCACCTTTATGACCGTGCCACATATGGTCAACGGCCGCGTCTTCGCTGGCACTGGCTTCACACCGCGCACCAGCGACCAGAGCGACGAGTACTTTATTGAGCACGAAGACCTTGGCCTCATCGCCACTGCTGAGATGTCCATCACTGGTTACCACATGGATGAAATTATCGACGAGAAGGACTTACCGATGTTCTACGCAGGCTACTCACCATGCTACCGCAAGGAAGCAGGCGCCGCCGGCAAGCACACGCGCGGCCTCTTCCGCGTCCATCAATTTAACAAGCTAGAAATGTACGCCTTCTGCCTACCAGAGCAGAGCAAAGAGATTCACGAGAAGATTCGTAGCATCGAAGAGGAGATTTGGCAGGAACTCGGCATCCCATACCGCGTCATCAACATCGCCGCGGGTGACCTCGGCGCCCCAGCTGCCAAGAAGTACGACATTGAATACTGGAGCCCATACGACCAGACTTATCGCGAGCTCACCAGCTGCAGCAACTGTACCGACTTCCAAGCCAACACCGTCATGACTCGCGTCCGCCGCAAAGACGGCACCATTGAGAGCTTGCACACCCTCAACGGCACCGCCATTAGCATGGCACGCACCATGGTGGCTGTCCTCGAGAACTACGCCCAAGATGGCGGAAAACTCGTAGTGCCAGAGCCACTCCGCCCATACCTTGGCGGCCGCAGGGAGCTATAGTATTTATGGCTAGTGTGCTATAATAGTAATATAACCTTAAGGAGGAACGCTATGAGCGACAAACAGCTAAATATTGAAATCTCAGGCACTAACTACGATTTGACCAGCCGCGAGCGCGACTATATCCACAAGAAGTGTGCCAAGTTGATTGATTACATCCCACGTCACGGGCGCGAATCAGCCTTCGCTGCTACCAAAGTGACCTTGATTAACCAGAAGAACGACAATAAGTACCAGTGCGACGTAGCGCTCACTTTGCCAGACAAGACCCTGTCGGCAAGCGAGACCGCGCCAAACGCCCTTGCTGCAATCGACATCATTGAGCAGAAGCTCCGCGGCCAAATTCGCCGCTACAAGACCGAGCGTCGTAACGATGGCGTCCGCACCGGTGGCATTATGGCCTTCATCAAGCGCTCATTGCGCCGCCGCTAAGCTAAACTGAAGCCCCTCTAGGAAGGGGCTTTTTCTACTAAAAAAAGAGTCGTTAAGGCACGACTCAAGCCATTTGGGCTTACGCCCAAGTTATTAGGTTAAAAACAGTTATATTAAATATCGCTAAAGCAATACTAGCTAACACCGCACAACCGTGCACCGTCTCCAAGCTACTTGGCGACGCAGACAACAGTGAGCCTAAGCACAGCATGGCAGCTATTGCCGCCACTGCCATCACGTCACGATTGCAGTTTATCTTGCACGGCGCTGCCGTTGGCAGCTGGCTATGCTTCGATGGCCGCCACATCACGTAAAACGAACCGTAGCAGCCAATTAACGTGAGTATTATACCTATACCGAAAAAATTGCTCCAGACAGCATCTCCGCTCAGCGACCTCAGCCGCAATGCCGCGCAGACCAACATTGTCATAGCAATTTTGCTAACGAGTAAACCGAACAAAAAATACAGCCGGCAGGCAAGTGTTGACCCGCGCCACCGCTCAAAAAATCGATTCAAGACCTTAGCCATTTTTTTAACCTCCATTGCGTAATGTACATGCACCATCGTGGCACAATGCCCATATTATAACACAATCAAGCGTATTGCGCAAAAGCTAATACTATAGTCAAACAGGGGATGGTTGTGCTATAATTAAAGCTGTATCACATAAGTGAGGGAGAAATAATTAATGCCAACCAAAGACAAAGTCCTCGGAAAGGTGTTCGGCGACCCACAAAAGAAGATTGTGAAGCGCCTACGCAAGCGAGTTGACGAAATCAATGCTTTAAGCGATAAGTATGCCAATATGACTGACGCGGAACTAGCCAAGCAAACGGCTATTTTGCGCCAGCGCCTAGAAGAAATTCAGCGCAAACACGCCTTGACCACGGCTAAGGCAACCAAGACAACAAAAAAGTCGAGCGATGTCCTCGCGGCCGACGCCGCCGAGCGCAAGCTGGTCAACAAGCTCAGTGAAGCCGACCGCGAGCGCTACGCCAAGGTCGGTACTGCCACCATCGACGACTTCAACGCCATCGATGCCATTCGCGCGCGCCGCGCTAGCCTACGCCGCAAGGATGCCCTAAACGAAATCCTACCTGACGCCTTCGCGCTCGTCCGCGAGATGTCGACCCGCGTTCTCGGCCAGCGTCAGTACGACGTGCAGCTCATGGGTGGAATTGTCCTCCACGAGGGCAATATTGCCGAGATGCGCACCGGTGAAGGCAAGACCTTGGTCGCAACCGCGCCGATTTACCTCAACGCCTTAACTGGCCGCGGCGTTCACATGGTGACCGTCAACGATTACCTCGCCCAGCTCCACGGCGGCTGGATGGGCAAGCTCTACCACGCGCTTGGCCTCAGTACCGGCGTGATTATTAACGAGCAGAGCTTTATTTACGACCCTGAGTACGAAAACACCGACCACTACGACAAGCGCATGTCGCACCTCAAGCCGTGTTCACGTAAGGAAGCCTATGCTGCCGACATTACCTACGGCACCAACAATGAATTCGGCTTCGACTACTTGCGCGACAACATGGTGAGTGAGCCAAGCCTACTGCGCCAGCGCGAACTAAACTTCGCCATCGTCGATGAGGTCGACTCCATTTTGATTGACGAAGCACGTACGCCGCTGATTATTTCCGCGCCGGCCGCCGACAATCCTGACCTCTATATCAAGTTTGCCGCCATTGTCGACCAGCTCACCCCGCCAAGCAAGGTGATTACCAAGCATGGCTTGATGAACCCATTCACCGGCAAGCCAATTGACCCAGACGACGACGAAGAGCCAGATGGCGACTATGAGGTTGATGAGAAGCGCCACTCAGTCGCTTTGACCGACCAAGGTGTTGAGAAGGTAGAGAAGCTCCTCGGTCTGAAGAATCTCTTCTCGCCAGAGCACATCCGCAGCGTTTACCACCTTGACCAAGCCCTCAAGGCCCGCGCTCTCTTTAAGCGCGACAAGGATTACGTAGTAACCTCTGACGGCGAAGTCATCATCGTGGATGAATTCACCGGCCGCTTGATGAAGGGCCGCCGTTATAGCGAAGGTCTCCACCAGGCAATTGAGGCTAAGGAGCACGTCACCGTGCGTCAGGAGTCTCAGACGCTCGCCACCATTTCGTTCCAGAACTACTTCCGCCTTTACGACAAGCTTTCCGGCATGACCGGTACAGCATTTACTGAAGCCGAGGAGTTCCAGCAGATTTATGGCCTCGATGTCATTCAGATTCCAACCAACCGTGTCCCACAGCGCCAAGACCACCAAGACATGATTTTCAAGTCAGAGCGCGCCAAGATTAACTACATCGTCAAGATGGTAGCCAACTACCACAAGCAGGGGCGACCAGTGCTGATTGGTTCCGCTTCAATTGCCAAGAACGAGCTCATTAGCGCCGCTCTCGACAAGGCAGGACTGAAGCATGAAACGCTGAACGCAAAGAACAACGAGCGCGAAGCTGAGATTATCGCCCGCGCCGGTCAGCTGGGTGCTATCACCCTCGCCACCAACATTGCCGGTCGTGGTACCGATATCATGCTCGGCGAAGGCGTAGCCGACAAGGGCGGTCTAGTAGTGATTGGTTCTGAGCGCCACGAGTCACGTCGTATCGACAACCAGCTCCGCGGTCGTTGTGGCCGTCAGGGCGACCCAGGTGACACCTACTTCTGCGTGTCCACTCAAGATGACCTAATGCGCATTTACCAGGGCGAGCGCATCGCTTCCACCATGGAGCGCATGGGCTTCCCAGATGATGTGCCGCTAAAGAACCGCGCCCTTACCAAGATTTTGGAGGCCGCACAAAAGCGCGTGGAAGGCTTTAGCTTTGACACCCGCAAGAACGTGGTGCAGTACGATAACGTCATCAACCGCCACCGCAAGGTGGTCTACGGCATCCGCCGCAAGATTTTGAAGGGTGACGACATCTCGCCAGAGATTCTCCGCCTCGCCGACGCCTTCGTTACAGACCTCTTGAAGCGTTACAACAAGAAGCACATTGACGAAATCACCGAGAAGTTCACCGATGTTTTCCCACTTGACCTCGACCAAGCCAAGAACATCGTCGCCATCAAGAATGACAAAAAGCGCCTCACTGCCGCCCGCAAGGCTATCCTCACACTTTACGACCTCAAGGAAGATGAGTTGGGCGACGAGCTACTCCGCGGTGCCGAGCGCGAAGTCTACATGCAGGTACTCGATGTCCTCTGGATGCAGCACCTTGAGAACATGCAGCACCTCCGCGAAGGTATTCACTGGCGCAGTGTCGGTCAGCGCGACCCACTCGTGGAATACCGCATGGAGAGCCAGAAGCTATTCGAGTCTTTGCAGCACAACTTGCAGGTTGAAGTCCTTTCGGTAGTCTTTAACCTCCACCGCAACGACGTCAACGCCGACCAAGTCACCGACGACACCTACGACAGTGACCTCACTAAGGCCGCCGAAAGTGCCGTTGAGCGGGGCGTCAACGAAGCCGCCGAGCCAACCGAACGAATCGACAGCGACGACTTTAAGGTGAAGCCGCAAGACGACCAAGCCAAGAACCGTGCCCGCCGCGTGGCTCAGAAGAAGAAAAAGCAAGAGCGTCAGAACCGCAAGAAGGGCCGCAAGTAACTAGCAGCCCATAAGCCACCGCACTCCAAGTCAGAGCAGCAGGGCTAAGCCAATAAAAATACCCCTAGTGACTAGTCGCTAGGGGTATTTGGTAGGTGTTATAGCTGAAGGTTATCTAAGTACATTCGCACAATACTGTGCTCGTGCAAGATTCCCGGGTTGGCAATGCAAGGCACTAACTCTAGCGACACCGCGTCTGCGTTCAGTTCATGCGCATACTGCGGCAGTAGCACTTGGCGTACAAGGCGCTTAACCTCGGCCTCGGTTGAAGCCACCGCTGCCAGTTGCCTGACTGGCGTCATAAAGTATTCGCTCGGCGTATCGTTATAAAAATTACGTACGTGAAGTGACTCCAGCGACTGCCGGTCGAACAAGTAAATCATGCTTGTGCCGTTTTTGTCGCCCGCCATCCGGCCATAAAACACCGCGAATCGCGACCGCTCAAATATGCCGTCATAACGCTGATGTACCGCATCATAAACATGCTGTCGCGGCTGCGGCAACTCATCCGCCACGCGGTCAATTGTTGAACACTCCCAATTCTGGTTGTACGGCGCCGCATTCAGCACCATGCGCACATCAGTGCTGCAAGTCGTCTCTAGCCAGCGCAAATAAACGCGCTCACCAGTAGTGGTCAGCTTCTGTGAGTCGCGCCATTTAGCGTTAAATCGCTTCAGATTCTGGCAAACATCGCGCATAATCGCGTCGCGGTCGGTATGAGGCTGGATCATCAGTCCACCAAACGGCATCAGCTCATAGCGCAGGCATTTACCACCCACATCACACACGCGCCAAGTCCGCCGGTAGTCCAAGTGGTCAAACAAGTAGACCAAGTTGCTCTCCGCGCCATCGGTATCATAGACATTGATGAGCCACGGCTCGTAGCGATCACGTTCCGCGCTCGCTGCTTTCACTCGAATCCGCTGCAACACATCACCTTCATCGCCGCCCTGAAGCGGCATCGGTTCAGCTATCTCCATTTTTACCATTGTAATGTACCACCTTTCGGTCGTTAGGCTACCCAGCGCAGCCCAATTGTTGCGATTATACAAGATTACGCTACATTTGTCAATGCAACTACAGAGGTGGCAAAATTAAACCACCCCATAGCGGGGTGGTTAGTAGTTGGAATCAATTACAGCTTTACCGCCAAGCGGTACTCGCATTCATTTGCGCTCAGTGCCAAATTGGCATGATAATGAATTAGCGGCAATGGGTCGTCCGAACGCTGGTCGCTACGCCATTTGGCGTTAATATGCCCGAGGTAGTAAATAGCAGCGCGCTTCACTTCGTCATAGTCTGGCTCGCCAGGCAAGAGAAGAGTCGTGATATCCTGCACGTAGTGCTGTGGCTTAGCGCGACCGACTAAATTGCGTACGCGACGCAAGTTCTTTATCTCATGACGGTCAAACAGCGACAATCGCACCATCTTTTCGCCCTCATAATCGAGCACCGCATAGTAAGCAATGTAACGGTCTTGGCCATTTCGCCAATTGTAATTATTGCGCATACGCTGCTTAAACTTCTTTACAAAAGCTTGGCTAATTTGGTCAATCAAGATGCGCGGATGCGATTCTCTAGCATATAAACCACGGTCAAGCACAGTAATGCGCGCCTCTGAACTATCATAATTGCTCGTAATGGCAGAGTAGGTGACATCAATATCATTTTGATTCTGAAACCACTCGCGGTCGACTTTTGAAAGACGCGACTGAATAGCCTTCAAGATGTCGTCCGAACAAGCTTGTCCATAGAGATCAATCTGGTAACGTGGCGTCATCTCACAACGCACAATTCCGCCGCCCTCATTGCAGACCAGTGCCGCGTAGTCAACCGACATCCGGTCAAAAATTGCCACCGTAGACACCTTACTACTCGGGCAAGAGCAGTCATATGCCACCGCCACATAACGGTCAAGCGGGCCATCAGGGCCGTAACCCTCTTCGAGGCGCTGACGAATATTCGCCACCATGCCGTCGCTCAGGTTCTTCACCGATTCTACAATTTCCAACATTTAATGTACCACCTTCCTAAGGTCCGGGGCTACCTAATGTAGCCCAATACTCTACATTATACAAGAAAAAAGCATAATTGTCAATAAGATAAGCTCTAACGTCAAGCCAAAGGGGTAGGTCTGCCGACAATAAGAAAAAGCTCCTAGCGTAACGCTAGGAGCTATGGCTTTAATTATTAGAGGTCAACGCGCAGGCGAGCCTGAGCAAATTCCGGATGGAACTGGTTATTGCGGTAGACAACATCTACTAACGAGCTATAAGCGCCAAAGCAAGTCGTGCCTTCTTTAGCACCGTTTTTACGGTCAAGCAGATAATCATAATGCAACAGTTGCGTTACATCGCGTTTGCAATTGCTTTTACCAGTTAAGTCCTCCACGTACAGAACAGCATCCATGTAGTAATACTCTTCAGTGTGGTCAACCCTACCATCAGCATCGCGGCTCAGCCAAGTAACTTTATGCAGTTTATCGACATTTTGACGGTCAAACAATACAGTCATTGCAACATCATGTCCATCGCGCTCACAAGTGGTGCGCAATACAACAAATCGGTTGCTAACTATACTGTGAATACTGTACTTATACGTCAATTGCTTTATAACTTCACTGCGCTTAGAATCGCGAATCGATTCTAGATGAGCGAACTGCAGTGGCGCCTTGGCGTCAGTCTTGCGATAAGCAGCAATTTCATTGCTTACGGCAACGGACTTTGGGGCTAAATCGCAAGGTTGCGCTACGGTGTATCCGTCCTTTGAGTATACAACATTACGTTGTAACTTCGTGTAAGGGAACACGGTGTAGTTCTTATGCTGATTATTGTCATCGAAAACTTCTGTCACGGTCATACGCGTCAAGTCGTAGTTCAAATGGAACGGTTGTCCATTCTGGTCTACAATTGCGCTATGCTTCGCGGTTTCGTTAACGATGTCTTCTAACGTCGCTTTTACTGCATCTTGATTGTAAGAGCGGACTTCGTCTAATACTTCTATTCCAGCCATTTTAATGTGCCAACCTTTCCGGTCAATAATTATTGGGTAATGTACAAAGCTTTCGCTTCTCTGAGATATTTTACTATCTCAATACTTATACTATACAACTTTTTATGCTTATTGTCAATAGCGGTTATGTATAGAAATACCCCTGACGCTAGGTCAGGGGTTAATGGTTAGATATCTAGGAGCAAGTTAACGTCGTCTTCGTTCTCTAAGCAACGCCGTTCGTCGGTGTACTTAATTAGCTCCACTTGAAGCTTTGCAGGGTCAAATGCCCCATAGCGGTCCGGCGTTAGTAGCGACTCTTGATAGCTCGGCAATAGTACATTGCGCGTTGCAAAATCGATTATCTCAGCGTCATCACCCCCTGAAAAGATACAACTACATGGCGACAAATAATAGCACTTGCTACCCGTCAACGCATATTCATGTCGACAGACATAGTTGATATTCATACGGTCGAACAGATAGTACACTGTATCGATGCCATCACTTGGCCGCGTATGGCCATAAAACACCACGAACCGCGGGCGGTCACCCTTTGGGCCGTAATGGCTTAGCATCTTCTGGTATAGTTCCTTGTATTCATCCGTCCAACCGGTGGAATTCTGATGTTTAGCATGCTCGTAAACTATCGGGCCCTGCAATGGCGCAACCGTCATAGCACTAAGCACCATATTGGAATCTCTGTAAGACGTATAGCTGCTTGAATCGTCTTTTAAGCAATTGCATTGCAATTCGCGCTCAAGCAAGCCACGGTTCAAATTCTTACGCCAATTTGGCTCCTTTGCGTCCAACGTCCAATAAATATCGCGATGTGCTTCGTCAAGACCACTCTCGCCATACGTCCAGAAAACATAATCCGTGGCCAGAAAGTAATCCAAGACTCGGCCCGTATCGTCGCGCACTACCCGCATGTTATCGGTATCAAAGCGGTTATAGACAAACGTCTTATCCGCTACCTTGTCAAACATGTCACTGTAGCGCAAGCGCCACACCTCATATTGATTAGGGCGCTGCTCCTGCGCATCAAACAGCTCACGTATCCGGTATAGGGCGTCATCCGTCTCAATGCCGCGCACAAGCGGCGACGTAATTGTAATAACCATTGTAATGTACCACCTTTCGGTCTCGTGGCCGCTTTGCGCAGCCAATTGTCATTACTATATAATAAAAGGGTAGGGCAGTCAATAAAAGCCCCCTAGTAACCTAGGGGGTTAACAGTGGTTAATTAGAGTTTGACACGGAGCCAAACCATCATGCCATCAGTGTAGTATTCCTGGTGATATCTCGAAATAGTTCTAATGCGCCTGCGATATTTACTGCGATGTTTATTCAGCCGGTCATAATCTTTATCATTATGCAGCTGCTCAATATACCCGCCCCAAACGCCAAATTTAGAGTCATCGACAACGTTACTCGGCGCATTAAGCTTATATGTATCTCTAAGCCAGCGTCTCTCATGACGTTCCTCCTGACGTTCAGTCATGAACCAATGGCACCAATAGGGATAGTCCGGCGCGTGCCACCAGCATTCTTCCTGGCATAAAACCGGTTCCATGTAATAATAAGTGACATCAGTCATCTTGCCCTGGTCATTACGCCGATGCACTACCATCTTGCGCAGCTTGTCCACCCTTTGGCGGTCAAACAACATCATTATCATGCGGTCGTATCGATCGTAGGAAGAAGTACAGAACAGCATAAATCGGTTGTTGATGCGCTTCCAAATGCGATATTTTCGCCTCAGGTACTCAGCTGCCGCCTTAAGTTCGCTTCCTTCAAGCGGGGCAATACTAGCCGTTTCCACTTCAGAATTGCCACCATCCCGCAAAAGCGCCATGTTATCGGGGCCCTTGATTGTTGACCCAGAAGATAGCGTATACGGCGGGTATGTCGTAGTCATTTCCGCCCTTTGCCAAACAGACGTATTGGTTCCACCTATCATTTCCTTGGCAAATAATTTGTACCCACTAAAGTAGCCATTTTTGTTAAATGACTGTGCTAAATACAGTGGTAATAAACCATCTATAAATGCATCAGGATGACCAGGCCATTCGCTAAGAAAAGAAGTCTCCACATCTATAGTTACACCCATTGCCTGAGCAAACTTATCTAGTAGTTGGCGTACCCACACTTCATCATAGGCACGAATTCTCTCGAAGATAACAAAATCAACCATTGTAATGTACCACCTTTCGGTCTCGTTGAGTTTATCTTACTAAACTCGATACCTTTATTATATAACTTTTTATGCTTATTGTCAATAGGCTAATGCTAAAGAAAACCCCTGACGCTAGGTCAGGGGTAATAGTGATGAATTAAATGTCTAGATAGAGTCGCGCGCTTTCCACGTCGCGCATATCGTCATCTACGGCAATCAGTTCAACCGGGGCATGGTCAAAGTCCTTGCAGAAGATGCCGGCCGGCAGGTATTTGCGCGCTGTGTCTTCAATCTGCTCCGGATTATCGGTGTAGTCTCGGCTAACAATCGTCCTCGGCACAGCAAACACCTCGCGACTGTCATACGTTAGCGTCCGACGCATATACAGAAGCTCCGCCGACGCGCGGTCAAAGAGGAAGAGTCTCGTCTTCGCGCCTGAGCATGAGGTCATCTTGCCATATAGCACGGCAAACCGCGGGCAATGGTAATTGGAATGGTAAGAAACATTCGCACCATCGTAAGTTGACTTGGCAGTTTTAACCAAATCCGATGCAACGCTACGCCGATTATGCCACAGATGCTCAACACAGAATGGCGTATCAAATACGCCCGGCATCTGCGCCATTAAAACCAAATCAACCTTGTCGGAAATGCAGTCCACCGTTACGTAGTGTAAACATATTCTACAATGCTTAAACGGCACCGCATATTTGCCCCACGTGTACTCTCTATGGAGGCAGTCAAAATTTTTATCATAAGTCATCCAGACATCTGATTCAATCGGTCTATGAGACAGTCGGCCCAGAGGATTAAGCTCATAATGGAACCCTCTCCCGTTCCACACCACACACTTTAAGTGTTCCTTGTCAAAACTATCATACAGATAAATTTGACTCTCAGACCTACCGCGGTCATAATGCTGAGTGGCGCCCCATGCAGCAAGACGAGTACCGTCAATTGGCGCATTATATATGGCGGGTCGGATAGCCGTATCCACATCATACTCACTAACGCTCTTGATTAATTCATACATTTTAAGGTTCAACCTCCTAAAGGCAGTAAGTTTCAAGACAACCACGCTATTGTGATTGTTTCGTTATTGTATAAGGATTTGGCTAAACTGTCAATAAAAGCCCCCTAGTAACCTAGGGGGCTAACAGTGGTTAATTAGAGTTTGACACGTAGCCAAACCATCATGCCATCGACATCGTGCTCCTGAACATATCTCGAAACGACTCTGGTACGCTTGCGATACTTATATAGCAGAGCGGAATCTTTATCGTCGTGCAGCTGTTCGACATATCGATTCCAAACGCCCGATTTGGTCGCCACATTAACTGACGCATCAATCTCGTCTATACTTTTATACCAATCGCGCTCCTCGCACAAAACTGGCTCCATATAGTAGTAAGTAACATCAGTCATCTTGCCCTGGTCATTACGCCGATGCACTACCATCTTGCGCAGCTTGTCCACCCTTTGGCGGTCAAACAACATCATTATCATGCGGTCGTATCGATCGTAGGAAGAAGTACAGAACAGCATAAATCGGTTGTTGATGCGCTTCCAAATGCGATATTTTCGCCTCAGGTACTCAGCTGCCGCCTTAAGTTCGCTTCCTTCAAGCGGGGCAATACTAGCCATTTCTACTTCAGAATTACCACCGTCCTGCAAAAGCGCCATATTATCAGGGCCCTCGATTGTTGACTCGGAAGTTAGCGTATACGGCGGGTATGCCGTAATCATACCCTTTCTTTGCAAAATAGACGTATTGGTTCCACCTATCATTGACTTGGCAAATAATGCGTACCCACCAAAGCAACCACGTTTGTCAAATGACTCTGCTAAACATAGTGATGATGAACCATTTATAAATGCATCAGGATAACCACCAAATAGTTTGCTAAAATAAGTATTCACATCTATAGTTACACCCATTGCCTGAGCAAACTTATCTAGCAGTTGGCGTACCCACACTTTATCATAGGCACGAATCCTATCGAAGATAACAAAATCAACCATTGTAAGGTACCACCTTTCGGTCTCGTGGCCGCTTTGCGCAGCCAATTGTCATTACTATATAACCTTTTATGCTTATTGTCAATGAGGTTAAAGAAAACCCCTGACACTAGGTCAGGGGTTAGGGCTAAAGATTGAGTCGCACTATGGCGTTACTAGTTATACAACAGTTGCGTTCTATATCACCGATAAGCTCAAGGCGTGTTTTATCATATAAACTTTCGTCTTGCCGCTTCGGGGCATAGCTCTCAAGCATGTTGTTCGCCACAAAGTAGATGTTTTCATTACTGAGCGCCGCATCAGTAGTGAACTTGGCTATTGGGGTAACAAAGTAACGCGATAGCTCACTGCCATCTTTGTCAAAAGTATATCGAGCATACAATTGGCTAACAGTGTCGCAGTCGAACAAGTAAACAGCCGTTTTAGTGTGCTCGTCATAACGCGCGTAGCAGCCAAAGGCCGCAAATCGCGGGGCAGCATATTTATTGCGCTTTCGCGCTACAACATGCCGCGTCAGCACACTCGGCGGGAAGTTCATCTTGCGAATGCACTTTGTACTCGGATTAGGCTGCAATCGAGCTAATATGCCTTTAGCAGCACGAACAACATCAGCCGACTTGCGATCCATCTTACTACTAGTGCGAGGCGCTAGCGTAGCAAGCTCGTAATAGCGCAGCGCGCCAGTAGCGTCAGACACACAGTTAATTCCAGTGAAGTCCACATTACTATCCGCCAGCAGAGCTAGCTTTTCTTTTGCCTCATGCTCCAGCGTTGGGTTGCCTTCAATGGGCTCAACTATCTCAATCTCCATTTTAAAGTACCACCTTTCGGTCGGGGCGGGCGTTGGCAAACGCCCCCGTGATTCTATTATATAACCTTTATTGGATATTGTCAATTAAGCTGTATCTATCCAAATAAAAAATCCTCCTCAGCTTAGGCTAAAGAGGATTAAATAATCATGAGTTTACGCATAGATGTCCAAATCTACTCTAATTTCATCGTATTTGGAGAAACATTGGTTTATGACTTTAATTATCAGCAAATTTGATACACACTCACCAAGTTTCGAAGCAATTTCTTGCTTCGCCGCTGTTTCAACTACGTTGATATCGTCCGTATGCTCGATGCTGAACCTAGTAAATGAGTTAGCAAAATAGCTTACACGATTATCATCATCATATGAATATTGACAAACGTAATCCACATTCTGGCGGTCAACTAGATGAATCGTAGTTTTACCATCCGGCGAATCGCCAAACAATACCACAAAACGCGGGTCCATACTGCCATCACAGTACCTTACGGACAGCCGACGCGCTATATCTTCGCATTCAATAGTACCACGGGAATCCAGCGAGGAAACATGCATTATCATTGACTCGTCATCGTCAGGCACGCTCAAATATGAGGTAACCGTGCCAACTGGCAAAGTGGTTTCCGCTGAGTGAGTAGGGATGTCATCCGTTTTCTGCTCACTACGCCAATCCGGATCGACAAAATTGTCTAGATACTCTTCAACTTGTATTGGTAACGTATTGTAGCCATCCGTACTGAGCGTCTCCTCAAGTGGAGCCACTTCATAGCCAAGATATTGGCCATCCGGAGTGCACACCTTACGCACTTTATCCCAGTTGCATTTATCATATACCGACACAACATCGACCAGCTTATGGTCCTCGTTATCGCGCATTGTGGTATCACATGTTTCGAAACGATTATCGTTGCCAACTGCCTTACGCAACTCTGATTTATTTTTAAAACTGGTTATTATTGTAACCATGAAATGTACCATCTCCTTTCGAGATCTAAAATGCGTGACGCGTTGTTGCTTCACGACTTGCCCATATACTAACAGACAATGCCACATTTGTCAACAAAAACAAAAGAACCCCTGACGCTAGGTCAGGGGTAATGCATAAATTAACTAACTCATTGCAAGTCTAGGTAGAGTCGCGCGGTTTCCACACCATCCATATTCTCGGTCGCTTTAACCAACTCAATCGGTTCATAGTCAACGCCACCATTGCGGCAAAGACCAGAAGGCAACAAATGCTCGCGCACCGTAGACTCAATCAGTTCCTTGTTATCAGTGTAAACTCGACCCATCTGGCTAATCGGCGTAGCAAACACCTCATAACTGCCGTCCGTCACTGACTTGTGCATATAGAGATGGTCGGCCGCCGCGCGGTCAAAGAGGAAGAGTTTTAGCTCCGTACTCGTGCCATCCTTATCGATTGCATCACCGTATAACACCGCGAACCGCGGAAGCTTCACACCGTCATAATCCGACTTGGCAATATTGCGTAAGTCTGGCGCTGGTCCGTACTGATTGTCTTTCACGCGCTCAATGCAGAACGCTGTATTAAAAACGCCTAGTTCAGACGATGTCAAAACCAACTCCGTATGCGCGAAACTGCTATCCGTCTTCACATGATGTAAGCATACATCACGGCCATCATTCGGCACCGCCCATTGGTCATGCGGCCACTGTGGGTTGATAAGGTCAAGCTGGTCGTAAACCTCGCGGCGGAACGTTTCAGCCAAGTCCACTTGGTTGTCCATACCGAACGACCCTAAGCTATTGAGCTCATAGTGAAGTACTCGCTCACTCGACATCACGCGCTTCAACCGATACTGGTCAAGATTATCATACAGATAAACTCGGCTGATGTCGCTGCCGTCGTCGTTGTACTCCATAGCGCTCCACGCCACATAACGGTTGCCATCAATTGGCGCGTTCTTAATGACACACGGCACAGCCGTCACCATTCGACTATTATTAATACTCTTTATTAATTCATACATTTTAATGTACGACCTCCTTCGAGGCTAGAATTGTTTCAAGGCAATCGCGGGATTGCGATTGCTCCCGATATTATACAAGAATTTAGCTAAACCGTCAATAAAACCCCTGACACTAGGTCAGGGGTAATAGTGATGAATTAAATGTCCAAGTAAAGCCGCACGTCGTTTACACCATGCATATTGTAAACCACGTGAATCAGCTTCAGCTCGTCAGGGTCCGTATCACCAAACCCCGGCAAGTGCTGACACGCCGTAGCGCGAACCTGCTTCATATCAATGGTGCGCGCCATGCTAAAGTGGCCAACCGGCCGCGCGAACACCTTGCATTGCTTGCCGCCACTCGTCTTGCGCACATATAGCTCGCTCGCTCTCTGGCAGTCAAACAGATACATCTCTGTCGTCTTGCTGTCCATCGCGCTGCCAATGCCATATAGCGCCACGAACCGTGGATACTTCGTATCATTGTAAGTGGCAAGCACTTTACGGAGCAGCTCCGGCGCGTTGCCATGACAATTGTTTTGCAGCTTTTCAATGCAAAACACCGTTGTCACGACGTCTAAACCAGCTAGTACCAAGTCGGTGAGACTAAGGTCGCAGTCCGTCTTAACGTAGCTCATGCACACGTCGCGCTTGTCACCCGGCACCGACCATTGTTTACGACACCACTGTGGGTTAATCTGGTCCAAATGTCGGTAAACTTCTTGACGTACCGCTAACGCTGTATCTGATTGTTTTGGCTTAAACGCCTGAATCGCATTGACTTCATAGTGATAATTATGACTACTATCGACCACTTGGTTAAGCTTATCGGCATTCAACCGGTCGTACAGATAAACTCGGTCATCATCACCACCACTGTTAATGACGCGCCAAACCGAATAGCAGTTGCTGTTAATCGGCGAATTGAGCAGGATGTTGGAAGCGTTTAAGCCAGCTCGGCTCGCATTAATATTCTTAATTAATTCATACATGTAAGGTACCACCTCAATTACTAGAGATTCAAGATGGCCACACGATGTGGTCACTGTCTTAATAATATAATGATTAAGCCACTCTGTCAATAAAAACCTCTGGCACTAGGCCAGAGGTCATTGGTAGCTACAGCTCTGTAAGGTTCAGCCGAATACGGCTGCGCTCAGTCAAAGCATAGTTTTGGTCAATGTTAGGGAGGAGGTTCAACTTCACCTTAGTGGAGTCAAACATAGCCAAGCGGTCAAGATGAGCCGTCTTCAGAGCAGACTTATACTGCTTCAGCATCAGCTGGCGCGCGGTAAATTCTGCCATTTTCTGACTCACATACTCAGCGCGTACTTGGTACACCGGCTTGGCGAAGAAGCGACTCTGTCCACAGCTACGGTGGTCGCGACAACAAACTTGCCCCAAGTTTTGGCGGTCAAACAGATATAAGAACATTGCCTTATTGCAAGAAAGCGTGTCATATCCGTAAAACACCACGAACCGCGCGGCACCACCATACAGTCCAGCCACACGCTGCCGCATCTTCAGGAACTTATCCGGCACACCGGCATAGGCGCCATAGCCCACGGTCTCAACCACAGTTGGCAAGTCGCGCACCAGCGCACGGTTCACCGGATTAAGCCAGAGCGTCGTGTTTGGCGCGTAGCAACGGAGGTTAATTTGGCTTAAGAATAAATCGCGGTCGAACATAGTCCAGTCACGGTCAGTACACCAGTCGCTATTAAGTTGCTCAATGCACTTATGTGTAGCTGCTCGCACTGCGGCAGTCGAACTGGCGCAGGGCAGGGTGACGGTACGAATTGGCATCATCTCGTAGCTAAAGTGGTGGCCCATTTCGTCACGCACCACCTTCATATTAGGAAACGCCAAACGGTCGTAAAGATAAACCACACTCGCGCCTTTGCCGCCCACGCCAACCATGTTGGCATGACGCGCCTCATAGCGCAAATAGCTATTGTCGCCATCCGCCAGGCCAGCCAGCAGCTGTTGCCGTGTTAGCTCATCACCACCCGTGACATCCTCAATTGGCTCTACTATTTCTACTACCATTGTAATGTACCACCTTTCGGTCGGAGAGGTGCAGGATGCGCCTCAACTAATCACACTATACAATAATTTGCTATCGCCGTCAATTTAAAACCCCTGACACGAGGTCAGGGGAGTAGCTATTTGAGCTCGGGTAAGGGTAGGTGAGCATGCGACCAAGCGGTCGCCACGTGGTTGCCACGCGCCATTACTAGATTTAGGTTAACCTTGAACGGGTCAAACTTCTTCACGGATTTGATAGCAAAAACCTCATCCGCATAGACTGTCAGGATACCGCGCGTCACTAGCTCAAGATAGGCGAAATCGGTATACGGCGTGACAAGACTCCTAACCGGCTCGACGTAGTAGCGTCGCTTGCCATTCGCCAGATGACGGCAATACAAGTTTTTGCCGCTCAACCGGTCAAATAAGTAAATCTTGGTATCAGTTGCCTTGCCATCAAGACTGTAAGTGTGGGGCGTACAGAACGTCAAGAAACGTTGCGCGTCACCACGCTTACCATACAGATCTTCCAGCTGGCCAATAAACTGTATGGCATCCACCCACTCGACAAAATCGGGCTTCGAACGGGGCACCATGGCGTCAAGCACAGCAGAGCCCGCACCGTTGTTCTTGCGCGTAATACAATTTACCTCAACTGCACGCGCCAAGGCGTCAGGGTCTTGCTGCTCGCGCCACGATTTATCTGCTTTATCCAGATAATCTTCCGTCGCCTGCACAGCGGCCGTAACCTCACACGTTGGCACGAGCAAAGTCTCTTGCGGCATAAGTTCGTAACGCATTAACCGTGAGTTCTCGTCGTACACCGCATAGATATTGTTCACATCCAAGTGGTCATAAACTGCCACATAACTAACGTTACTGTCGTCCTCAATTATCCTGCGCCGCACTTCATACCGGTCGCCCAAATTGTTCGAAGCTTGCACTTCGTCAAGGAATCCCACGATTCCAGCGTTAGCCTCCGAATTAAACTTCACGGGCTCTACGATTTCTACTAGCATTTAAAGGTACTACCTTTCGGTCGGGGAGGCACTGAATGTGCCTCAACTTACCATACTATATAATAATTCGCCGTCTCCGTCAACAGAGGTAAAGAAAAGCCCCAGCCGTAGCTGGGGTAGGGAATGTTATAGATTAGTCAGTTAGATGCAAACGTACGGTACCATAGCTCGACATGGTGTGCTTCTGATTAGTAAATGGCAAAATATCGATTTCCGCGCGACCGCGGTCAAACTTTGTCTTTTGCTGAGCAAAATACACGTCCGATTCATACTTGCGGAGTAAATACTCACGCGTGATATGTTCAATCTCAGCTTGATTATCGTACTGTACGCTCAAGCTCTCAACCGGTTCATAGAAGTACTGGTCTTCACCATTACCATGACGGCAGGAGAGAGAATCGAAGTTCAAGACATCGAACAAGTAGAGCATGGTGTCCACCTTGTGCTTGCCAACAGTTGGCGCGCCGAATACCATAAAGCGTGGCCTCTTGCCATCACCATATAGTTCGCTAACTATCGTTCGCACCGTTTCAAAGCGGTTATTTGGCGACTGATAGCCGACGCGTTCAATGGCAACTGGCTTTTGCATTGACTCGGGCAACAGTGGGTTTATCACCGTCTTGAGATTAGTGTTGACTGTAGCATAGTCGGACTTAATGTAGTTAAATACCACATCGTGACGCAGCTGATTAGTGTCAAACTCGTTTTTAGCGCCACTCAAACGATTTGCCAAAGCTGTGATAGTATTAACTACATCAGTCACTTTTGCATCTGCCGGCGTCTGAACCGTGCGCATCGCTTCAAGTTCGTAATCGAGCAAGTCACCGTTCTCATCGTAAACCGCCTGAACGCCATTGGCGTTCAATCGGTCATACAGATAAGCGGTGTCCACCGTTTGACCATTGTCGTCAACTGTACCGAGGCGCCACACCGCATAGCGGTCAGACTCATCATTCTTCACGCCACAGCGCAGCAATTCCTTTGCATTAAGCTTCGTATCTGTATCGTACATTGCTGACTCAATTAATTCTACTAACATTTGTAAGGTACCACCTTTCGGCTCTAGAGACGAACTACTTTTGTAATTCTGCTTTGATTATACAACTTTTTATGCTTATTGTCAATAGGGTTTATGCTTAAATAAAAGAGCCCCCACGGGGAGGCTCTGAGGTAGACTAAAGAACTGGCAAGCGATAGTGGCTACAAGCGTACATGGTCTGAGACTCGTCAATCGACAAGAAATCGCAGTCGGTAACCTCAGTACCAGCCAACTTACTAGCCTCAGCCAGCGCAGCGCGCCGAATCTCCGTCACAGAAGTTTTGATCGGCAACCATACGCGACTGATGTCGCTCACGCAGTAGCGCACATGCGCCCCAGTGGTGAACTGCACCAAATGCTCAACGCTATTACGGTCAAACAAAACCAGCAAAAAGCCATCTTGCGACTTTCGCTTCGCCAAACTACAGCAAGCTGCAAAGCGATGGCGCCTGAGCGCCGAGTCGTCATATTGATCTGTTAGCATATCCGCCAGCTTCTCCACCTCTTCTGGTGGCAAAAACGACGGTTCGTCTACGACCGAGAACAACGCTCGCCAATCACCATAGCCACGCAAAACTTGCAGGAGCGGGGCAGTGCCAAACGGCGAACACTTCTGACTCATCGTCAGATAGTCGACCATCTGCACGCTGCGCGTGTTGACATAACCACTTTTATCAGCGTCTGCCACCTTCCACTGATACTTCTCCCAATCGGGATAAGTTTCGTCTAGGTAACGGAAAATGGCACGGCGTGCCTCAACCATGTTGTCCACACTGTCGTCTAGGGTCACACTGTGTACAGGAGACATCTCATAGCTTGGCGTCAAGGAGCCATTGTCTTGCACCTCAGTCAAGGTGTCAGCGTCGCAGCGATCATAAAGACACGCCAGTTTGACCTTGCGGCCGTTCACTAGTGTATTGTAGGCGCAAGCCACAAAGCGGTCAGCCCGCTTGTTACCATAAGATTGCGCCAGTCGCACTCTGATCCCCGGTGCCGCAGCAAGGCGATTAACCGGTGTCACTATTTCTACCATAAGCTACAACCCTCCTTCAGGGCATCGGTGAGTCACGAAGTGCGACTCGACTACTTAAATAGTACAAGCAATGTCCTGTGCTGTCAAATAAAAGCCCCGCCACGCGGGCAGGGCTTAAATTAGATAGACACCGTTAAACGGCACTGGTTGTATGGGCTAAACAGCTGATCTTTGTCGCGCAGCACAAGCTCCAAACTGTCAGGCGTGTACTTGTGACTGAGCGAACTCAACTTCGGGCTAAGAGCAGCCAAAATGCCGTCAGTAGTGTAGGCGCAGTCTTTGAAGCATAGCTCCCATGCCGGCGTTTGGAAGTAACACTGCTCGACACCGTAGTCGAAATAACATAGCGTCTTGAGGCGGCGGCGATCGAACACTTGCACCACCACTTCGTAATCACTGTAAATCTTCAGGCGGCTGCAAAAGGCCACAAAGCGGGCAGGCTTGCCGGGCTTGCCATAGCTCTTGTGCAAGCGCGACTTCAGCTCTTGTGCCCGCTCAGGGCTCACGGCGCTAGCTTCAACTAGCATTGAAAACTGGTTGGTCGTGGCGTCTCTGCGATTCGGGTAAATTTGTAGCACGCCATACGCGTCGCCCACAAAATCACTATTTATCACTGCGATGTCACTAAAGCCGCCGGCGTGGTAATCATCATCACACTGTTCGCTCAGCCAGAACTTATCCCTCAGCGCGATACCAGAACAAATCCCTTGCTTAATGGCATTTGAGTCGGAATCGTCGTCAGGCGACTGCCAATATTGCATGTCAAAGCTCAGCTCGTAGCGCAGCACTTCGCCAGCATCGTTCTTTATAACCTGTAGGCGGCGCGGTGCATATGTGTCGTAAATGCAAACAATGGTCGAGCGGCCATTCTCGCGCGGCGGCACTTGGCATACCGCAGTTAAGTAACGACTAAACATACCGCGGTGACCGTAGTGTCTACTCATATATTGCCAAGCAGCCTCATGAGCGCTTGACATATCGCTAGGTTCAACTATCTCTATCATAATGTACTACCCTCCAAGGGTCTTGGGGCAGCTCCATGCCGCCCGATAGCACTAGTGTAACCACTCGGCAAGGTGATGTCAATAAAACCCCACCGGCGAGCGGTGGGGTAGTTCTTAAATTGGCAAGTAGAAGACGGCGCTAGTGGTGATTGGAATATCACTCGCTTTAATGAGGCCAGAACCAGCGCGGTCAAGCGATAGCACGCGACGGTGCGCCACTTGTGAGTTGACCCAGTTCGGGTCGTATTTATCCAGCTCCGCCATGGCGCGCTTAATGCAGGCCTGATGGTCAGACTTTTCTTCCTCGGGCGTCACTAAGATGCTCGCAATATTCGCCACAAAGTAGCAATTTTCGTGTCGAATAGTGTCAGTGTAGCTGACTAGCTTATCTCCCGCCATGCGGTCAAACAGGGCAATCAGCGTGCCACCGACTTGGTGGCCTTCAGGCGTAACCGCCACGTTTGGCACAAATGACGCTAGGTAGCGGTCAATGCGGCGCTGGGCAAGGCTAAGTTTAATTGCCTTGATTGCATTTTCACGCTCCAGCGCGTTCAATTTACCTATCACAAGCATAGAAACCTCCTAATGGTCGTACTTGCAAATGTGCAACCCTCCTTGGGCAACTCTTTAATTATACAACACGCCGCGCGGCGCTGCCAGCAAAGAAAAGCCCTTGCAAAGCAAGGGCTGAAGTCATAATGGCAAAAGCACACTATGATTATCGTAGATTACAGGGTCCGTAAGACAAAGCAACTGATTTAAGTCTTTAGCGCGGCCAAGGCTGACGCAAGTGTCGATGCTTGTGTTAAAGAATTGGAATCTTCGCCAGTTAGGCTTGCGCTGCTGCATCTCGTCCGCCACTAACGCGGCACATTTCTCGTCGGTAGCGGTCGGTTCACAGTAAACGCGACAGAGGTCGCTCACCAAGAAGAGACGCTCGCGGGTGGCTGAGTCCCTATAAAGGTAAGTGTGCTCATAGTCGTAGCAGTCAAAGATGACGATTTCCATCATCTTCCTGTCGTTATGCAGCACATTGCGATACAACAGCGCCTCGTAGCGGTCGCGCTCATCTTTATAGCGTTGTAGGAAGCGTGCCCCAAGCAGCCATTGTTCATACTGGCTCATCTCTTGGTACTGGATTAAGTTTGGCTTTGGCATCGCCATTCCTTTCTCGTAATCACTCTAATGTACATCCAACGGATGCCATTATAGTACAATATAAAGCTAGATTTGTCAAATAAAAGCCCCCGCGGCGTGGCGGGGGTAAGCGGTTAGAAACTGAGGAGCAGGCAAGCTTGGTCGTCTTGGGTGAGCGGCGGCAAGTTGAGGGCGGTGGAGAGCATATCAATTTGCAATTTGCCGCCAACTTGGTCGGCGCGCCACTCTGGATTGAGACGAGTCAACTCGTGCTTCACTTTAAACTTCAACATCCACGGCGCTCGCATGTACCACGTAGGCAAGTATAGTTGCGCGAGGCTATCGATGCAGTAGCGCCAAGTACATTTGTCTTCAGCCGTGGATTGTTGCACGCTGTACTCCTTGATGACGTCCGATGCGCTACAGAGGTCAAAGATTAGCACCGCCATCATGTCAACATTATCAAAGACGCACACGCCAGCATGCTGGTAGACCTTCACCACATAGCGACTATTAGCCACTACGCCGGCTTCGTTCGCGCCGTATTTGCGACGCAGGCGGTCATAGATACCACTAACAGCATTCTTGCGCTTGCGCAAGATGATAGTGCTGGACGCCGATTCATCTGCTTTGTTCATTGTTTCATCCTTTAGTAATGTACGACCCCTCACGGGCTGATTACACCATAATACTCCATCGCGGTCAAGACGGCAAGAGGGCGGGGAGGGGGGCAACTATAATTTTAATGTCGCCTTAATTCCCCCATCGATTCCAACAGCACGATAAACCAAATTTTATTAATCTAATCCACCATGAATAGGGTTAATAGGATAAGGGCGAGGGTAATAAGGATAATGGCCATATCCACTCATATCGCCGTGATGCGATTCACAATACTCCCTCTCATATTTTTGATACGATTTAGGATATCTTTCAATACATATAAATCCCCAATTAGGTTGATAGCTACTCATGTCGCCACTATGCTCCATGCAATAATGATATTTATCTATAGACCACATATCATCACCAGGATATTTTTCAAAACATATTTTATTCCAATCAACCCGATATCCACTCATATCGCCGTCATGAGCTTTACAGTACGACTCTTTGTCGGAATCATCAGAATAATTTTTATGACATTCCTCGTTCCAATAGCCGCTCATGTCGCCGTCATGAATATAACAATACGACCTCTTGTCAGAATCATAAGAATATCTGTCGTTGCATGTAGACCACCAATAGTCATAACTCGACCCACCGGAGCTAGACCCACCACTCGAAGGCGTAGACGGCTGGACTGGCGCTGGCTTGCTAGTAGCGGTATAAGTCAAGCTAGTGCTATAGCTACCAGTTGGCAAGCGTTTAGGGTCAACATTAGCGCCGAGAGTGAGATAGAGTGTACAGTCATCGACACTAGTACAACTGCCCTTGTTGTCACTGGTAATATCCGCCAGCGATGCAGAAGAAACTGAACTAAACGTAGTGGCATTCTTACCCATACCATAGCCCCACTGATTAGCAGCAAGTTTTTGGTTGGTGCCAGAGACGGAGTCTATTTTATAGGTTGAATCCTTACTATTCACCAGATTTGGCTGACTGGCATTCATACTAAGCGTAAAGCCATAGGTATTACTGTTGTGTACATGAAGGCTACTGGTGTGCTCGTACAAATTACCGCTGCGTTGCAGAGTAACTGCGGCGGCATCGAGGTCGATTGAGATGCTATCAGCATGGGCTGGCGTGGCAAAGCCTATCAGGATTATCGCGAGAGCGACAAGGCTTAAAAGTTTACCCCCCCCCCGCAGCTGTTTGCCGTAATTTATTCATGTTTTTTATTCCCTCCATTATTTCTTTTTCTGCCTCCAAGGTAGATACTTGCATTATACCACAAGCGCCATAAACCACCAAATTTATGCACCGCGTCTCAGCCCAAAAATAAAGCCCCCCCACGGCCAAAAGCAGTGGGGGAGAGGAGTTAATTAGTCAACTGAGAGATAAAGTGGTTCATTCCATTTAATTGGCATATCAGACTGGCGGTCAACGCGACTAATTTTAATGTCGCCATTTTGCTGGTAAGCCTTCCAATTTGGATTCATCACATTGAGCGCTTTCTTAGCCTTAAATTCCGCGCAATACGAATTATTCGCCACGCATTCCGGCGCAATCCACGTGCGGCTCACCGCACTCACGCAACGCTTCTCAGTATTCGAGCCCAAACAAAGCGCCTCGGTCGCCTCTGTTACGTCAAATATGGCAAGTAACATGGTCGGCTGTCCAGTGCTCGGGTCAATTGCATTGTCATAAAGCTGTGCACGGTAACGGTCACCGGTGTACTTTGTTGCACAATGATGGTGACGCAGCGTATGCCTTTCCTTAACTTCGGACATATTTACTCCTTCAATAATGTACAAGCTAGGACTTTCCTAGCAGTGGCTAAATAATAGCACCAAACAACAGGGTTGTCAATAAAAGCCCGCACATGGCGGGCAGGGGGTTAATCATCAAATGGCAGAGGCCAAGAAAACTCAAACTCGCTATCGACTTTGGTTTTGCCGAGCACGGCGCATGGCAAGATGCTAATCTCGCCCGAACGCTGTTCCTTGCGCCAATCCGGCCGCTCACTATCCATGAATTTCACCACGCCTTGGCGAATCGCATTCCAATCGCCACGCGGCAACCAAATGCGCCCCATTGGCAGCATTAGGTAGCCCGCTGCTGCGCCGTCTTTACACACGCGCACGCACGAGGCGCTATGCCAATCAACAATCAGTACAACCGCCATCGCGTCCTTGTCTTTGTCGCCAGTGGCAACACCGTCATTGTAGTACACCGAGGCGGTGTAGCGGTCAACACCTTGAGCACGGCCAAACTTGTCCGACTTATAGGGCGGAAAGCGCTTGAGTAGCTTTTTGCTAATCGCGGCGGCTTCATCTTCGCTCAAAGAACGGATGCTCATATAATTTGTCGTAACCATTTTTTAACTCCTTAAGGTACTTCTGGCTAGCACTTTGCTAGCTCACCGATAACTACATTATACAATAATACCCCTGTTTTGTCAATGGCGGGGCAATGTGGTATAATATCTATTTATTGGCGAGACCCGTCAATTGTACATTCAAGGGAGTTGATATGAAAATAATTAACGCACTCGCTTTCATAGCGACTATCGCAATAGTGATAGCAGTAATTAACGCTATATTTTTGGGCGGAGAACTCATTTGCGACCGCCTCAACACTGGCGAAAAGGAACCGATAGCTGAGTAAATTTAATTCCCGTTCGCTTGTGGGCCCATTGTGGCCCACTTTTTTATGGCAATTTAACCGTCACCACCACAAAAGGCGAACCCGCGGGCTCGCCTTGTTTAATTTAATCAGCCTGAAATTAGTAGTGCACGGCAATGTTGCGGCGCCAAGCGGCAAATGACGTGGCTGCAGTGCGGCCGGCAGCTTCGTCTACCACTGGCTTGAAGTTGCAGACAAAGTCGAACTTGCCCGTAGCACGCACAAAGTGAATCATGGTCTCGGTCGGCACTGGCTGACCATAGCGCACATAAACGGCGCGCAGCTGCTTGCTGTCTGAGGCACCGAACTTCAGTAGGCGCACGCGCACTGCCTTGTCTGGCTGGGCGTCAGCAAGCGTGACCACCTTACCGTCAGAGTTGATATAAAAGGCGTTATAAGACACGCGGTTGCCCTCGGTCAAGATGTAAATGTAGGCGTCAGCAATGGCGTTGTTGTCGGCAATGGCTTCCACGGCCAGCGACACCAAATCGGCCTGCGCCTGACGAACTTCCTTGGCGAACTGCTTCTTCTCGGTGAACGACAAGGCGCGCGCTTCTGCCTTGGCTGGCTCGGCTGGGGCATCGTCGTCCAGCTGCTCAGCATCAATCTGCTCGGCCGCGTCGGCGCCAGACATCAGGCGCTCCGACTCCACGGCCTTGTTCTGGTCGAGGTCTTGCATTAGGCTCTTATATGAGGTGTTATCCTTCAACTCCGGCCGCACCGTGGCGAGCTGGTCAAAGATAGCGTAAATCATCGCGTCGGCGTCGGTACACTCGGCAACAGTCTCAAGCTGGTCGCCGTCCTTGCTCGCCAAATCGTAGTGCACGAGGCCGTCATCTTGATTAGAGACACTCAACACATAGCTACCACTGGCGCCACGGCTACAGAAGTACACAAACGGCTGCGAGTTGCCCTTGCTGTCGAGGGTGGAGAGCAAATTGCCGTTCATATGCACCGCCGGCAAGTCCTTGGCGTGCTGGCGAATGGCATCGACAATGTCAAGTTCAGCAAAGTGGGCGTCGTCATACGGGTATTCACTGGTGTTTTCGTCCACCCGACCAGTGGCGTAAGCACTAAACAATGGTGAAATGCGGTCCATCAGCTCCACCAGCTTAGCGTTGACGCTGCGGCGGCTGTCTTGGTACTTCACGCGATGCTTGGCTTCGTAATCGATGGCAATTTGCTTGGCCACGCCGTAAAATAGGCCACAAAGCACAAGGTTGAGGTCACCCGAAGTAATCTGGCGCACCGTCACGCCCGCTTTGCGCACCTCAAGGCAATAGCGGCGCGGGGCAGCCGCATAGAGATAAGTGCCGTCGTTACCCGGCTTGGCAGTCTTTAAGAGGCGCGGATAAAGGTCGGCGCGGTCGCCGTCCACCGGATAACCCATCTGCTCGGCGTAATCGCGCACAGTGGCGCTCATATACTCAAAACTCTCTTTGCTGTCGCTCACGGTCTCTGGGGTAAGGTCGCGGCGGATAGCAGCGCCCGAAAATTCTTTGGATATCTTACCTAAAATCGTCAGCTTGCGCTTCAACACAGCCGCTTCATCGAGCTTGCCGTCGGCTGCGGCATGGCGCGCCGCTTCGTAGTCGGCAGCTAGTGAGTAGGCGAGCTTATCAAACACCACCTGCAAGCAGCGCTTGGCATCGGTGTACTTGAGGTACTGAGCACACTTGCCATCGCGCCACAGGGCAATGTGATACATCACCTTGCCATACTCGACGGTTAAATAAACCGACTGGCCATCACCGTACGGTCGGCCGCTCCGCATAAAGCGCAACGCCGTGAAATATTTGTCTGTTTTGGCGTGGCGAGCATAGAGTACTACCGTCTGGCCGTCATCCGCAAACCGTACTTGGTCGCGCAGCCCCGTAGTGTAGTCGCGCGCCGTCAAAAGCAGCTCGTCAAACGCGCGCTGCAAGTCGGCCCCACCACCTGCAATGTTATTACCCTCATTCATACTACCAATATTATAGCATAACCGCACCAATTGTACTAATGTTTAACAGTGAAGAGACGTCAAGCCACCACGCGCACCCCATATTGACAAGTAAATGCATAAGTGTTATAGTAAAGAAGATATGAAGTTAAACGAGTCAGATCTTACCAACTTCGACCTCTATCGTAGCGACGACATCAAGCCCGAGCTCAAGTCCGCCATGGCGCTGACGGCGCTGGATATTCTCAATAAGCTGCCATGCGGAGAAAAGCGGCCCGGCAATAAGCAAAAACCAGCCGAAGATGCCGATATGAACAAGTTTTATCTGCGCAATAAATACTTTAGGCGGCCCGGTATCAACAACGCCGAAAACGAAGCAGACGAAATAAAAGTCTACAACAAAACTCTTCTTCGTGACCTAACTAACACCACAATACAACACGGTCCGTACGGCATCTACGTCACCGGCGGCGACTTACATTGCCTGTACACTGGCAGCGACATCTCATTTAAACCCAAAGATGGCGCCAAGATTTCTAGCGTTATTGAGGTAGACCACGTAGTGCCACTAGAGGATGTCTGGCGTAGCGACCGCGGACTTAGCCCGCAAGCGCGGCACGAACTTTTTGGCAACGAGCTAGAAGTACAGGCTGTTGCGAAAATCGCCAACCGAAAAAAGGGGGCGGGCACCTTTGAGAAGTGGCCAATAATGAGACGCCAAAATTCTAGCTGCAATAGCGATAGCTATAACCATAAAAAATTTAACAAGCTCTATTTGGCGCAGTACGCCGTCCGTCAAGTAGTCATTAAAGACCTGTACGGCCTGCGTGTCAGCCCCAAGGAACGCGATTCGCTCAAAAACGTACTCACTCGCGCCGCCAAGCAGGCCTAACGCCCTCATTTAGCCGCTTCGGCACTGCCAGTGACGCCGTATTTATCCGCAAAATACTTGTCCACCTCGGCGGCAGTATGAGTGCGCCCCGCAGCAATGCCATCCACGCCGCGCTGAACTTCGGCGTCCAGCTCCTCACGAGACAAGTCGCTCAGCGCCACCGGCTTACGCACTGGTAACCGCGGCTCAAAGGGTAAACCCTGCTGCAACACTACCTGACTGTAGAACATCTGAATAGCACTCGACGGCGAAATCCCCAGCCGCCCCAAAATCTGCTCGGCGTCTGTTTTTAAACCGGTATCAATTCTTGCGTAAACTGCGTTTGTGTTAGCCATGATGTCTCCTTTATGCTTTTATTTTACTAAAAATTACCCTCAAGCGCAAGCAATTGCAAAAATTTGCCAGCAGGGGAGCGCGTATGGGGAGGGGCTTACTTTGACAAATACAACTAAATGTGTTAGTATAATAAAGATGAGATTGCGCCCTAACGACTTATACCGTAAACCCGAGCTGGCGTTTGGCCAGCTTGATAATGATAGTGCGCAATACCTCGCTAAAATCGCGCTGCATGAGCTACTTGGGCTACACGTGAAGCCCAAAGCCAGCAAGTCCAACTACAACCGGCGGCATAGCTTTGACGAGTCTAACGACCACGACGCCGAAGCATACAACCGCACCGAACGGCGGCAGGAAATTTTGCGACGCGACCTCGACAGCTACCAGCTCGACCGCCGTGGGCAGGTCAAGGCAGGGGAACTCACCTGCCCGTACAGTGGTAAACACCTTGTGATGCCAACCTACTATGACATCGCACGCAGCGCTGATGTTGACCACGTGGTCGCCCTCAGCAACGCCTGGGTGACGGGCGCCAAAAACCTCACCCGTGCTAACCGCAACGAACTACTCAATCACCCGCTCGAATTACAGCTTGTCTCAAAACAAGCCAACACCGAAAAAGCTTCATCTGACGCCAGCCAGTGGTTGCCAGACAACGTCCCCTACCGGCTGCAGTACGTGGCGCGGCAAATTGCCGTCAAGAACATCTTCCACCTCTGGGTAACTGAGCCTGAGCGCGACGCCATGCACCGTGTCTTAAAGCCGATGGCCGAGTCCGCCATCCTCTACACAGAGCTACTCGCCGATGAAGCCAAGCGCCGCGAGCGAGTCGCCGCCGAGCGCGCCATGATTAAGAAAATCCGCCAAATACACTAACGCACTTAAGCTACTGCACGCGGCGTGTGGACGGTGATAGCAATGATAGCGATAGTCCAATAACCCGCGACAGCAAGCGGGCACGCTTAAAAAGTAGCACCCGCCAAAAACAGTCCGAAGGCGCGTGTCTGTGCCAACTTTACGCTTTCAAGACGTATGATTATACCTTTATGTTAATGTCGCACAATTTTTAGCACGTCGCGCGCGACGATTACGCCGCCTTAAATTGCGAAATGGCTTTAGTAGCGCAGCAACCAATCGCTAAGCTAAGCCTCCAATGCCATGGCGAGCAGGTATAACGTAGCCACACATCACGCCATAACTTATGGCAAGTCATACCGCCACCCCTCAAGCCGTAGCTCATAGCAACCAAACAGAGGTGAGGCGGTGCGCCACCCACCACAAAACAAGCTAATCAACAGAGGTAGTAGCTAGTCAAGACGGCTAATAGGGAGGATTTTGGCAGGGGGCGCGGCTATAGTAGGGGGGC
>CAMYAY010000007.1 GCA_947253945.1 uncultured Candidatus Saccharibacteria bacterium
GCCTATCTAGCAGACGATGCGGAACTACTGGCAGTTGAGGCTGAGTATCAGCAGTTCGAGCACAGCCTACAGCAAAAAATCGCTCAGGCGCCGCAAGATTATCCGGAATTTAAGCACTACGATTACCAAGTGGCGCCGTTTTGGCATGACCCATACGTGCTGGCAGCGATTGTGAGTGCTCGCGCTGGTAAGTTTAAGGCTACTGACCCAGTAGTACGTGAGCTGATGGACACTTTACGCCAGCCGCGTCGCCAATACACGCTAACTTTTACGCCGGATGGCGACACCTTGCACGTGAAGTTGACTAATTATAGTTTAAACTGTGTGATTGATAGCGTACTGGCCAATGACGAGATTTGCGCCTATGCGGCGTACTTACGCAGTCACGGCAATCGACCGGAGTTATTCCCGCGCGACCAATACCCGTTTGCGTCGGAGCTTAAACAGCCGCGCGTTTACAAAGTGCCGGCTGCTACGTTGGCAGAATATCCATTTTTGAAGCGCGCGCTTCAGATAGCAAATCAGTTTATTGGTTATCCGTATGTGTGGGGTGGCAGTAATCCAGATACCTCGTTTGATTGTAGCGGCTTTGTTGACTATATCTTAGACCAGTTGGGATATCATTATCGTAATCAGATTGCGGGGCGTGAAGCGCGCTTGCCGGTGGCGGGCTCGACGCGCCAAGGAGTGTTTTATGACGGCTTGTATGAGAAATGCCGGCGGGTTGAGATTGGCGGTGAACAACCGGGTGACTTGATCTTCTTTGGTGGTACCTTTGACACCTCTTATCGTAAGGCAAATTTGAGCCATGTCGGGTTTTACGTGGGTGATGGCTGGTTTATTGCCTGCGCTTCGTCGAGTGAGGGCGTGCACTATAATAATCTTTCCGATACCCTCGACGAGGGTGAGACTTGGCGTGATCATTTAGTTTGTTATGGACGTTTGAAGGATGTTGACCATGAATAACTTTAATTACAGTCCGTTTGATAACAATAATTATCCTTATCCAGAGCTGCCGCGCAATACGCGTCCGGCGTTGGATAAATACCTTAATATTGACCCAGATTTGCAGGATGGTAAGAACCGCCGTGACTTTTTAAAGTCTCTTAATGACCAGTACCGGACGGTACGCGAGTTCGCTCGTAACGAAATTAATCAGGAATGCTATGCGGCAGTGGTGATGGGGCAGATTTACGATAAGTCGCATGATAACAAGGGTAATATCACTAATTCGAAGATTCAGGCGGTGCTGTCGGATTACATTAAATGTACAAAGTTTGATGACGACCCAGAGCGAGATAAACAGAAGAAAATTTATCTGGTAGGTTTACTGCGAGACCGGACTTGTATTGATAATTTGCGGGCGCAGACTTTTGCCAATGCTGCGCTAGGCATGGAACCACGACAATTCTCTGATGAGCAGTGGTTGCAGCAATCTGCTCTTGCTAAGCCAGAGGTGCTAGCAAAGACGGCGGAAACAATCAACGTGGAATCGCTCCTGATTGCTTCTGCGGAGTCGTTGCAAAAGTTAAATGATAATTGCAGCAATTCGCTAGCGACAATGCAAGAGGTGGTATTTACAGAGCAAATTTTGGAGCCGATGGCGGAGATGATTGGCTTTGATGGCCTTGCGATGGCACTTAGTTCGCGCAGTAAAGAGGTGCGGCTGACTAATGCTGGTCGGTCTGATTTACTGGATCGTGCTGACAATATGCTGAATTGCATTAGTGCGTTTGACCGTGAGCATAATAAGCGTCTGTGCGTTGAGCGGGCAGTATCAGAGATTACCGGTGCTGTGTTTGGCGCGCCACATAGCTTCGTGGCAGAGCCAGCCATTGAAACTACCGGTGATAACGAGGCGATTTTTGGCACGATTATTGACCAAGGACACCGCTCTAATTTAACGCCAGCGAAAGATAATACGGTTGGCCGGTTCCGCCTAAAGTCACGCGGTTCTTTGGCGATGAAACTTTATAATGCTGAGCGCGACAAGACGCAGGAGTTTGCACCGGACCAGTCGGATGTGCCAATGGATTTACTTGGTATGACTTTGATTGCCAAAGACGAGGCAGAGCAGAGGAAGATTTTTACACAGGTGGTAACAGGTATCTATAATTGCAACAGTATTCACCCGTTAGCGGCTAATAGTAAGATATCGCCGGTGCATATTGCGGGTACTGAGGATTATATCGAGCGGTTACTGGCTGATTTATCGCAGCGCGGTGGCACGAATCGCAATCCGGCGGAGCGACTGCATATTTTAGTGGATGGCAAGCCAGCGGGGGACGTGGCGGGGCTACATCTTGCTAAGGTTACATTTAGCTATGATAATATTCCAGTAGAAATCCAGATGGTGACACAGCAGGCGCGTGATGAGATGCGTTGTGGTAAACTAGCACATATTATTTATAAGGCGCGTACTAGCGGTAATAACCCGGGTGATGTCGACCAGCTGGCAGAATTATTGCCGTCAATCCATGCTCGTCGTAAACATATCAGTTTACCTAATTTGGTTGGTTCAAGTACTGATGCTAAGGGTGTGCATATTGCTGGCGCCAGTGAGCAGCGGGCGCGTGAGCTATTGCGCCAAGTGGATAATCCAAGTCAAATCAATACACTGGGTAAGTTGGCGGTGATTGATACGACTTTAAATTAGTTGCAAAAATAACCCGTTTATGTTATAATATAAGAATTATACCAATCGGTGTAATGTACATTTCGAGTTAGGAGAAAATTGTGATTAGTGTAGCAGATAAGCCAGGTGATGTTGCTGAGATTACAGTAGACAGCGTGAGTTCCCTGAGTCGTGATGAACTGGAAACTTTGTATACCGATATGTCATTGACTTTAGCGAACGCAAAGCAATACCGTGACGTATTAGCAAAAATGCTGCGCGGTATCGATAGAGAACTTACGAATGCCGGTAACGCTAAAACTGAACAACTGAAGGAAGTTTATCGTAATCGTGCTGAAACGCGTGACAATATCGAAAAAATTTATGTTAATACCATAAAGATAATTGAGCTAGCGCAAAACAATTTAGACATCATTACTAAAACTATGTGCAAATTAAATTGTCAATCACAACATAACTAATTTAACACTGCCCCACCTCTGGTGGGGCTTTACTTATTTTGGACTATGTTGTATTATAAAGTCTCTTGGGCGAATTGCTCAATGTACATTAAAGGAGTTGATATGGTTACTAAGATGAGGACGACAGACCCAGCGCTGTCGTCAAGATGGGAAATGCCGCGGGCGTTTTTTGGTACGCGTACCAAGGTAACACCCAATTGCTGGAAGATTTCCACTAACGGCATGCCCGTCCCAGCTAGAGGCCGTGCTGATGCAAGACGAATCAACTTGTTTCATGGCTTGGTTGACGCTGCTATTATGGTAGACAATCATGAGTATAACGCCACGCATTGGACGGCGCATTTACATGACGTCAACGAAGACATGGAAGCTGATTGCTGCTGGCGCGTTGAAGCGACCATTCTGTTGCATGCAATTTACGCCGGTCGGCTCGACTTGGTCGATCGTCAGTTGCTTTGTGTAGTATGGACTAACCCAGCATACACTTGGATTTATATTAATCCGACTAATTACCACGACATTGTTGAGGTAGCGAGTAAGCTACAACGTTAAAGGAGGTAGCGATGGATGGTAAATTAAATGATGTAGACAGCAAGACTAATCGCAAGGCTGATGCGGAGCAGATTTGTGCTACACATTATGCTGAGCTAGCGAGGCCACTGAAGGTTTTGCTGTTGGATTATGCGTCGTTTGAGCAGAAAATGGCTACTGTAAAGCGTTTTTGCAGTGCAATTGAAGCGGTAAGTCTAGCAGCGGATGCGTTAAGTGACGCTGAGTCGGTCTTTCGTGATATCCCAGCAGGGCGAACTGCAGTTGCGCAGCGTATGATTCAAGAGCGTAAGCAAATGGTCGAAGATGCACAAATTGCCTTCCGGCGTGCCTTATGTAATTGTCAGGCGGTGGCGCGGGATTGCAAAATTGTGATTCCTGGTATCGAGCAATACAATATTGATATCTCTAAAGCCTGTCGTTTAGCTCTAGATAGCTTGCAGCGAGATATCTATTTTACTGCTTATTGTGCTACTAATGCGGCAACCAATCAATAATAAATTAAATAATTTCAGCCCCTACAAAATGTAGGGGCTTTTACTATTGTATTTTTGCTAAAAATATGATAGTATAGTGTTGTTAATGTTAGACCAACGCCCTGAGAGCGTTTGCAAGTCTTGCCATAACTGGTGGGAAACTGCGAATTCTCAGGCGTTTTAAGTGGAAAAGGGAAGTATGAATACTTTAATCGGTACCAAACTTGGAATGACCCAAATCCTCGGGGAGAATGGTGTTGTGATACCTGTCACTATCATTCAAGCCGGCCCCTGCACTGTAACTCAGGTAAAGTCCGTCGAAAAGGACGGCTACAACGCAGTGCAGCTCGGTTATGGTAAGGGTAAGAACCTGAGCAATGCCGTTGCCGGACACGTAAAAGCATCCGGCGCCACACCAAAGGTCTTGCGCGAAGTACGAGTTGAGGAACTCGGCGAAGCCAAGGTCGGCGATGTGCTAACAGCAGACCTGTTTAAGGTCGGCGATTCTGTTGACGTCAGTGGCGTCAGCAAGGGTAAAGGCTGGGCAGGCACGATTAAGCGATGGAACTTTAACCGTCAGCGTAAGACGCATGGTGGTAAGGGTAACACTCGCAAGGTCGGCTCGATCGGCTGTATGTACCCACAGCGCGTGTTTAAGGGCCATCCAATGGCTGGTCAGATGGGCGCTGAAAAGACAACTGTTAAAAACTTGACTGTCGCTTATGTCGACGCCGCCAAGAACCTCGTTGGGGTGAAGGGCGCCGTGCCAGGGCCAAAGAAGGGCACTGTGATGATTAGCGCTGCTATCAAGTTTAATCACAAGGGAAAGGAGACTAAGTAATGGCTGAAGCTAAACTATCTGATGCTGTTTTTCAGGTCGAAGTTCCTAACCATGAACTCCTAAAACTTGCCTATGACAGCTACTTGGCTGCTAATCGCCAGGTCAGCGCTACGACTAAGACTCGTGGTGAAGTCCGTGGTGGTGGTAAGAAGCCATGGCGCCAGAAGGGTACGGGTCGTGCTCGTTTTGGCTCATCACGCAACCCAATTTGGCGTGGTGGTGGTGTTGTGTTCGGGCCACTTGGCATTGAGAACTACAACAAGCGACTCGTTAAGAGCACCAAGCGTGTAGCGTTGCGCCAAGCATTGACGCTAGCTAACCGCGACGGTGAAATCACCGTAATTGATGCTGTTAAAACTACTGGTAAGACTCGCGAAATCGTCAAGCTATTAGCTGATCTAAATCTTGCCGACAAGCGTCGTGTTCTACTAGTTGATGTCAAGAATGAACTTAACTTGCGCGCAACAGCCAACCTACCACAGGTTGAACTAGTTAGCCCAACTTATCTATCAGTCTTCCACATTTTAAATGCTGATGCTATCGTCTTCACAAAGGAGGCTTTAGCTGCTACAACTGAATGGCTAAAGGAGGATAAATAATGTTTATTGCTCCACGTATTTCCGAAAAAGCCTATGGTCTATCAAAGAAAAACATTTACGTATTTGATGTGCCAATGGAGGCTAACAAGGCAGAAGTTCTACGTGAACTAGCTGCTGAATATCCAGATGTCAAGGTTGCAGACGTTCGCCTAGTTGTTACCAAGGGTAAAACCAAGGCAGCAAATCGCGGCAAGCATGCTCGCCCAGGTGTAACTCGTCGCCAAGACGCCAAGAAGGCTTATGTCACCGTCAAGGAAGGCACAATCGAAGTCTTCAAGGAACAAGAAGAAAGTGAGGAGAAGTAGTATGGCAACTAATAATATGAAGCCTACTACCAACGGTCGTCGTAACCAAATTGCGGCTGATTTTGGTCAAGTTACTACCAAGAAGCCTGTCAAGAGCCTACTCGTGGTTCGCAAGCAGAATTCAGGCCGTAACAATCAGGGTCGCATTACGAGCCGTCACCGTGGTGGTGGCGTGAAGCGGTTTATCCGCATCGTTAACTTCAATCTCGAGCCAGGTACGGTTGCTACTATTGAGCATATTGAGTACGACCCAGGTCGTTCTGCTCGTATTGCTCGCATCCGTGACCAGAAGGGTAATCTACACTACATTGTTGCCAACAAAGACATGGCGCAAGGTCAGGTAGTGAAGGTTGCTTCAGCTGAACAGCAAGTTAGTGTTGAGAACGGTAACCGGATGGCATTACGCGATATGCCACTTGGTGCTGTTATCAATAGTATTGAATTGACCGCTGGTCGTGGCGCACAAGTAGTTCGTGCTGCTGGCGCAAGCGCCCAGATTACTGCTAAGGAAGGCGATTTTGCCATGGTTAAGATGCCATCTGGTGAAGTTCGCAAGTTCCGCCTAGAGTGCATGGCTACTCTTGGTGTAGTTGGTAATGAGGGTCACCAAAACGTTAAGTCAGGTTACGCTGGTCGTCACCGCAAGCTTGGTATCCGTCCACATGTACGTGGTACTCATATGAACGCTTGTGATCACCCACACGGTGGTGGTGATGGTGGTCAGCACGGTACTGGTAAGGCGCCACGTACCCCATGGGGTAAGCTAACGCTTGGCGTTAAGACTCGTCACCGCAAGCAAACTGACAAGATGATTGTTCGTAGTCGTCACGAAGCTAAGAGGAGGAAGTAATGAGTAGAAGCTTAAAGAAGGGGCCGTATATCGACGCCAAGCTGATCAAGAAGGTGACTGCTCTATCTGCAGACGATAGAACTGTTATCAAGACTTGGGCTCGTGCTTCTGTAATTACCCCAGAAATGGTTAACCGTACGATTGCCGTTCATAACGGTCGCGTGCATGTGCCAGTTCTGATTACAGAAAACATGGTTGGCCACAAGCTCGGCGAATTTGCCCCGACTCGCAAGTTCCGTAAGCACGGAGGTAAGAAATAATGAGTGAGTCATTAACAACCAAGGCCTACCTAAAGGAGCTACGCCTAGCTCCACGCAAGGTATCACTAGTTGCTAGCTTGGTTCGCGGTCGCAATGTAGAGGATGCGCTAGTTATTCTAGCTCATACTCCAAAGCGTGCTGCTAAGCCACTAAGCAAGGTGATTGCTAGTGCAAAGGCCAACGCAATGAATAACTTTAACCTAAAGGCGGACAGCTTGGTAATTGAAACCTTGTCTGTCACGGCGGGTGCTCGCTTGAAGCGCTATCGCCCAGTATCACGTGGTATGGCGCACCCATATCAGCGCAAGACCTCAAACATCTTGGTAGTGGTACGTGGCGAGGTGAAGCCAGCTGCTAAACCAGCGAAAGCTGCCAAGGCAGAAGCAAAGCCTGCTGCTAAGCCAGAAAAGGAGAGCAAGTAATGGGCCAGAAAGTAAACCCAATTAGCTTGCGTGTACAAGCTACCAAGAATTGGACTAGCAAATGGTTCGCTAACAGCAAGCGTGACTTTGCTGCTTGGCTTGCAACTGATATCAAGTTGCGCAAGGCAATTGAGTCACGGTTTGAAACCCGAGCCGTAATTAACAAGATTGATATTGAGCGCAGTGCTAACCAAACTACTATCAACATCTGGACCAGCAAGGCTGGTGTCGTGATTGGTCGTGGCGGTGCTGGTGTACAAGAGCTAAAGGCTGAGCTAGAGAAGATTGCTGGTGAGCCGATTCGCTTGAACATCGAAGAAGTAAAGCGCCCAGAACTAGCTGCAAAGATTGTAGCTGAAAATATTGCACGTCAGTTGGAACGCCGCATCAACTTCCGCCGCGCCTGCAAGAGTGCAGTGCAAAGCGTGATGGCTGCTGGCGCCAAGGGTGTTCGTATTGAACTCGGTGGTCGCTTGAACGGTGCTGAAATGTCACGCCGTGAAAAGTTCAACGAGGGTTCAGTGCCACTACAAACGATTCGTGCTAATATCGATTACCACCTAGCTGTTTCAAAGACTGCTGCTGGTACCATCGGTATTAAGGTTTGGATTAATAAGGGAGAGAGGCGCTAAATGTTGTTACTACCAAAGAAGACAAAGTTTCGCAAAGCTTTCAAGGGTCGTAATGATGGCGTAGCCACCAGCTGTAATTACATTGCATTTGGTGAGTTTGGCTTGCAGTCACAGGGCAACGCTCGTGTTACTAGCCGCCAAATCGAGGCTGCACGTCGCGCTATTACCGGTAAAACTGCTCGTGGCGGTAAAATCTGGATTCGTATTTTCCCACAAATCCCTGTTACCAAGAAGGCTCTTGGTCTAAAGATGGGTGGTGGTAAAGGTGCTCCAGAGTATTTCGTAGCTAAGGTCAAGAAGGGCACGATGCTATTTGAGATGGCTGGTGTCAGCGAAGACGTCGCCCGCGAAGCTTTACGCCTAGCATCAAACAAGTTGCCAATCAAGACTAAGTTTGTGAAGCGGGAGGAAGCATAATGGCTGAAGCAAAGAAGACGACTGTCAAGAAGACTACTACCAAGAAACCAGCGAAGGCTGCTGAGAAGGTTGCTGATAAGAAAGTGAAGGCTCTAGCAGCTAACACTGAACTATTAGCCAGCTTGCGCAAGATGACTGTTGCCGAGCTTGATAAGGCCCTAGTGGAAGCAAAGGCCGATCTCAAGCAGGCACAAAAGTTGTTGCGCGCCAATGAATTGCCAGCAACTCACGTAATCAAGACTATGAAGGCAAAGATTGCACGGATTCATGCTGTTGCAACCGAGAAGAAGAACGCAAAGGAGGCTAAATGAGCAAGCGTACCATTAGCGGCGTAGTTACCAGCAAGGCTGGCGACAAGACAATTGTGGTTACTCGCACCGTGCGTGAAACACATCCGCTATACGGCAAGAAGTTTACCACTAGCCGCAAGTTCCATGCTCACGACGAAGCCAATACCGCTAAGGTTGGCGACAAGGTCGTGATTGAGGAGAGCAAGCCGATTTCAAAGACTGTAGTTTGGACGTTGAAGGACGTTGTCGAGCGCGGTCGTGAGCGACTTGAAGTTAAAAAGACTGAAGTAGAGGAAGAACTCGAGGCTGCGGCCAAGGGTACCGAAACTGAGGATAGTAAGGAGAGCGAATAATGATTCAACAGGAAACTCGTTTACGGGTTGCCGACAACAGTGGCGCTAAGGAAGTGCTATGTATTCGTGTCCTAGGTGCTACTCGGCGCCGTTATGCTCGTGTCGGTGATATTATCACTGCTAGCGTAAAGGAAGCCGACCCGCACGGCAACACCAAGAAGAAATCAGTTGTCAAATGCGTAGTTGTCCGCACTTGCGAGAAGATTCGCCGTAAGGATGGCTCAACCATCAAGTTTGACGACAATGCTGTAGTGTTAATTAACCCAGATAAAACGCCAAAAGCCACTCGTGTCTTTGGGCCGATTCCACGCGAGTTGCGTGACCTCGGCTATGCCAAGATTGTCTCTTTGGCCCCGGAGGTACTATAATGAAGCGTATTGTTAAGGGCATGACCGTTAAAGTTATGACGGGTGACAACAAGGGTAAGGTTGCTGAGGTAACCCGCGTTGATGGCGACAAGGTTTACCTTGAAGGCGTCAATAAGATTGAGCGTCACTACCGCGCCACCGCATATAATCAAGGTGGCAAGCGCGATATCCAGAAGCCAGTTCACGTCTCAAATGTAGCCGTGGTGGTCGATAAAGACCAAGTTACCAAGGTGGCTTATGAGACTAAGAACGACAAGAAGGTTCGCGTCGCTAAAGTTAATAATAAGGAGGTTAAGTAATGGCTACTGCGAAGAAGAGCGAAGCCTACATGCCTCGCTTAAAGAAGCTTTACAAAGAGACCGTCGTATCAGAGCTTGAGAAGGACTTAAACCTTGACAACGTCAACAACGTGCCAAAGCTAGTCAAAATCATGGTTACCTCTGGTACTGGTCGCAATAAGGACAACAAGCACTATCAAGAGGTAGTGGTAAATACCCTTACAAAGATTACTGGCCAAAAGCCAGTGGCACGTCTTGCAAAGAAGTCAATCGCCACTTTTAAGATTCGTAAGGGCATGGGTGCACCAGTTGGCGTAGTGGTAACACTGCGTGGTGACCGTATGTGGGAATTTATGGATCGTCTAATCAACGTTGCAATGCCACGCATTCGCGACTTCCACGGTGTTAGTGTCAAGGCGTTTGATCGCCAAGGTAACTACAGCCTCGGTATTACTGAGCAGTCGATTTTCCCAGAACTAACTTTTGAAGAAACTACGACATTGCACGGCTTACAGGTAACATTTACCATTGCAAATAGCAATCCAGCCGCATCAAAGGTATTTCTAGAGAAGTTTGGTTTTCCATTTGAGAAGGAGGTTAAGTAATGGCAAAGAAATCAGCCCTCGCACGTAACGCAAAGCGTGCCAAAATGATTGCCAAGTATGCTGCAAAGCGTGCTGAGCTCAAGGAAGCTGGTGATAGCGAAGGTTTGCAGAAGCTACCACGCAACTCTAGCCCAGTTCGCATTAAGAATCGTTGTACTGAAACCGGTCGCCCACATGCTTACATGCGTCGCTTCGGCCTCAGCCGTATCGCATTCCGCGAGCATGCGTCAAAGGGTGAAATCCCTGGTGTAACTAAGGCAAGTTGGTAAAGGAAAGGAAAAGACATGAGTTTACAAAGTTCAGACCCAATTGCCGACTTGCTGACCCGCATCCGTAACGCTATCAGCGTCGGTAAGAATGAAGTTCGTGTTCCATCAAGCAAGATGAAGCGTGTCGTAGCTGAAGTATTGGCTAAGCATGGCTATCTCGCCGCTGTCAAGGAAGAGGCTGGCACTCCACGTGCTACGCTCGTAATCACCATCAATCAGGCTGGCACTAACGCCAATATCACTGAGATTACTCGTGTTAGCAAGCCAGGTCGTCGTGTTTACGCTAAGTCAACCGAAATCCCACGTGTCGCTAGCGGCCGCGGTATCATGGTTGTTTCAACCTCTCATGGTGTCATGACTGGCGCTGAGGCGGTAAAGCAAAAGCTCGGTGGTGAGTTAATTTGCAAGGTATATTAATTAAAGAAAGGAAGATATGAGTCGAATCGGAAAACTACCAATTGCTATCCCAACTGGTGTGACAATCACGGTTGATCCAGATTTCATTACCGTTAAGGGGCCAAAGGGTGAGCTAAAGCAGTTCACCCTCCCAGAGGTAGACGTAACCGTAGCGGATAACGAAGTAGTAGTTACGCGCCATGATGATTCAAAGATTGCGAAGAGCCGCCATGGCCTAATGCGCGCTTTAATCAATAACATGGTTACCGGTGTAACTAAGGGCTTTGAGAAGAAGCTACAAATCAATGGCGTTGGCTTCCGCCTACAATCAAAGGGGCCACAGGAAGTTGAGATGGCGTTAGGCTTCTCACACCCAGTAGTTTATACTGCACCTGAGGGTATTACCCTAACCTGCAACAAGATGGAACTAACTGTGAGCGGTATCAGCAAACAGCAAGTTGGTCAGGTTGCAGCTGAAATTCGCGCACTTAAGAAGCCTGAACCATACAAGGGTAAGGGCATTAAGTATGCTGACGAGGTAATCATCCGTAAGGCTGGAAAGGCAGGTAAGTAATGTCACGTCTAAATAATCTAACTTTGCGTAAGAATCGTATCCGCTCAAAAGTTAGCGGTACCGCCGAGCGTCCACGTCTTAGCGTGTTCATCTCGAACAAAAATGTCACTGCTCAGCTTATTGATGATGCAGCTGGCAAGACTCTAGCTTATGCTACTACTGTTAAGTCAGATGTAAAGGGTTCTCTATCAGAGAAGGCTGCTAAGATTGGTGCAGAAATTGCCGACAAAGCCGCCGCTGCTAAGATTACTGCCGTGGTGTTTGACCGTAACGGTCGCGCTTACGCCGGTCGTCTACATGCCCTAGCTAACGCCGCCCGGGAGAAAGGATTGAAGTTCTAATGAACGAAGATGCAAAGATGAATACTGCACCAGCTGCTGCGAAGAATGGTGAAGCACCACGCCGCAAGTTCGGTTCAGCTAATAACTTCAGCAGCGATAGCGTTAGCCGTGATCGCCGCCGCGGTGGTCGTAATGACCGTCGTAATAACCGTCGTGAGCACACTCAAGAGGAGAAGCTGTTCGACGAGCAGACTGTTTCAATTGACCGCGTGTCTCGTACTGTAAAGGGTGGCCGCCGTTTGCGCTTCAAGGCACTAGTAGTGGTCGGTGACCGCAAAAATAAGGTTGGTGTCGGTGTATCAAAGGGTCGCGATGTTCAGCAAGCTGTTGAGAAGGCAACTAACATTGCAAAGAAGACCATGATTACCATCCCAGTTGAGAATGATACTTTGCCACATGAAGTGGAGCTAAAGTATGGCGCTAGCCGCGTTTTACTAAAGCCTGCTGCTCCTGGTACTGGTATTATCGCTGGTGGCGTGGTCCGCACTATCATCGGTGTTACTAGCGTCAAGAACCTAGTTTCTAAGTCAATTGGTTCAACCAACAAGGTCAACGTGGCGTATGCTACTATTAAGGCGTTGTCTGAATTGAAGCCGCGCGCTGAATGGGTTGGCAACAAGGCGAAGAAGGAGGAAAAGTAATGGTAAAATATCATGAGCTAGACGCAACTGTTACCCCTGATCGCAAGCGTGTTGGTCGTGGCATCAGTTCTGGCTATGGCAAGACTGCTGGCCGTGGTACTAAGGGCCAGAAGGCTCGTACCGGTAAGAACAAGACTATTCAAATTATGACTGGTGCTCGTTCTCGCATGCGTCAGCTGCCAAAGCAGCGTGGCTTCAAGAGCAAGCGCGTGCCAGCACAGGTAGTTTATGCTGACCAGCTAAACGACCTCAAGGCAACCGTAATTGATAACAATGCGCTTTATGAAGCTGGTTTGATTAACACCCCGTTCAATGCTGTCAAGGTTATTGCTCGTGGTGAATTGACTAGCAAAGCTACTGTTAAGGTTGCTGCTATGAGTGCTTCTGTACGTGAAGCTCTCGCTAAGAATGGCGGTAACTTCGAGGCTACAGCTGTGCCTCTACCAGTTGCACAAGAAAAAGCTGAATAATAAGAGTCTGACCGCTCCCGAATACACCCTTTGTTTGGGGTGTATTCTTTTGACCTAAAAATAGCCCCATATGAAGGGGCTATTTTATTTTAGAAGGGCAACTTCGCGCGGCGTTAGCTCAAGAAATGCGCCCGAGGCCAGTCCGCTTAGGGCAATACCATCAAAGTTAATGCGGTGGAGCTTGACTACTGTGTAGCCGAGGCTAGCAAAGGTGCGGCGAATTTGTCGGTTGCGCCCTTCGTGCATGGTAACTTTAAATTCTGTGCGGGTATCATTGAGCCGTTCAAGGCTCAATTTACTATTGCCATCTGGTAGGTTGACGCCAAAGTCGGCAATCATTTGTTGATGCAAGGGTTGTAATGGCTGGTCTAGTGTGACCAGGTACTCTTTAGTCTTGGCAAATTTAGGGTGGGTCAAATGGAAGGCGAGGTCGCCATCGTCAGTCAAGAGAATTAGACCAGATGAATCTTTATCGAGTCGACCGATAGTCTTCAGTTTATGATATTTCTCTGGTAGAATAGCATAAATAGTTTCGACATCTTTAGCCTGCGCTTTACGTGAGCAAACATAGCCCACGGGCTTATTAAAAGCTAGAACTGTGCTTGTCTGAGGCAAATGTAATATAGCGCCATTTAATTTGACGACGTCGCTATCTGATACGTCAGCACCAATCGTTACCGGTGCACCATTAATAGTAACCTTGCCAGCCGCAATTAACTGGTCGGCCTCACGGCGTGATACGCCACTAGCGTGGGCAATAAACTTATTTAGTCGCATTAACCCTATTATACACGATTAGCCGTTAGGGAATAAGCTTGAGTTAGCTGATGCGGATGAAAAGGGTGCGCCTGCGGCTTCGCTACTATTAGCTTCACCTAAAAGCGAGGTCAGATTGATACGTGGGTCAATCGCAGAGCCCTGTGAACCTGCTGTAGATACTTGAGGTGTCGGGATGGTTGGCTGAGGTACTGGAGTCGCTGTCTGTGCTGGCGTTGATTGAGTTGGCGCAGCTGGTTGCGGAACTGAGGCATTATTAGTTGGTGTAGCTTGTGGTGTAAATGCGGTTGGCGCTGTATATGCTTGTGTAGTTGCTCTAGTAGGCATAACAGGGGTGGAAGCAGCGGTAACAGCGGGTTGGTTGACTGGCGGCTTTGGTTGTGCAGCTGACGCCTGTGACTGAGGCTGAATATTTTGTTGTGGGGTTGCCGACTGTTGATTCGCTGCTTGGCCATACATTACAGGGTTGCCCTGATAATAAGCGGCGCTATTTTGTACAGGTGGTTGATTATACGATGGAACCTGCAATGGTGTATTGGGTAAATTAGGCAATGGCCGCCCTGCAACGACATTAGGTGATGTAGCGGCTAGCGGGTTAAACGCTGATTGGCCGGAGGCTGGTAAATTACTATTGGAAGGACGGTTAATTACAATAGTACTCTCTGATTGTGATTTTTGGGCGTTGACTTGAGCATCGTGCGCCGCGCGAGTAGAATTTTCCATTTGTTCTACGGTGCGCTGGCCGTTTTGATCATCTAATACTTCATGAACAGTACGAACAATGTCCTCAATACCTACCTGAGACTTCACGAGATAACGGTCGGCCCCTAGAGCATCGCCACGCTCACGCTGATGTTCCGAGCTAAGTGCAGTTAGCATAATAACTTTAATATTCTTAGTTGATTCGTTACCGCGCAGTAAATCAAGCATTTCAAAACCACTAATACGTGGCATCATGACATCTGAAACAATTAGGTCTGGTCGTTCGCTAATTGCTAAGGCTAGCGCTTTTTCGCCATCAGCTGCTGATACTACTACATAGCCTTCGGCGGTTAGTCTAACGCCGTAAATTTCGCGCAAGCTATTGTCATCCTCTACTAGTAAAATTTTTGTCATTAACCCTTACCCTTTAAATTATAATTCCATTATACTGCATGTGGTTAATTATAGCAAACATTAAACGCTTCGTTTTGCAGCCGCTTGGCGTGTCTGAATTTCGTGTGCCTTTTGAATGGCTTGCTCGCGCGTTAGATTGTCGAGTTCTAGCCAGAAAGTTGAGCCTTGGCCATAGACACTTTTAACACCAACGGTACCACCGATGTTGTCTGCCAGACGTTTAATTAGATAGAGTCCGAGCCCAGTACCGCCAATCTCACGGGTTTGACTATTGTCGACTCGGTAAAACTTTTGGAACAGATGGGGAACATCCTCCTCTGGAATGCCGATTCCGGTGTCGGTCACAGAAAAACGCACACGACTATTATCGACATAGACGCTAACTTTAATGCCGCCTTGCTTGGTGTATTTAACGGCGTTTTCTAACATATTATCGAGTATTTCATTTAGTTGGTCTAAGTCAGCGCAAATAATGGCGGGCGGAGCTAAAATGCGTTCACCATGTAATGGTCCGTCCCCGTCGGTATCGCTAAACTGTAGCGTCAATCCTTTGGCGGCAGCTTTACCGACAAAGTCTTGCACTGCTTGTTTGGCGACCAATTTAGCGTCAAGTAGGCAAGGATTGTTATCAATGCGATGGTCGTCGGCTTTAGTGACATCTAGCAAGTCTTGAAATAGGCGCCCAAGTCGCTTAACAGACTCATGGGCTTTTTGAGCATACATACGCGCTCGATTATCGATTGTGGCCGTCTCGGGATTTAATATCATACCAAGATAACCTTCAATAATGGCTACTGGAGTGCGCATTTCGTGACTAGCAGTTGAAATAAAGTCGGTTTGAGCGTTTTGCTCGGCGCGCTCGTGTGTAATATCGCGAAAAACAACAATGGCACCGTTATTGACGGTCAGATTACCATCCTGTTTTGTAATTGGTGTAACCTTGATGGATACTGACACTTTCTGTTCGGAATGAGTTAGTAAATGGAATGAATCACTTGCTTGAACTTTATTGGATGATAACGCTCGAGAAATTGGGTTTTCAGCATCAGATATTGGCTGGCTAGCGCCGTTAACAAAATGAAAAATAGTTTTATAGTTTAATTGCAATGTTTCTGCTTCTGTCCAGGCTAGTAGTTGTTCTGCCGCGGGATTAAATAATTGGATCACGCCATTAGCATCGATAAAGGTGATGCCATCAGATATATTGTCAATTACTATTTTAGCTCTAAGTTCAATGTCATCCGATGTCGGTGACGTAGATAAATCATTTGATTTGTTGAAGCTAAACAATTCCCACCCTTAAGATAATATTATTTGGTGACCTCGCGGGGAATCGAACCCCGGTTGTTGGGATGAGAACCCAATGTCCTAGCCGCTAGACGACAAGGCCACGCTTATATTATATTACCAAAATGCGGGGAGGATTGCAATAATTTTATTGAATTATTTTATTGTGATTACGTAACATTGCTGCAGATCTAAAACTGGCTGGTTGGGCAAGCGGAGTGTCGCTAATTTTATTTTGTCCCAATACGTAAAGTGGTAGCCAAACAGTAAATGTAGTACCCTTACCCTCGTTTGATTCAACCACGATAAAGCCATTGTGCTGCTTAACGATGGCGCGTGAAATATATAGTCCAAGTCCAGAGCCGCCAATGGCCTGTTTAGACCGTCCACTACGATAGAACTTGCTAAATAGGTTTTGCATAGCGGTTGGCGTAATGCCAATGCCGTTGTCGTGTACACTAATAACTAAGAAATTTTCTTCGGTTCGCGCTGAGACTTCAATTTTGCCATCCGCTCCGGTATATTTAATAGCATTATCGACGAAATTGTTGATAACTTCGTCAATTAAGCTGCGGTCAGCAAAGATGCTTGGTAAATTATCCGGTATATCCCAACTTAATTTACGTTGTGCTGTTGTAGCTCGTAACGACAAGTCGTCTTTAATATCATCCAGTATATTATATACTGTAATTTCTTTAGGTCTAAAGCGCAAAGAACTATGGTCGTAACGACTAGCATTAAGTATGTTATTGATGTAAGATGATAGCTTTTGTGCCGAAACATCGATCGAGTCGAGCGCCTTTTTATTGCTGTCGCCTAGTTTATCCCTTAAGATATCGATATAGCCGCGCATAGTGGTGATTGGTCCACGTAATTCGTGAGCAGCTAAGGTTAGAGTATCCATACTTGATTCATCGAGAATATATTTATCGGTGCGATCCACAGTAATAATTGCGATATCCATCCCGTCGATCGAGTCGCGCTGATATTTAGCTATGACGTCATAGATATGACGGTCTGCAATACTATTAGGTGGAACATTGGCAATGTGTGTCCAGATATTTTCACTGTAAATCTCTTCGGCTTGCATTTTTACAATCCAATCGTGTAGCGAAATTGCGCTATTGCTAAAGTCAAGCTGGATAGTTGGACGGTTAGAGATTAGACGAATTGGAGCGGCTCCATTGTTATAAACAATATCTAGGTTGCTATTAAGAATAATTACGCCAACTGGTACGACAGATAAGATGTTATCTTTTAAAACTACGCTGGACAGATTAGCTAGACCCGCGCGTTCTTGGTTGCGGCGTCGGATATCTCCAGATAACAGCGAATTAAGTTTATTTAATTCCGAACGGATATATGGTGGGCATAATTTGATACAGGTAGAGGTAAAGTTATCTAATCCCTCTAGGTTAGAGTCGCGCGATAATACTTCGCAGACAATTTTAAATGGTAGAGCAGACATGATTAGTGTGTAAGTGCCAAGCATAGTCTCTACAATAATTAGAAAAACAAACATAGCGACTACCGCCGTGTTAGATAACATAATACTATGTTCGACAATAGTGAAATATAAAAAATAAGAAATAAGCCCAATGGCGATCTGCAGGACAGTAAAAAGAGTTATAGCATATAAGCGCACGTGGTGAGCGATACGTGCATACCCAATATCATGTCTTTGCTGCTTCATTGGACTTATTTTAGCACAAACAATATCGTAATTGCTAGTTAGGCGGTGGCAATTGCGGCATCGATCCGAGCAAGAGTTTCATCGCGACCAAGTAAACGCATTGTTTCTGGTAGGCCAGGACTAAATGGCGCCCAAGTTAACGCAAAGCGGATAATGCCAAACAGTACCATTGGCTTTTGACTAGTCTCAACTAGCAGCTGGTTAATGCGGTCTTGCAAAGCAGCTTCGTCGGTGAAATCGATATCTTCTAAAGCGTTTTTGGCTGCGGTCAAGAGATTAACTAGCTCGGCGGTCTCGAACTTTTTAAGTTGTTTATTGCTAGTTACCATTGTCCAATCTGGTGCCGGGCGCTTGAAGAAATATTCTGAAAGCGCTGGTAAGTCGGCTAGTGTCTTGAGGCGATCTTGCACTACAGTTAGCACAGCAAGCTGGCGTTCAGGTGTAGCTGCGTTGCCAGCTTCACCCCAGAATTTGGTAACGCGAGTGGCTAAATCATCTACAGCTAGGCGCTTAATCCACTGGGCGTTCATCCAAAGCAAACGCTTTTCATCAAAGCGCGCACCGGAGCGCTGGACGTGAGCAAAGCTAAACTTGCTAATTAACTCATCAAGAGTAAAGATATCCTGCTCGGTGCCGTCATTCCAGCCAAGACAGGCAAGGAAGTTGAGCATTGCCTCTGGCAGATAGCCCTCATCGCGATATTCAGTAACCGATTTAGCGCCGTCGCGTTTGCCGAGTTTTTTGTGGCCGTCGGGCGCAAGAATGTGTGGCAAGTGGGCGAAAATTGGCCGTTTTACCCCGAGAGCATCATATAACGCGAGGTATTTTGGCATTGAACTAATATACTCTTGACCGCGAATAACATGCGTCACTTGCATTAAATTGTCGTCTACAATGTGGGCAAAATTGTAAGTTGGCAAGCCGTCTGACTTCATAATAATAAAGTCGTCTACGGCTTCGGCGCCAGCTGAGAGATCACCCATTACTTCGTCGTGCCAGTGGTAGCTTTTAGCTTCGGGCACTTTAAATCGGAGCGCTTCGTGTCCAGTCCAAGTTGGTGCAACTTCTGGCCGGTGCTCACGATACAAGAATAGCTGGTGATTATCGGCAGCTGCTTGTTTAAGTGCCTCAAGTTCGTCGTGTGAGCGCGGGTCAACATAGGCTAAACCAGCATCAACTAGCTTTTGCGCCCATTCGTGGTAAATTTCTCTGCGATTGGTTTGATGGTAGGGGCCGAAGTTGCCTTTTTCTTGACCGTTGTCATCAGGGCCTTCGTCCCAATCTAGTCCGAGCCACTTTAAAACATCGATAATTAAGTCCTCGGCACCAGCAACAAAGCGACTTTGGTCGGTATCTTCGATGCGGAGGATGAATTGCCCATGATTTTGACGAGCAATAAAATAAGGGTAAAGCGCCGAACGTACATTGCCAACGTGGATGTAACCAGTAGGGCTTGGCGCAAAACGTGTACGAATATTAGTCATGTTTCTATTATATAACAATTTGTGAGTCTTGACGGCGCGCGTTGATTTATATAAAATAAGCATTGTAATTATTAAAGAAGGGTAGGAGAGTGAATTGGAAAACAATCTTCAAATCGCTTAGGAGCCGTGACATGCTAGCGCGTATCGGCGCGGTCTTAGGTTTGATTGTGGTATATCGCTTCCTGGCGCACATTCCGGTACCATTAGCCGAGCCAACTGCGCTAAAGGATGTTATATCGCATGCAATTTCATCGAATTCGTTTGGTGGATTTCTTAACTTGTTAACGGGAGGCGCGTTGGCTAGCTTCTCAATTATGCTGGTGGGATTGAGCCCATACATTACAGCATCAGTGTTTACGCAGATGCTAACTAAGGCAATACCACGAGTTGAAGAGATGAATAAAGATGGCGAAAGTGGCCGCCGTCGCATTAACCAGTGGACTCGTTTATTGTCGTTTCCGCTAGCGATTTTGCAGTCGATTGCCTATATCTTCATTTTGCGTCAGAGTGTTGCGGCACAAAGTCCAACTTTGCAGGCCATGACACTTGGCCAATGGTTCATGGCAGTGACGGCCATGACGGCTGGCGCTATGTTGCTAATGTGGATTGGTGAAATCATGACTGAGAAGGGCCTTGGCGGTGGTATTACGCTATTAATCGTAATTGGTATTTTGTCGCAGATGCCGCAAACCTTCGTGTCACTTTGGGCGGCAATGACTACTGTCAACGGTAACCCATTCCACTTATTCAATTGGTTCACTATCAGTGGTCTAAATAATACGGCAACTTGGATGTCACTTGCGGTAGTACTAGCTATGCTGTTCATTCTATATATGCTAGTGAAAATTAATGAAGGTCAGCGTGTACTGACGGTTAACTATGCACGTCGCGTGCATGGCAATAGTCAATACGGTGGTGTTACTTCGATTTTACCAATCAAGCTAATTACCGCGGGTGTGATTCCAGTGATTTTTGCTGTGGCATTTTTGGCATTGCCGGCGTTTGTTGGGCAAATTATGATTGCAGGTAATTTCCATGCTGACATTGGTCGTAACCTCGTGCTTTGGTTCCAGCGTAACAATAGTGCAGTGTTGACCGGTGGAGCGCAGCTAATCTATCCGGTAACGTACTTCTTCTTGGTAGTGGCGTTTACCTATTTCTACACTTCTATCGTCTTAAATACGCGCGAACTAGCTGAAGGTTTGCAAAATCAGGGCGGCTTTATTGATGGCGTTCGCCCAGGTAAGCGTACCGAGCGCTATATTGGCCAAGTGGTTAACCGTTTAACGTTATTCGGTTCAATTGCACTAGGTATTATCTCCGTGCTACCATTCCTTGGTGAATACATTATGATTCACGCTGGTATGGCAGCGGCCGCATCAACTTTGTCACTCGGCGGCACGGGACTTCTAATTGTGGTAACTGGCGCACTCGAGTGCTTGCGCCAAACTAATTCAAGGGCATTAATGGTAACTTATGATGAATATCGCTAATCGTAAATCAGTTAAAAGAAAATCAATTACTATCGCAGTAGTATTAATTGTATTGGGTATTGTAATGATCGTGGCGGCTGGGCTAATCTTTAAGAATCGCCAAGACAGTAATCACGATAAGCAAATGTGGGATCAGCACGCCAAAGAGGCGCGGCTAAATACAGCCGAGGTTACGCCAGAAATGCGTGATAAGTATCACACTGCACCAAACAAACCGCGCTACATTAACATTCCAAAGATTAAGTTGGATAAAGTACGAGTGCTAGAGGTTGGTTTAACTAATCCAAATCGCAATGGTGAACAGCAGATTGACGCTCCTAGGGGTATTCATGATGCTGGTTGGTTTAACTGTAAGATCAATGACCGTCGAAATTCTTGCGACAAGACAACTTATCCAGAAGAAAACGACACTAATAATGCCGTGTTAATTGATGGTCACAGTTGCTCGGGCCGTGGTTGTGTATTTGATCATATTGATCAGCTCAAGGCTGGCGATAAGGTTGATTTAGTAATGGGTGACAATAAGACTATTAGCTATAAAGTAGTAGCTACAGAGCGCGTTAAATTGCAAGACCTTGATGTAGACAAGCTGCTACGTCCAGTTACCGCTGGCAAGGCAGGTATGAACCTGATTACTTGTGCCGGTACGTGGAGCATGAAGGATACACGTGGTGTACGTAGCATGGACCAACGCGTAATAGTCTATACCGAAAAGCTATAAGGCTATTGCACATAGCATAGCGCTAGTGTTATAATGTTAGTATGTATAAGGAGGTGGAGATGGATGATGGGCACGCAAAACAAGCGTCAAGTGGTCTTGGCGATAATTCTCCAGCCAAGCAGTCGATTAACCTATACAAAGTTTGTACCGTTGTACTAGGGATTGTCGCACTAACTGAAACATTAGGCTTAATAACATTTGCCATAATGCTATGTGTAAAAAAGCTTGAGATTGTTTCCACGATGAGCGGCCGCCGCGTTGCTGAAATCTATAACGTGTGTGATGGAAAAACCGTAGCGCGGTGGAATAACATCTACAGTCCTAACGCCAAAGGGGAGACTCTGAATGCCGTATCAGAGGTGAACAAGCTAGTAGATGACGTGAAAAGGCGGCCTGATTATGAGAAGGACCCTACTTGCCAGTACTTCATTTTTCAAGCCGCTCTCTATAATAACGATATCAAGAGTATGCACAAATCCTTTGACGCAATAATGGCGCTCAACAAGAGAGGCAGTCATATTAATGATAATTTGATGCATCGTCGGTCAATTCAGAACATGGGGGCAATGCTCGGCCATTCTAAAGTGTAAGAGCTTTGACTGCTTAGTGAGTTAATGTGATATTAAAGCAATTGTAGGAGAGAAGGAAGTAGGAATGGACGAATCAGAGCAGCAAGTCGCAAGTGTACCGTACAGCAGCAATGAACCGCCGCGCCGGAGTATCTTTAAAGTACTAACTATCGTTTTAGGTGTGTGTGTGGCATTTGAAACCATTGTTTTGGTGGTACTAGGTGTTTTGTTTGGTGGCAAATGGCTTACGCTGATATCTAAAGTTAGAACTAGCCACAGTGCTGAAATATATAACGTGTGCGATGATAAGCTGATTGACCGTTGGAACTGGTTTCATGATCCAGACGGCAACAAAAGTCCTATAGTATGGGATGTTGCTAATATTGCTAAAGAGGCTAGTCGTCGGCCGAACTACGAGAAGGATCCGACTTGCCAATACTTTATTTTCCAGTCTGCTCTATACAATAATGATGCTGATACCATGCAACGATCGTTTGACGTTATAAACAAACTATCACAGAAGGGTATTGCGATAAATAGTCGTGTAGCATATAGGCTATCGTTAGATGAAATGAAAAGTGCGCTAACTAGAGTTAAGAAGTGAGGTTGGTTATGAAGAAGAGTATTATAAAGTGTTGTCGTAAAAAGCAGTATTTTTTTGCTGGTTCTTTAGCGATTTTATTTGCTGTAGTTACTTGTGCGCTAGCATCACGCACAATTCTAGCCGATTTCGCTACGTATGATCCGAGTATCGGTAGCGGAAATAGTGGTAGTGGGAATAACGAAGTACCTAAAGGAATAAAGGATGACTTAGCCTCGTCGCCTAAGAGTAAATATTATCGTCCTGGTGATATATACTCAACTTATTTTTTGGAGGGTACCGATAGTGCAAGTGGGTGCTATGTTATACCGTTTGGTGAGAGGATTATACACAGTAGAGTTTTGGGTGCGTCGTATGTTGGAAGCGGGTCGAGTGGTACGCTGGGTATAGTAGATGTACAGCTCGAAACGGGTAACCCCCCATTGTCAATAAACCCGAGAGAAGTTGTTAGCGGTATGGCTATGAAAGCAAATGGCTCTGACGGCGTTACTAGTGCGTATGGTGGGCCAAGCGCTACACTAGATACTGGAAAGTTGAGAACGAAAATGACCGATGATCCAGGTGAATGCACTGCAGCAACAATACCTAGCTATGGTTGTCATAACCATTCATCCACGGAAAAACCCGAGTACTGTACAAGTAGCTATGACAGCGAAGGGTGGGTGAGCTATAGAGGATTTAAACCTTATCCGAACTGTCATGCGCGTGCAACTAGTTATTGGGATAACTGTCAAATGATGAAAGCCTATGCCACAGCAAGAGATAACCGTAGACAATATTTAAGCGATAAAGAATCGCGCCGTAAGTACGTTATTGCGCGTGATAAATGGAGTACTGATGATGACACGTTCAAGAGTTGTGTAAGAAATTCCCAAGATGGTGGAAAGGGCTGTAGCGATCCGGGTGATCCGCCAAGCTACGTTCCTGAGCCAACCTACGTTCCTGAACCTGCTAAGGAATGTGATCCTCCGTATCATTACGTAGACAGAGATGATGAGCCTGATAAAAATTGTAGTTCACGAGTTGGGGAGAGGTTGTATGATAGTGTTAAGAAGGACGACGAGTGTATACCGAGGTATACGTGTGGTGATATTGATTTTAATTTTTGTATAGAACGTGGCTATCCTAGTGAATATTGGTTTGCTGAAGTTGAAGCTACCAGGGATAAACCAGTCGCGCAACCGGGCGAGGTAGTAAACTTTACGTATACAATTCGTCTACTAAATAATGACGTTGAGGCTCGTGGTACTACATGTTCAGGTGATGGTCACACTTACTCTTATAACACTAGCCATCAACCAGGTACAGCCCAGAGGGACATCGAGGTACATACTAGGACGGTAGGCGTAGATGGGAATTTTATACTTCCAGCTGGTCATAGTGAGGTGTCTATTACTGTACCGCACGTTGTTACACAGGAAGATGTTGGTAAAAATATACTCGGTGAGGTCTGGACCGATACTGGTTCATGGCGGTGTGTTAGTCCGTTTAATACAACATTTAATGTTGGCCCCGGTCCCGCCATCGAGCTAAATAAGAATGGTCAGCTCACAACGCGTAGCTGTAAGCGTTATGCTAGTACCGACACCACGGTGCATTATAACTGGAATGTGCTAATGAAGAGTGAGCATAAGGTCAATTCTCCAACTTGGCACGAAAATAAATCATACGATTATCATTCACAGGATCAATTTGGTGGCCAAGATGAGTTTGACACAATTTACGCTTATCCAACTGATGAAGTTACCTTCCGACATTGGGCATGGCTACAACTACCCTGCGGTAGATCTAAAGATGGGCATTACGACGTACAATGCACCCGGAATAACCATGAAGTAGCGTTTACCGACCATAGCGAATGGCTTGGCTCTAATAGCAACATACCAAAGTGGCCGGCTGACTATCTCATTGGCGAGCATCACTCTAGCTCTCTACTGCCTGGAGATAGGCGAGTTATCGTTGAGGGTCATGTTGGGAATTTACACGCTCCATTTAAGGTGACACAGAATGAAGTTACTAGGACAATGTGTGAATACCTCAGCGCTAACCCTGGATCGTTTGTTCCATTCTGGATCTATCATGACCAGCGTGGTACGCTTGGCGGCGAAAATCGGTCAAAGAAGACCTGTGTTCACTTCCCGTATCACTATACCTATGAAAAAGGCCCTTCTTATGGGCGAGCGAAGAAAACTTGCACGTGGGATGGATCTTGCCCAGGTAATGTTGTACCGGATGACCAGGTAGATAAGGGTGGTATTATGCTTCATGCCTACAACACGATGAAAGAGAAGAATAAGGACAAACCAGACGATAGGGTTCTGTTGGGCGATGACCTCAACTTTGAGAGTAGAACGTGGCTGAGCCATGGTCGAACAAAGACCAAGGACTATGAGTATCATGCCTATGTTGCCGTGGTGGATGGCGATGCGATTAATGGCGAAAACTCAAGGGGGCCATTGGTATATAGCAACAAGCACGGATTTAACAATAGTGAGTTCAACTGCACTGTTAAGTCTAGATTGTCATCGCAATCGCATAAAATAGATCGTGAAAAGATTAGGGGCTGCTATGAGCTATGTGCTAGTGGCGACTGGGATGGTAATGGCAAATGCGAATCGAATCGCCCGTCAATTCCATGGAATAATGATGCTGACTGGCAGAAACATATGGTCAAGATACCGTACGACGGCGTGTTTAGCCCGAAGCTATTTAACGAGACGAAGCCACGTCCGGGAGATAAAATTTGTTACTGGTCTGCGATTTCTAACTGGTCGGTGATTGATGATGTGTCGTCAGACTCAATACTAGTGTCTAATATGCAATGTATTGACGTCGCGAAACAGCCGCAGCTAAAGATTCTTGGCGGTGATTCCATCGCCGGCGGTGAAATATCTAGTTCCGACTACAACCCAGTAAATCCAATTAACGGCAATCGTGGCTCATGGTCACAGTACGGACTGTTCGCGAATGGTGAAATCCATCGCTTTGGTTCAGCCGGATTCTCAAATGCTTGGAATGTATATTGGCGCAACAGCTGTCGCTTGTCTTATGCAAATGACATTGGCTTGACTAGCAAAGATAGCTGTAAGATAGATAATAAGCATCTTGGTAGCTTTGGCATGGTGAGCGATAGTTCTCCAAACTACAAGCCGCGCATACCAGATGTAGATGAGACAAAGCTTAGTTTGACTAGGGAGTCGACTATAGACTTAGGGCGCGATAGTAGAATTCAGCCAAATAAAGCCACTGGCATTGTGTATAAGAACTATAAAAAACTACATATCAAGGGTAAGTTGCCAGATGGCGCGAAAGTGGTGATTTATGTACCTAGCTACAGGAGCGGCGAAAATACACCAGAGGTCGATATTGACGATAATATTGAGCCAGTACATAAAACATTTAACAGTTTAAGTGATATACCGTCGCTAACGATAATTGCAGATAATGATATTAATATCAAAAGTAATGTAACCAATATATTCGGCAATTACGTTACGCGCCGTGGGCATATTTACACGTGTGCTGAAGATAAGAACAAGAGTTCATCGAGTGACATAAGCAATATGAAAATATCTTCTGAATTAGGCACCACCCAGAAATGTAATAATAATGGTCTAAAGGTTCAAGGGGCGTTAATCTCATATGATAATATCGTATTCCACCGTACCTATGGTGCAGAGAACTTCAAAGAATCAACGCGCAGTATTCCAAGTGAGGAAGTCGACTACACGCCAAACACCTTCCTCTTGCCATACTACCAAAGCTATAAGTTCGAAGATAAGACCAACTTTGTAGTGCGAACTGCCAATAATATGATACCTAGGTATTAAATCGCACTCTTACGATAACAGCCAGCCAAAAGGTTGGCTGTTATTTTGTTAAAACCTATTGCGTTACGTTAAAAAATAGTGTATAATTACAAATTGTAGTTACTATGGCTGTAGACAAGGAAGTAATCAAAATCAATGGTACCGTGGTGGAAGCCCTACCTGGTACTAAATTTAGGGTAGAACTTGAAAACGGTCATACTATTATCGCCATTATATCAGGCAAGATGCGCAAGCATTACATTCGTTTGGTACAGGGAGATAAGGTTGAAGTTGAGATGACCCCATACGATCTCACGCGGGGAAGAATCAGCTTTCGACTACGTGAGGAAAAAAATTTAAGTGCACCGCAGGGAAGCGGTCAGAAAGGACATAGCCGAAGATGAAAGTCTCAGCTAGCGTTAAGAAACGCAGCCCAGATGACAAGTTAGTGCGTCGTAAGGGTCGCCTACGCGTCATCAACAAGATGAAGCCACGTAATAAGCAGAGGCAAGGCTAAGGAGAGATATGGCAAGATTTGCTAACGTTGAGGTTCCTGCTGACAAGCAGATTGCAGTGGCATTGACCTACATTTATGGCATCGGCCCAAAGTTGGCTGGTGACATTGTCAAAGCCGCTAAAGTAAAGCCTGAGACCCGCACTAAGGATCTCAAGCCAGAAGAAGAGCGCAAGCTCCGCGAGATTATCGACGCTAATTACACTGTAGAAGGTGATTTGCGCCGCATTGTCGCTGGCAACATTAAGCGCCTAAAGGATATTAACTCTTACCGTGGTCTACGCCACAAGGCTAACCTACCAGTACACGGTCAGCGTACTCGTACGAATGCCCGTACTAAGCGTGGTAAGCGTATCGCCGTTGGTGGCAGCCAGCCAAAGGCAGCAAGTAAGACCTAGGATAGTCGAGTTAGGAAGGTAAATAAGGAAAGGAATCTATGGCAGACAAGAAATCTGTTGCCGCGTCAAAGAAGACTACCGCCAAGGGCAAAAAGCGCACTAAGCGCAGCATTCCGCTCGGCCAAGTCCATATTCAGGCGACATTTAACAATACAATCATTACATTTGCAGACAACCATGGTAACGCGTTGAGCGCAAGCTCAGCTGGTGCTTGTGGCTTCCGTGGTAGCAAGAAGGGCACCGCATTTGCCGCCCAAATCGCTACGGAAAAGGCCGCCGAAGTTGCCAAGAATCAGTACGGTTTAACTAAAGTTGACGTCTTCGTTAAGGGCGTTGGTCTAGGTCGTGATGCTGCAGTACGTGCTATCAGCGCTGCTGAAATGCAAATTGAGAGCATCAACGATGTAACTAGCGTGCCACATGGCGGTGTACGTCCTAAGCGCGAAAGGAGAGCATAAACTATGGCTCGAGATAATTCACCAATTGTTAAGCAGAGCCGCCGCGAAGGCTACGCTCTACATCGCAAGGCCGTCAAGGTCATGGCGCATAAGACTGGTATTCCTGGCCAACACGCTGGGTCACGCCAAGGTAAGCCATCACTATATTTGACTCAGCTACGTGAAAAGCAGAAGGTGCGCCGCATTTACGGTGTGCTAGAGAAGCAATTCCGCATTCTAATGAAGCAGGCCACTAAAGACCAGGCTTTGACTGGTGTTAAGTTGCTAGAACTCTTGGAACGTCGTCTTGATAACGCTGTTTATCGCGCTGGGTTTGCTGTATCACGCCGTCAAGCGCGTCAGCTCGTGACCCATGGTCACTTCCTACTCAACGGTCGTCGTGTTGATATTCCATCAATTCGTCTCAAGGCCGGTGACGTAGTTACTGTTCGTCCACACTCTCAAAATAGCGCCTTCTTCAAGGGCTTAGCTGAGATTAATCGCGACGCTCAAAGTCAGCCAGCCGGTTGGCTCAAATCTGATGTCAAGAATATGACTATCACCGTAACCGGTTTGCCAGCACGTGAAGACGCTGAGCCTGGCATTAATGAACAGCTAATCGTTGAGTTCTACTCACGCTAAATAAGGGAGGACAAATGAGCAATACAATTTTGAAGCCAGCAGTAACCAGTGTTAAGGAGTTAGCTCAAAATAGCTCTGTGCTGACAATCGAGCCACTTGCTAGCGGCTATGGTCAGACCCTTGGCAATTCACTACGCCGCGTCTTACTATCATCAATTGAAGGTTCAGCTATTACCGCTTTTAAAATCGACGGTGTTGGCCATGAATTTACTACCATCCCTGGCGTTAAGGAAGACGTGCTTGAGATTATGCTTAACCTCAAGAGCGTTGTACTAGACAGCCACAAGGATGAACCAGTTGAATATACTGTCCGCAAGAAGGGCGGTGTATTAACTGCAGCCGATTTGGCTGGTAGTGCCGATTTTGACGTAGTAGACGACTCACAAGTCATCGCTACTATCGACGACCCAAATCATGAACTAGTTTTGACCATCGTAGTTGAGCGTGGTCGCGGTTATCAAACTATCGAAGAATCAAGCGCGCATCGCTTGCACTCTGACATGATTGCCGTTGATGCGCCATTCTCACCAGTGCGTCGCGTCCGCTACGCCGTTGAGAAGACTCGTGTTGGCGACAACGTTGACCTTGATAAACTAGTTATTACTGTTGACACCGACGGTTCAATTACGCCAAATGACGCCTTTGAACAGGCTGCTGCCATCTTAGTCAATCAGTATAAGGCCATTGCTGGTCAAACCGTGGTAGCTGACGCTGAGCCGGCCGCCGCTGCTGAATCTGATGACGCAACTGGCATGCTATCGATGTCAATCGAAGAGCTCGGAATGAGCGCCCGCACCACTAATGCCTTGATTAGCAACAACATCAACACCGTTGGCGACCTCGTATCGTTAACCGATGATGAGCTAGAAGACCTCAAGGGTTTTGGTGCTAAGGCTAAAGAAGAAGTTAAAGCCCGCGTGGCAGAATTGGAGTTTTAATCAATGCATAGGCATGGATACAAAGGCCGCAAGTTTGGTCGCGAACGCAACCAACGTCGTGCCTTGCGTCGTGGGCTTGTGATTTCTTTGGTTGAGCATGGCGCTATTGTCACCACTCTACAAAAGGCCAAGGATATTCGCCCAGTCGCAGAAAAGTTAATCACGAAAGCACGTAAGGGCGGCCTAGCTCGCCGTCGTGCTATCATCGCAGCGCTAAATAATCTAGATGCTGCAAACAAGCTAGTTGACGTTGTTGCCCCACAGTTACAACGTGAAAGTGGCTACTTGCGCATCGTCAAGCTAAATCAGAACCGGGTTGGCGACAACGCTGAAATGGCTCGGATTGAGTTTGTCGACGAAATCAAGCCAGTCGCTAAGCCAGTCAAGGCTGAAGTAGCTAACAAGAAGGAGGCTAAGTAATGAACACTAAGACCTACCAGAAGAAAGCCGGTGAAGTCGAGCACAAGTGGGTGCTAGTTGACGCCGCTAACTTGCCACTTGGCCGTGTTGCAACCTTTGTTGCTAACCGCCTAATGGGCAAGTATGACCCAACCTACACTGCGCACATGGATGCCGGTGATAACGTTGTAGTTATCAATGCCGACCAGATGGTTTACAATGGCGACCGTCGCACTAAGAAGTACTATCGCCACAGTGAATTCCCAGGTGCTTTGAAGGAAATCAAGGCTGAGGATGTTAGCCTTAGCGAAATGCTAGAGCGTTCAGTTGCTGGCATGTTACCAAAGAACAAGTTGCGTGATGCTCGTGTCGCTCGCTTGCGTGTTTACGCTGGCGCTGACCACAGCAACACTGCACAACAACCAGTAAAATTGGAGGTTAAGTAATGGCCACAGGTACATATTTTTACGGTCTTGGTCGTCGCAAGAGCTCAAGCGTGTCTGCACGTCTTTACAAGGGCAAGGGCGATATCACCATCAATGGTAAGTCAGCCAAGGATTACTTCGCTGGCAACACCACTTTGCTAGCTGAAATCACCGACCCATTGGCACTAGTCAGTAAACAAGCTGAATTTGATGTCACTTTGCTCGCTAAGGGTGGTGGCACCGCTGGTCAAGTTGATGCCGCTAAGCTCGCTATTGCGAAGGCACTAGCATCAATCAATGACGACTTGCGCGGCACGTTATCAAAGGCTGGTTATCTCCGCCGTGATAGTCGTGAAGTCGAGCGCAAAAAGTACGGTTTGCGTGGTGCACGCCGCAAAGAGCAGTTCTCAAAGCGTTAATACCACATATCTACAAAAGAGGAGTCCGCACGGCTCCTCTTTTATTATGTTATAATAGGAGTTATGAAAGACATTATTCTCACTGGTGATCGACCGACAGGCAAGCTCCACCTCGGCCATTATGTAGGCTCACTCCGCGAGCGAGTTAAGTTGCAAGAGAGCGGTAAATACGACCCATTCGTGATGATTGCTGATATGCAGGCGCTGACTGACAACGCCAAAAATCCAGCCAAGGTACGCGACAACGTCTTGCAAGTCGCGCTTGATTATCTTGCTGCTGGCCTTGACCCGCGTAAAACGACAATTTTCATTCAGTCGCAGGTGCCAGCGCTCTCAGAGCTCACCATGTATTACATGGACTTAGTAAGTATTAGCCGTCTTGAGCGTAACCCAACCGTAAAGAGTGAGATTAAGCAGAAGAATTTTGGCGAAGGTGTGCCGACCGGCTTTGTAACCTATCCAATTTCGCAAGCTGCCGACATTACCGCTTTTAAAGCCAAGTACGTACCAGTAGGCGAAGACCAGTTGCCAATGATTGAGCAAACTCGTGAAATTGTTCGGTCATTTAACCAGACTTATGGCGAGCAGGTGCTAGTGGAACCGGAAGCTATCCTTGCGAGCAGCAACACGGCGCGCCGTTTGCCAGGGCTGGATGGCCAGGCCAAGATGAGTAAAAGCCTAGGCAACTGCATTTATCTATCCGACGACGAAAAAACTTTGCACGATAAGGTGTTTAACATGTATACCGACCCAAATCACATTCATGTCAGTGCCCCTGGTAAAATTGAGGGCAACGTGGTGTTTACTTATCTTGATGTGTTTGCAACCGACCAAGCTAAAGTTGCCGAATTAAAGGCGCAGTATCAGAAAGGCGGTCTGGGCGACGTAGTAGTGAAGAAGTATCTCTTTGAGGTATTAAACGAAGTTTTGGCGCCAATCCGTGATCGTCGTGCCAAACTGGCTGAAAACCCAGCTTACATTTACGAACTGTTACATCAGGGCTCGCAAAAGGCAGCCTGCATTGCTAGCCAGACCCTAACGCAAGTTAAGGATGCTATTGGCATCAATTATTACGGGGATTAAATGCGACTTGACGCTTGGCTGGCCAACAAATATCCGGAATTCTCGCGGGCTACCGTGCAGAAGCTAATTAAGTCAGGTCAAGCGACCGTTGATAACGTCGTGATAACCAAGCCGTCTTATGTGGTGGCGGAGACGCAGACTGTATCATTTACGCCACCCACTGCACCAGATTTTAGTACAGATAACGGCCAGTTTACAGCTAACGTAATATTTGAAAACGCCAACGTTGTGGTAATTAACAAGCCAGCAGGAATGCTAACTCACGCTAAGGGCGCCATGGTTGAGGAATTTACCGTGGCTGATTTTGTGCGTAGTAAATTCGATCCGACGGAGAGCGCGGCGAACGCCGACAACAACCGCCTAGGTATCGTACACCGCCTTGACCGCGCTACCAGTGGGCTATTGATTTGCGCTACGAATCTTGCCACGGCACATTATTTGCAGCGACAGTTTGCCGACCGTAAGGCGCACAAAACTTATTTCGCCCTCGTAGAGCGCGCGCCAAAGCAACTTGCCGCGCAAATTAATTTGCCAATTGCCCGCAATGTTCGTAAGCCTGCCACCTTCCAAGTTGATCCGAAAGGTAAGCCTGCCATCACTGACTATCGGGTTACCGAGCAGTTCGACGATGGCACTGCACTAGTGGAGTTGAAACCTCATACCGGTCGCACACACCAATTGCGCGTACATTTAAGTTATATTGGCGCCCCAATTGTGGGCGACCCAGTCTATGGTAACGGTCAATTTGGTGACCGTCTAATGTTACATGCTGCTGAGCTAGAAATTACCGTGCCAACCGAGCATGGCAACGAGCGCATGACATTTGAAGCGCCGTTGCCGGCTGATTTTATGGCCGAGCTGGAGCGCCATCGTGGCTAAACTTGACCAGCTAATTATCAATGCCAGCACGCGGCGGCAATTAGCTAATTATTTAGCACATCCGGCACAAGCGTTGATATTAACGGGTGCTTCTGGGCTGGGGCTTTACACTATTGCTGAGGCATTGGCGCATCAATTAGCGGGCGGCAACACCGTTTTACTGCGGCCGAGCCTGCACAAGGCGCAAAAGACTGCCATTATTAATGCCGACGACATCGCCTATGTGACGAGTATTATTTATGATAAGCGCAAAGAATCACTGGTAGTGGTGATAGACGATATCGACCAAGTGGCGCCAGGGGTCTCGGAACGCATTTTAAAGATTGTCGAAGAGCCAGTTAAAAACGTCTATTTTATTTTCACGACGCATCACCCAGCAACTGTGCCAGCAACCATTATGTCGCGCTCGCAACAAATAGAGGTCGCGGCGCCTGAGACAAGTGATTGTGTAACCTTATTATCCGAGGCGCCAGATGCTAGCCAGGCCCAGATCAAATTTTTGGCCGCGACCTATCCAGCGCAAATCTATCGTTTAATTCACCAGCCAAAGCTACTTACTGATGTTGCTGCACAGGCAAAGCTGGCTAAACAATTTATCACTAGCAACACTGGTGAGCGACTAGTTTTAATTACCAATATTAAGGACCGCACAGCCGCTACCGAATTTTGCGAGCTAGTAATTAAATTCCTGCTTTTTGCGCAGCGTAACTCAGACCATTCCGAGCGTCTTGTGCGTCAGCTTAATCTCGTAAATGACGTTATGACCTATCTGACTGCCAGTTGCAACTTAAAATTAGTCTTAACTCAGCTGGCGCTTAATTTGTAATACTGCTATAATAGTAGCATGTATGCCTTGCTTGTCTTAATTATTATCACAGTGGCAGTTATCTTTTGGCCAGAGGTAAAAGACCAAACCGACCTCCAGCCGTCACGGATTGAGTTGCAGCTTAATAAGCTTTGGGATATATCGCTCGGGGCGATTCACGATAAAAAATACGTCCGTGCCGAGAAAGCACTATTGACCATTTTACGAGTTGACGACCGCAATGCGCGCGCTTACAATCGTCTTGGCATTTTGTATGCTAAGCAGGGGCAGTACAAAGACGCCATTGAGTGCTTTGAAATCACCCAAAGTTTGGCGCCAAGCGCTTCGGCTCTCCATAATGTCGGTCTGATTTACTATGAGGTCGGTCAGTATGACAAGGCAGCGCAAGCCTTTGAGCAGGCGTTATCTAAGGAATCAGACGTCGCTTCGCGCCACGTGGCTTATGCCAAGGTGCTTGAAAAGATGGGTAACAATAAAAAGATGCTTGAGGAGTTGAAGACTGCTGTTAATCTCGAGCGCAACCCACAGTCGCTTGGCTTGCTAGCTGACGCGCTTGACCGTAACGACGAACACGAGCAGGCTGAGAAAGTGCGTCTCTTAATGGAGAAAACGCGTAAGCTAGGCAATCGCTCGCGCATCAAGCAGCCGCGCAAAGTGATAATGTAGTAACTACGCGGCGCTAAATTGTTTGCATTCTTCGCCGCGATTTGCTATGATATTTTTAGTGCCAATTTAGCTCAGTTGGTTAGAGCAGCTGTTTTGTAAACAGCAGGTCCTCGGTTCGAATCCGAGAATTGGCTCCACATTTCAACATTTGCTGGGGTAGTGAAGCGGTTAAACACGGCAGACTGTAAATCTGCTCCCTATGGGTTCGGGGGTTCAAATCCCTCCCCCAGCACCAGATATTTTGCCCCCGTTTGGGGGCTTTTTATTTAGCAAACATAGCTTAGTGTTTATGTTGACAATCCATTTTAGGTCTGCTATACTCTAAAAAGTAGTGGTTAGCTACTTTTATGCCGCCTTAGCTCAGTGGTAGAGCACTTCCATGGTAAGGAAGGGGTCTCGAGTTCAAATCTCGAAGGCGGCTCCACATAGTATGATTTTATTACACCCCTCAGGGGGTGTATTTTTTATAAGGATACCTACTAAAAATGCCACTGTTTATTTCGTGGCATTTATGTGTAAAGTAATAGTTTTAGCGTTACTTTTTAATCAAGAAGAGATAAATCGCTATCTCTGCCGCCATCGCTAGAATGTTGATAATGATGGCCACGACCGCGATGCGGCGAACTTTAGTTAGCTGCTCGGCGAATAAGCCATAGAGAAGGTACTTATTTACGAAAAATATCGCCACGATACCGCCAATAGTTGACAGAAGAGGCAAAACGCTAAGCACTAAGCTAGCCTTACCTAAGAACTGAAGACTGGCAACGTACATCGCCATGTTTTCAACCGTGTGGCGCTCTCGGTCGGACAAACCACTCAGTAATTCATCCATCTGCGCCTTATCGCGCTCAAGCGTGCCGCTTTGTTCAAGCGCATCTATCTCTTGACGAATTTGCTGGCGTTGCTCGTCATACATCGGTTTATTCTTTGCGTACTCTTGTACTGCTTTATTGACTTCGTTGATAAAATCAGCGATATGACCTATATCGTCCGAATAATCTTCCTGAAGTGACATCTTTTGTTCAATATCGTCGCGGTCATCATTTTCAATTGCTTTTGATGACCGATATTGCGCATGGACGCAGCATTTATCGCTGATCACAAAAATTCGTATAGTATTAGAATCAAAATAGCCGTTTAATGCACCCGTCACTAAGTTATTACCGCTGTTAGTATATATGCGGCTGAGTAACTCCCTATACTGCTCGTCTGTAACGCCACCTTCAACCGTGGTTCTTACTACGTGGTCGCCAATACCGGCGGTGATGGTAAATTTTTCATCCAAATTAATGACGCCCCCATTGCCCATAATTGAATCTGTAAATAATACAGCATCACCTATTCCACATATTCTACTATGGCCGATACTGTGGAGTTTAGTCTTTAACATGTTAAGTTTTGTTAATGTTTGGCGAGACTCATCCCCTAGCCGTTCTAGTTCGGGTATTTTACTCGGGTCTATTATAGTGTTCATGCTTACATGATAGCAGAATCCATTAGCCGGAGAAAGTAGACATAACTACTTTTTAGAGAAGAAGGTAAGGTAACGCGGGAGCTCATCTTGTGCGGTGGCAGCAGGAATATTATCGAGTATAAAACCTAGGCCGTCGGTGAATGCTTGATATAGAAGTGGAGTAAATGACAGCCAGGCATACCAAGTTGGTTGGCCTGCATCAAACAGCCGGCGACGATTTAGTGCCATAGTGCAGATTATACTATATAAAATTACGAGGATTAATGGCGGGACGGTGAACCAAGGATAAATATTGTAAAATACTAGAAAAAATATTGGTATTGCAACAAATATAAAGGTAGCAGTTGCAATTCGCTTTGCGCGTTTGTAAGTAGCGCGCGATGTTCGATAACCTTTTGCAAAAATCGGGATCAACGCTTCACAGAAGATGTCGCGTACGCTATTAGTCGGTTGCGCCACCGAATGCGCAAATGACGGCAGTTTACCAGGCTTCACGGTTGCGAGTAATATGGTTTTACTGGGGCCATGGCTAGAACTAGCATCAGAGGTGGGGACTAAGGTAGAGCTAACAACAGAAGCAGGATTGTTGATAGACACGGGGTTGGCGGTGGTAGTGGGCTGCTCGGATGAGCTAGTGGCATTAGCCACGCCTTTAGATGGGCGAAAACTATCTGGCACGTAGTCTGACGATGCAGTCGGATATGGTTCAATGCCGCCAATCTGCTTTAAATAATTTGTCACCGGATTATTGTATATATCGGTGTATTGTTGCTGACTGCCTTCACTGGTAACTACTGTGCCAGCTGGCGTCGTACTGTTGTTCTGCGTAGCACCAACCTGAGTTGTCGCCGTTAAATTAGAACTAGAAAACGGCTGCGTCGTTTGTGTTGTAGGAGTAACTTGTTTATCTTGCATCTTACTAACATTATTTTAACGCAAATTATATTGTAAGCGCAACCAAAATTTAACGTGCCATCTTAGCGTGAGCGTGTTATAATGGAATATATGGATGATAATAGATACGGCGTAGGTATCGATATTGGCACCGGCTCAGTTAAGGTGGTCGTGGGCGTTTGCCCGCGCGATAGTGCCGAGAACAATGAGTCTATTCTACCAAATATCATTGGTGTTGGTATGCAGCCCAGTGCTGGCATACGCAAGGGTATAATTACCGATATAGCTAAGGTTTCTCGAGTACTAGATAAAGCTCTATCGCAAGCCGAGCAGATGAGTGGTCAAGCGATTCATCACGCCACATTTTCAGTTAACGGTACAAAAATTACCGGTATTCAATCGCGGGGTGTCGTAGCGGTTAACGGCGACCGCCAGACAATCGGCTCCGGCGAGACGGAGCGCGTCATCAAGGCCGCCCAGGTAGTGAAGCTCGCCCCTAACCAAATTATTTTAAATGCTAGTCCACGTACTTATAAAGTAGATAATCAAGACGGTATTCGCGACCCAATTGGTATGACTGGCGTCCGGCTAGAAGTTGACGCCTTTGTTACCACCGCGCTATCACCTCAACTACGCAATATCGACAGTGTGGCAAGTAACTCTAGTATTGAACAGTCTAGCCCATGTATCCCTGCGGGCGTTGCGTCGTCATCTATCGCCCTTAACGACCAACAGAAGGAAAACGGCGCAGCGTCGCTCGATATCGGCCATTCCACAACTACGCTAGTGGTTTACGATGAGGGTGACATAGTTGATATCAAAGTCTTGCCAATAGGCTCCAATAATATCACCAGCGACCTCGCGATTGGCTTGCAAACTGACCTCGACATCGCCGAACAAGTTAAAATACAACATGCCGTAGCAGCACCGCAGCTTCGTCGAGGCAACGAAGAAATGGTGGCAATTAAGGTGACTCAGCCGGATGGCTCTGTGCATAAAATTGGATTTAAGACCGAGCTAATAGATACTATTGTAGCAACGCGTCTTGCCGAGTTATTTGAGCTAGTCAATAAAGAGCTCAAGCGCATCCATCGTGCTGGAGCATTGCCGGGTGGGATAGTGATTACCGGCGGCGGTGCAAAGTTGCGTGGTATTACCGATTTTTCACGCATGGCGTTGCAAATCAACACGCATGCGTTTGCGCCGCAGAATTACCAAATGGTATCTAAATTGGCCGCCGACCCAAGCTTTACGGCTGCAATTGGCCTAATGGAGCAAGACCTTTCACAAGTTATGAATGGGTCAGAGCAGGGGCGCCGGCGCAGCGGTAACGGTGGTGGCGGTATTTTCGCTAAGTTATTTCACTTCGGTAAATAGCGTAACCACTATTGCCACTAGTTGTTAATATGTGTATAATGTAATTGTGAGATTAAACTATTTTAGGAGGGTTTATGCCAGAGGTTAAGCCAACAGATATTCAGGCACCTGCTGTCATTAAAGTCGTCGGCGTTGGCGGTGCCGGTGGCGCAGCAGTCAATCGCATGCGTGATGCTGGGATTGAAGGAGTTAGTTTTATTGCCATTAACACTGATGCTCAAGCATTACAAGCATCAAAAGCGGATGTTAAAGTCCACATTGGTCGTGATACGACCCGTGGTCTCGGCGCTGGTGCTGACCCATCAGTTGGTGAAGCTGCTGCTCGCGAGAGTATTGACGACATCAAGCAGGCGCTAGAAGGCGCTAACATGGCGTTCATCACCTTTGGTGCTGGTGGCGGTACTGGTACCGGCGCTGCGCCAGTCGTTGCTGAAGTCGCCCGCGAACTTGGCATCTTAACCGTTGGTGTGGTTACTAGGCCATTTACCTTTGAGGGGCAGAAGCGCCGCCAAAACGCTGATCTCGGTATTGCCAACATCTCTAAAGTAGTAGACACTTTAATTACTATTCCAAATGACCGCTTGTTGCAGACTATCGACCGCCGCACTCCATTGCTTGAGACCTTCAAGATTGCCGACGATGTTCTTCGCCAGGGTGTGCAGGGTATTTCTGAGCTTATCACTCAAAGCGGCTTAATCAACCTCGACTTTGCCGACATTAAGGCTATTATGAGTAACGCTGGTAGCGCCTTGATGGGTATTGGCCGTGCTAGTGGTGACGATCGTGCTGTCAAGGCTGCACATCAAGCTATCGAATCACCACTTATCGAAGTCAGCATCGATGGTGCTCGTGGCGTCCTTTTGAATGTCACCGGTGGTTACGATATGTCAATGTCTGAAGTTCAAGAGGCGGCCGACATCATTACCGCTGCCGTAGCGCCAGACGCCAACATCATCTTTGGCGCCAACTTGAAGCCAGAAATGGAAGACGAATTGATTATCACTGTAGTTGCTACGGGCTTCGACTCTAATTACTTCTCTGGCAAAGACAATCAAGGCCGCGCTACAAAAGCCACTGCGGCGGCTGACGCACAAGCCGTTAAAGATGCTAACGATGACTTTAATAAGATGGATCTCGGCAGCATCGACCTTGATAACGACGCTACGAGTACGTCAGTTACCCCAGAAGACTTCACTTCAGACAACGGCAATGAAGCTGCTTGGACGCAACAAGAGCCAACCGTCCAAACTGGCCAGCTCGACCATGCTCCAGCACAATCAGCTGAAGAGCCAGCGAACAAACCCGAGCCAGGTACTGAGCCCGAAGCAGAGCAACAGCCAATGCCACAGCGTAGCATCTTGAGCCCAAATGATGACGATGACGAAGATGACGACAAAGAAGACTCAATGTTTGATACACCAGCCTTCTTGCGCCGAAAGTTCCATTTTGGCCGTAAAAAATAACCGCCATGCAGTGCCCAAAGTGTAAGTTTGAAGACAGTAAAGTACTTGAGTCGCGCGACGCTGGTAGCGCAATACGTCGCCGCCGCGAGTGTCTTAAGTGTGGCGCCCGCTATACCACATACGAGCGCATTGAGCGCCCTAACTTAGCAGTTATTAAGAGCGACGGCCGTAAGGTACTATTTGACCGACAAAAGCTCTACAACGCTGTGCAACGTTCAGTGGGGAAGACGCTTGAGAATGAAACTGAGGTAGAAGAGATTGTCGCCCATGTCGAAGACCAGCTTTACGCACTCGGCGACACTGAATACCCGTCTAGCACTATTGGCGACCTCGTCATGGACGACTTGGCGCATCGCAATGAAGTTACTTATGTCCGATTTGCCTCGGTTTATAAAAAATTTAACAATGCCGACGAGTTTGCCAAGACCTTGTGTGAGCTACGCGAGCGTTTATTAAAGGAGAAACAATGAGAATCGTTTTAGTCTACCGCGAACACTCTGAAGACCGTCGTTGGGTCGAAGAATTTTTGCACGATTACCAAGCACGCACTGGTCGCGATATTGAGGTAATGGACCCAGATAGCCCAGCTGCTATTAGTTTTTGTAGCGTTTATGATATCATGCGCTACCCAGCACTAATTGCTATTGGCAATGACGGCACAGTTTATGAGCAATGGAATGCTGATAACTGGCCACAAATCGACACTGTCTCTGGGCTAGCTAGCCTATAATAACGCTAAACCATATATATTGACATATTAGCCTTTATATGATATAGTACAAGTATTATTGGGCAGGAGCCCCGTAATGTACCTTGTATGAAAGGATTGAAATGGCCGACAATAACATGTCTGCGTCGGGTACAACTATGAGGCCAAATGCCGATATCGTTCGTTTCTGCGTCGCAGCTAAGGAAATGCGCCCTTACCGCAGCAGTATCTCTGGCGCATATTACCGTCAAAGAGATGCCGGTGAAGTCGTACCAGCCGTACTCGAGGAAGCTCATCGTTGCTTCTCCAATTTATATCAAAGGATTGATAAATGTTTTAATCCAGAGCATGACGGGGAAGTTACTCCATCAGCTAAGCAATTAGAATCAATTGCAGTTGATGCAGCAGAAGCTTATCATATGGTAAAAAAGCTTGGCGATTATGCCGAAAACGCTAAATCTAATGACCCATGTTGGATTATAATTTATAATTCTATATGTCAGATTGAACGCAATAGCTGGCTTTTAACGCTAGTTGACTGCTGCATAGCAATCAAAGAGTTAATTAGCGACCCAAAAGTGTCGTTTGCTGAGATTTATAGGCAATCAATTTACCGATTTAATCACCGCAACGATACAATTCGTTCGACTAATCATGGCGCTGAGCGCAATAGTACTTACACCAAGTACCGCAAAAATCTTTAAGTCTTACCATATCAACATCCCACCCAGGGGCGACACTAGTCGCCCCTCTTTCTTTAATGTGCACTGATTGACAAGTTAGCAATAATGTGCTACAATACAAAAACTTGGTACAGCACCGAATGTACATTATATAGGTGGGAGGATGTAATTATGGCAAAACTTCTAGCAGAAAAGAACCCTATTGTGGACAAATTGTCTCCAAGTATTCGCACCATCTTCCGATTATCCGAAGACATCAGACGCTACGATAACGCCCTCAGCGGCATTATTCGCCGAGACGATAGCCCAAAGGATGAAGTCTACGAAGCGTTAACGCCTATTACTGGCGTTTGGCATGAGATGAGTGTAACGTTGGAATCTAGTTTCAACCCCCAAGGCGCAAATGTGCCATCACTCGGCGAATATAAGGAACTATATAATCTAGTGTTGGAAGCTAAACAGCTATTCGACAATTTAGTTGAAAAAATTCAACAAACTAGAGATGCGTATTGGGTGAAAATCACGCCAAATACATTAAGGTTCTGGCGCAATAGTTGGTTAGACCAACTAATTAGTATCTGTAAGCAGGTACTACTTGCGTTTCGCTGCTCGTGCGACCACTATTTGTTGGTACAATTATACCGCAGAGCGGCCTGGGATTACGTGAACCACAATTTGCCTACTGTAATAGTAAATGTAACCTATAATAGGTACTGCATGGAACGTTATGGCAGATGCCATCCATACTTCTCAGCACATTAAGGTAAAAATTACCTTCGAGAGGCACTAAGTGCCTCTCTTTTATTTGTGATTATAGATATTTTGTGGTAAAATATATTTGATATGGCAAAGAGTAATAGCAAGTCAAAGCGCAAGTTCATTGGCTTAGTAAGTCCGGATGGTAAGACCCGTCTTTATACGACCGTCAACCCACAGAATCGTACCAACAGCAGCCAAGGTAAATTGACGCTTAAAAAGTACAATCCAAAGACTCGCCAGCATGAGGTCTTCACCGAAACCAAGAAGAACCTCGGTCGCAACGAAGTCAAACCAAAGAAGCACTAGTCTTCTAAAATACCGCTCCTCCTGGAGCGGTATTTATTCTGTCGGCGTCCGCCAACCAGTAAAATCGATCTTATTTGCCAGCCACACACCAATGCGCAACATTTTATCTAGTGTAATTAGGTGAGTTGGGTAGGCTAAAGAATATAAGTAGACTTTTTTAAAGTTAAACTCAACATCAATATCCGTAAAGTAGGCCGCTAGCATATTTTGCACGTCCACCGTCAGCACCTTTTCGAGACGCGCGATATCTTCCGGCAATACATAAATCGCAAATTGCTTCACAAATGAGTCAACCAATGGACAGCTCAAGCTAGCTGAATCAAGCTCATACATTGGCAAGTACGAAATAAGTGACACGCCATGGCCTTGATCGTTGTTGCGATTGTGGAGATAAATATGTGGCATAAGCGCCTGATTCATATCGACTTGGCAAATCGTCCAAGTGCGTCGCGTATCGCCACCGGCACCGTACAAATTGTGCGAACGTTGCAGCAAATGAACCCGGTGCCCACCAGCATAGCCAGTGGTGTAATTCTCGTCAATCTGGTCTGGCGAAGCCGTAATCCCGCGCACGGGGGTATAGTCGGCATCACGCCCAGCGATTGCTGTGCCATAATAAACCAGCCCATACTGTGACGCCATTTTACCAAAAGCGGGGCGGTCATATTTACTTGGACGAAACTTCATTGGTCTCCTCGACGCGAATACCCAAAAAATTACTTAGTTCAGCAATTGGTGAATGTCCTAGGGTCTCAAGCGATAAATCTAACGCACGCGTAAACGGCGAACGCCCCGAACGGTCAGTGGTAGGTGATACATTAATTGCCTCTGCTGCCATACGGTAACTAATCGAACCAGCGTCATCCCTAAATTGCTCATCGGCTAAATCAGCCAGTGCATACAGTGCTCGTTGCACCATGGCATCAACTTCCACACTTGGCGAACAATCATTATCTCGACCCCAACTCCGGTACGACGGGCGCAGGCGCAAGCGATCGTGATCCACCGAATTAGCCAGCTTGGTTGCAAGCGGGGCAATCAGCTTCTTGTAAATCGACCTCCACTCTGTCACCTTGTCGCCCATCTTTAGTGCCTGCCGAACGGCAAAATTAAAGCCTAAGATCAACATCGCTACCACATCTAGCTCTACTGGCGACACCGGTTTACCATTATGTACTAGGGCGTGGCGGTTGCCGATTGGCGCGCCATCCGCTCGGTAGCGATCGTTGAAGTAGACACTGTCCGTTTGAACGCGCGCTAAATAATTATATAGCGACAAAACTTCCTTCGTGTAACCGAGGTAGGCATAGCAAGGCGCCGCGTAGGCAGCCGCCATCACTTGACAGTGCTGGTTAGAGCCGGCAGGATGGGCAAGTGGCTTTAATGGGTCACCACCTTCGCACTCGTAGCGCAATAAATCAGAAATAACTGCGCCGTGATTATCAGTTGCGGCCTTCAGTGCCACCAAATCATTAATATATTTAGCCAAATCAATTGGATATTGCGCCGACTGCTGACGCGTATTCAAGGCGCCCAACGCTGGCTTAATCCATTCCGCCCAGTGGTCGTTAGTATTCCGCAAACGTGACGCAATATCTTCACGCGCAAACTTACTAAGTTCAGTAACAGCCGCATTGTAATCTGCGCCCGCCGCTAAGTGATAGCAAACACGCGCCGAAGCTAGTGGGGCAATATCAAGGTTAAACTCCATAATGGAATCGGTTAGTCCGTGTTCAATTGGGTTGCCCGAGAGGCCACCATCCGCCGCATCGTACCACGTGCCAGCCATATAATTCTCGCCGCTAGCATCATTGCCAAATCGCCCCACACTAAAGCCCGACCAGCCAGCATCCTTTTGGTTGTAAACATATCCGGTTGCAGCGTAAGCCGCTAGCTGCCCATAATGACAAATTGCCGGCAACTTCAATTGCGGCACTGTACCCGCCGGCAAGTACTCGACTGTATCATCGTCATGCTGACTGAGCACGAACGACTGGTAGAGGTAAAGCTTAGCGTGGCGCGGGCGATTAGCGGTATTAATAACATGAAAATTACGTACTAAAACATTTAGGTCGTAATCAACAAAGTCCTGAATCTCAACCCGAAAATTTAGCCATGGGTTATCCGCCACCACATGGCTGATTGGTCGTCCTGGATAGTACGACAACTTAATATTCCATGTGCCATCATCAAGCCAATGGATTGCGCCATCGGCAAATAAGCCGACTTTATGCGGCAGGGCATTGCGCATTAAAGCGTTATTGCCGCCCACAAACGGGAAGTAAAGCTCATGAACAGCGCCCGACTCATTCAAATTAACCGCCAGACTGCCGTTTGAAAGAAGGAGATTTTTATTTGACATATTATCTCCTAGCTTGGTTAGCGGATTGGTATTCCACCAAGCGATACCGGATATCACGCAGGGCATTCATATAGTACAAAAATGCATCATATGGCGATTTATATGGTGAAAAGTAGGCATGAACATCACCGTCTTTCCAATACTTTGTACTCATATAATAGACGTGGTCAGACGTAGTCAGACGGCGCCAATCACCGATTAGCTTGATGTCGCCCGTCGCCATTACTGCTGGTGCAAGTGAATAGACATAGTGCTGGCATTCCTGCTGCATACGATTACCAAGCCAAGCCGAAAGGTCGCGCTCCGAACCCGCCCAGGTGGTCGTGTATGGCACACTTAAGGTATCAGATGGCTTTTCACTCTCGGCCGCCTCTGTAATAGTCATAAACTTGTGTTCAGGGTTGGCTAGCCATTGCTTTGGCAGCTCACGCAAGAAGTCGAAAATGCCAGTATCAGCCCACTGATGCTCGCCAAAGGTCTCGTAATCGAGGAAGAGATTGACTAGTGGCGAATCTTTATCGGCGTCGAGCCAGCTGATATACTTATCAACCGTCAATGGATACTCCTTCCAAGATTGGTCAGAGAAGCGGAAGGCGATGTCGTCGCTTAACTTATAATTCTTTAGTAGCAAGCGAATGTTTGCGGCATGCTCTGGCTGATAAACGTAATTCGGGCTACGCCAGCCAAGAATCTTATCCCAGCCTTCAGCTAACACAGCCTTGTAGCCGTGGACTTCGGCCCATTTACCGAGGTCGTTATTGTAAGCTAGTTCGGTATTGCGAAAGGCGGTCGGCGTCACGCCAAACAATTCTTGAACGCGCTTGGCGTGGAGTGCCACTTGGCGGTCGAATTCAGCGCGATTGTAGAAAAAAGCTAGTGAATGGTAATATGTCTCACCAACTATTTCAACGCGACCGGTCTTTACTAGACTACGGAAGCTATCTAGCACCTCTGGAGCGTATTGCTCACACTGCTCAATAAAGGTGCCGGTAATTGAAATACTAAGCTTAAACTCAGGATACTTGTCAAGCAAGTCCTTGAGTACAGCGTTGGTTGGCAAATAAGACTTGGCCGCAATCTTGCGCAAAATGCGCGGGTTATTAC
>CAMYAY010000008.1 GCA_947253945.1 uncultured Candidatus Saccharibacteria bacterium
TTGGTTGGCAAATAAGACTTGGCCGCAATCTTGCGCAAAATGCGCGGGTTATTACTACCAAAATAATCGTGGCTATTACCCGTATCAAATGCCGTGTACTCGCGCACGCGCCACGGCTGATGCACATGTAAATATAACTGAATCGACTTAGACATACTCCACCTCCTTGCCTTTACGTCGTGGCCGCTTGGCCTTAATTAACTTAACATACTGGCTCGTAATATGACGGGCGACATCACCCCAGTCATAACTGAGGTATTCACGCTTCACACCTTCAACTAGCTCTGACTTAAGAGCATCCGATAACGAGATGCCCACAATCTGGTCGGCCAATTTACGCGTATCCCAGTAATCAAACCGCATAATGCTTTGCAATACCTCTCCCGCGCCCGAAGTTCGCGACAAGAGTAGGGCAGTATCATAAAAGGCCGCCTCAAGCGCCGTAATACCAAACGGCTCACTGACCGACGGCATTACAAACATATCCGCCAGCTCATAGAGCTCGCGGAACTGCACGCCGCGCACAAATCCCGTAAATATCACACGGTCAGAAATGCCGAGGTCTGCCGCCATTGAAATTAATTGGTCGCGCTGCTCGCCACTACCACTGATAACAAATAATAGCTTTGGGTTCTTACTAATGGCTAGCGCCGCGGCCTGCATTAGATAAGCCAAGCCTTTCTGAACCGTCAAACGCCCGATACTAACTACAGTGGTATAGCCCATCTCCTGCATCTTGCGAATATAAGTGTAGTTGTTGCTCATTACTGTCGTGCGCGAGAGCTCAGCCGGGTCAAGAGCGTTGTGCATCACTTCAACTTTACTGGCGGGAATGCCATACTCACGGCAAATGATATCCTTTGTAATCTGTGAAACGGCAAAAATCCGGTCAGCTATTTGTAAACTGTAGCATTCAATATCGTGAATTAGGGGGTTGCCACGATGACCACCGGCACGGTCAAATTCCGTGGCGTGAACATGTACTACGAGTGGCTTGCCGGTTACAGCCTTAACGCGAACGCCAGCTTCCATTGTCAGCCAATCGTGCGCGTGAATTACATCGGCATCAAGTTTGTGCTGCTTTGCCAGCGCTTCGCAACGATCAGCGTACTGATGTGTAGCAGCTACAAAGCCCTTTCCGTAGGCTTTAGCGTGACGGCAAGTACGTGAGCCGTGGCACCAAATACAGTTGCCAGAATAAGCTCCCATCGCAACATAATCACCGTGCTCGTCAACCATCGGTGCCTCTTCCGTCGCTGGAATGACTTGCATAAACTGCTCAGCCTTCGGGTGATCTGCCTTGTATGGCAGCACAAACTTAATGTCGACGCCTTGACCGGCTAGAGCCTTAGCCATCTGGTAACAAGCTACGCCCAAGCCTCCGCTGTTGTGCGGTGGAAGTTCCCAGCCTAGCATCAACAATTTCATTATTTCTTTTCGTCCCCCTCAAACTTACTTAATCTATATTAAGTATATACAAAAGCGCTTTGAATGTAAACACTTAAACGTGAAATATACAATTTAACAACACTTAATAGAGGTAGAATTTTGTAAATTTTCACAGACAACACTACATAATTGACACAAAAAATAATCTCTATATAATAGAAAGCATACGGGCGTAGCTCAGTTGGTAGAGCATAGGTCTCCAAAACCTAGTGTCGGGGGTTCAAGTCCCTCCGCCCGTGCCAAGTGTGCAGTTTTGTCGTTGTCTGCACACTAGGTAATCAACAATCAAAGATTGTTGGCATAGAACAGCCCGGGGCGCTTCGGCGCCCTATTTGTATGGTTTATTTTTGCGAGATTTTATTAATGTGCTAAAATATTATTAGTTATGAGGGAACGCGATACGTCAAACCTAAGCTCTAACAGCCCAATTGCCATTGTAATGGTCGGGCTACCGGGGTCGGGGAAGTCATTTTTCGCTGAGCAATTCGCGAGGGCAGTGGGCCTAGCTATCGCCAGCCAAGACCGCATTCGCTGGATGCTATTTGCCAAGCATACCTATGAAGAGAACGAGAACGATATCGTTCGCCAGGTTGATGGTTTACTCATCGAGCAACTCTTTCGTACAAGGCGCTCATTTGTAATTGACGGCGGTTACAATACCATGGCCGAACGTAATCTCTTACGCCAGCGCTGCCGCCGTTCCGGTTACAAGACACTGTTTGTCGTCGTACAAACCGACTTACCAACCGCCAAACACCGCGCAATGAATTACCAGTCCGACCGCAATCCGGTTGAGATTTATAACCAAGATCTCACACCTGAGCTATTCGACCGTCTCAGTAAAGGCTACCAAGCCCCAACCGTTGACAACAATCACGTAGTAGTGATCAGCGGCAAACACAATTTTAACGCTCAAGCGCGCAATATCTTAAAGCACATTATGGCGACCAACCGGTCATTCCTCGACCAACGCCGTGGCAGTAGTTCCAATGACGCCAAAGCTTGAAAACGGTATGCCCATCGGGCAAAAACACAAGCTTTGTCTTCGTCTGGGTGTGCGTGACAATGTCAAGGTCACTGACAACCAAGTCATCGTTACTTACAATAGCAAAACCACAGTTAATCAGATTAAGGCGATGTTCTCGCGTGGCGCAGCGGCCGCGCTCCGCCAAGAAGCTGAGGCTTATTTACCACACCGGCTTTACCAGTTAGCACTGCGCTTTGGCTTCAAAATCGATGTCAAAAAAATTCGCATCAATCACGCTAAAACTCGCTGGGGCAGCCGCAGTAGCAACGGCACTATTTCGCTCAATCTCATGCTCATGATGATGCCGACCGAGCTCTCTGATTATGTGCTGCTGCACGAGCTCAACCACATCAAGCACATGGATCATAGCGCCGCCTTTTGGTCAGATCTCGAGCGTATCTGCCCGCAAGCCAAACGCCGTCGCGACGCACTCAAAGCATATACACCATATTTATAGTGTTTGTGCTAAAATATAATTATGAAGCGACGAAATAACGCAGCTCATAAGTTATACAATCTACTTTGGGTAATTGTTTTTGTTAGTACCGCCACCCTTATTGCCCAGTTTTGGGCGCTAGGAGCAGATACACTACTAAACGATACCAGCACTAATGCCGTACTACTAATCGCTTGTCTATCGTTGCCGTGCACGCTGATTGTCGCCGCTGCCTCCGGAATAGCCATCCGCCACACTAATCAAATCAACACCGAGTCGTTACGCCGCGACAACCGGCTATCTGAATCACGCCGCCGCGAGCAGGCGCAGCTTGAATTACTACATTCGGTAATCAACAATATTAAATATCTTATTATCTACGCCGACCCGCAAGGCACCATCCAGCTCTGCAACTCCGCTGCGCTTGACCTACTCGATACTAACCGCAACCCGGCAGGGCATCAGATAAACGATGTCTTCTCGCTGGTGGATGATTCAGGAGCAGAAGTTAAATTTGACCAATTAATTGCCGATTCAACACGACCAATCGACCGCAACGACCTGCGCTTTGCTTATAAAGACGGCCAAAAAATTAATCTCAATATTGTCATTCTTCCGGTTCATACCACCTATCAAGGTGGCAATGCCCTAACGGGATTCATTATCATGGCACGCGATATCACAAAGGAGAAGACGCTTGACGACGAGCGCGACGAATTTATTAGTGTCGTCAGCCACGAACTTCGCACACCAGTGGCGATTGCTGAGGGCGCGTTGTCCAACCTTCAATTTATCATAGCGCATCACGGAGATGCCGCAAGCTTTTCTACTACACTAGATGCCGCTCATGACCAAATATTGTACCTCGGGCAAATGGTTAACGACCTCAGTACACTCAGTCGCGCCGAACGAGGCGTCTATATGAACAATGAATCAATTGATATTAAGACCTTTATGAATAGTTTATATGGCAAGTACAACAAAGAGGCACGCGAAAAGGGTATCAAACTGGTACTTAATAGTAGCGTAAATGACGGCAACATCAACGTTTCTCGTATGGCAATCGAGGAAATCATGCAAAATATCATCACCAATGCCATAAAATATACTGACCAAGGAAGCGTCACTATCGGTACACGCAACTGCAAACAACATAGTTATGTGGAATTCTTTATCCGTGACACCGGTATCGGCATTAGTAAATCCGACCTCGGACACATCTTCGAGCGCTTTTGGCGTAGCGAAGATTACCACACGCGTCAACATTCTGGCACTGGGCTCGGTCTATATGTAGTAGCGCGACTAGCGGCTAAAATTAACACCCACATTAAAGTTAGTTCGAAGCTCGGGCAAGGCACGGAATTTACATTTCGCTTACCCTTTGATAAATAATGTGGTAAAATAACTGTATGCATTATTCATTCAATGTTCCGTGGTTTATTGTTGGCATTATTGTAACTGCAATAGGGTTTGCACTAGTACGCTACTACAAAGAAGCTTGCGACAACTTCGCTTGGGGAGCGCACAGCTATCAAAAATGTAAGCTTATTGGTCTAGCTACCTGCATGGTCGGCATCTTGATGATTTTTAATCTACATTCGCTTCTACTCAGCGCCATCGCTCACACATTCTTCTCTAGTGTAATTAATCGAGGCGAATAATGTCAGTTGAGCAACTTACCGCTCGCCTTGACAAGCTCAATGAGGAGCAGCGCCGCGCTGTTGACCAGATTTATGGTCAAGTTATCGTCGTGGCAGGGCCAGGTACAGGTAAGACTGAATTGCTCACTACGCGAGCTGCTAATATTTTGGCGCAAACCGACGCCAGCCCATCTAACATTCTATGTCTAACTTTTACTGAGGCGGCAGCCGCTAACATGACCAAGCGCCTCGCCGGCATTATCGGCGCCGACGCTTACAAAGTTGAAATCAACACCTTCCACGGCTTCGGCAGTAGCATTATCGGGCGCTACGGCGACTACTTTTTTAATGGTGCCAGCCGCCAACCTGCCGACGACCTCAAGCGGGCGCAAATTATGTCTGACATCTTGAGTCAACTCGAGCCACACCACCCATTTGCCAGCCGGAACGATGGTAAATTTGTCTACACTAGCACGCTACTCAAGGTGATTAGCGACTTTAAGAACGCCGCGCTTACTCCAGACGAAGTACAAAAGCTCGCCGCAGCAGCGCAAGACTTTTGCCAGCAGATTGCAAGCGATATCGCCGACACCACTAGTGGACGCATCAGCCTAAAGCAGCTCGGGGACTATGCCGATTTGGCACAAACCGCCAAACGCTTCGCAGAAAGTCAGCCGACTTTTGCATTTTCAGCCGAGCCTAAATTGGGGCAGGTATTGGCCGACTCACTAACTAGTGCCATTGAAGACGCCACGGCGCTAAATAAAACCACGCCGATTACTGAATGGAAGAAAGCTTGGCTCACGAAAGACCCGGCCAATACCAAGCGTAACATTTTAAAAGATGCCAAGCGCAGTGCCAACTTGCTGCTAGCCGCCGACATCTACGAGCGCTACAATGCTGCCTTGCTCGAACAGGGACTATATGATTTCGACGACATGATTTCGCAAGTCATTCACGCTCTACAAGACAACCCCGACCTCAAGGCCGACCTCCAAGAGCAATATCAGTTCATCATGGTGGATGAGTTTCAGGACACCAACGACTCGCAGCTAAGACTACTGTTTGAGCTCACCAGTTACGACGACCCAAACATCCTGATTGTAGGCGACGACGACCAAGCCATTTATCGCTTCCAAGGCGCCGACATCAGCAACATCGGCCACTTCAAGCAGCGCTTCCCGCGCTTCACGCAGGTTGATTTAACCAAAAATTATCGTAGCGGCCACCAGATTATCGAATCTAGCCAAGTGGTGGCGCAGGGCATTGCCGACCGCTTGCGCGATATGGACGGTAACATCAAAACCGTCACGCCAGAGGTAACAGACGAAGCCACCGTCAGCGCCGTTAGCCTCGCTTCGCCCGAGGCGGAATATAATTATCTAGCAGAACAAATTGACCAGCGGCTCAAGACAGGCGAAGACCCAGCCGAAATTGCCGTCATTAGCCGCACCCACAAAACGCTCGAACCGCTACTGCCGTACCTCAGTCAGCGTCACATCGGCGTCAACTACGAACACAGCGGCAACGTTTTCAATTCCGAGCCAATTCAGTTGCTTTTGACACTCGCACGCACCGTGCAAGCACTCAGCGAAGACAATTTAAGCGACCTCAGCGCCAATTTACCACAACTACTTGCTGCCAAAGCGGTTGGCCTGTCGCCCGAGCTATATTACACACTCGGCGTGAACGCCCGGCTCAGTCATGACCGGCCAGTTCTGGCTTGGTTAGAGCAACTAGCTGGAGACGACCGCACCAAACCGCTGGTCGACTGGCTAAAGACTCTTGCTGTGGCCGCCATAACGACACCGCTCAACACGCTGCTGTTACAGCTCGTTGGCATTACGCCCACGGAAGTCAACGGCACAACTTTCGTTTCGCCAATTTATCGCTATTATTTCAACCCCGACAACTTGCCAACGGCACCGCTTAACTACTTGCGCCACCTCAACGACCTGCGAGCCTTACTTGACCGGCTTAATAGCTATCAGCCCGACCAACCGCTTAAGCTACGCGACCTCATTACCTTTGTCAACCAGTGTAATCAGTTTGGCGTGACTATTAAGTCACACAGCCAAATTGGCGACAATCAGTCCGTCAACCTCATGACCGCCCACAAGTCTAAGGGGCTAGAGTTTAAGACCGTCTTCGTCATCAACGCCACAAGTGAGGCGTGGGGTAGCAAGTCTAAGCGCGGCGGCGGGCAAAGCAAGTTTAGCTACCCGTCCAACCTCAATATCGGCAATGTTGACGGCAGCGATGATGACGAGCGGCGGCGGCTACTTTATGTGGCAATGACGCGCGCTAAGCAAGAACTCATCATTACGCGCCACACCAGCCAAGACAATAAAGAGCTCAACCAGCTGGAATATCTCTTACACGTCCCAAGCACCGAGGTGACGCCCGCTCCAATTGAGGCTGCGACCCGCGCGCTCGAACTATCATTCATGCAAGACATCATCACGCCCGCCGGCAACTGGCGGCAGCTCTTGCGGCGCAGCACCGACAACTTCGCACTCTCGGCCACCGCGCTCAACGACTTCATCGACCTCAAATATAGCGGCCCGCAGCACTTCATGCAGCGTTATATTCTCGGCATCCCCGAGGCCGACAGCATCAGTAGTGCCTTTGGTAGCGCCATCCACGCTGCGCTTCACCTTATTCACAATCAGCTCAACACAACAGGGCAAATCAACCTTGACGCCGTACTCAATAGCTTCCAGCAAGACATGCGTTACCGCGGGCGCGATTTTCCAGCAACTACCGTAAAAGGTCAGCTAAATTATGGCCGCAATGTGCTCGAACAGTTCATCACTCGGCGGAGCGACCTACTGCAATCGGGGCAGGCCAGCGAGGTCAACTTCAACGCCACGCTCGACGGCGGCGTGCGCCTCAAGGGCAAACTCGACCTGCTTGAAGTCAACCCGCAGCTTCATGCCGTGACTATCATCGATTACAAGACTGGCGACGGCTTTTCAGAGTTCGCCACCTCCGGCATCCACAAAGATAAGTGCCACCGCTACGCGAACCAGCTCATGTTCTACCGCTTGCTTCTACGTCACTCCAGCCAATATGCCACCTTTAGCATTCCGCGCGGCGCGTTACAGTTCGTTGAACCAAATAAATTCACCGGCGAAATCTACACGCCAAGCTTTAGCTATGACGATAACGAACAACTGGAGTGGTTTGAACAACTCGTGCGCGCCGTCTGGCAACACGTGATGGCGCTCGACTTTCCAGATGTCAGCGCCTACCAAGGCGACACTGCGCAATTCGAAGCCGACCTAATCGCTGGAGTAATTTAATGGAACCGCTGCCCGACAACAAAATCACGCGCGGATACATCTATGTAGAAGTCATTCTAGCCACTGCGGTGGGCATTTTAGGGGCCATGCCATTCTTAATGGCGGGCGGCGATATCGCCAATCTAATAGTTATTGTCGGGTTTACCGCTATTACCACAGTCATTGTCAGCTGTTTAGCGGCGCGAATTTGCGCAAACCAAAAGCCTCGCCGTCTTGGATTTGCGCTCAAGATAGCCATTCCTCTGGTAATCGCTGTGCCACTATGCGGTGCGCTAGCCAACTTCGCTATCCACCAAATAATTGACGCTACTACTTGGTGCAATCTACTATTCCTCGCCACACTCAGCGCGCTTATCGCCCTCGGTGCAGCCGCCAGCTACGCCTTTACCGACCAGTTGAATCACCACAAGTATTGGCTTAACTGTGGCGGGTTAGCACTCATTGCCCTTGGTGCACCCTATTTGATACTCAATTTAATCCCGTACAACATCGGCAATTGGTCGCTCTACACGCTTTATCTCGCTGAAGCAGGGCAAAACGGCACTTACTGCTACATCTTTTGTGACCTCATCGTGACCTACTTAGCCATCACATTTGCCATACGCGCCATCGCACATCGCGACCAGCGCCCGCCAGCCGAGAGTTTAGTTGGCGACATCGCACCACGTAGTGCCACCGCCATCACGGCAGGCAGCTTGGCGCTGCTAATGCTCACTAACATCAACACATTTCCACTTGCCAGCATTCCAATGGCTGTTGCACTCTACTTAAGTCACAGCCTAGGGCGGTGGAAACACACGCGCTTCGCCGAACTTGCCCAGCACCTCAGCCGACTTTGTCTCGCGCTCTACCTCGTGCTGCTGGCTCTTTGGGTAAAGCTGGTTATGTTTCCGTAAATAGTGTAAAATAGGAGTATTATGAACGGTTACAACAATTCCAACAATAAAATCAAAAAGACAATTTTTACCATCATTCTAGCAGTGGCGTGCTTAGCGCTCATTGCCGCCATTTTGTCGTTCTCATTCAAGGCTGGCAATAAGGCAAAAGAAGGCGCCGAGCAACAGGTCAAAGACCTATTTGAATCCAGCAAAAACATGGTAAATAAGCAAGCGCCATAGCCTATGTTCCGCAAAACGCTGCGTAGAATCACCACCACTTTAGCCGTACTGCTCACCGCAGCCGCCATACCATTATTCCTGCCTCTACTATTTGCGCCAAGCAGCGATGACATTACAAATCACGCGCCCATCATTGCAGTGCCACTAATTACCCTACTTTCCCTTACAATGGCATTTTTCAGCACGCCAATCATCTACATGCCAACCTTTGGTGTCATTGGCTACTTTGCAATTAAGAAGTGGAGCGAGCGCCAAGAACACAAGCAGTCAGCCTCACTCAAGGCTCACATGTCCATCGATACCAAATCTGCCTTGAAGCTAGCCATCTCGTACTTGTTTACCGGTGCAGTAGCCGAACTAGTGATTGTCATTGTCGTTGCACTCATTGCCACCACCACCAGCAACGCCGACTCTATTGGCGTCACCTTGGCAATGCCATCCATTGCTGCACTAGTCAGCATTATCATTATCAACTTTTCAATTGCCAAATATCAGAACAAACGACAGAACAGAGTACCACTGACGAAGATATTACTCGTTAGCGCAATTATCACCTCGCTAGTTCCAACAACCATAATTTTAACGATATTTGGTGGATTATCAGCCGAATACTACAGCTTAGCTCAACCGTTCATTACTATGAGTACGCTCGTTGGCGCCGTTATCTTCTTAACCATGACATTCATTTGGTATAGCTACACTAATTTTATTGGCCATATCACTAAATCATACAGCATTGCTGAATTATACCGTCGCGCGCGGCAAAACAGCCGCAATATTATACTACTGTCAATAGCGTACTGCGCGGTTTGTGTTTACTCAGCCACCAATATATTTGACCACTTCGACTGGAGCCAGCTCAACGCCTACTTACCGTTAATGCATAACTTAATTGTCAGTTGTCCTGGGCTTCTCGTCGTTCTAATCAATTTACCAATTCTATGCGCACTACTATACTTCTGGCGACGCAAGCTAAGGCAAGCTAGCACCACTAACGCTGCAATCACCCCATATAATATACTAGCCAGCACCATGAGCGCACTCAGCTTAATTTTACTCTTCATTCCACTCGTCTCAGCTAGCGCCATCGTACCAATTCTAATTACCCGCGCCGCGAGCAAAGAAGCATTAAAAGAAGATAGCACTGACACCATCGCCGGCGCCACGCGCTTGCTTAACAAGCTTAGTATGATGCTTTACGCTGTAGAGATAATTATTACCATGGTGTATTTTAAAACAGTGGCGTAATCAGCAACTATTGACACGCGTGGCGGACGATTAGTATAATAAACATTAGTTAAATAAGAAGGGTATCATGGAATCCAACACCACTAATAAAACATTATTATCAATTTTAGCACTAGCAACAGGCATCGTAGCTGTAGTAATTGCCGTGCTAATGCCATTAATTGCCAGGTTCTCGTTTGCTATCTATGCACTATATATTATCAGCATCGTATCAGTCGTGTTGGGTCTTGTCGCATGCTTTGTTGAGCACAAGCGCGCATTTTCAATCACTGGCGCCGCCTTAGGAGCCATTGCTCTACTAGTTGCCATATTAATCAGCGCTAACGTCATAAAAGTCGCTAAGGCACCAAATAATGGCCGCACTACAGCCATCGACAGTAAGACGCTAGCAGACGCCAGTGGTGCCAACACCAAGCAAATTCTAGCTCAAGAATTGACTGTTGAACTAGGAAAATTCGATGTTATTAATAATGCTAAGCAGCAGTCTATGACAGAGTTTGGCATTCCAATTAAAGTAAAAAATCGCACCAACAAATCAGCCAACTACATAATAAAGGTTGAAGCAGTAACTGCCAAGGGCGACCACATTGCCTATAGCAGCTTTTTCATTGAAAACTTCGCACCTCAAGAAGAGAGGACTGGCTACGTATTTCGCTCAATTAACCCTGCCAGAATTAAAGCTTTCCAGACTGCAACTTTCCGAGTTGTACAAGTCAAGAAAACCCCTATTGCCAGCCACCTAGCGCCTAGCAGCAAGGGCACAGCTGTACAAAAGCCAGCCACCAATCAGCCAAACAACCAGCACGACACATCAACCAAACGCGCCAAAAAGCCGCGAGTACGTCGTCACTAGATTGTAGCTATAATGAGATATCTTATGCCGACATTTATACCGGCTAAGTAACCAGCTCCGTGGTATAATATAAACATGACAAGTGAGGGAGAGCAGAATACACATCTGGCGCTATACCGTAAGTACCGCCCGACCAAATTGGCCGGCGTAATTGGTCAGCCACAAGTGACCGACATCTTAGCCGCTATGGCCAAGACGGGGCAGTTTGCCCACAGCTACCTCTTTACGGGGCAACGCGGCACTGGCAAAACGACCGTAGCGCGCATTCTCGCTCACCTGATTAACCAGCTCGATTACGAAGACGGCGCCGTAAGCCAGCACGTCGATATTATTGAGATTGACGCGGCGAGCAACAACAGCGTGGACGACATCCGCAACTTGCGTGACAGCATTAACCTCGCACCAATGCAGTGCCCGTACAAAGTCTACATCATCGACGAGTTTCACATGCTCAGCAAGGCAGCGTTTAACGCACTGCTCAAGACCATTGAGGAGCCGCCGCGCCACGCCATCTTCATTCTCGCCACCACCGAGCTGCAGAAGGTGCCCGCCACCATCCTTTCGCGCGTCCAACGCTACCAATTCCGCACCGTGGCGCCCGACGTACTGGCAAAGCACCTCCACAAAATCTGCGACAGCGAACACATCACGATTGATGACGCCGCTTTGCAACTAATTGCCGAACAGGGCGGGGGCAGCGTGCGCGACAGCATCACCATCCTTGACCAAATGGCTAGCAGCGGCCAAGCCATCACCTGCGGCCAAGTCGAACACACACTCGGACTCATCACCAGCCAACAGCTCACCGACCTCTGGACGGCTATTGGCCAGCAAGACAGCCCGCGCATCATCCAGCTAGTGCAAACCTTTACCGCCAGTGGCATCGGCGCTACCAGCATTGCGCGCCAGCTTATCAAATTCCTCACGCGCCAAGCCGGCGCCAGCCCAGCGCTTTACGCCTTAATCGACCAATTATTAGAGGTAGATAAGTCCGCGATGCCAGAAGCCAAGCTAATTGCCGTGCTCGTCTGCGCTAGCTTAAAAGCCAATGCCACCGCTGAAATTCACGTTGGCGCCATGCCGCAGCTAAACGTCGTCATCGACCAGCCCATCACACCAAAGCCAGCCGTGCAAGCTCCTGCCAAGCCAGCACCAGCTCCTGCCAAACCGGCCGCCGCTAAGCCAGCCCAGCCTACTAAATCAAAGTCAGCTGCCACAAACGGTGCTAGCAGTACTAGTAACACCACAGCCGCTGAGCCAGCCAGCGCTACATCAGAGGTAACGGCCACAGCCGCCACGCCAGCGCCAGATAACTTTGACGGCAACCTGTCGCTTGAGCTCATTGAAGATAAATTAAAGGAAGCCGATGAAGTCAGCGCCGCCTCACTGATTCGTAATTGCGAATATCGCTACAACAAGAGCGCCAACCTCGTCACCTTCTTCTTCGGCAAAGCCTTTCACCGCAAGAAAGCTGACACTGATAAATTCCGCTCAGCCGTCGAGCGCGCTATCACCGCCGAATATCGCTTCACGCCGAGCATCGAAATCAGTAAAGACAAGGTGCCGGCCGATTCCGACGCCAGTAAAGTTATGGAAATAATGGGTGGGGGAGAGGTAGTTACTAATGACGAATTCTAAAGCTACGCGCAGCGCAGCCGCCCCAAACTACAACGAGGAGCGCGCCAGCGGCAAAGTTCCGCCGCAAAATGTTGACGCCGAGATGTCATTACTCGGCTCTATCTTGACTGACCAAGAGGTGCTGGTTGACGTAGGTGACAAAGTCAACGCCGACGACTTTTACGACACACGCCACGCCACGATTTACCGCGCCATTTTGCGTCTTTATGAGCGCCACGCGCCCATCGACATGCTAACTCTCGGCAACGAGCTGAAGAATAACGGCGAAATCGAGGGCATTGGCGGCATTCAATACCTCGGTGAGCTCGCCAATCTCGTGCCAAACTCAGCGCACGCCGTAGAATACGCCAACATTATCGCTACCGCCGCTGTCCGGCGCCGCTTGATTAGTGCCGGCGCACAAATCACCAAACTCGGCTTTGACCAAGGTGAAGACGTACAAAAGGTATTAGCGCAAGCCGAAGCCAATCTCTTTTCAGTGAGCGAAATCTCACAAAAGACCGACCTAGTCAAAATCGACTCCATCCTATCTAGCTCGTTTGACCGCATGGAAGAATTGCACCGCAACAAAGGCACTTTGCGCGGCCTGCCAACGGGCTTTAAGGACCTTGACACTCTCACCGCCGGTCTCCAGAAGTCCGACCTCATTATTCTTGCTGCCCGCCCAGCCATGGGTAAGTCAACCTTCGCACAGAACCTCGCCTACAACTCCGCCCGCAAGAGTGGTCAAGCGGTACTCATTTTCAACCTTGAGATGAGTAACGACCAAACCGTCGACCGCATGGTGGCCGAGGCTTCAGGCGTGAACAGCTGGAACATTCGCACCGGCAATTTGACCGAAGAAGACTTCGCCAAAATCTCCGACGCCATGGGTGAGATGGCCGAAGTGCCAATTTACTTCAGCGATAAGCCCGGCATGTCCATTCTTGAAATGCGCACCATGGCGCAGCGCCAAGCCCACAAGACGCCGCTGGGGCTCATTATCGTTGACTACTTGCAGCTGATGAGTGGTAGTAAAAACTATGGCGACAACCGTGTACAAGAGGTGAGTGAAATCTCGCGCGGCCTTAAACTCATCGCCCGCGAACTTAATGTACCAGTGGTGGCACTTTCGCAGCTCAGCCGTACTGTGGAGCAGCGCCCTGACAAGCGCCCAATGCTCTCCGACCTCCGTGAATCCGGCTCCATCGAACAGGACGCTGATATCGTGATGTTCCTCTACCGCGAAGACTACTACAATCCCGACACTGAGCGCCAGCACATCACCGACCTCATTATCGCCAAGCATCGTAACGGTCCGACCGGCAACGTCGAACTTTACTTCCATCCAGACCAGCTGAAGTTCATGTCACTTGAAAAGAAACGCCAATAATTACCAATAAAGCCCCTCGCTGAAGGGGCTAATTTATTGCTAAAGAGTTTATTGCTCCGCCGGCTGGACTAGCTGCGCGTCACCGTAGTAAATGCGCGCGAGCACTGGGTGATTTTTACGCCAGCCCGCTAGCACCGACCGCTCTTTTAGTTGCTTTTCATCTGGGCGGAAGTTCGCCGACCCAAGCACCGCCATCTTGCTGTTCTCTTTAAAGTCCGACATTCTCAGCTGGTCAGCCGCACTCGCCCCAATTACCGTCACGTGGTGGTGTGACTGCACAGCATAATAGAGGTCAATTTTGTCATCGGGCACCACTAGGACTTCGATACTTCTATCTTTAGATAGCTGATATGCCGTTTGATACTCCTCGTTGTAGCTATAAACCACTGGCGCATGATAATTAAGCGCCGCAAAATAGCGCTCCGAATTAAACCAGCCAAGCGAAATAATCAGCGCCGAGAGCGGAATCAGGGCAAACGTTCGCGCGTACGGATTGCGTGGGAAGAGGGTATACCAGCGGTCGATGATATCGCCAAGCCCCAGTACCACCAGCAAAGTCAGCGGAATAAAGAGCAATGCCACCATGGCTGGCTGCAAAAAGGCGGCGAATAATAACAAAATCAAGCGCGAACGCACCGACGCAAAGTGGCTCGCCAGCACCCAAATCCCCCAAATGGCCAGCGCCGTGTCTACCAGAGTCAACAGTCCCACTGGCAATAAATATGGCGCGCCCTTTAAGTGGATAAATCCCAGTACTGCCATCACGGCGCCACCGAGGTCGGCCAAATTGTGACTCGGCAACAATAACATCTGCGACACTAAGTTAGCCTTACTGCCATGTAAAATATCCATCACAAGCGACGCAAACCACGGCAACCACAGCACCACGCCCGCCACCAAATAAGCAAGGTAGGCACCCTTGTGCTCCTTAAACAGCAACCGCCCCCGCGGATGCACCAGTGTTGCCAACAAAAGAACCACGACTGCCAAAAAGCCGCCCGGCAAGTATGGCAAAAGCGCCAACACCGCCACCAAGCACCACCGCGCCAAGCGCAACCGCCACTTCGACAGTGTATGGTTTAGCACCAGATAACCGTTGTACAGCGCAATGCTGAGCAAGCAGGCTGTCATTACCACTGGAGTTGCTTCACGCCCTAAACACAAAAAGCCGGCGCTCGACGCCATCAAAAAGCCCGCAATCACTGCCAGCGACGGCTTGCGCATCCGCCAAATTAACGCCATCATGACACCAATGGTCACCAGCGCTAAAATTGCTGCCGGCAAGCGCCAAGCAAACACGCTGCGCCCCAGCAACTGCGTACTGGCAACCTCGGCCGCCGTCCACGGCCAATTTGCCACATAATTCAGCCGCGACGAATCACGGTAGAGCATCGCCGGCTTGATACTGCTCACGTGTGCCACGTTGGCTTCTTCGGCCGCCGACAAACCGTTTGGCATCGTGTCTAAATTGCTAAAAATCATAGTTAGCGCAAACAATGCTAAACAAATAATTGACCACCAGTACCGGTACCGATAGAGCCAACTATGCTTCAGCATAAATTTACGCATCATCAATATCATTATAACATATGTTATAATTGAGATGATAACTTAAGGAGGATTTATGGCCGGATTTAAAGACCAAATGGAAATGCTAAAGAAGATGCGCCAAGCGCAAAAGGAGCTTAAGAAGGAGATTGTTGAAGTTGAGGCAGGCGACGGCGCCATCACCATTCAGTTCAACGGCGAGCTCAAGGTGGTAGACGTTAAAGTCAACCCTGACCTCATCGACCTCAATAAAAAGGGCGAGCTCGAAGCTTGGATTAAGGCCGCAATTCAAGATGGCCTCAAGGCAGCGCAAGACGTCGCTGCGGAAAAAGTTAAGCCACTGATGGGTGGCATGATGGGTGGCCTCGGGCTCTAATGCCAGGGGGCAAAGCTAGTTTACCGCGGGCGCTGGTTGAATTAATTGACGCCTTTAGCGCACTGCCGGGCGTGGGCGCCAAGACGGCCGAGCGCTATGCTTACGCGTGCCTAAAAGGCGACCGCAAAAAGGCCGCCAAGCTGTCCGCGGCGCTCAGCTCATTGCACGACAGCGTCAAGCGTTGCCCAGTTACCTTCGCCCTGATTGACGCCGACGAGCCTATCTCGCCGCTTTACAGCGCGCCCGACCGCGACCGCACCACCGTGGCGGTGGTTGAAGACCCGTTCGATGTCCTCGCTATTGAGGGCACCAACTTGTACAAGGGAACTTACCACGTTTTAGGCGGCGTGATTTCGCCGATTGACGGCGTGGGGCCAGAGGCGCTTCACATCCCTGAGCTCATTGACCGCATTAAACGCGACGCCGTACAAGAGGTAATTCTTGCCACCAACGCCAGCGTAGAAGGCGAGTCCACTGCACTCTACATCCAAAAGCAGCTCGAGCAAGCCGACCTTAGCGGCGTCAAAATCAGCCGCTTGGCGCGCGGCATCCCGATTGGCGTTGACCTTGAATACACCGACCAAATCACCCTCGGCCATGCCCTCAGCGGTCGCAAACTCTTACAATAAGACTAAAGAAAATCCCGCCAATGTAACATTGGCGGGGAGTTACTACTTCTTCTTAGGAAGATTGTCGGCAGTTGCCGCATCATTCGGCTGAGCCATAGTTCTAACAGTGCTCTTAGAAATGTCATTTGGCTTCGTCACACGCTTGAACTCGTTTGATTCAGAAAAATCGCCCATAAAAGCATCAATTGGCTTCTTCGGCATCCCCGACACACGGTCCAATGGCGAAGGTATAACCTTCGAACGTGGCTTCAGATCAGCAAGTTTATCACCTCTTTCGGCAAATTCATTTGGATAAATCATGTTATATTTGTCGTGACGAACTAGTTCCGAGCGGGCGTAAAAATTATTGCCATAAATAAACACCAGCAGGGCAATGTAGGCGAAAACCGCAGCAATGCACAGTGGCGCTAAGCAATAAATCACTCCGTACGCGGCAGCTGACTCTTGCACAAACCGGTTAAATACCAGATATAGCACTACATTCATCACGCTACCTGCTAGCAGGTAAAACGCCGCACGACGCAGCGCCCGATAGGCCGCCAGCTTACGCCGGTAAAGTTGTTTAGTGTACTTAACTCTTAGCTTGCTGACCGCAAGTGCCACGAGTATGACCACGATCACGGCGAGTATCAACTTAAATACAACTTGCATAACGGTTACCATATCAATCATTTCAGCTCCTAAATTGTAGGTAGAACGTAAAGTTCTCTTTGCAGCCTTTCTACAAAGTACTTGTATTATACCATAAAATGCTAATGTTGTCCAGCCCCAGAATAGTGCTATAATATAGATAATGATTTTGAACGATAAACAACGGGGCTGGATTAATTCCGCCCGCAAAATTTTAGTCTTGCAGGCTGAGAACCCTGACGGCGATTCCATTGGCTCAGCGCTTGCGCTTGAAGAAATTTTAAGTGGGCTTGGTAAACAAGTTGCGCTACAGTGCCCAGTGCAAACGCCAACTTACCTCCGTTACATCAAGGGCTGGGACCGTGTCCAGCTCGACATCGATCCAAGCTGCGACATGGCCATCATCGTTGACACCTCAGCCAAGACGCTGATGGGCAAGACCACCGACGACCCCGTGGCGATGAACTTCCTCAGTTCCCACCCCGTGCTAGTGCTCGACCACCACGTGGGCGTGGACACCGATTTGCCGTTCCCAGCTGATTACATCATCAGCGACACCGCCGTTTCGACTGGCGAGCTCATCTTTGACATCTGCGAAGAAGAGCAATGGCACATCAGCCCACTAGCCGCCGAGCTGATGTTCATCTCCATCCAAGCTGACTCCCTTGGCCTCACCACGCCAGCAACCACGGCCGGCAGCTTTCTTGCTTGTAGCAAACTCGTCACCGCTGGTGCCAACCCAGCCGCTATTGAAGAAGAGCGCCGCGAACTAATGAAAAAGTCGCCGCGCATTCTTGAGTACAAGGGACGGCTGATTGAGCGCATTGAATACTTTAACGACGGCCGCACCGCCTTGATTCACGTGCCATTCGACGAAGTCCACGAGTATAGCAACGAGTACAATCCAACCATGCTGGTGCTCGACGAGATGCGCCTCGTGATTGGCGTTGACCTTGCCATCGGTATCAAGACTTACCCAGACGAAAAAATCACCGGCAAAATTCGCGCCAATGCGCCGCTTGCCAACCTCCTCGCCAAGTCATTTGGGGGTGACGGACACCCTTACGCCGCGGGCTTCCGTACTTACGGCACATACGACGAGTTCCTACCAGAGTTGATTCAAGCGCTTGACCGCCTTTATGCCGAGTACGATAGTCAGCAAGCCGAGAAAAGTGCCACTAGTGCCGCCGAACAAGCGGTGCAGCAGGCCGAGCAGGCAACCGAACACGCCAGCCTCAGCCACGGTATCAATTTAGGCAATTTCAGAGTAAAATAAAATAATAATATAAGCCTTTTGCCGTAGCTTCGAGCAACCATCTTGTAAATTACGGTATCAAAAAAGACGATTCAGTAACCGCAGAATATGCATTCCACGACCACGAATCGCCTTGTACTTCTATCTTACTAAACCACGAGCAGAAAGTCAACTGGATTTTTATACAATACAAAAAAGGTGATTCATCCACCGCAAACTACAGGTGCTCGCGACCATGAATCGCCTTATGTTTCTATCCTACCAAACCCTGGGTAAAAGTCAATCATCCAGCGAGATATCTCCTATTACATTTCGTGAGTACATGGGGTATATTAATACCAAGAAATATTCACAAATGAAAGGGAAAAGCGGTGCCGAAAAATAATCTTGGCCATAGGCTTGAAGGATACGAGTTCTACAAGGAGAATGAATCCGATAAGGTGTACTGGGTTGACCATTTTACATATTACAAATCTGACCCTCGTAATATTCAACCTGTGTTAGGTGAACTTTTAATTTCCTTTGACCGGCACAGTATGCTTAATTTATGGTGTGATTACCCATGGAATTTTACACCAGAGCAAAAGGCGCTGTTCGATAAAGAGAACCCCTACTGGGCAGACTTCTTCAAGCGCCGCAACGGCACAGAGCCGCCAATAGTCGACGAGAATGGTGTCGGCACAATACACTTTAACGACTAAATAAATTGGCGCCAATTACAGTTTTGTGATATACTAAAAGCATTAGAGCTATATCGAGGCACGCGCATGATAATTAAGGATGACAACATAACAGCTATCAACATAGCAAGATACTTTCTAACCAAGAAGGAACTAACCCCCAAGAAGCTTCAAAAGCTGGTTTATTATGCATATGCTTGGTTTATAGCATTAAATAATGACTCTGCAGAGCATATAGATAACGTGCTATTTACCGAGCAGCCACAGGCGTGGGTGCATGGCCCAGTATTTCCTAGTTTATTTAGAAAATATCGCGAACTTGGCTGGCATGAAATACCTCGGATTGACGACGAAATAGTCTTTGAAAATGACGATGTACAAGCCCTACTTGATGCAATATGGAACAAGTTCGGCAAATATTCCGCAGACCAGCTTGAAGCCATGACACACAGCGAGCAACCGTGGGTTGAAGCTCGTAAGGGCTATAAATTATTGGATGCGTCTGACAAGACACTAAACCTAAAAACTATTTTCGCTTATTACAATGGGCTCTTACAAAAAGCGGAGTAGGCAAAAATATAACCGCATTAGGAGTAACGGAGGTGCTGGCGACGGTATTGTTGTCGACGATAGCGCAGTTCGTGATACTAAAGGTAAAAAGTTCACAGTGAGCTTTACTAGTGAATATAAAGATAACTTTATTAGTAAATCCGCAAAGATGTCACATATAAATAAGTTGATGGTATTTTTTAAGGGTGTTTGCAGTTCAGTTAAAGAAGACGATTTTCACAAAAATATACCGATGGGGATGAAGCCAATTGATAACGACGGTACGTACAAAAAATTTTACAGAGGCATTAGCGAAGATGTAATCTTATGGGAGGTTGATATAACACAGACCTTCGATGTATTTATTATGCAGATAGCACAAACAAAGTACTATACCCGCTATGCTTAGTCAAACATCCCGAAAGTAGTAAAAACATGTAACCTCCAACTAATCCGTCATAAGCATATGTGGTAAAATAAAACTATGAAGTTGCACAACACCCTTACTAAACAAACCACTAAATTCGCCCCGCTCGACGGCAAGACCGCTCGTATCTACTCCTGTGGCCCGACCGTCTACAACCATGCCCACATCGGCAACCTCAGCGCCTACATTTACGCCGATATCTTGCGCCGCGCCGTCCGCCTCGCGGGCTACCAAACGAAGCACGTGATGAACTTCACGGACGTAGACGACAAAACCATCCGCGATTCCAAAGCCGATTACCCCGAGCTTGAACCGATGGCTGCTTTGCAACAACTCACCGCCAAATATGAGGCTATCTTTTTAGATGAAATGCAGCAAGTGGGGAACGACACTGATTCCATTACCTTCGTGAAGGCCACCGACAACATCGCCAAGATTCAGGCGCAGGTAACCAAGCTCGTTGATTCCGGCGTGGCCTACCTAGCCGACGACGGCATCTATTTTTCTATCGCCAAGTACGCCGCCGACCACTGTTACGGTCAGCTCAGCCACATCAATCCGGCAGATATCAGCCGCGAGCGCGTGGCAAATGACGAGTACGACAAGGCAAGCATTAGCGACTTCGCCATCTGGAAGAAGCAAAAGCCGGGCGAGCCAGCGTGGGACTTTACCGTCAACGGGCAAGATTACACCGGTCGCCCAGGGTGGCACATTGAGTGCTCCGTGATGTCAACCGACAACCTCGATCAGCCGTTCGACATCCACACCGGTGGGGTTGACCTTATCTTCCCACACCACGAAAACGAAATCGCCCAAAGCACAGCAGGGGACCAGCCCGCTGAGTATGCCAAGTACTTTGTACACAACGAGCATCTCTTGATTGACGGGCACAAAATGAGCAAGTCAGCCCACAACTTTTACACGCTACCTGACCTCATAAAGCGCGGCTTTAGTGGCCTTGATTTCCGCATGCTAGTGCTGCAGTCGAACTATAGCAGCGCAACTAACTTCAGTTGGGATGGCCTCACTGCCGCCCGCAATCGTCGCGATAACTGGCGCCGCTGCGCCGAACTCCGTTGGCAGCTGCCCGATACTGCCGACCGAAGTGCCGTCAGTGCCAGCGTTGACCATTTACTTGCGCAAGCCAAAACCGCGCTCCTCAACAACCTTGACACGCCTGCCACTTTATATGCTCTCGACCAAGCAATGAACCTACTCACGCCCGCTCACTTCAGCAGTACGGCGCTACTTCACGTCCTAGAATTTATCGACTGCTACCTCGGCATGGAGCTACAAGCTACCACGCCCGACCTCGAAGACGACTTAAAAGACCTCATCGCCACGCGCCAAACCGCGCGCCAAACCAAAAATTGGGCGCTCTCTGACCAACTCCGTGACCAGCTAAGCGCCCAAGGCGTTACCGTACTCGACGGCGCCGGCGCTAGTGTTTGGCACCGAATCTAAACTTCTTCCGGTCAGCAGTAAATATCACCGGCCGGTCGTCATCTGCGCCAAGTACGCCATCCATATTACGGTCCGTACCTGCGCTACGCGCCCGTGCCGCCACTAATTCACGCGTATGCAAGAAGTCGCGCAAAAGCACAATGCAGCAGCCCGCCACCGGTATGGCAATTAGCGCGCCAGCCAGCCCACCCACGTTGATACCAATAGTAATCGCGGCAAGCACGAGCAGTGCCGACATGTCCAAACGGCGCGACTGAATGCGCGGCGTAACGATATTATTCTCCACCTGTTGCTCAATAAAGAAGATAGCGATGTACGCAATAGCCGCCGGCGTCGAATAAACCGCCAGCATAATCGTCACAATAATGCCACCAATCATCGCGCCAAACAGAGGTACAAATATCAGCAAAAAGATAGTAATCCAAGCCGGCGCTGCCGTGGTTAACGGAATTTGTGGCATCAATAGCGCCATCACCATCACCACTAATGCCGTGAACGTGGCAGAAATCGCGCCCACCGTAGCCTGGCCAGCGATGTAGTTTGAGAACACTTCATACATTCGCTTCGCCACTGCCTTGTGATGACGCCGCCGCTCTGGGTCGCTATAAACAGCGTTCCAGAACTTCACCTCCCAATCCGGCGCCTCCACTAGCATGAAATAAGTCAAGAAAATCACCAAACAGGCGTTGCCGAGAAAGCTCAGCGTACTCGTGATAGCCGGCAAAGCCCAACTGCTCACCGCTGCGACCACCCCGCCGAGGTAAGACTTGACGCTGTTCACTGCAGAATCAACTTGCCCCTCAAGGTGATACTGCGCCAGCAAGTGGTACAGCCAGCCCGAACGCGACTGTAATTGGTCAGATGAAAGCGACGCCACAAAGTCGTACAGCTGATGCACCAGAATCGGCACCACTGAGAAAAGCAACGCACCCACCATGGCAACTATAATAATATAGGCAATCAGTGTGGCGAAGGCGCGCGACTTACCGGGCAAGAAACGAGCGATGAATGACACCGGTCGGTTTAAAATCAAGGTCAAGAAAAACGCCATGGCAATCAACATTAGCGGCGTGCGTGCCCACCAGACTGCGGCAATCACCGCCAAGAACCCAAGAATCACCAACCAAAAGCGGATGAAGGTGTCGGTGCTAACACTGAATTTAACTTCTTTGCGAAACATTACCTTTATTTTAGCATAAACGCGCTGCCGGCACTAGTGCCCGCGCGACCACAAAGTGCTTGACAGGGCGGGGGAATTTGTTATAATAGTCATAACGTTATCAGAGACAGTGGCAGACGGTTAGTCTTAATATGCTACCGAGATACACCCTTCGATAACGACACCTTAACAATTCGGGTCGTCAATATTAATTAACCAAAGGAGAATTATGGCTATTTCACGTAGTAAAAAGGAAACTTTGGTTGCAGAATTAAACCAAGCACTCGACAGCGCCAAGATGGTCGCCTTCGCTGAGTACACCGGTGTCACCGTGCAGGCTCTTCAAGAGCTACGCCGTGCCGCCCGCGCTCAGGGTGTGGCTATCAAGGTCACCAAGAACCGCCTCATGCGGGTTGCGATGCAACAGCACGACGCCTACAAAGACACTGACACCAGTGCCATGAAGGGCCAAGTATTGTACGCCATCAGCGCCGACGACGAGGTTCTACCGGCTAAAGTTTTGGCTGAATTCGCCAAGAATAATCCAGAACTCAAGCTAGTTGGTGCCTTTAACAATTTGGGTAGCAGCTTGAACACCGAGGAAGTCACAGCACTTGCCAAGCTTCCAACCAAGAACGAGCTCATCGCCCAGACTGTGGCTCAGTTGCTATCGCCAGTCAACGACGTCACCAACGCCCTTTCTGGCAACTTGCACGCTTTGCTCGACGGTATCGCCGACCATGCTGCCTAGGTTTTGCAACCAATACATTTAATATTTGTTAATCATTAATTTAAGGAGAATATCACATGGCTGATGTAAAGAAATTAGCTGAAGAGCTAACCAAGTTGACTGTTCTAGAAGTCAACGAACTAAAGAACGTACTTAAGGATGAGTACGGCATTGAACCAGCTGCTGCCGCTGTTGCTGTAGCCGCTGCTCCTGCTGACGGTGCTGCCGCTGCAGAAGAAAAGACCGAATTTGACGTTAAGCTAGTTGATGCTGGTAGCCAGAAGGTTGCCGTCATCAAGGCTGTCAAGGAAATCACCGGCTTGGGTCTTGGCGATGCCAAGAAGCTAGTCGAGGAAGCTCCTGCCGTCATCAAGGAGAAGGTCTCTAAGGACGAAGCTGAAGCTGCCAAGAAGACCCTAGAAGACGCTGGTGCTAAAGTCGAATTAGCCTAGTTGTTCTGTTTTGACCCAACGAATTGTTAACCAAACACCCCCGCTGTGGGGGTGTTTTTGGTTTCATTTTATTGTTGCAAACTTTAGTGTTTGTTGCTAAAATATATACTAAGCGTGGCCGAGGCGATGTAATGTCGCATCGCTAGAGCGCGATACTAATTAATTTATATAAAGGAGAAACATGGCAGAATTTCAACGCACTAAACCGCATGTCAACGTTGGTACCATGGGTCACGTTGAACATGGTAAGACTACCTTGACTGCTGCTATCACCAAGGTTCTTGCCGATCGTCTTCCAAGCGACATTAACAAACCAGTCGCTTACGACCAGATCGACAACGCCCCAGAAGAGCGACAGCGTGGTATTACAATTGCAACTTCACACCAGGAGTATGAATCACCAAAGCGTCACTACGCTCACGTCGATATGCCAGGGCACGCCGACTATGTCAAGAAC
>CAMYAY010000009.1 GCA_947253945.1 uncultured Candidatus Saccharibacteria bacterium
TTCAGCGTAACTTTTAAATCAGAGATTAGTGTGGATATTGAAAGGGCATCGTAAAAGCCAAAAGAATGTGAGCATTTGAAATGTTACAAAAGTCAGCCTAGGGGGAATCCTCTCTAGGCTGACTTTATGCTCAAGAATCAAGCTATTAAGCCAATCTTAAACCTTTTAATGATTACCTTTTTCTATCGTTAAAAAGTGTAGCAATACTCGGAGTTCTCTCAATCCATACAGAATCAGTGGCGCTCCTTTACAAATCGCACTGAATCAAGATATCGTTTTGATGATACCTATTTGCGTACAGTCTAGTTGCTGCGTTTTAGGCTTTGTGTAGCAAAGCTTAGCGAGGGCTATTGTTAAAAGGTTTAATGCGAAGCGGCTTTAAGCTGGGTTCTTGTGGTTTTTGAGCGTGATTTTGCTGTCGAGTAGTTGTGCGATTTAGTTGCTTATGTTTTGGGGAACAAAATGGTATAAAAATTGTAAAAAAGTTCCCTACATTATTTGATTTCTCATGGTAACGGCTTGCTGGTTATTCCAAAAAATAAGGTTTCTGAGTTTAAGAAGTTGCTTTTTGAGTATTATGAAGATGAAGATTTGCAGGTGATTGCTTCGTTTATGAGGGAATATTGTTGGAAGCATTAAACGTGCATGATGATATTGATTCTTCTGGTTCTTCTGTTTCGTGAACCTTGCTGTTTATGAAGAGTATAGTTTGCTAGTAAATGAAGAGATTAGCGTTGATAATCTAGACAAATTAGTACGAAAAAGTAATATATTTATTAAAATTATTACAGTAATCAGAGTGAATGGTAGATCTTGTTTACTTAATAGTCTGTTTTATGATCATTTGATACAGAGTCGTGTTAACGAAAAGGAGGCTAGTAGTGTTATGAGAAGTAAAACTATCTTTCGTAAAAACATTTTTCAAAGTTGTCTTGCTGTGCTCCTGTCGCTAGGTTGTCTTGCTGTGCTCCTGTCGCTAGGTTCTCTTTTTTTCCTTGCGGGATGTGCTGATGATAATGAGAAGGCGGAACTTGCGTCGTATCATTGGGAGACAGTGGCGGTGTCTCGGGAAGAGTTTAATATACCAGAAAATTATATAAATAAGGATGAATTGTATCTCTTTGTGTCACGGGATATTCTGGATTCTCATTATGATTTGTCTAAAGTCACTCTTGGAGGTAAGCATATTAAGTTAGTTGATTCATCGTTCAATTTGCCTAGCCCAGGACTTAAAGCTTTATTTTTAGTTGGGAAATTTGATTTAAAAAACAAGTCAAGTTCTGGTATTCTTAAAGTACCAGGACTTAATAAAGCAGGTAATGTTGCTATAGGTTATAAGGAAAAGTAGTAATATTTTCACTCAAAGATCAAGCTATCAAGCCAATCTTAAATCTTTTAACGACAGCTTTTCTATCGTTAAAAAGTGCACCCAGCATCCATGGCATGCACTCAAAAAAGTGTAGATATACTAGGAGTTCCCTCAATCCATATTGAGAACTTAGTGGTGATGTCTTTGTAGTAGTCTACCCATTATTTCAGGCTGTTGACGCGCCGTATTTAGTTGGTTATAATTAATATTGAACATTGTTCATATTAAATGAAAGGCTAAGTTGAATACCGTAGTTACCTCGCGTGAAAAGATTTTGGCAGTTTGTAGAGAGCTAGTCGCAGATAAAGGGCTGCCGGCAGTTAATATGAGAACGGTGGCGGAGCACTGTCATGTGGCTTTGGGTTCGCTCTATTACTATTTTCCGTCTAAGGACGACTTGTTGATTGCCACGATTGAGAGTGTTTGGGCGGATATATTGAAGTTGGATGATTTGGTGGCGTCGCAAATGAATTTTGCGGAGTTTATCACTCAGCTGACTGTACGTATTAAATGCGGCATCAATAAATACCCGAATTTTTTTACAGCACACGCTATGAGCTTATCATCGGCTGGACGAGCCAAGGGCTGTGAATCGATGCAACGGTATTTGACAATAGTGCAGTCGCGGATGCTGGATATTCTGAAGTGTGATGCTCAGATTGACTCGGAAGTTTTTACTGGCGATTTTTCTCGAGAGCAACTAGTAGATTTTATTCTGGTGTCAATTATGGCGGCGATGTCGCAACGGAACTTTGATTATGTAACATTAGTTGAAGTTGTTAAGCGAACAGTATATTCCAAAGAGTTTTTATTTACGGTTGATAAAGTTAGCAAGGCAAAGGAGGGTTAATGCAAGCGATTTTCGAGACGACTTTTGACGTAGTGTATCTACTAATGGTGACATATTTGGGTGTAAGGATGATTCTGGGTAGTAGGAAGATGAGCTCCGATAGAACATCGAAGCAGTTTCTGCTTTATGGTATTATGGCCGTAGTGTTGGGGTTAGGTGATGCCTTTCATCTAGTGCCGCGGATGGTTGCGCTTCTTACAACCGGGCTAGCGTCGTATGCGGTAGCGCTAGGATTTGGCAAACTAGTGACTTCCATCACGATGACACTATTTTATGTACTGCTCTATTATGTATGGCGACGACGCTATAATGTCAGCAGTAGGCGTGGTCTGACAATAGTAGTTTGGGTGTTGGCTCTGAGTAGGATAATCATAACACTATTGCCGCAAAATGATTGGTTTAGTATGACGCCACCGTTGGATTGGGGTATTTATCGTAATATCCCGTTCACTTTGCTTGGTTTATTAGTGCTAATTCTGTGCTATAAAGCAGCTAAGCAGTATAAGGACGGCGATTTTAGATACCTTTGGTTGACAATTGTATTGAGCTTCGGATTTTATTTGCCGGTGGTGCTGCTGGTGCATATTTGGCCGATGATTGGTATGTTGATGATACCGAAGACCTGTGCTTATATCTGGACGGTGTTGATCGGCTATCATGCGATGCGACAGGAGCTAGCCCATGAGTAGGTCGCGGTTTCATGTTAAGAAGCGGACGCTACTCGCGATTGCCGGTGGCGTTTGGCTACTGGCGGGGCTTAATGTTGTTCGGATGGGCGTAATAGCATACTACAGTTTGGCGGAATTTAATTATGTGTATTTACTACTTTCGGTAATAGTAATGAGCCTATTTGGTACTATGTTTTATAAGCTTAGCCTAAAACACACTAGTAGGATTAAGGCGTATCCTAATTTAACAAGACCATTTTGGCATTTCTTTGACCTTAAATCGTATATTATTATGGCTGTTATGATGAGTGGCGGGGTGAGCCTGCGCGTTTTAGGCGTGCTACCGACTACTTTCGTGGCGTTCTTTTATACTGGAGTGGGTGCCGCTTTGATGCTAGCTGGTGCAATGTTTTTCTGCCGATATGCTAGATTCACTGATGATAAATAATTATCTGGCATATAGCACTAGCAATTTGCTATTTACTGTGCTAGGATAATAGTATATGAAGCGTAATTACAATATTAAGCGTCATGTACAAAGCAATATCTGCGCGAGAATCACTTACCGCTTGATTTGCATGATGCTAGTTGTAGCTGGCGTCGTCGGTGCGTATTGTGCCTTCGGTGCCCTAGAACATTTTCAAAACTATAGTACCCGTAAGAGCGAGACTACGGCATATATCACAAAATTAGAAGTTAAAGACGACCCGAGTTATCGTAGTATGCATAGTTGCCGTGCTTATTATAAATTTGAGGCAGCTAATCACCGTAACTACGAGGGTGTTTCAATGTGGCTTTTGCCACCAGATAAGGCTGATTGTGACCTGAAGGTCAATGAAAGCGTGTCGGTGCGCTACAACGCTAAGCACCCAGATAACAATAACGTAGGCGACAATACGCATGACCGCAATATGCTTGCCTACATCTCCCTGTCTCTCATGCTGCTCAGCGCAATATCATTTGGTGTTGGTGCTATCGGCTTGATTGCAATCCATCGCGCAGTTAAGCAATTTGATGCAGAAGATACAGAGCTGCCGGTTGATAAGACAAAAAAGCGTGCTACCAAGCGTAAGAGCGATAAATAATATTTATTAAGTAGCAAATAACCCAGCCTTAACGGCTGGGTTTTATATTTAGTGACATTTATTTGGATTAGCTAGTACGCATGCGGCGATAAGAGAATTTGACGCTCGGGCGCCAGCTACCGACAGCTGAAGAGTCGTATTGACGGATAACATTGCCAGTAACACTGGCAACCTGAATGAGTGCTGGGCAGTACGGGGCTAGTGTGCGATAAAACATTAAGTCGCTATCTGATACACTATTGCGCCCTGGGAAGGTGGCGTTGAATTTTTCACGGGCAATATTGTCGAAATAATCGACGTCGGCGTCTGGCGCGAGAATCTTTTCGATAGTTAGGTTCATACGTGAGACCATCTTGCGAACATCGCCGAGAGTGAGATGCATTTTTGAATCAATAAAGCAGAATAGTAGGTTGCTAGTGGTCAAGAAAACCGTGGCATTGGCGCTGCGGCTAGTTGGAATATTGCTGGCAATTACGGCTTTAATTTTGACGTCGAGCTTGAATAGGGCGTAGATACGCCGCTCAAGATTTACATCGTCAAACATTTGATCCATCATAATTATATTTTAGCACAAACTTGGCTTAATAAATTGTACGGTCTATGATAATATAAATACATAATATGTTGTATCAGCTGAAAGGAGCAATGCTATTATGACGAAAGTTTTAAAGGTGAATTTAAGTAAAACTATAATTGGCTTAGACGATGGTTCTTTTGAAGAGGTCGACACTTCGGCATTAGACTTTATCCCTAAAGAAGGGGATATTGTGGAGTTCTATAAATCTGGTAATAGTGTTATAGTGAGAAAAGTAGAAAAATCCAATAATAATTCCAATAATAACCATGGCAAAAAAGTGAATCGCTTAACATACGCTTTATCGGCGCTTTATGTTGGTGGATTTGGTATACATAAGTTTTATGCAGGGAAAGCAATCGGTATTGTATACCTTTTGTTTTGCTGGACATTCATCCCAGCCATTGTAGCTATGTTTGAGGGTATATCTGCTATATTGAAAGAGCCAGACCAAGATGGCTGCATTTATGTTTAATAACGAGAATGGTAATCTTGTAGCTTTGGCCATTTAGCGCATTATATTGCATATGTAACATAATGCTTTTATTGGTGTTATAATTAATTGTAGTGAAATTAATTATTGGTTTAGGTAATCCTGGGGCGGAGTATGTTGGTACGCGCCACAATTTCGGCTTTATGATGGCTGACTATATTGCTGAAGCGGAGCATTTTTCGCTGTGGCAGAATAAAAAGAAATTCATGGGTGATGTCGCTACGGGTACAATTAACGGTGAAGCCGTGATTATTTTAAAGCCAACGACATATTATAATCTAGTTGGCGAGGCAGCACTAGCTGTAAAGCAGTTTTATCGTTTGAGCGAGAGCGATATTCTGGCGATACATGACGAGATGGCGCTACCGCTTGGCACGGTACGAACTAGAGTAGGCGGCTCAGATGCAGGTAATAATGGCATTAAAAATCTAATTTTACATCTTGGCGCATCATTTGGCCGTGTACGGATTGGTTCTGGGCTTACGCCGACACATGACGGTGACGCGCAGCCAGTGCATGACAGAAGAGACTACGTGCTAGGGCGATTAAATCAGGCAGAACGGACTACTTTTGAGGCACTGCATCCAGTAGTGCGCCAATTTGTAACTGACTTTGTTGCGGGTAAATTGGCCCAAACTACTTATAAGCTAGATAGCTAATTGGTTAACCAACTAAAAACCCGCCAACGTAACAAGGGTGGGCATCGTTACTAGTTGGCGGGTTTATTGGCCTCTCGACGCCCCATTGGTAGGTAGCCGTATGGCAAGCGTGACCCACCTCACAAACTCCATGGGGTCCGCCGGTCAAGAGGGTTAGATACGCGCCGATTGCTGGTCTGCATAGAGCATTGCAGCAAAAGTGGAGGGTAGGTACTTTTATCATCTGCGCGTAGTCTAACACTAATTGTGTTAAAATAGGGGGTATAAGGTGCTTGTCACGCCATGATTTTTACCTCATCACGTGATAACATTAATTAATATAGCACTCTTTTATATTTTTGTCAACTATTTAACAATAAATTATGGAAAATATCAAACAAATATCACCTCTAGACAATGAATTATTGCAGCGTACTGCTATAATTGACGACCCAGCAAAAAAGTTATGGTATATAGGCGAGCTGCCTAAACTGGCGCCAACGGTGGCAATTGTTGGTTCGCGGAAGCCGACTAGCTATGGCCGTGAAATCAGTGCGCGGTTGGTGACACAGCTGGTGAAACATGGTGTAATTATTGTGAGTGGGCTTGCGCTAGGCCACGATGCTTTGGCCCATAAAGCTGCTTTGGATTCTGGTGGTATCACGGTTGCCGTGATTGGCAATGGACTAAAGGATATTCATCCACACACTAACCATACACTAGCGCAGCGAATTGTTGAGAACCATGGATTGATAATTAGTGAGTATGAACCGGATACGCCAGTGCGAGGTTACCAGTTCTTGCAGCGTAATCGTCTTATTAGCGCTTTGGCTGACGTAGTAGTTGTTATAGAAGCTGGTGAACGCTCGGGGACGTTAAATACCGCTGCGCATGCTTTAGAACAAGGGCGTGATGTCATGGCGGTGCCGGGAAATGTCACTTCGCCATTGTCGGTTGGGTGCAACCGTTTGATTGCTCAAGGCGCTGCTCCGGTTTTATGTAGCCAAGACGTGCTCGACCGTCTGGGCATTGCGCCTACAGAAGTAAGTAAAAAAGATGATCATAAAATACGTTTTAACTCTCCAGAGGCGCAGCTAATTTATGATCATATTTTAGCGGGCGAGACTGACGGCGAAAAACTATGTGCGTCAACCGGTTTAGCGCCGGCAGACTTTACGGCAGCGTTGACGATGCTGGAATTAAACGCCTATATTCACCCGCTTGGCAATAATCATTGGGGTGCCTGCTAACGCTTGAGTTTTATTAAAAAATGTGCTAATATCTAAGTTGAGTTTCATGCCTCTTATCTGTGCTGAGATGGAGAGGCGACAATGTTAGATTTAAGGTTAAGAGGAGTTAAATGCCTACAATTAATCAATTGGTTCGCAAGCCTCGTAAGCGTGCGATCAAAAAATCAAAGTCACCTGCTTTGCAGACGATTCAGAATACTTTAAAGACTCGGGTTTATCAGCAGAATTCACCATTGAAGCGTGGTGTTTGCGTAAAGGTTACTACCAAGACCCCAAAGAAGCCTAACTCAGCTATGCGTAAGGTAGCTCGTGTGCGCTTGACTAATGGTCAGGAAGTTTGGGCCTACATTGGTGGTGAAAAGCATAATCTACAGGAACACGCCGTAGTTTTGGTACGCGGTGGCCGTGTGCCTGACTTGCCAGGTGTGCGTTACCACATCGTTCGTGGTGCGCTCGACCTTCAGGGTGTTGATGGCCGTAAGCGTGGTCGCAGTAAGTATGGTGCTAAGAAAGGAGACAAATAATCATGCCACGTAAGACAACTAAGTCTCTAGCACGCCAAATCAATCCAGACCGTAAGTACAATAGCGTACTAGTGCAACGTTTAATCAACAAGTCAATGTTGGACGGCAAGAAGCTAGCCGCTGAGCGGATGGTTTATGAGGCGCTTGAGACTGCTGCTAAGAAAGTTAAGAGCGAAAACCCACTAGAGGTACTCGAAACTGCTATGAAGAACATCTCACCTGAATATGAGGTGAAGAGTCGCCGTGTTGGTGGTGCTAACTACCAGATTCCATTCCCAATCAAGGGTCGTCGCCAAGAGCACTTTGCCTTTATGTGGCTAGTGCAGTCTGCTCGTGCTCGCAAGGGTATGCCATATGCCGACCGTTTAGCTGCTGAGATTGTTGATGCTGTTAATCAAACTGGTGCAGCTTATAAGAAGAAGGAAGATACGCATCGCATGGCCGAGGCTAACCGCGCCTTTGCTCACTTTGCGCGTGCTTAATTAATTTAGGAAGGATAAAATGGCAGAACAAAAGATTCCGATGGAGAAATTCCGCAATATTGGTATTATTGCCCACATTGATGCTGGCAAGACTACCACTACTGAGGGTATTCTATACCGCACTGGCCTAGTGCATAAAATTGGTGAAGTGCACGAAGGTGACACTACTACCGACTTTATGGAGCAGGAGCGTGAGCGCGGTATTACCATCGCTAGTGCAGCTGTTACTTGTTATTGGGAAGGCTGCCACATTAACATCATTGATACCCCAGGGCATATCGACTTCACCGCTGAGGTGGAGCGCTCATTGCGCGTGCTTGATGGCGCAGTTTGTGTGCTTGACGGCAAGATGGGCGTGGAGGCTCAGACTGAAACCGTGTGGCGTCAGGCTAACAAGTACGGCGTGCCACGTTTGATTTTCATCAACAAGATTAACCAAATCGGTGGTGACTTCTATAAGTCACTTGAGTCAGTCCACAACCGTTTGAGCAAAAATGCTTTGCCAGTACATCTACCAATTGGTTTTGAAAAGACTATTAATGGCGTGGTTGACCTTATCAATATGAAGTCTTACACCTATAAGGAATTCAATGACCACAAGTTGGTTGAGGGTGAGATTCCAGCCGACATGGTTGAAAAGGCTAAGGAATATCGTACTAAGCTAGTTGAGAAGGCTGTTGAAGCTGACGATGCACTATTTGAGCGTTACCTAGCTGAGGGTGAGGATTCTATTACTCAGGAAGAATTGGTTCGCTGTTTGCGCAAGCTCGTAGTGAACGGTGACTTTTACCTAGTGACTGGCGGTGATGGCCGCGGTGTGATTGTGGAGAAGTTGCTAGACCTAGTTGTTGACTACTTACCATCACCAGCCGATACCCCGAACATTAAGGGTACCGACCCGAAGACTGGCGACGAAGTTGATCGCAAGCCAGATGAGCATGAACCACTATCAGTGCTAGCCTTCAAGGTGGCAACTGACCCATTTGTTGGTAAATTGATTTATGTTCGCGTTTACTCTGGCGTGCTTGAATCTGGTTCATATGTATTAAATAGTAACACCGGTGAGAAGGAGCGCATTGGCCGTATCGTCCGCATGTTTGCTGATAAGCGTGATGAGATTAAGGAAGTCAAGGCTGGTGATATCGCTGCCGTGATTGGCCTTAAGCATACTACTACTGGTAACACATTGTGTGACCCAGCTAAGCCAATTCACCTTGAGTCAATTGACTTCGTTGAACCACCAGTATCAATTGCAGTTGAGCCAAAGACTAAGGCTGACCAGGAAAAAATGGCAATTGGTTTGCAGCGCCTAGCTGAAGAGGACCCAACCTTCCGTGTTCATACTGATGAAGAGACCGGCCAAACCATTATTTCTGGTATGGGTGAGCTTCACCTTGAGATTATCGTTGACCGCTTGCATCGTGAATTTAACGTTGAAGCTAACACCGGTAAACCACAGGTGGCTTATCGCGAGACGATTCGTGGTACTTCAGAGGTACAAGGTAAGTACATCAAGCAGTCTGGTGGTCGTGGTCAGTATGGTGATGTTTGGGTTAAATTTGAACCAAATGAGCCAGGTAAGGGCTTTGAGTTTGTTGACCAGATTAAGGGCGGCGTGGTGCCACAGGAGTATCGTCCAGCAGTTAAGGCTGGTATTACTGAGACGCTTGATGGCGGCGTGATTGCCGGTTATCCAGTGGTTGACGTAAAGGCTACTCTGTACGATGGTTCATACCATGAAGTCGACTCTTCTGAAATGGCGTTTAAGATGGCCGGTGCCCTGGCGACACGTGATGGTGTTAAGCAGGCTAAGCCAGTTCTACTTGAGCCAATCATGAAGCTAAATATCGTTACCCCCGAGGAATTCATGGGTGATGTGATCGGCGACTTGAACTCACGCCGTGGTCGAGTTGAATCGATGTCTGACCTAATGGGTGGCGCCAAACAAATTGTTGGCTTTGCTCCACTAGGCGAGTTGTTCGGTTATACTACCGACCTACGTTCGATGTCACAAGGTCGTGCTGCTTCTTCAATGGAGCTTGATAAGTACGAAGAAGTGCCAAATAACGTGGCTCAGAAGATTATTGAAGAGCGCAATAAGTAACTAATACTTCAATAAAGTGAACTCCCCTGATGTCAGGGGAGTTTTGCTTGTGCTATAATAGTACTATTAATAAGGAGGGACTAGTGTTCAAGAAATCACAACATAATCCGGCGGATGATTTTGCCTACCTACCTGATGGCGCGGTATATTTCGATTCGGCCTGTCAGAGTCTTCGTCCGCAACCTGTCATTGATGCGATGCGCCAATATTATCAAGAGTTCAATTCTTGCGGTGAACGTGTGCGTTATGAGTGGGGTTTGAAAGTTGACCAACAAGTTACTACTGTACGTAAGACAATTTTAAAGGCGCTAAAGCTATCGGAGCGCGACTATTTCGTAAGCTTTACGCTTAATACCACATACGGGCTTAATTTATTGCAGAGTCAGTTAGATACCACTAAATTCAAGCAAATTATTACGAGTGAGATCGAGCACAACTCTACGTTTTTATCGACAATAGCATTAAGCAAGCGCACCGGCTTGAAACGAATTGTGGTGCCGCGTAATGATGATGGTATGGTTGATATTGACCAACTAGACCTTGATGGTGCTATCGTGGTAATGAACGCGGTTTCCAACATTGATGGTCGCCAGCTAAAGAATATTGCCGAGCTTACCAAACGAACTCATGCAGCGGGTGGTATTATGATTATTGATGCAGCACAGACCATGTCGCATTATCGTGATTTAATCGCTGGCGTACCGGCTGATGCGATTTGTTTTTCGTCGCACAAGATGTATGGGCCAAGTCTGGGCGTAATGGTGGTGCGACGTAGCTTGTTGCAAAATATGTCAATTGGGTTTATCGGTGGCGGCATGGTTGATGATGTGGAGCAAGATAGCTATCAGCTGTCGGCTGGGCACAAGGAGCACGATTATACCGCATTTGAAGCTGGGCTACAGCTATACGCCGAAATTATTGGTCTCGGTGCGGCGTTCAAGTGGATGGATGAAGTCCATAAGTCAGACCATACTTTAGACTATGCTAGTCAGGTAGTTGAGCTTCTAAAGTCAAAGCCGGGCGTGCATGTACTAAATACTGAGGTGACACCGACGATTAGCTTTTATCATGATACTATCGATGGTCATTTGATTGCCGAGGCGTTGTCTGATGCTGGTATTATGGCACGAAGCGGTTACTTCTGTGTGCACTATTACTTGAAACATGTTAAGCAATATCCACCACTGGTGCGTTTGTCGCTTGGCATGCATAATCGCCAGTCGGATGTTGACCGTTTTGCTAAAGCGATTGAGGGGTGGACTAAGTGATTTGTATTGCGGCATTTATCATTTTGGCCGTTGCCGTGTTGGCGGTGCCGATTATACGGCTATTTAATCGTAAATTGGCAACTGGTATCATGCAAGCGTTCAAGCGCTCGGTTTATTGCTTTACACGTCACGTGACGTTGCGCGCGTGCGACTCGACGTTTAAAGATGATGTAAAGGGCGCGTTGCTACGTAAGGTGGTGTTAAAACACCCCGATTGGGTGAAACCACTGTCTGGACTTATAGAGGCCGGCTCGGTATTGATTATTATTGTAACTATTTGGTCGTTATTAGTTGGTACACGTTCGCTGGTGGCACTCTATGTTTATGGCACTTGCGATATCGAGCAGCCGTCAGCTTGTTCACTAGCGAAAGCTGAGGCGTGCTCAATTGATAGTAAGCCGATTAGTATGTGGCAACACCCATTGAAGTGGACTGGTAAGTGGTTTGGTGATTTTGGTGAAGCAATTGTAGCCATTCCTGACCGGATGAAGCACTGGAATCCGCAAGAGTATGTTCTGCAGCCGACGCCGTATTACAATAAGTTTGACAGTAAAAAGCCGCTTGCACTAGATATTTTTGATCCGGGTTGCATAGTGTGCAAGAAGTCGTTCCAGCGTCAGTTGGCAACTGGGTTCTTTGATAAGTATAACGTGACTTTGTTGCCATACGCGATTGAAGGCGAGCATGGTACGAAGTTTGCTAATTCTGGCACAGTGGTAAAGTATATGCTAGCCACGGTGCAGCAGCCATTGAATAGCGACCGCCCAGTAATCTGGCAGATGGCGCAACGGATGTATACTAAGAAAGATAAGGAAGGTATCGATTACCAGACAGCCTTTAACTTTGGCTATTCGACTGAGCAGGCTGAGCAAACATTGCAGTCATGGCTTAAGGAATTTGGTTACGGCGACGAACAGGTGCAGCAGATTGTTAAGTTTGTACATTCCGATGCAGCGAACAAGGCAGTTGAGCATATTGCTCAAACTATCAAGACAAAAATTAAGACCAAAAAGATTCCAACGATGATTTTTGATGGTCAACGCCACGATGGCGAGTATAAACAGTAGTGTAGTATAATAGTAGCTATGAACTTTTGGGATGAATTGCCGGATGACTTTCTGATTTTGGCGCCTATGGAAGAGGTGACAGATATTGTTTTTCGACATACCGTAGCTAAGGCGGGTCGGCCAGAAGTATTCTACACCGAGTTTACTAATGCGGCGAGTTTTTGTAGTGAGGCTGGTCGGTTAGCGACTGCGGGCCGTTTAGCGCACGATAGTGGCGAGAGCCCGCTAGTGGCGCAAATTTGGGGCACCAATCCGGTGCAATTTGCAGCAATGAGTCAAGCTTTGCGCGAGCGGGGATTTGATGGTGTTGATATCAATATGGGGTGTCCAGCAAAGCATGTGGTTAAATCGGGCGCTGGCTCGGGATTAATCGGTCAAACGGACTTAGCGGCGCGGTTAATTGAAGCAGCAAAAGCTGGTGGTTTGCCGGTGTCGGTCAAGACACGTCTTGGCGTGCGTCACACTGATGAATGGCGACCATGGTTGACGGCTCTATTAGAGCAAAACATTGTTAATTTAACGGTTCATTTGCGTACCAGAAAAGAAATGAGCAAGGTGCCGGCGCACTATGAGCTAATTGACGAGATTTGCGCTTTGCGCGATAGTATAGCACCACAGACCAAATTGACAATTAACGGTGATATTAGAGATCGGAATCACGCGCGCGAGCTAAAGTTGGCGCATCCAGGCGTCAACGGCTTTATGATTGGTCGTGGCGTGTTTGCAAATCCGTTTTGCTTTGCTGACTCGCCAAAGGGGCATACCCAGGCGGAATTAATTGAGCTGATGCGTTATCAATTGGACCAGTATGATAAATATCAGGTCATCAATGAGAAATTTACACGTAAGTTTGATCCGTTGAAGCATTTCTTTAAGATTTATCTTAATGGCTTTAACGGCGCCGCGAAGGTGCGTGAGGCTGCTTATAATTGCACTACAACTGAGGCGGTGCGGCAGGTGCTGAAACAAGCTGGGCTATAAGTTACATAATACAAAACTCCCTGGTTAAACCAGGGAGCAATAATTATTGGTGGGCGAAGAGGGACTTGAACCCTCACGATATTACTATCAGCAGATTTTAAGTCTGCAGCGTCTACCAATTCCGCCATTCGCCCGCGGAACTAAAATAATTATACAAAACATTATGGCTCTTGGCAAGGTGTTAGATACATAGTAAAATGATAGTAGATGAGTGGGGATCAACAAGTAGATAAAAATAATATCCGACGCGTTTTTATGTCGGATCGCCCACATAGTGCAAAAACGTTAACCCATACCACAGTAATTAATCCATTAGTTACAAACAAGTCAGTGGAGCGACCAGCTACCATAACGGACGCTGAGCAGCGCTATCATCAGGCGTGGCAACAGTATTATCAGCGCTATTACCAGAATTATTATATGGCCGAGTTGGCAAAACAGCGCGAACGGTTTGCGCGTCAACTTGCCCAAGTGAAAGACCAGCGCGAGGCCGACGGTGTGTTGGAACAGCGCGAATTGCAGTATCGTTTAAAGTCTCAGGTTCGCGAGCAGGCTTCTAGTGCGGTTATGCCAGCAGTAACCTTGTTTGCCCGTTGGCGGCAGCAAATTTGGTTTTGGCCGGCGGTGGTTGGTGTATGTATTGTGTTAATTGTGGCAATAGTACAATTTAGTGCTATTTGGCAAGCGCAGTGGCTAGCTTTTACACAGCCGGCTCTCGGTAAATCCAATACTGCGCTGATTGGTGATGGCAATTATGGTCAGCCAATCGGCAATGAGCCGCGAGTGATTATCCCGAAGTTAAATGTTGATGCGCCGGTGACGTATGGCTTAACTGATGTGAGTGAGCGGATTGTCCAACAGGCGTTGCGAGACGGTGCAGTGAATTATCCGGTAACTGATAATGCGCGGTCATTGCCGGGACAAAAGGGCAACACGGTTATTCTCGGCCATTCAAGTGCTAGTTTTTTGGCTCCTGGTAATTATAAGTTTATATTTGTTCAACTAAGCCAGTTGGTGGCTGGTGATATATTCTTTTTGGATTATGGCGGGCATCGGTACGCTTATAAGGTAGTTAACAAGCGCGTAATTAATCCGAACCAGTTAGATCAGTTAAACTTAGGCACCGATAAGGCTTATGCAACACTGGTGACTTGCGATCCACCAGGGACTACAGCCAAGCGCTTACTCGTAATAGCTGAGCAAGTTAGTTAGTCCAAAACAATTTTGGATTGTTGCAGGTATACATTATTGCCATCTCCACTAAGGCTGAAGATATATTTATTGTTACTTGATAGTGTGGCCGGTAGGCGCCCAGAAGTGATAGTTTGGCGGTTGTTACCGTCGAATTCGAGAATGTCAATATTGTTATTGACGGCATCGAAGATATGATAGTCGTCAAGAAAAGCTAGTTTCTTGCTGTCGCTTTGGCGGTCGAATCGGTAGATTTGCTTGGTTTCCGTGTCATATACGAGTACAGTTTTGTCATAGCCGGCGTAGACCATGCGGCCATTTGGATTAAGCTGTATCCAAGATAGTGTTTTGTTGCCAATCATAGTGTGAGCAGGTTTAGCGGCTGATTGCTTGTCGCCCTCGTCTTCAGAGTCGTTGTGCGACAAAGTTGGCGTTTCGTGGCGTTCGTCCAGCGGTCGAGGAATAATCTCGACTGTATTATTGCGCGCGACAAATAAATAGTCTTGTCCGTTGTAGCTGGTTACTATAGCTTGAGTCAATACGGCGTCGTCGTAATGGCGTACAGGCTTGAGCTGACTATCAGTAAACAAGCTAACAGTTTGGTGAACTTTATTTGGGTCAGATTGGTCGGTTGTTTTGGAAACGATAGCTAGCTTGTTATTGCCGTAGATGGCATAAGAGGCGACGTCGTCTGCTAGCTCAATAGTACTACTTGGTGATTTGGTATTGACTGAGTATAGCTTGCCATTGCTGATGGCATAAAATGTCTCACCACTAGTGCCATCAAATCTGACGTTGGATAGTGGCGCGAGTGGCGTCGCTTTATTGATATTTGACACTTTGATATTATTCTTGTTACGGCAGTCAATTAAAATATATTCCGATTTATCTTCCCATGAGTGACGCACTAAGAGGTATTGCGAGCTAAAATCCCATTCAATGATATGAAATTGCTCGGCGACATTTGGCTGTGGGCGAGTGACGATGGAATCATCAAATTTAATATTGTGTTGTTTTACTTTAACTACATCAGCTACATCCAGAATATTAATCTCCCAGCTGTTGCTGGCTGGCTGTACGGCAAGCCATTTGCGGTCGGGCGAACCTACCATATTAACCACGGATCCAAGCTTCTGCATCGGTTTGGTGATGACGTTGTTAGGAATAAGACGCACGTAGTCGAGCCATTGGACAGTGCGTGGGGCGATACTGAGTGTTTTTTGCCAAGTGCGATAATTTGGTAGTGTCATTTTGACTGTCTGGCTGCGTTTGCTGGTATTAGCTCTATTGGGAGTTGTGCCCGCTTGTAGAGCGCCATCAATATAGACAGACGCTCCGCGCGGATATGAATTAAACTGTAGTAATGCAACTTGCGATACTTTACCTGACCAAATATCAAAGCGATACCCCATTGACAGAGCGGCACAGATAATAACACCTACTATAATAGTGATTGTCATAACGCCATAAGTAAAAAATCTGAGGGCAGTATCTTTGCGCGGTTTTTTGCTATCTTCCATATTTTATCTATCTTCTTTAGATATTATAATTTTATATTAGTTTTTTAAAAAAATCAATAAAAAGCACTTGCATTATGATTGCATAACCGTTATAATTAGAGGCAAGGAATAGGAGGAGACAAAAGGAGACAAATAAATTATGGGTACAGTCATCATCAATGGACAAACTTACGATGCAATCACTGGATTACCGGTAAATAGCAATAAAAATGATTTTGCTGACTGTGGAGTTAACGAAACGCTACAGTCAGAGAGTAGAGTAAAAGCACAAATTGATGCCGAACGGCGTGCAATTTTGGGCGGTGCTGTTTCTAGCAATGAAGATAATTCAGTTAAAGCAGTTACCCCACGTGGTATCAAGCATGAAGTCGAAGCAGCAGCTAAGACAGTGGTTGAACGGGCGCGCAATTGTGCAGCACCAGATTGGATTAATAACTATATTCAAGGTGGTGCGCCACGAGAGATTCAGCCCGTAACTGAGCAAGAACGCGATTTTCGTACAATGTTGCGGAATCGTCAGCCAATTAGCGTGAAGCGTCAGCCTGGTGTATCTCAGACATTAAATCGACGCTATGTTCGTAAGCCAAGTTCAGAGGCACAAAATAAGACCTACACGCAGTCTATAGCTGTTGATCAGTATCACAAGAGCAAGGCAATGCGCAAGCTGTTCGATAGTAAGGTAGCACCGGTACGACCAGTATTAAGTAAGCGTCAGTCTGTTGCATTCCAGTCACATAATATGCGTTCTGCTGCAACAACAGTGGCGGCTGCTGCTGCGTCTCAGGCGACTGAACAGCGTAACGCACAACGTAATATACAACATAATGTGCAGCAGGCAACCGCATCGGCAGTGACAGCATCGCAGCAAGCAGCTATGAAGGTTGCGGCTATGCGGGCTGCAGCGGTAGCGGCGCAGCGTAATGCACAGATTGCAGCAGCGCAACGTGCTGCATTACAGCAGGCTGCTCAGCGTCAAGCTGTTCAACACCAGGTTGCTAATGAGAGTAGTCAAGTTGCAAATAACACTTCAGCTAAGGCCGCACGTCCGAATATGGGACGTTCGTTATCTGGTGTTCAGCGACCGGTTTATCCACGACCAATTCAGAATGATGTAGTTAAACAAGAGCCGCAAACTAATCATACTGTTAGTAATTCAGCTCCAGCCCGAAATCATACTAATAATGTTGACCGAGTATCGGATGATATTACCAGTGCATTAATTCATGCTGATGAATTACGCAATCGCCAGCAGGTACATCAAACCGAATCTAGGCATGAGCATAAGAGTGAAGCTCCATTAATGGATATGGTGCGCGCTGAGTTGGAGAATACAAAGAAACAGGAGGCTAAGCATGGCCATCGTAAGTTTAAGCTGCCAGCTATCGCTGCGTCAATAACAGCAGTTGCTTTAGTGTTGGGCTATGGCGGATATCTAGTGTATCCTAATGTGCAATTACGTATCGCAGCTTCACAAGCTGGGCTCGACGCTAAAACGTTTTATACGCCTAAGGGCTATAAGGTAAGCGGCTCGGTAGCAATGGGAGCCGGTAAATTAGCGATTAATTATCATGGTGAAAACAACGCGTCGTATCGATTAAGCCAAGAGCGCAGTAAGACCACCGAGGAACAGCTAAAGGGCGAGGCTGCTACAAAAGGCAAGGATAGCTTTGACAGTTTGAAGGCTGGTGATGTGAATGTTTATCGTTACAATGATAAGGCTGCATGGGTGAAAGATGGTGTGTTGTATACACTAGACACAAACGACTTCTTGACTAGCGACCAGATCACTAAAATCGCCAGTAGCGTAAAATAGGCATAACTATGTGCTATAGATTAGACCAGCTAAATTGGTAGCTGGTCTAATTTGTTGTATAATTAGAGAGTATGAATCAGCCAAATAGTTTGGCTTTGGCGTTTGCGCATGAACTAGCACAAATTAACCAAGCGAATTCTGAAAAACCGAAGTCCGAAGACGATGATAAATTACACGTGCAAGAGACGGGGGCGATTTTTAGTGAGATATATGAGAATATTCGCAATGCTAGCCAGAATGCCCAAGAAAACCTGCTTTTAATGCACGCTATCGCGCGATTTATTTCGCGTTATTTCAATGGCATGAAACGTCAGAGTAAGCGCAGTGGTGAAGATTTGATAATTGAATTGACATTGGCGGGCTATTTGCCGAATGATAGCGTCAGCTTGTCGACGATTGACCAATTGACTGCTATGATAAAGGCTGCTGTGGCGGTGAAGCGTAGTATTGGCGCTAAGGTGAATGGCCATGTTGACGCTTGGGTTGTGGAGCCGCTGGCTGCTAATATTGAGGCTATTTTGCGCGACCATCGCTCCGAGCAGGCCTTAGCAAATGCAGCTTATAATTATTTCTTATCGGCAATTGATATTGATAAGCTAACGACCAGCGCGGAAAAGCCAGCGAATTATGAAGCAACATTGTATGTCGCAGTCAATAAGGTGCTATTAAAGTCAGCGGATGCCACTATCCGATACAATCTTGGCTTACGCTATGGGATCAATCCGACAACAATTAATGGGTTGGTGAACTTTAACCAGCAGCTTGATCAGATATTTGAGTCAGATTTATACAAGAAATTATTGCGAATAGTGGATCGTAACGGTGCTGCTTGGCGAATTATTGGGCGTTGTATCGAGAAGGACGAACATTTTGAGCTTAAACTCACCTCCGATAAAGCACTACTAGGTGCAGTTAATACCGCCACACTAAACACTTATGTTGACGTCAATAGCAACATTAATCGTGGCGTGATTCGTAGTATTATCTTCTTAATTATCACTAAATTTATTATCGGTATTGCTATGGAGGTGCCATACGATATGGCGGTGCACCATCAGGTGATTTGGCTGGCGCTTGGTGTTAATTTGCTATTGCCACCACTATACATGGCATTCTTGCGAGCTACGTTAATTATGCCTGATGCACGCAACACTAAGGCGTTAGCGAAGAACATTGAGCGAATTTTCTTTACGCCAATTCCGAAGCGACCGTTTTTGTCGCTACGGCAGCGACATTTTTCGAAAATATTTAATTTTATCTACTATTTAGTAGTGATTGGCGTGTTTGCTGGCGTGTCATGGCTTTTGACTACTTATGCAGCGTTTGAATGGATTCATTTGGCCATCTTCTTCATCTTTATCAGTACGGCTAGCTTCTTGGGCTTTCGGATTAGCCGTAATATTCGCGAGATTGAGGTTGGAGATGAGGCTACCACAACGATGACGATTGTACGTGATATTGTCTATATGCCATTCGTTAATGTTGGCCGCCACCTTAGTGAAACTTATGCAAAAATCAATTTAGTGTCGCGCTTCCTCGATATGTTTGTAGAGATGCCGATGAAGCTAATCATCGCTTTCTTCCGGCGCTGGGGTAGCTTTATGAACGCTAAAAAAGACGATTTATAAAAAAGGCTTTAGTAGCTGCTAGCACTACTAAAAAACGATTCATCCACTGCAGAATATGCATTCCACAACCATGAATCGTTTTATATTTCTATTGTATTAGATAACAATAAAAAGTCAATCAAGTTGTGCTAAACGTGTAAATGTGCCACAATAAACATACAGTAGGCATTAAAGAAAGGATTGGCTTATGACTAGCAAAAATTCCTCCGGCGTTGGTAATTTGAACCAGCGCAGTAAACAACAAAAAATTACTCTGATTGTCGTAATTTCTCTAGTGGTATTGGCGGTTGTATTAATTGCAGGCGTAGCAGTAATGTCTAACAATAAACCATCACATAATATCGAAGCGCAAACAACCAAGCAGGAAGAACCGAAGAAAGAGGAAGCTAAGCCTGTAGAGAAGGTGAAAATGATAAGTTTTCAAGGTATGACTGACGAGGATATTACTAAGTGGTGTAATAAAAACGGTTTATCCTGCAAGATGCTCGCGGGCTATTCCAACACTGTTCCTAAGGGCCAAGTAATGAATCAGAGCAAAGATGGGGGTAGTGAAGTGGCTAAAGGTACGGAGGTGACATATACGCGTTGTATCGGTAGACTGGTTACAGAACAAGAACAAAATGCATTAACTAAAGCACGGATGTATTCGGATAACTTGCATCTTTCGAAGAAAGGTATATACAAGCAGCTAACATCTCCATATGGCGAGAAGTTTGATGCGGCTGCCGCTCAGTACGCCGTGGACAATCTAAACGCAGATTATAACAAGAATGCATTAGAGCAAGCAAAGGCTTACAGAAATAACATGAAGATGTCTAAGAGGCAGGTATACAATCAGCTGGTGTCTCCATATGGTGGCAACTTTACTGCATCTGAAGCAAAATATGCTATCGACCACATGGATAATTAGCGATAGCTTAGTTGAGCCGTGTGATATAATGAGAGTGCTAGCGCTATTTTGCTGTTGCCAATTAGACTTGCAACATGCTGAAAACGCTCAATGTAAGTATTAACAAAGGAGTATTTATGGCAAATGAAGCCGTAGACAAAACACCAAAACGCAATTCAGCTTTAACTATAGTCGGTCTTGTACTGGCTATTATCGCTTTAACTACCTCATGGGTGCCAATAATCAATAATCTAGCGTTTGCGCTTGGAGCTGCTGCCCTTATTATGGGTGTTATTGGTATTGTATCTGCAAAGAAGGGTAAGACTGCAAATGGGAAAATGGCTATTGCAGTGGTTGTTATTGCGGTTATTTCATGCGCTTTAGTTTTGCAGACTCAGTCTCATTACGCAAAGGTGCTAGATGATGCCAGCAACAAATTTAATAAATCCATAGATAATTCTACTGGTAAGAATACAGAAGAATTGCAGAAAACAAGTCTTGACGTGAAGTTCGGCAAGCTTGTGGTAAAGCGTGGCGAATATTCAACGGACACTAAGCTAACGGTAACGTTGAAGAACAAGACTCAAGAAAAAGCTAGCTTTTCTGTAAGAATTGAAGCAGTAGACGCTAGTGGCAAACGGATAACTGATGATACGATATATGCTAATGATTTGGGCTCAGGTCAATCTGTAGATATGGATGCCTTTAAGTATATAGAAAGCGATAAAATACCAGAAGTAGAAAAAGCAACAATTAAAGTTGTATCAGTGTCTAAGTATTAAACAACACTAAAACTATCAATCTAGTAGCCCCTCCTCGTGGGGGGGGCTATTTAGTATTGACCAGTGGCGTTATGCTATACCAGTATTAACAGCGTATGTAGCTAGGCAATTTGTTCGGCGCGATTAATTCTTTGGTACTGTTTCGTACATCGCATGAGGACGATATTGTGTTGTAGGAAAAGATAGAGGAGGGCAAATAGATGGCGGAAGGAAACTTAACTACAGTTATAAAACATGTGGCCGTTGTGGCATCATCGCAGTTGAAAAGTGGAGACGACAAACTCAATTCTACTCATTAGTGAATAGTGACTAGCCTTGCTAAAACGTATGGTATAATTATTATATATGTCAAATCGCAAACTACCTCTCGTCGCTATCGTTGGCCGCACTAATGCCGGCAAGTCTTCGCTATTTAATCGCTTGGTCGGGTCGATGGATGCTATCGTGGCGCGCGAAGCTGGCACAACACGTGATTCAGTTTATCGGCGGGTAGAGCATAAAGATGGTGCGTTTATTTTGATTGATACGGCTGGCTTGAAGGATGACCCAACGGATGAATTTGAGGCAACAATTCAAGACCAAGTGAACGATGCCATTCAGTCGGCGGACGCGATTTTATTTGTTAAGGACTGCACTGAGCCAGCCACACAAGATGACCGCGCACTTGCCAAGAATATTTTGCGCTCGGGGAAGCCAGTAATTTTGGCGCTTAATAAGACTGATATTAAGGGGCACTATGGTGTGGAGGAATATTTGCGTCTCGGTATTAAGGCAGAAGATATTATTCTAACTAGCGCTGAGCACAACCGTGGTATTGAGCAGCTGTTGCATGCTATTATGCAAAATATTCCACATGTGCACGCTCGCGAAGCCGACGAGGTAATTAAGGTTGCCCTAATTGGTCGCCCAAACGCCGGTAAATCACACTTATTTAATACATTGGTTGGCAAGCAGCAGGCTGTGGTGGCAAATGTGGCCGGTACGACGCGCGACATTAATCGTACCAGTGTGCGCTATCATGGTAAGACGATCGAATTATTAGATACGGCTGGTGTGCGCCGTAACGGTAAAATTGAGCAGGGTATTGAGAAATTTAGTGTGCTACGAACAGTGAGCGCGATTGAAGAATCGGATATTTGCTTATTGTTGATGGATGTTAACGAGCTTAATACTGCGTTGGACGCCAAGTTGGCTGGGCAAATTATTGATGCTGGCAAGGGCTTGATAATCGTTGTGAGTAAATGGGACTCAGTGATGGGTAAGGATGCCTATACGAGGGACGCTTTGGCGCCAAGTATTGCACACACCTTTGATTTTGCTCCATGGGCGCCACTCATCTTTACTTCGTCCGTTACAGGGCAGAATGTCACCAAGTTGTTTGATTTAATTACTGATATCGCCGCTACTCGTCGTCAGACTATTTCAACTAGCAAGCTTAATGATTGCTTAAAGAAATGTATTTTACATCATCAACCAGCTGGGTTGAAGAATACGCACCCAAAGTTGCGTTATGTAGTGCAAACGGATGTGACACCACCGTGGTTTGTGATTTATGGTAGTAATTTAAAGTATCTTCATTGGTCATACAAACGGTATTTGGAGGCGCAGTGGCGCGAAAGCTTTGGTGGCTTTGAGGGTACGGCGATTAAATTTAGTTTTCGCGATGAGAAGCAGATTCAGGCGAATCGCGAGAAGGAGCGTAAGCAGGCAGAGAGAGCAGCTCGTCGTGCGGCGCGACCAGCTAAGCCGGACAGCTCTAAATCTGAGTAATAAAATACACCCCCAAATTATTGGGGGTGTTTGTTAGGAGTTATTTATTCATCGCAGGCTTGCCAAATCATTACACTGGTATCGTAATAGAGAGTGCTGTTGCCATCAATGTAGCGAGCTAGAAAAGCTAGTTCACTTGTGGCGACTTCTAAACCGTGCTTCTTATTACAATATTTTAGGTAATTAATGACGGCATCGCGAAATTCTGCGACATCTTCTTCACTATCGTGATGCTCAGCTAATTTCTTTTCGGCATTAGACAATGAGTAGTATAACTTGTCGTTATAGATAAGCCAAGTGAAGAAGCGCTTCATACGTTTAAAAACGTTCATAATAGTCCTCCGGAAGGTGCTGATTTTGTTAATCCGATTATATTATAAGC
>CAMYAY010000010.1 GCA_947253945.1 uncultured Candidatus Saccharibacteria bacterium
CAATAGCACCGCGTCGAGCAACTGATCAACGCCCTGCCCCGTCACAGCCGAGACTTCCACCATAATGGTGTCACCACCCCACTCTTCTGGGTTGAGACCGTAATCGCTCGCAAGCTGCGTACGCACTAAGTTCGGATTGGCGGTCGGCTTATCCATCTTGTTGATAGCTACCACAATCTTGGCGTTGGCGGTGCGGGCGAACTTAATTGCCTCCACGGTCTGTGGCTTCACGCCATCATCCGCCGCCACCACGATAATCACCACGTCGGTCAAGGTCGCGCCGTGCTGACGCAAAGCGGCAAACGCCTCGTGCCCTGGAGTGTCAAGAAAGGTAATCGGCCGGCCGTTGTGCACGGTCTGATAAGCCGAAATGTGCTGCGTGATGCCGCCCGCTTCGCCCGACTGGCGATGCATCTGCAAAATGTTGTCTAGCAAGGTAGTCTTGCCATGGTCAACATGACCCATCACCGCCACAATCGGCGCGCGCGGCTTGGCGTTCTTTGATAAATGAATCTCGAGCTGGTCGGTGGCATCCGCCTCCACGTCCTTCTTCTCAATTTTGGCGTCAACGCCCAGCTCTTCTAGAATAATTTCTGCGGTCTCAAAGTCAATCCGCTGGTTGACGGTGGCCATGATACCATTCTTAAATAGCTCGCCCACGAGCTTGACTACGGGGATGTCTAGCTTAGCCGCTAGATCACCCACCGTAATCATACTCGGGATTTGGATAATTTTATTGTCTGCCATCACACTCCTTTCTGGCGCAGATGGCAAACTGCGCCGCTAATTAATGGGCACTCATTTTGTTAAACCAAGACGAATCTTACGATTCTCAGTGTCGATTTCCAATACGTTGAACTCACGCTTTTCGTTCACGGTGAAGAGCTTCTCTGGGTTGACATCTTCGCCGAGTTCGCTAACGTGCACCAGCGCCTCAACGGCTGGGCTAATCTGGACAAAGGCACCAAATGGGGTGACGCGAGTCACAGTGCCTTCAACCTTATCACCAACCTTAAACTTGGCAGCTTCGTCAAGCCATGGGTCAGGCGTGGTCTGCTTGATAGACAAGCTGAGGCGGTCCTTGTCGATACCAATAATCTTGGCCTTGACTTCGTCGCCGATGTGGAGGCGGTCCTTCACCTCAGCAATGTGCTCCCAGCTAACTTCGCTGATGTGCACGAGGCCTTCGATGCCGTCAACGTTGACGAACGCACCAAAGTCGACAATGCCGGTCACCTTACCAGAGACGATATCGCCAACCTTCATGTTGGTGAGGCGCTCGGTTAGGCCATCCTTTACGGCTTCCTTTTCGCTAAAGATAAGCTTGTTACCCTTCTGGTCAGCGTCAAGAATCTGGACTAGCATGTCCTTGCCAATCAAAGCCTTCAAGCGGCGAATGATTTCGTCTTTATCGCTGGTGCGTGGGTAGTGCTCGGTGCTGAGCTGTGACACTGGCATAAAGCCGCGCACACCTTCAAACTCGATCAGCAAACCGCCACGATTGGCGTCAAATGGGGTAACAGTGATACTCTTCCCCTCTTCAACCACGCGCTGGACTTCGTCCCAGCCGCGCTCCTTCGCTGCCTTGCGTAGAGAAAGCAGCACCATGCCGCTTGGCAATTCGTCGTCAATGACGCTAGCGACTACATCGTCACCAGGATTGTACTTCTTGCCGAAGCCGATTTCACGACGTGGCACCATACCGAGACCGTGCGCGCCGAGATCTACCAAGATTTCATTCTTTTTGACGGAAAGAATTTTACCGTTAACAGTCGAACCTGCTTCAACTACATTTGCTTCACCGCCAGCAAGCAGGTCAGCCATGGTTAAGGCTTTTGCCATTAAAATAAACCTCACAGATAGCGGTCTAGCCACACGCTACCTCTATATTAACTACTTTGACGGGGCTAGAGCCGCCAATTACCATCTAGCATTATAACAGAAAAAGCTAATTTTGCCTAGAGGTTTTAAGTAAATTAGTCACCCGCTTGGCCATAAAAAAGGATGCCCCCGGGTATTGCCAACCCGGGGGGCATGATAGAGATTCCGTGACGGGACCAGACTTGCCGGCCGGTATCACGGGGTGAATTACTTATTCATGACTAGATATGAGTAGAAGCTCACTGGCTTTTCGTTCTTTGCTTGACGCGCAGCATTGAACTGGTTAAACGCCTCAACATGCTGCTTGAAGTCATTTAGATTCAATGGCTGCTCAGTCTCAGCGGCGTGTTTGCCGTTCGCGGCACTATCGTGACTATTGTCGTACTCGGCCGCCGCCATCTGGAAGGCCATCTTTCGACCCTCTGGCGTCAACTGTACTGGCAACTGGTTGCCATTCTCGTCAGTGCGAGCGTCAAGCAAGCCATAGAGGTCGCCAAACTGCTGTTGCATGTCTTCATTCGACACTGCGTGGCCGCTCTCAACACCCTGTTGGAAGCGCCAGTCATTGACGCTACGCTGGAAACGATCGATGCCATCCATTGCGCCACTAAACACCGCTTGCTCGCGCTCCATCTTCTGGTCAAGCTCATTATAAGCAGCTTCTTCATCAACCTTCGACTCCTGCTCCGACTTTTGTTCAGACTCAGGCTCTGGTTTGGCTTCAGGCTTCTTCTCTTCAGACTCTGCCTTTGGCTTCTCGGTCTCTGGCTTAGACTCAGGTTTGGCGTCAGATTTCGGCTTCTCAGTCTCCGGCTTGGTCTCAGACTTGGCTTCTGGTTTAGCATCAGCCTTCTGCTCAGCTTCTGGTTTGGCTTCAGGCTTCTTCTCCTCAGACTCTGCCTTTGGCTTCTCCGCCTCTGGCTTGGCCTCAGGCTTAGCTTCTGGCTTAGACTCAGGTTTGGCTTCAGATTTCGGCTTCTCAGTCTCTGGCTTGGCCTCAGTTCCAGTCTCTGTCTTCTTCTGCTCGGTCTCAGGCTTAGCCTCGGCTTTCTGCTCTGCTTCTGGCTTCTTCTGCTCGGTGTTGTGGCCATCGCGACCAACATCGAACTTAGATAATTTGCGATTGTTCTTGAGGTCTTCGTCATACGTACCACTCATATACCAACGCGCGGCTTCTGGATTAACCTTGCTCCAATCAAACGTTGCAGCACCTTGTGCAAGTATCATGTCGTCTAGTACCCCATTTATTTCCCTAGCAAATCTCTTTGGATCCTCATTAAAGATCTTAAGAGCCTTTTTATCAATCACGATATCGGCCTTGTCGCATTCAGCAAGAACATTATCTTTGTTAATATTGCCTTCTTTATCAGTACTATTGCGCACAGCGTTAACAAACCCATTATAAAGGTTATACTTCTTTTGATTAGTAGCATTCCCCTTGCTAAAATCGCTCAGACCCTTGGCGCGTAGCTGACCAACCAACCCATCACACGTGTCACGCAATTTATTGCGCTCGATATTGTTTCTTAGCTGCTCGACCATCTCAGCAATTTGCCCTTGGCGCAGCATAGCATCGCCAACCTTTTCGCCATTTGCGGCATCGTTAATCAACAAGCTGTTATAAAAATCAATCCTATCGTAGAGCTGAGCTTCAGTGACTCGCCCGCCCTCAATCGCGTTATGAATTGCCTCTAGGCTAATGCGGCGGCGTCTTTCACCCAATGACTCTTGGCGAGATTTCTCGGTTTGACCAGCCTCCGGCTTGGCACCAGACTCTCCGCCACCCTTTTCACCGCCAGAATTACCCCAGACATCCGGAGCGCCATTAGCGATCGGTTTAAAGTTCGGCTGGCGATTCGCGGTTTGGCGAGCGTAACTCATCTCCTTTATCATGGCATTATACATGATACGCTGCAAATCCTCGGAGGACAGGCGCAGTTGGTCGACATCCAGACCTCTGTTGGCATAGCTCGTCAACATTTTACTATAGGCGTTAATTACTTGGCTTGCCCTAGTCACGTCATAGCTAGTAACGGCTGCCATAATCACATTATGCATACCACGCAGCTGCTCCATACCATCCCTACGCTCCTCTGGCGATAATGGGATGTACTTTTCTTCGGTCGCTTCGGTATCGCCCTTAGATTCAGTTTCAGCTGCTTTTTGGTCCTCAGCTACCGCGCGCTCATAGGCTTCGCGCGATGAATACTGTGTCAAATCACCATTTTTATTATAAGCAAAGAATGGCCGTTGCTGACTCTCTGTGTTAGCCGAGCCCTTAGTTTCTGGCTTGGCCTCAGGTTTCGCCTCTGACTTTGGCTCTGGTTTCACTTCAGGTTTTGATTCTGGCTTCGCTTCTGGCTTGGCCTTCGGCTTAGGCTCAAAATCCGAATGCGGGATATCACCCTCCGGCTGGAGCTTCAGGTCAGGTACCTTGAGGTCTGGCAGCTTAAAACGATTTGGCCTATCGCCTGTAGTTGAAGTTGATTCACCGCCATCGGCTGGATTTGGCTTAGCGTCCTTGGCGTCACCAGTTTCTGGCTTTTTATCAGGCTTCTTTTCTTCTGATTCTGCTTTTGGCTTCTCCGCCTCTGGCTTGGCCTCAAGTTTAGCCTTCTGCTCAGCTTCGCGCGCCTTGTTAGCCTGCTCCATTGAATGAGCAAGACCCTTTGTTGCGTCATCAAGATCAGCCTCGCCGCGCGAGAAACGTTGTAGTAAGTCATTGACGTCGTCAGGTAGCTTATACTCCGGCTTGTTGTCAGTTGTAGCCTCACTCTGCTCCTTGGACCCGGATTTTTTGTTAAAACGACGGTCGTACCAGCTGGAGACACGGTCTTTTACATACCGCGCTGGGCGCGTCATCTTCTCACCGATGGCATGCATGACATCACCAATGGCCACCTTGGCTATAGCAACCTTGCTCTTTAGAGACTGTTCTTTACTATGTTCTTGCTCTGCGTTCATAAACTTCTCCCCCGCGCGGCGGCGATCATCGGAGTAATAGGCCTTGCCTTCTGGGTTCATGCCACCACCTTGGCTACGCTAGCCTGATAATCTTCCTTAAAGCGCGCCATCGCCCGTGACTGGATGGCGTCAATGTCAATGCCAATTTCTTGGATATAGCCAGCGATCTCTTCGTCTGAGTCGTGCCCCGACTCAACCATTTGCATCAAGTGCTTTAGCTGGTCGTCGCTAATAGCCTCATAAATGTCGTTATCTACCATACTGGCGACCTTAGTTGATATTTCCACCTCTGTTTTCTGCCGCTCTTTATCCGCTAGCCCCGGGTGATATTCCTGTACTAGCTGGTGAGCAAAGCGCGCGATTGTCTCCAAATCCATGCAACTTCCTTTTGATTTATTATAGCTTACGTTTATATTTTAGCAGACTAGGCGCGGCGGCGCAATAGCTATATAATTGAACTATGATAACTGTGGAGCGGCTCGTGCAACAATTACGCCAAGACTACCCCGATCTCACCTTTACGTCGGGCCAGCGGGCGCGCTGGGTGGCAAGCGAGCAGCGAATTTACTACACGACGGCCGCCGACGAGCTAATGCACGAGCTCGGCCACGCCCTGCTTCACCACAGTAATTATCGCCAAGACGTTGACCTCGTGAAAATCGAACGCGCAGCATGGGACAAGGCGCTTTTACTCGCACCCCACTACGGCGTGAAGCTCGACCCGCGCCACATCGAACGCATCCTTGACGACTACCGCGAATGGCTCTACCAGCGGTCGCGCTGCCCCGACTGCGGTCAAACCGGCCTGCAATCGCGTACCACGCTAGCCTATCACTGCCTCAACTGTGGCGCCCGCTGGCGCGCCAATGACGCCCGCGACTGCGCCTTGCGCCGCCGGCACATCGAGTAAACGCTACTAGACAAATACCCAGACAGCTCAGCCGACGCGGCCAAACAAACCCAACTAAAAAGCTCCCCATCAAGGGGAGCAAGTTGAACCCAGAGCGGCCAGTAGCTCTAGGCGTTGATGACGACAATTGAGTCTTTACTTTGGTCGTCTACTGGAATTGCGCGCTTTGCTGGCCCACGCCGACTAATCCGACCACCCTTAGCGCCAGCGGCGCGAGCGAGTTCTGGGTTGGCGGCAAAGCCACCAGTAGTACCGTTCTGGCCACCTTTGCGACCAATCCGAGCGTAAAAATCTGCACCATGCAAACGACGATTCGTCTCAGCCGCCTTGCGTGCACCTTCTTTTGTACCTGCCATTTGATAAATCCTTTCGTTAAAATAAGGGCTATCGCCCTAGTTGCCTAGGTAGCGATAACCCTCTGCTATCTCACACTTCCCGTGTATGCTTATATATTAGCATATACTTAATATATTGTCAAGTAGTTTGCGCTTAATTTTTTAATTTGTCAAATAAAGCCCTGTAGCAATCAACGACGGTGGCAGATAAACCCACTTCTAACAGAGGTCGCCAAACCATAACGGCACAAAACCAAAACCGCCACCTCTTAAGGTGACGGCTAGCCAGCTGCTGCTATTTTATTAACGGTTAATTAGAATTCGTAACCGGTGTTAGGTGCACCAAACTTGTGGTGGCCCTTCTTGACGTGCTGTTGACCCTTCTGGTCGGTACCCTGGTCAGCACCCTTGGTAGCACCCTGATCGGCGCCCTTCTGATCTGGCTGACCCTTGGCTTCTGGATTAGCTGGAGTAGCTGGGGTAGCTGGAGTAGCTGGAGTAGTTTCACCGCCCTTTTCATCCGTCCCCTTTGGATCGGTCTTGGCTGGATCGGTCTTGTCTGGTTCAGTCTTGTCTGGTTCGGTCTTGTCTGGTTCGGTCTTGTCTGGTTCAGTCTTGTCTGGGTTGGTCTTGTCACCTTCTTCAAAAGGTGTTTGCTTATAAAAATTACTATTATAAGTGACATTGCTATCGTCGTCAGTATCAGCATCTTTGATGTTACTGTAGTCGACAGGATCACCATTAATATCCTTCGGGACGTACATACCCTCACCCTTGTCTTCTACAGCGTTAGCAGCACCAGCCATTGGTAGTACAGTAACCAAACCTAGAGCTAAGGTACCGAATGCCATTACACCGGCAGATACAACGTTTAAGTATTTTCTACTCATCTTCTCTCCTTATTAGATTAACTTACGCGCACACAGCTTTTATCCTGTATGTATCCTTATAATACCCAACATCGCGCTTAAGGTCAATAGTTTACGCACGCCAATTTATCGTAATGTTTGCAACATTCTAGCCGCCAAGCCGCGTACGCCAAGCTGAATACATGATTCACAATAAAACCAAAACCGCCACCCCTTACAGGGTGGTGGTAATGTACTGCAAAACGTAAAGTTAACTTTTACAGATTAGAATTCGTAACCGGTGTTAGGTGCACCAAACTTGTGGTGGCCCTTCTTGACGTGCTGTTGACCCTTATTGGCATCCTTAACAGCACCCTTGTCGGTACCAGACTTCTGGTCCTTGCTTTCTGGGGTTACTACAGGGTTATTAGTGGCCTTATCGTCTGAAGTCTTCTTATCCGAAGTCTTAGTACCACGCTCTTCCTTGGTCAAGCTAGGATAAGCGTTGAGCTCGTTATCGTCATCTGAGAACTCTGGGTAATCCAATAGATGGTCATCGCTATCATCAGCTGGGGTTGGAGCTGGGGTTGGCTTAGCGGCAGCCTTTAGACCCTCACGTACTAGGTTTGCTAATGCAGCAAAGGTTGACTTCTTGCTATCGCGAACCTGCTTTGCAACAAGGTTGAGACCCTTGCTCTCGGCAAACTTCGCTAGGTTCTCCTTAGCGGTGTCAACAGCCTTGACTGACTTTTCAGCCTCAGTACCAGCCTTCTCTAATCCAGCTAGCTCACCTAAAACCTTGGCATCGGCCTGCGTCTTTGGCAAGGCCTCACGTACTACTTTTGCTAACGCAGCAAAGTCTGACTTCTTGTCGTCGCGAATCTGCTTAGCAACATTAAGCTTCTTGCCCTCAGCAAACTTCGCTAGATTCTCCTTAGCTGCTTTAACATCATCGTTGGCTTTATCATAGGCAGTTGTATCGGCTTCCTCGCCCTGGCCAGTATTACCCCACAATTCTTTAAAGATTTCATCTGCATTGGCTTTAGCGTCAGCACCAGCCTTCTCTAATCCAGCTAGCTCAGCTAAAACCTTGGCATCAGCCTGCGTCTTTGGCAAATTCTCACGAACTAGGTTTACTAATGCAGCAAAGGTTGACTTCTTGCTGTCACGAACTTGCTTAGCAACAAGGTTAAGACCCTTGCTCTCAGCAAACTTCGCTAGGTTCTCCTTAGCAGTGTCATAAGCTTTGACTGAATCAGCATGAGTCTTCTCAGCCTCAGTACCAGCCTTCTCTAGATCGGCTAGCTGAGCCATGTCATCTTTGGCTTCTGGCTTGGCTTCTGGCTTGGCTTCTGACTTGGCTTCTGACTTGGCGCAGAACGAACCGTTAAAAGTCTCACCCTTAGGGCACACAGTGCCGCTTAACTCAAACGCTTTATCAGCGTTGGCAGAACCAGTCATTGGCAATACTGAAACTAGGCCAAGGGCTAGAGTACCGAAAGCTACAACACCCGCAGATACGACGTTTAAGTAATTATGCTTACTCATTCGTTATTCTCCTTCTTTAGATTAACTTCGCGCACACAGTAGATATATATTTATTATATTCTGCATGTATCTTTATATTACCCCCCCGACAACCCATGTCAATATTTTAGACAAAAGCATTATAGTAATATTTGCAACGTTAGTGCTATTGGTTATCAATGACAGAGTTATCGCGAGACGCCCTGCAGCATAATTTACAGCAACCAAAACCACCACCCCTTACGGAGTGGTGGCCACACCAGCTGCTACCAGTGTTAATGAATCATTAACTAGTGTAGATTAGAATTCGTAACCGGTGTTAGGCGCACCAAACTTGTGGTGACCCTTCTTGGCGTGCTGTTGACCCTTACCGGCGTCCTTGGCGGCGCCCTTGTCAGCAGACTTCTGATCCTTGCTTTCTGGGGTTGCGGCAGGATTATTAGCGTTATTATCGGCTGAAATCTCTGGGGTCTTCTTATCTAAAGTCCTAGTGCCCCGCTCTTTATTGCCTAAACCGAGATAAGCACCGAGCTCATTATCGTCATCTAGGAACTCTGGATAATCCAATAGGTGGTCATCGCTATCATCAGCTGGGGTTGGAGTTGGAGCCGGAGTTGGGTCGGCTGGAGCTGGAGCCGGAGTTGGGTCAGCTGGGGCTGGAGCTGGAGTTGGGTCGGCTGGGTTGGCTGGATCAGCTGGGTTGTCGCCCTGGCCACTTGGATCTGGATTTGGCGCTGGGGCTGGTGTTGTATTCTTAGGTAGCGCATTGCGTACCTTAGCGACCAGTTGCTCAAAAGTTGAGGTCTTGTCTGCACGAACATCAGCAGCAACCTTGGTTAGTTTCTTGCCCTCGGCAAACTTCGCTAAGCTCTCCTTAGCGGCAGCATATGCCTCGTCAGCCTGTGCTGCAGCAGCACGGTCAGTGCTAAGCTGCTTTTCTGACTGATTCGCCACCTCGTTGCTCGTCTGGTACGCCTTGCTAGAAGTTTCTGCCTTGGCGTTAGCCTCCTTCGCGGTCTGCTCGGCGGTGCTTGACTCCTTGGCAGAATCAGCGGCCTTCGTTTTTGCCTGATTATATGCAGTCTCAAGGGTCTTGATGTTTTGATAGTTATCCATCAAGCCCATCACTGAAGTCTTTAGGCTGCCTTTAGTATAGTCATCATTTAGCATATCGCAGAATTTGCTAACCGCAGCGCTAAACGACAACTCCTTACTGTTGTCATCCAACTCCTTCACGGCGTTGTCCCAAGCGCCGGCCTTGTCGGCCTTCACCTTGTTGTCCTTCTTGATATTATTAAGAACATCCTTGATAGCTTCGCGTTTCTCTTTAGGCATATTCTTCTTAAGAGCAGCATTGAGCGTATCTTCATACTGCTTCTTGGCTTGCTGCTCAGTTTTAGCATCATTATCTGCGTTAGCCTTGGCAGTCTTCGCCTTCTCATCTGCTGCATTCTTAGCAGCAGCATCAGTCTGCTGAGTCTGCTTCTTCGCCTCCGCCTCTTGACGCTTGGTCTGAGCATCTGCGGTAGAAGTCTTCACCTTGGCCGCAGCAGCCTGCGCCTTAGCGTAGGCCTCTTTACCGGTAGCCTCAATGGAGTCTAAATCGTCTTTATTTCCTACTACTGGCGTATTGCCGTCCGTAGCCTTTACCAACAGGGACACTGGCAAGATTGCCGTAGCACCCAAAGCTAATGTGCCCAATGCAACCATGCCGGTTGATACTAGGCGTAGATATTTGCGCTTAGTCATTTCATCCTTTCTTCATTAAGTGCCCTATCATTATAACTTATGTCTAATTAATTTCACAATACTTTTTAGACAGATTGCCAACAAACCGCGGTGAGAGTAAATACCGCCCCAATGACGTTACCAAACGGTGTGGCTATGGGATGATAGTAAGATAACAACAATCAGGATAATAATGTTTAGCACGATAAACCAAAAACCACCACCCCTTACAGAGTGGTGGCTACACCAGCTGCTACCAGTGTTAATGAATCATTAACTAGTGTAGATTAGAATTCGTAACCGGTGTTAGGTGCACCAAACTTGTGGTGACCCTTCTTAACCTTCTGCTGGCCCTTACCTGCGTCCTTAGCAGCACCCTTGTCGGCAGACTTCTGGTCCTTGCTTTCTGGGGTTGCGGCAGGATTATTAGCATTCTTATCGGCTGGAGCCTCTGGAGTTACAGGAGCATCGTCCTTATAACCAGTGCTTGAGCCATTGCCAATGTTGTTAGCCTGACGAACAGTACCAGTCTTTTCGTCATACTGTTCGAATAGATTTGAGCGGTTGTCCTCAACAGCATTCTTAGCAGGATGACCGTAGCTCTCGTTTACATACATGTTGTTGTAAGGGCTACGTGGAGTTTTCTCCTTTTGATCTAGCTTAAGCTTGTGAGCTACTTCCTTCTCCTGAGCATCTGCATTAGGATTGGCCTTAAGATTCTTGTAGTAATCTTCGCTGGTGGTAAACTCGTTGCTTGCTTCAGCAGCGTTAGCAGCATTAGCTACTGGTAAAACAGTAACCAAACCTAGAGCTAGAGTACCGAAAGCTACAACACCTGCAGATACAACGTTTAAGTAATTACGCTTACTCATTTGTTTAATCCTTTCGTTAGATTAATTAGTTAACATTTTGTGCGCACAATAGATATTTGGATATTTATTATGCAGCAGCTGGTGCGATGACTGTAACCTACATTCATTACACTTACGTATAGTGTACCTTATTTCCCTATTTTTTGCAACCCCTTTATTAAGCTTATGTAAAAATTACAATGTCTAACTCAAAACCCCGCACTGTGGCGGGGTTGACAGAGGTGACTAGCCGGCGCGTTACTGACCGGGCAGCCGAGTGTACCTTATATTATAGTGAATTTACTTTTGCTTCTTGCTAAGCAGGTGGCGCGCATAAACCTTGCGGGTTGTGATGGCGATAGCACCAGCAGCAATGATGGCAACTACTAGAGCGATGGTTGACTTACTGTAAGCCTGACCGTTAATCATGAAGTAGCCAGTATTTGGGCTGCGGAAGCCATGGCGACCGTGACGGCGATGGTTCTTATCATAGCCCTTGCCTTGATGGTTGCGGCCATTGGCATAATCACGTCTACCTTGGCCATTTTCACCATTTTCACCATTCTGACCATTCTGACCATTTCCATTATTGCCATTATTTTGGCCATTTTGGTTATTTTGGCCATTTTGGTTATTCCCATTGTTCTGACCATTTTGACCATTCTGGTTATTCTGGTTATTCTGGTTATTGCCATTATTTTGGGTACCCTGGCCATTTTGGTTCTGGTTCTGGTTCTGGTTCTGGTTCTGGTTCTGGTTTTGATTCTGGTTTTGATTCTGGTTCTGATTACCATTGTTATGACCATAGTCATTGTCGTCACTGCCATCATTGTCATTATCATACTCGTGGCTGTAGTCAGGAAAATCTGGAATCACTGACGGGACAACGGCTGTCCAGTTGACGGTAATCTTAGTGGTAGCGTTGACGTCATTACCCTGCTTGTCCTTGCCCTTGGCAATAAACTCGATAGCGTGCTTACCAACACCGAGCTCGCCTGGTAGGTCAAACTCAATTTCGCTATCTTTGCCAGCAGTAATTTTACCCTGCTTGACCGACTTGCCGTCAATCTTCATCTCATAGTCGGCATCAACGTCTGCAGTGACGGTTAGCTTGTTGCGCTGGTTCTTGGTCTCGCCAGCGTTGTTGTCTTGTGTCCAAGAGAAGATGCCTTGGTTATCCCTACCAAGCTTCTTGCCATTAAAGCTGGTCACGCGTAGCTTAACAACGTTCTCCACCTTGAGGTTGACAGTCTGCGTGATGGCGTTAACACCTGCTACTGGCAATACTGCGGTGAGGCCGATGGCGAGCGTCCCGAGGGCGATTACGCCCACTGAGACACTCTTTAGGTAATTACGTTTAGTCATTTATTTATCTCCTTTGTGGCTGGTAGCCTTATGTGATTTAGCTGACTTATTGTTGCGCTTGCGAGCGTCCATAATGCCCTTCACGTTGATAGCGGTAAAGACTGCAATTAGCAAGATGCCGATAACAGTTAGAACAAAGATCCAAATTGGCACTGAAACCACGACCCTTTCAATTGAGTGGTCACGACCGTTCACGCTCACCTTCTGCTTGACCTTGTAGATACCGGTGCGCATTTGCGTCCAGGTCATATCGAAGTCGCGGCTGGTCTCTGGGTAAACGCTGGCCTGCTGTGACTCACCCTGGAACTCAAGGCGGTTATCGAGCCATGAGTGGACTTCCATTGAGTAGTTGACAGCGGCGGCAACGTTACCTTCGTTCTTAATAGTGAATGAAGACTTGAGCGGAGCCTGTGGCTGGTAGCCTGGAATAGACTGCTTCTCAATAGTGTTGCGTTCAATAGTCTTGCCGCCCTTCATGCTAGCGGAAATCACCATACCAACGCGGGCGCTTGACTTCACGCTAGTGGTTGCGCTCTTGTCTTGTGTTGGCAAGACGGTTGAGGCGAACAAAGTGGCATACTGCGTGCCGGCTGGCGGGTTATCTGGCACCTTAATGGTGTAGTTAACCACGGCAGTCTTGCCTGCTGGGATGCTATGAAGTTCGGACTTGTCGACAGAAATCCAGTCCTTCATCAGGCTGTACTTACCAACCTTGTCATAGTTTGGTGCTGAGTAGTTGTTGTTGACAATGGTGTAAGAACCAGAGCCAATCTTGAAGTCCATCGGGATGGTTGAGGTGTTCTTTACCGTCATCTGACCCTTATAGACTTGCTTTGGCGCCAACTCGATTGAGTTCGTCGCCGGTGAAATCATCAAGCCAGTGGTTGGCTTGACATCCTTTTTATTTGCGGCCGACACCACACCAGTGGTAATCATTGCCAACGCCAGCACTGCCGCCGAAACGGTAAGTGCGTGGTGTTTAATTTTATGTAGTAACGTCATTAAACCTCCTTTACCTCCATTACACTTATGTATATTATAGCACACAAATACTATAATAATGCAATAGTTTTGCCAAACTCCAATTATCTATAAAACTATCAAAAAGCCCCGCCAGAGGCGGGGCATTATCTTGTACTAACTTAGCTTATTAGTGTTGTGGGTTAGTTACAGGAGTGGTGGCAGTATCGTCGGCAGCAACAGTGTAGACAACAACATCGGTGTAAGTACCAGGAGCAACAGTAGCATCCTTCTTGAAGTTGAACTTAGTCTCAGCCTTAGCGCGGTCAAGAGTCTTGAGGTCTTCCTTCTTGGCTTCCACTAGAACGATTGGAGTACCACTCTTCTTTGGCATTGCGAAGGTCTTTTCAGTGGTCTGGCCAGCCTTGGTAACCTTAACAAGAGCGTTCCAGCCCTTAGCAGCAGTGGCGGTGTCAGCAACCGTTGGGATGCCAGCGGCGGTTGGATCAGCAGCATTCTTAAGGTCGGTATCATCGTCTTCGTCGGTTAGAGTGATGCGACCTGGAACGTTGCCTTGGTACTGAATCTTATCTACACCGTTACCCTGCGCAGTATCATGCTTGTCGTCAGTATTGCCGGTAGCGTCATTCTTGAATTTACCATGGTCAGTAGTACCTTCGCCGAATGTCTTATCGAGATCAACACCGATCTCCGGGGCTACGACCATCTTTACGGTCTGAGTTACCGTACTAGCCTGAGTTTCTGCGTTAGCCACTGGAGCCAACACGGTTACGCCAACCAAACCAAGCGCCATGGTACCCATAGCGAGGAATGGCAAAGCTTTGACAATTTTCATTTTGTCCTCCTTATTTAAAATTTTTCTCTATTAGTGTCTCCACTAATTGGTTTAATTATATCAATTAGTTTACGTAAGCGCAATAGAATTATGGCTAGTTTTGCCATTTTTCTGGTAATTTTTACCACGGGTTCCACCCTGCTCTGTGGGATTTGGCACTCGGGATATTGCACGGCGCAAACAAAACCAGCCTCACCTTACGGGGGCTGGTTTAGTCTTCACTAAGTAATTCTACTAATTACTAGTGGTTGGTTGATGGAGCTAGGTTTGGCGTTACCGTGTAAAGTATGACGTCTGAGTATGTACCGGCTTGAACGGTGCTGTCAGTCTTGAAGCTGAATCTACCATCATACTCGACATCGCCCGGCTTATCAGTGTACTCAACCGTCACCGGAGTGCTATTGTGGCGCGGCGGGACGGCTACAAATTTGCCAGCTTTATTCTTAATACTCCAGCCTGACTTAGTCTGATTTAAGGCATCATCTACCGCTGGGATGGCGTTTGCAGTATCGGTACCATTTAAGAGCAAGCTAGTGTTGTCGTCATTATCGGTCACAGTGGCAGTAAAGCCGTTAGCCAAGTTATTAGAGATTTTAAATTTAGTCTCACTCTCGCCGTTGCCATTACTAACAACATCACCGGCGCCAGAACCACCGCCCTGTGGGTTGTCAACATTAAGGCCGAGATGCGATGTGACATCCACAGACACCTTCTGGGTGAAGGTGCTGCTTTCAGCACTGACCACTGGTGCTAGTACAGTAGCGCCAACCAAGCCGAGCGTCAAAGTGCCCATGGCGAAGAGCGGTAAAGCTCTTACAATCTTCATTTTGTCCTCCTTTAGTTTGTTTATTTCTTAGCGTTTCCACTAATTAGTAAAATTATAGCAGGCTTGCAAACTAAGCACAAGGGCTTTACAACAAAACCAGCCCTCGTTTTAGGGCTGGTTAAATGGACTAGCTAACTGTTAGATTACTGTTGAGCTGCAGCTGTAGCTGGGTTGGCGACTAGCGTGTACTCGACTTCGTCTGAGTACTCACCTGCCTGAACCGTGTTGTCAGTCTTAAAGTGAAAAGTAGCTTCCGCAGTCTCGTCACCAGACTTGGTAGTATTCTTCATTAGCAAGGCGTTGGCATTATCAGCCGACTTAGCTGGAATAGCCTTGGTTACACCGTTAGTAGTAACGTTCCAACCAACAGTGCCGAGGGTATCGGCAGTCTTGATTTCGGCGCCATCTGCTTTGCCACCAAGGCGCAAGCTGGTGTCTTGGTCCTTATCTGCCAAGGTTAGCTTAAAACCGTTGCCTGAGTTGCAGGTAACCTTCAGGCTAGATGTAACATCCTGGCCCTTATCGCTCTTCAACTCAGCCTGGGTCGCACTAACGCCAAGCTCCTGCTTGACATCTACCGACACCTTTACAGTAGTAGTTGCTGCCGGGGTGTCAACAGCGCTGGCGACTGGCGCTAGTACAGTAGCGCCAACCAAGCCAAGTGTCAAAGTGCCCATTGCGAAGAGTGGTAAAGCTTTGACAATCTTCATTTTGTCCTCCTTATTGTTAACATTAGTGCCTCCACTAATTACAATTATTATAACGCCCGCCAGTTTTAAGCGCAAGGGCTTTGACGCCGCGCCACTACTGCTACTACATTTAACGCATCGGTAAATTTTACTACGGCGCAAACCAAAACAAAAGCAGCCTCGATGGGCTGAGGCTGCTTTTGTTCTATTATCAGCTAAACAGATTACACGTTAGGAGCTGCTGTGTACTCAACGATGTCTTCATAGGTACCACTCTGGATTGAGTTGTTAGCCTTGAAGGCGTAAGAAACATCAAATGTTGTAGCATCAGCCTTAGGGGCATCAGTCTTGGCAACGGTCAATGGGGTCACGCCTTGCTTTTTAGCTGGCATAGCCTTATTCTTTGGAGCATTTCCATTAGCAGCGTCCTTATAAAGAACGCTCCAGCCCAAACCAGTACTTTCATTTACGTCGTCCATTGCTGGAATGCCACTATTGGCGCCCGCCAACTTCAATGCAGTATCTTCGTCCGCATCGGCCAAAGTTACATTAAAGCCACGAGCTGGGTTGCCCGTAACTTCGCCTGTAGTTTGAGCACTTGCCTTACCAGTGAGGTCACCCTTAACAGTGCCAGCACCCTTGGTTAGGTTAAGTGTTAAGCTTGAGCCAACTTCAACCTGAACGGTCTGTTGCGTGCTTGCAGGCTTAGGCTCTTCAGCATTAGCGACTGGTGCCAATACGGTTGCACCAACTAGACCAAGCGCCATGGTACCCATAGCTAGGAATGGCATAGCTTTGACAATTTTCATTGTGTTTATCCTCCTTTTAAAACCTTTTTCTCTTAGTGTCTCCACTAATGCTTAAATTATAACAATAAAAATATTTAAGCGCAAGGGCTTTAAGCCACTTTTAACGTATTTTTTACTACAGGCTGAGAATTCAGTGGTCGGAATCTCTCAAGTTGGGAGTCGCCACCCCAGCCTGCCCCACTAACGACTAGCCAACGCCACGGAGGACTCACCACGACAGACCCACTCTCGCGAGCCATCATTGCCGAATAAAACAAGCTCCCCGAATGTAGGGGGAGCTTGTTTATCTACAAACAGTAGTGGAGACTACTTTATCTGGTTTGGCGATACCGTGTAAAGCACTGTGGTCTTGTAGGTACCGTTAGCGACTGAGTTGTCGGCCTTGGCTGCGTACTGCACAGTAAACGTGCCGCCGCCTGGC
>CAMYAY010000011.1 GCA_947253945.1 uncultured Candidatus Saccharibacteria bacterium
CACACCGGCTCAGTCGTCGGCAGCGTCAGATGTGTATAAGAGACAGGTTGAGTCTTTAACAAAGTTATTAACACAACTTGCCGTCAATCCTTACATAACATGTTGTCGAATTCTAATTATTTACATAATTAGAACATCATCATCATATTTCTTACGATTGAATATAAATTGTTAAATTGCAGTGCGTTACAGGACGAATCAGCACGAGGTGCTAACTTATCTCGCCTAGAACACACATTAGAACCCTGCTCTGACTGCACAAATAATTATTTGGTCATCATTTGCGCTAGAGAAGACCTCCATCTGCGTTCTAGCTATTTAATTGTAACAAACTTTTAAAATGTTTGCAACACCTTTTTTAATTAATTTTGGCGATTTTATTGGCCGCAATTAATTAACTGTTAAACTGTGCGAAGATGGTAAAAGTTACGGCTTTGGCGGTTCAGCCCACAGAACAATTATTGCTGAATTTAGACCGTCCGAAAACTGTAATTTTTTACTGATGGCGCCTAGCGAACCCGCTCGGCGTACCCTCGCAGCTTTTGTCATTGGTTCCCGCAGAACTTAACTAACTGTTAAATATCTTAGCAAACCCCGCCCCGCCTGTCAACACCTTTTTTAGACTTTTTGTGAGAATTTGCGCGAATTTGTGGTGGTTGCTGTGCGGGTGCTGCAGGATACTTATATATAGGTAAAATGTGGCAATGTCGGGCGGGCTAGCGGGCCCCGTCCGTAACGGTCAGGCTGGCTTGATGACAGTTGGGTATGGGGACACTTATATATATTATATGTGTGCGCGATACACCGCCGCTACATTAATTCTGCGCCGTCGGCGCGAGTGCGACACGGAACGTAGCACCTCCAGCGGTACCTTCTCCATAATAAACATTATATACGCCCGCATCGACGTACCGATAGGTCCCGCCCCGCATAAACCACGGATCTGACTCCATAATAAAGCTTCCACCCTGGCCGTTCCATTGAGAATAATTAGCATTAGTTTCGTAAAGAGCCTGACCGCCACAGGTCGCAAAAGTACATTGCTCAGGCTCAAAGAAAGTATAGCTATTAAAGTACGGCGAATATGCAGGATGACCGAAGTACTCATCGCTTGGAGTGCTTGAGCTGCCCGTATAACTAGCGGCCACGTACTCCCATGCGCCACCGGACATATCATAGATGCCGGTTGGGTTGTTGGTTGTACTGGCGAGCTGACCAAGAGTGCCATTGTAGGCACGCTGTGGGTTATCTATACTGCAAGCTTGCTGAGTGCCAAGACTGCCAGCTTTAACACCCTTATGATACGTCCACGAATAGCTGTCATCACTATAGTTGTCAACGTCCCCATCTTCCCATGGACCGCAGCCAGTAGCGCCATAGCTATCATTATGGACTGTGCCATTGGCATTTATTTGAACACCATAATCACCAGCACCGTACTCACTGGCGCTTAAGTAAGTAGCAGCACCCCAATCATTATTGTTGACCATGCGAGAACTAAACTTAGAAAGGTGATGGCTGTTTTGAGCCGGAATAACATAGTCAGTCTTCCCGCCCACATTGCTGCTATCTACTACGCCGAAAGTTTTAGCAGCCGTATACATACGACCGACACTATCCAACGCAGGGTCAAATACGTGAGCTTCGTTTGGCAGGACAGTTAGATGAGCGATGCTCCCAGTGGTCTCAAACTTGGCAAACCAGATGCCGTTGAGTTCCTTTTTACCAAAAGTGAAGGCGGGATGAGTGGCCCAAGTGCCAGCATTGCTTGGCCGGCCCTTGATGTAACTACGGTCGAGGTCACACTCGGTGCGGTAGTCTTTATCCTTCTCTGGACAAGCAGCTGGTCGACGCTTTGGGGTGGACGCTTTTTCAAAGCTAATCAAGAAATTTTGACTCTCAACCGACCGGTCAGTAGTTTCACGCCGCATCACCTCATATGCATAGCGTGGTATGTACACCCAGAAGCCGAGAATGTCGGCTTGCTCTACTACCTTAGTCTGATTCTTATACTTACTTGGGTCTTTCACAGTTATGGCATTGGCCCATTGCTTCTGGTTATAGTTATACCAGTTGCCTTGATTAGAACTGTCTTCTGGGTTTGCAAGGCTGGTCCACTGAGCATTGGTGGTGCTTCCGGTGTACTTCACTGGTATCATATTCGGGTCAAGGTCAACTTGGCAGTCGTTCTGCGGGTCACCCGATTTGCAGGTGGTTGGGTCAACGGTTGGCGCCGGTTTCGGCCTAGTAGTAGCAGTATACGTAATGGAAGCAGAATAGCTGCCACTAGCGAGCTTCGACGGGTCGATATTAGCAACAAAGACAACGTCCTTTGCACAATTGGAATGGTTAGCGCTACAACCTTTCTGCTCCGCCGCAGTAACACCCAATAATGTCCTTTCGCCATCCTTGGCAGTTGGTACATGCCCATATACAGGTCTTACCGTAATATTATGGTGCCAATCGTACATATAATACCCCCAAGAATTGGCCGGTATGCCCTCAATGCCTCTATATCCACTGTCGTTTTGCATATTAGAAATTCGGTGGCCGGGGTCGACGGTGTTAACTAGATCGCCATTGCCATCAGCTTTCATAGTTAAATCAAATCCATACGGCTTACCCGTCTTAACCGCAACATTTGTGGTGGCTTTATAAAAGTTACCTTGCTGAGTAAGTTGCGCCGCTGGGTTAACAGTGATACTGACAGTGTTATCGTCGGTGGCATGGACTGGCGTAGTGAGGACGAACGGCGCAACCGCCAGCGCGAATAAGCCAAACACTGCCCCGCGGGCGAGAATCTCTAATGTGGGTGCGCCGAACGCGCGCCCCATTCTGGCGGTATAGTGGTTAGCCATGTAAGTAAGACTACTTAATTGGCTCTGCTTTTGGCGACTACTGTTTTTGCTCTCCATTTGGTTGTTCTCCTCTTTGCTTTTATCTCTGCCACCACGGCTAGATACTTGAATTATAGCATAGGCGCAATAATTCACCAAATTTTTCTCGCTACCATGCTAAATGAAAAGTGCAGCAGATGACTGCTGCACTGGGAGTTGAATTATGGGCATTTGTGCCGCAGATTGGTTGAGACTATGAGCCACACTTCACTTCAGCAAGTGCCGCACGCGGCCAAATTGCTTCAGTTGCGGCTTGCCATCCTCGTCATACTCGCGGCTATAGTGGTAAAGGTCGACTTTGATGTGCGACGGCTGGTCGCCCGCGCGCCAGATGTGGTAGCGCAGCACTATATTGCCGTGCCGTTTGTCGCGGTCGAGATATTCGACCCACGTATCGTCCCGTCTGGCGCGCTCCAGCAAGCAGTTCGCGCCGTACCAGATGTCACTCTCGCTGACCGGATACCGCAGGTAGAACTCCGGCGACGTGTGCAGCCCAAAATCCAGCTCATCCATATAACCAATGTTCAACATTATCCCTCCAAGGTACTTGACCGTTGGGCGTCACCCCCGCCCGCCTGCCGCGGGCCTAATTATTATAGCAGATGAGAGAAATGTGGGCGCGGACTTACGCATGGGATGAGGGGTAGCTACGGAGGGTACCGATTTCGCCTCTGCTCCTCTTATTGTCTGAAGCCAGAACAGCGGCGGTGTACACCACCGCAGATTTAGTCTTGCAGGGGCGCGAGCGCGACGCGGAACGCGTAGTTGCCGCTGGCGAGGCCACGGCCGGAGCCGGCATAGAACAACCCAGCACCCGAGCCATTGACGTAGTAGCCACCCCGCCCAAACCACGGGCCCGAAGACTCTACGAAATACATCCAATTACCATTCCATTGTTCTGTAGTGTTATTGTTACCATTATTAGTTTCATAAAGGGCTTGACCACCACAAGTAGTAAAAGTACAACCATTTGGCGCACCGAAGTTATAGGTGTTGACATATGGCGGATGAGCTGCATTAGAACCAAAGTATTCGTTGGTTGCTGAGTTACTTAGATCACTAGTGTAGCTGGAAGCGGTATATTCATAGCCACCACCTGACATATCGTAGATGCCGGTTGGGTTGTTGGTAGTGCTGGCAAGTTGGCCAAGGGTGCCGTTGTAGGCGCGTTGTGGGTTACTTGAGCTACAGGCGGATTGAGTACCAAGAGTGCCACCATCGCTATAAGTGCCGGTATTACCATTAGACGATGGGCCACAGCCGGTAGTTCCATAAGTATAGCCATTGCCATTATTGCGGTCCTGATATTGGCTATTTATTTGAACACCATTATAACCGGCACCGTATTTACTGGCAGATAGATAGGTGGCAGCACCCCAGTCGTTATTGTTGGCCATATGGGAGCTGAGTTTAGCGAGGTGATGATTATTTTGGGTGGTAGTGAAGCCACCACCGCCAACATTTTGTGGGTCGTTAACGCCAAGAGTCTTAGAGAGTGAGTAGAAGTTGCCCACTTTATAGTCCATACCACTGTAGTAGCCGGAGATATGCGCTTCGTTTGGTAAGACGGTTGGCTGGCTAGTGGTGCCAGTGGTTTCGAACTTGGCAAACCAGATGCCGTTGAGCTCTTTGGTGCCGAAAGTGAAAGCTGGGTGGGTGGCCCAAGTGCCTTGGTTGCTTGGTTGGCCTTTAATGTAACTACGGTCAAGGCCACACTGAGTACGGTAGTCTTTACCAGTGATGCTGCAGGCGGCTGGATGACGCTTGGCATCCGTCTTCTTTTCAAAGTGAATTAGGAAGTTTTGGGCTGAGACTGGTTTATCCGTACCATCACGGCGCATTACTTCATAGGCATAACGTGGAATGTAGACCCAGTAGCCAAGGATGTCCGATTGGTCTACTACCTTAGTCTGATTCTTGTATTTACTTGGGTCCTTAACCGTGACGGCGTTAGCCCACTGCTTGTTATTGTAGTTATACCAGTTACCTTGGTTGGAGCTATCCTCTGGCTTGGCTAGGCTAGTCCACTGAGAGTTGGTGGTGGTGCCGGTGTATTTAACTGGTATCATGTTGGCATCTAGATCAACTTGGCAATCGTTATGCGGGTCACCGGATTTACAGGTGGTTGGGTCGACAGTCGGGGCTGGTTTTGGCTTGGCGGTGGCAGTATACGTAATGGCCGTACTATAGCTACCACTGGCAAGCTTTGCTGGGTCGACGTTGGCGGCAAAGGTCACCTGCTTGGTGCAGTTGGCTGGGTTGGTACAACCCGCCGGCTTGGCTTTGGTGACGTCGGCCACCACGGCTGGCGTGGCTTGGGTTCCGGCTGGGACGGCACTAAAAGTAGAAGCAGACTTATTTAGAGAATAGCCCCACTGGTTGGCATTCAATGCAACTGGTGTAGAGCTTGGCGTGGCGGAGATTTTGTGGGTAGAATCTTTACTATTTACGAGGTCGGCAGTATCGGCTTGCATAGTGAGATTGAAGCCGTAGGGCTTGCCGGTTTTGACGGTAACGTTTGTGGTGGCTTTATAGAGATTGCCTGTAGGCTGCAGTGCGGCGTTCTGGTCAACCGCGATGCTGATGGTGTTATCGTCGGCAGCGTGAGCTGGTGTAGCTAGTACTAATGGGGTTACTGCAAGTAAAAATAAAGGCCAAAAAATTACCCCCCCCCACAGGGTTTTCATGTTAGACTGTTTATATTGTCTCATTGTTTTTACTCCTCTGCTTATTTATTACATCTGCCACCACGGCTAGATACTTGCATTATAGCATAGGCGAAATAAAACGCAAACAAAAATGCCCCTCGGGGCATTTAATAATATTAATAAGTGCGACACTCTTACCGCTCTTGTCGCCTTCGTCACCGTATTGTATGTCACTACGTGCCATATAATGACAAAATATTTCAAAAATACCCCACTAGGGGGCATAATTCAAATAATATTGGTGGGCGCGGACTTGCGCCGCTCAAGCCCACCGCATTATATGCCACTATCATGCCATATAATGACAACTCTAGCCTCATGCAAACTAATAGCTAGTGTGTCCTTGGGAGACCTGACGCCTTCGTCACCACATTATATGTCACTACGTGCCATATAATGACGAAATAATTTCAAAAATGCCCCACTAGGGGGGGCATTTAAATAATACTGGTGGGCGCGGACTTGCGCCGCCCAAGCCCACCGCATTATATGCCAACAAGTGGCATATAATGACAAAAATAAAAACGTCCCTTGCGGGACGCTCAATAATTTCTGGTGGGCGGTTCAGGACTTGAACCTGAGACCTCGTCATTATCAGTGACGCGCTCTAGCCAACTGAGCTATATCCCCATGCTGAGCTTCTACTATGTAGACTATAACTAGTCTACACTATCCGCGCGGCAATTGCAATAGTATTGTATTAGTTCAATACACCTTATTCTGCGAACAATACCCCACCAGCAGGTAGGGTATTATAGACTAATTTCCGTCTGATTTACCTATGTCGCCCCAATCTATACCATCCAAATTAATATCATCCGGATTCGGATTCGTATCGCCATTACCGAGGTCGCCCAAATCCAGGTTGTCCCAATCGTCCCAATTGATACCATCGCTACTACTACCGCCGCTATCGCCACTACCACTACCACTGCCACTGCCACTGCCGCCGCCACTGCCGCCATCGCCGAGGTCGCCCAAATCTAGATCGCTATAGTCGTCATCGTCGGTATCAATGCCACTCAAGTCTATGTCGTCCCAATTTATGTCGTCCACCGACGATAGGTCAAGTCCTGGCGGGCATGGATTCGTATCAAACATAGTGCGAAATACTTTTATTCGTTTTTTCACTTTCGCTACTTCGCTATCGGACAGATCATTACGGTCAAATCCAAGGAAATATACAGAACTTTTGTCTGTACAAATTTGCGCTAGATTAACCCAAGTTCCACTTTTAGCATAGGTCAAACGCAATACATTATATGTGTTCTCTATCACACGAAAATTCGGCACCCAAACCTGAATTTCATTCAAATCGCTGGTATCGACCTTCTTGTATGTCATATTGTTATACTTATAATATATAGGATTCCCGCTGCTGTTACGATAAAACTTATTCGGCAACGTTAATTCACCGGTATAAACCCAGTCGCCATTTCCGCAATTCGACCACAATTTATCAGCGTCCTTAACAGTGTACCAATCATCATTATTATGACCAAAGTTAGTTATTGCTACGCGACCCTTTTTGTCAATGTTATTACTGTATAAATTTATATCACTTTCATACGTAGTATTTAAGGAAGAGAAGTTTGCAACACAGCCACTATCGCGCATGGACACCCTCTTCTTAAAGGTCGAGCCGACTGCATAGCCCGAGCCTGGCCTGGAATAATAGTCAGAGCTTGAGCCTGAACCGGAGCTAGAGCCCGAACCGTAGTTGTAGCCTGAGCCGGAGCTTGAGCCTGAACCGGAGCCGGAGCCAGAATCGGACGATGACGAAGATGAAGATGACGGTGGCGTGTATGGCTCAGGCTTACTCGTGACGGTATACGTTACAGTAGTTGAGTACGTTCCACCAACAGCTTTGCTGCCAATATTCGCGCCAAACGCAACGGTCCTGTCACAAGATGACACACTGCTGCAACTACCTTGACTAGACTTATCGACGTCAAAGAGCGACACTGCACTGGCGCTGCTGCCACCAGGCATCTTCATGAAGGTTGTTGGCGAAGCGCTATCGGTATTATAGCCCCACTGGTTGGCACTTAAGCTAACCGGGCTAGTCGAATCAACACCGGTAATTTTAAATGTGGTATTATCCGAATTAATCAAATCCGCCGTGCCAGCCTTAGCCGTTACTGTCCAGCCGTAAATATCACTACTGATGCTAATGTGTAAATTTTGCCCATCGGTGCGCAGGCCCTCGCTACCCCGCACATCAGCGCTGCTGATATTAGCCGAAATATATGCCTGAGCTACATTTGCAACACAAACATCTACCATCGATAATACTCCAAAAAGCGACAAACAATAGCCAACTTTAAATACGGTGCGGCTAAATGCGTTGTTTTTTGCTATCATCTATTCTCCTTGTTTTATTTTTACTTTATTTTTGTATTTTAATACTTATGTATAATATTGTATCATCAATTTGTTCACCACACAACCAGTTTGTATTAGTTCAATACATTATATTAGCGGAACGATGGATTTTCGCGTACAATGACATAAAGCAAATTCTTTTTTATTTCCATAACTCTTAACCAATAAGTCGATGACGCGAGCGCGCCTTTTACTTCTTGCTCTTTAAGGTGTTGCGGAGGTCCGCCAAACTGTCAACAAACTGATTGCGAAGGCTGACTGTCTCCTCGAAGTAATCGTTCATCTGCTTTATTTCGTCACCTAGCCTAGCGAGGGACTCGTAAAGCGACGGGCTTATGCCCGCGCTTCCCTCTTTGAATGCTGTGCTTAGATTGCCATCAGCGCCGGAGTTCTTCACCATGGCTACAGCAATTTTGTGGAGGTCGCTTATCAAGCCTTTGGCGGCTTTATCGAAGTCCTTGTCGCTTGACTTGAAAGTGCTCATCTCCTTGTTCAAATTATTTACCGTCTCAATGGCCTGCTTGGTGCTTTTCTTGTCCTTCTCTTGGCTGTCACCCCACTCGTGCTTCATGCCCTTGCTGTATTTGCTGACTATTTTGAGGAATTTACTGGAAGCGTCGGCGTGCTTTTTAAACTTCTCGTAAGTCTCCTTAGTGGAGTCAATCTTTTCCGCCACGTCCTTATCGCCAAACGCGTTGCGGCGATCTGAGAGCTGCTTCATCACGGCGTCGTATTTAGCAAGGCCGTCCTCAGGTGTTTTTGCGTCTTTGAACAAAGTTTTATTCGGCGCGCCACCAGTTTTGATGAAGAAGTCTGCCGTTGTGTTGTCGTTAATTGAGGCTTCACTAAGCCTCACGTCCTGCTTTTCGGCGACATTTTTTACACTGTCAATACCCGCAATGGCACTACTGTACGCTTGGGCGCGCAAGAACCACTTGGTGCCAAACACACCCGCCACCGCCAACACTACTACAACGACACCCGCAATTGAATAAGTAATTAATTTATTCGACTTCGGCTTGCTAGCGTTGCCGGCAAATTCTGTACCCTTTATTACGCCAAAGTTTGACGCCGACGTCACTGCTGGTTGCTGTGCGGCCAATGAGTTGAATCTATCCGTGGCCGTTGATGACGCAGAAGATAACCCACTTGAAGTGACTGCCGGCTGAAGCGTGGATTGCATGGTTAAATTGGCCGTCTCTGGCGTTACACTAGCCTGCGCCTCTGATGCATGATGCAGCTGCTGCACCGGCGAAGCATTATACGCCTCTGAAGTACTAAATGGCGTACTCGGCTCAAAGGTTGGCACCGACGAGAAGGCTGGCGCTGACGGCGTCGCCTCAGTTGGTGAACTAGCTGCTGGCTGCAGGACTGGCTGAGAAGCTGGCTCTGCTGGAGTTGGCTGCGGAACCGACTCCATGGTCGGTTGTGGGGCTGGTTGTGGGGCTGACTGCAAAGTTGGCTCCGAGACTGGCTCTAGTGTTGGTTCTGGAGTTAGCTGTGGCGTCGGCTGTGGCGTCGGCACAAACACATTGTGGACTGATGGCGCGCCATACAAATTGTTGTCTGAGGTGGCGCTAGCTTGATTTTGCTTATCGTGAATGCCAAATGGGTCGTTAATCATATTTTCCTTTTTATTTACATTTCTAATTCTATCTTAGCACACTTTAATAAATATGGCACAAGCCTTATTACCGATTTTCACCAGTGCCTCGCAGGGCTTAGCGAGTTGGCCAACTAACTGGTTGCGCTTGGTGACTAGATTTAAATCAGTCGCCTGAATCTCTACAACCAAAAATACCCGCCGAAGCGGGTATTTAGGACAATCTAGTAGTGCAAGTCACTTTCCGTACATCAAGGTGAATTCTATCCATAAAATGTTATCTCGCGAATTCGATTCAAGATAACTGGACCGACCTGACTATTATTGGACGAACCAATAACTGTCTCTTATACACATCTGACGCTGCCGACGACTGAGCCGGTGTG
>CAMYAY010000012.1 GCA_947253945.1 uncultured Candidatus Saccharibacteria bacterium
ACTGCTGATACTCAGCCTCAACTGCCAGTAGTTCCGCATCGTCTGCTAGATAGGCTGCTGTCGTATTACGCGCTGTTAAGTGTTGATTTGTCATCCTTACTATTTTACCATAACAAAACACCCCTCGGGAGGGGTGTTTTAATTAACTTATTGGCTTTAGCTAGAAGGTCAAATCAACCTTGACGCCAGGGCCCATTGTAGTTGAAACACTGGTAGCCAAGACATACATACCCTTCAAACCAGCTGGCTTAACTGCTTTCAAGCTGTCGATAACCGCGTTAGCGTTCTCTAATAGCTTGTCAGCACCAAACGATACCTTACCAATACCAAGGTGAACAATACCCTGCTTATCAACACGATATTCAACCTTACCAGCCTTTGCCTGCTTTACAGCCTCTACTGGGTTGGCACTCACCGTACCAGCCTTCGGGTTAGGCATTAAGCCACGTGGCCCAAGCAAGCGGGCGTATTTACCGAGCTTTGGCATGAACTGCGGTGCAGCAACCAAGACAGCAAAATCAAGATTTTCTTTCTCAAGCAATGCCTTAACTTCAGCTTCACCGGCGTAAGCGGCGCCCGCAGCCTTTGCAGCCTCAACATCAGTGTCAGCGACCAACGCAGCCACCTTAACATCCTTACCGGTGCCATTAGGTAGCACTACGGTCGAACGAACATTCTGGTTAGCCTGCTTTGGATCAACACCAAGACGCATGTGCAATTCAACCGTACTGTCAAACTTGGTAGTGCTAGTCTTCGCAGCTAAATCTAATGCATCATGCAAGTTGTAAGCCTTACCAGCTTCAATTTGCTCAGCTACCTTGCGGTACTTCTTACCCTTGCGCTCGGCGAGAGTGCGGGTCTTTGGAGCTGGACCCTTCTCAACGTTAGCAACCGCGCCATCTTGTGGGGTGGTGTCGCCTTCAGCCTTACGCTCTTGACGCTCAGCCTCAGCCTCAGCGGCCTTGACTGACTTTTCGCTGCGCTTGCCAGCCTTGGCAAAACGCTCTTCAGTTTCAGCAGCCTCTGGCTTTGCCTCGGTAGCTTCTACTGGTGCAGTTTCTTTAACTTCTGCCATATTTCTCCTTCTGTGGTACTAACGGCTTCCGCCTCCCACGGTTAATCATTAATCTTCGACAACGACGCCCATTGAACGTGCTGTGCCAGCTACAATCTTTGATGCAGCTTCAATATCGTTAGCGTTCAAGAACTTCATTTTCTTCTCAGCAATCTCTGCAACCTGAGCCTTGGTAATCTTACCGACCTTATCAGCTTGTGGCTTGCCTGAACCCTTCTTGATACCAGCGGCTTCACGAATCAAATCGTCAACTGGCTGGCCAAGACAAGTCCAACGGAACTTGCGACCTTCGAGCACTTGGAGGTGAACAATCACTTCCTTGCCCATCATATCTTTGGTCTGCTCGTTAAATGGATTAATAAAATCCATCATATTTAAACCCCACTGACCAAGCGTCGAGCCCACTGGAGGGCCTGCCGTTGCACGGCCAGCTGGAATGCGCAACTTTAAGTTGCCTAATACCTTCTCTTTTGCCATGAGTAACTTATCCTTCTTATAATTATAAGTGCGTAACGTCTAATATATTACCACTATTTAACATTTTTTACAACCACAAGTTAAATTTTCTTAACTTGTAGCACGTCGAGCTCAACTGAGGTATCGCGGCCAAACATGCTGACCATCACCTTAATCTTACCCTTTACGGAATCAACTTCACACACATTGCCTTCGAAGCCCTTAAATGGCCCGTCAACAATACTAACTACTTCGCCGACTTGAAGGTCAATATCGTGCTTTGGCTCTTCAGCGCCCATACGCTTCTTAATACTCTTGATTTCTGCGTCGCTAACTGGAGTTGGGTTAGTACCAGCACCAACAAAACCAGTCACACCAGGGGTATTGCGGATAATAAACCAAGTCTCTTCATTTAGCTTCATCTCAACTAAGACGTAGCTCTGAAAAATCTTCTGGTCAACCACACGGCGCTTGCCGTTCTTGATTACAATCATCTTCTCTTTTGGCACCAAGACATTAAATATCTTATCTGCCATATCGACACCCTGAATACGCTGCTTAATCTGGTCAGCTACTTGCTCCTCATAACCAGAATAAGTATGAATTGCGTACCACTGGCGCCTGTCGTCATAACGCTTTGCTTTTGCCATTAAATTAGACTCCTTACAATCCACTGTGACGCAAAATCACATAATGCCACTAATGCGCCAATAAATAAACTAAATGCCATCACCGCAAAGGTCAATTGCCAAGTTTCCTTGCGACTAGGCCACTCAACCTGTTTTAGCTCACGCCAACTATCGCGTACATAATGTCCTAACGCGACAAATGGGCGGGCCAACCAGACTGGTTTGGTGCTTGATTTAGCCTTTTTTGGCTGCTTTGCACTATCTTTCGCCATGCTTCACACTCCTTAACTTAAAAAGCTTGTATCATAATAATACAAGCTGTCAATGTCAAGTATAGCACAAAATGCTTACTTATCAAATAGCACTGCGAACTTGGTCTGCATTTGGCCAGCCATGTCTTGGCTGGTCTTGCCATATAGCCCTAGCACCCAGCAATTTTCTGCGAAGAATTCCTTTGCTACTCGCACCATTTGCTCCACGGTGACTGCATTGATTAGCTCAGGTATCTCAGCGTAGTTGTTAATCTCATCCTTTAAGAAATACGCCGATGACATCAACCCGACTAGTTGTTCAACCGTTTGAATACCCATCTGATAGCGACCCAAGCGATATGACTTCGCAGCATCTAGCTCATCAGTCGAGATATCGCCCGCGCAAACACGCTTCAGCTCACGCACAATTAAGTCCATTAACTCTGGCAATTTTGCCTCTGACACCTCAGTTGAAAAATTCCACCCACTCTCAAATAAGTCACGGTAAGAACCAGAAGTAACATAGTAAGCCAGCCCTCGGCGACGGGCGTCGCCATTAATGCGCGAACGCATCGTGCTAGTTAAAATATGATTTAGAAGCATCATCGCGTAGTGGTCAGACTTATTTAAGGCGCGGCGCAACCGCAATTTAATCTTCAAAACGATTTCTGGCACATTTTCACGATATATCAAAATAGCTGGCGCAGAATGAAGCTTATCTGCCACGCGCTCAAAACGTTCACCCTCTGGCAACGTGAACGAATTCATAATTTCTTCCGCTCGCGCCAAACGGTCGCCCGTAAAATCGCCCGCCATAATAAAGCGCATGTTATTCATCGTGTGGGTACGTCGCCAATGCTCGCGAATGTCTTCCACGGTGATATTGTCCAGCGACTTCAAGCTCTCCGGCACGGTTTTAGTCTTATCACCCAAAGCTTGGCACATCAGAGGGTTAATCACCCAGCCTGCCTCAGACAAGTAGCCCGACAGCTCGCTCCTCACATTGCCCATTTCGCTCTTAAATTCTGCCTCAGTAAACTTTGGCGTACAAATCGACACCGCCTGCAACTGTAGAATACGATCCCACTCAAAATCTGCACAAACCGACTCATAGGTCATACCAATATCACCCGTGCCGGCGTTATGGTAAGCACCGTTTTTTGTAAAGACGGCCTCAAAGTCAGCCACCGATTTAAAATCGCGGTTGGCGCCGAACGCCATATGCTCCATCAAGTGCGCCGCCTCTGACTTATGTTCGTAATCTTTAACGTAACTACTACCAGCAATAAATTGAATCCGCGACGACATCACGGTCGCCCCCGGAACATTAATCATCAACCCTTTGCCGCCACGCTTTAGCTGGCACTCTGTTACGTTATACTTCATGTACCCCTTTACTAATTTAAACTATTAATATTTTAGTCAAACCAACACCACACTGTCAATAAAATGCCCCAAGAAGGGGCACTTATGCTTTAGCGATAAATTATCGTAATTTAGCCGTTAGCGCCACGCATAATTGCGTCACGACTCGAGATAATCTCTTGCTTTAGCTCGTCTAGGGTATGGCGAACTACGTCTTGATAATCTGGGCGATTCTTCTGTAGCCACTTCAAGGCACCAAATTGGCTCATCAAAGCCTGCTCTGGAGCGTCTGGCTGACTAGCAGCTAGCTGCTGATATTCAGCATCGTTACGGAAATTAGGCATATTGGCGGCAAACCACTTATTCATCCCATCTTCATCGCCATCCACAAAGTAACCAAATTCGTCTAGCAATTCATCACTCATGCCGTTGGTTAAACGGTCGCCCACGCGTTGTTCCAACTCGCGGCTAATATGCTCGGCAAATTCACGCTTTTCTTCTGGCTTCAAATCGGTTAGCCCCAATTCGTCGACAAACTTTTCATCGATTGCGTACATTTAGATTCCATCCTTTCGCTATAATTAGGTCTATATGGTTTAATTATAGCACATTTTGCCATAAGCAATATAGTTTTTTAGCTAAAATAAAGCTTCATAATTGCCCGCGCTACTGCATCTGGATTATGGCGAATCAATGAACGCTGGCTAGCCAACGGGTCAACTTTAGAATTATTCTGCCAAATCTGGCGCGACAATAATTTAGCACCAATCGATTTATAGTGCGCTTGTTTGAGCGCCGCCTCGTCAATTTTAACCGGTCGCTCGCCCGCCTTGGCGTAACAGGTAAGCAACTCCTCCGATGGCCGACAAATATTATAAATTACATAGTCGATAAACTTCGCACCCGCAATCCGCTCCAGCTCATTTGCGTAGTCGTGTACCGCAAAGCCCTCGGTCTGCCCCGGCTTATTAACCAAATTAGCAATATAAACTTTACGGGCTGGCGCGCGCGATAATAGTTTACCCATCTCAGGAATTGCCAAGGCTGGTGATAATGAACTATACAAGTTGCCTGGTGCCACCACAATTAAATCGGCCCGCTCAATCGCCTCAACCACCGCGGAGTTGATATGCACCCGACCATGTCCCACTCGCTTCTTCACCTTAATTAATGGCCTTGTTGACAACTGCGATTCGGTTAATAAGTCTTCACCGCAAATTACGCGCTTGCCGTCATGCGCTTCTAGTTCAATATCATCTAGTGTCACGGGCAGCACGGCGCCATCCACGCGCAATACTTCTTCCGCCAAATTCACCGCATCAGCAAAACTACCAGTCATCTTTTCAAGCGCGGTCAAAAAGAGGTTACCAAAGGCATGCCCCGCCATAATACCCTCATCAAACCGGTAGTTAAACAAATCACGCACTCTTGGACTAGCGCTCAACGCCACCAAGCACTGGCGCACGTCACCCGGTGGTAGCACGCCATATTCATCGCGCAACTGGCCCGTTGAACCACCATTATCCGCCATGCTAACTAGCGCAGTCAAATGCCGTGCGTAGCTCTTGAGCCCAGTCAAAACTACAAACGACCCCGTACCGCCACCAATTACCACAATCCGCGGGCCCGCATTCATCACTACTCTCCGTCGCCGCCTTCAAGCAGCTTTTTGCCTTTAACTTCGTACTTAAAACCAGTTAACTCTGAGGTCATAAAGTCATCGTTTAATAGGCTCACGAAAGTATCAAGGTCTTTGTTGTCCATAATGATAATTGCGCCACTATCGGTAGTCATCAAGTTGAGCGCCATATCCTCAGCATATTGCACTAGTTCCTCTTGGGTCTTAGTGCCGATATCCAACTTCTGTAGCTTATTAATTAGCTTGGTTTTACCAGCAATCATTGTGTTCAGATCTTGCCCATCTGGGAAGTTAAGGTCATAATGTGACAAAATCTGCTCCACTTTCTTGTCAGCAATTGACTGCTTCTTGAAGTTGTAGCCAAACATCGCTTCAAACTTTTTTGGCGCAAAAGCAAAGATGCGTTGGTTAGTATCCTCGCCCTCTGCTGCCGCATTACCGCAAATCAGCACTTGGTTGTCCGTCGGCACCTTAAATGCTGTAGTTGCCTTAAACGTATCAAGCTTGCCGTTTTCATCAATCTGCCAAGCAGTGCGCTCGTTAAGACTGCTTGCGCCGGCCAACTGCTTCACTATATAAAATGGCTCGATATCCTTGTGAGTAAACCGCGCCACCACCATCTTGATGGTCTTAAACTCGTGGTTATACTCGTCAAACGCTTCAATTGTTTCGCGCTCATGTTCAATAATATTTAGCACGTGGTTTGCATTCGACACTTGTTTGCGCGTGGAATACAATAGTACGCCGGGCTCTTGTTCTGACTTCTCGTAGGCTCGTACCTCCAGCCCTAGTCCAGCGCCCTTCTCAATGTCATTTAGTACACCCAGTAAAAATACTGGTGCCACCTGAGGCAATAGCTCGCTTGCAATTGGCAGTTGATAAACCGTATAGTGCTTATTGACCAAAAACAGCTCGATCTTAAGGTCATTCTTGATACGCGATAGGTTGTTACCCCACGCAAAAATATCAAAACTATTGGTGCGGTTTAATTCCTCTGGCCGCTCAGGCGCATGGTGCTCAACCTGCGGTGTAGTATCTACCGTCACCTCATCTTGGTTACGCGCGGCCTCTAGCTCGGCGTCATATTCCGGATTGACATCATTCGCCTCCGGGTTACCCTCTACTTGTTCATTATTCATACCTGCATTATAGCAGATATGGCTAGTTACGCTCAATTGAATCTGCTGGTACCGTGCCAACCACGCCAGCTTTGCGCGCTAAATTAGCCCATGTATCCGCCATCTCATTGTAGGTTGTACCAACGTGTGCCCTGGTCCACTGCAAATCAGCCTGCGAGGCTTGATATAGCTCGTAGAGTTTAATTACAATATCACGATTCTTAATTTTATCTGGCCAACCCTTCGCGTGCCAGCCGCTAGCCCATTTTGTCAACACATTTATCCAAAACTGGCTGTCAGTAGTAATACGGCATGGCCGGCCACCAGCATCAATTAGAGCTGTCATTAGAGCAAACCCCTCCATACGAATATTGGTGGTCTGCCGATTTGACACAGCACTGTCTGCCGGCTCGCTACCCACTAGATAAGGCTGACCATTTTTAATAACCGCAAACCCACCAGGGCCAGGGTTGCATGGCGCTGTGCTACCGTCTGTGTAATATGAATCCATTTTATTTTAATGCAGCATCAATAGCAGCCCGAATCTCGCTATCAGAAGGCTTTACTGTCTTGCCGTTCACGATAATTGTTGGCGTACCATTAATATTTGACCTCTCGCCAAAATCACGGTCACGTGCTAGCTTTTTATCAATCGTATTGTCCTTATGCGCCTTAAATACCGCTAGTAGTTTATTACCATCAAGACCGGCCTGCTTCGCCATATCAATCAACTTAGCATCAAGATCAGGAGCTTCGATGTAGTCTGTCGTCATCCAGTCATGGCTGTTATATAGAACATCCGCCATCTTGAAGTAGCCAGCCTGATTGCCAACAATATATGCCGCCTCCGCCGCACGTGCCGTAATTGCCGAATAAGTATGACCTACATTATAAGAACGATAGACAAACAACACCTTGTCGCGATAATCGCTATTAATTTTCTTCATTGTGGCATGAATCTTCTGACAATATGGGCACGTAAAGTCAGCATACTCCAATACTGTAACCTTGGAATCAAGCTTGCCATCAAAGTGGTCGATTAGATGAGTGCTTGAATAAGCGTCGGTTACCGGCTTCGTTAACTCAGCCGGCAGCGCGTCAGACTTATCTTCACTTACATCTTTTTTAGAATCTCGTGCCTTAGCATTAATCTTGCTCGCACTAAGTTTAGCTGCCTTTGAACTATCATTTAGCGAATTATAAATAAAGCACGATAGCAAAATTATGACAGCCAATACTACGAAACCAACAATGGTCAATAATGACACCAAGGCGCGCGAACGCTTAGCGGCCTCCAATTTAGCTTCTTTTGATTCTGGTTGATACTTAAACATTATAAAATCGCCTCCACTGCTGCCCACTCGGCATTAGGATTATCATCTGGTACAATTACTGATACTTGGTCACCAATATGGCCACGGAAGAAGGTAACTGACGCTAGTAACACACGATACTCGCGCGAACCAGCCTCCACATAGTACGCACCATCGTGCTGTACTAGCGTACCAACTAACTGACGGCGCGGTACTGGCCCAATCTGCTTATAAATAAACGAACCGTCGTTTGCGATCGTTAGCTTTAGGATGTCACCCTCAACCAGCTTTGACTTTGAAGCATAGTTGGCTGGCACTGGATAAGACTTACCTTCATTATCGTGCATTGTTTGGCCGTCAAAGACACCTTCAATTACCTTGCCGGTTACATCCGACGCCGTACGTGCTGGCATATCATCATCACCGACAATTGAGTAGAGCAGTTCTTTGGCTGCTGCTAAATTCTTCTCTGCCTCAATTAGTAAACTGCGTAACCGCTTAACTTGCTTATCTGGCAAGGTTGCTTCATCGAACTTATTCTCGCTCATAGTTCTCTCTTTCTTTTTCTTAATCCTCACCGGTTATTATAGCGTACAAATTAGTCCACGTCAACCTTAAATTTATCCACATAATTAACAGATAAGGCGAATAAAAGTGTTGTATTTTTTAGTAATACAATACTAATTTACGCAAATCTCATGCCTAAGTTTTGCCAAATTGTCAAAATAACCGCAACCATCTTGACAAAATTAGCATAATAGCTTATAATATAATCGGATTAACAAAATCAGCACCTTCCGGAGGACTATTATGAA
>CAMYAY010000013.1 GCA_947253945.1 uncultured Candidatus Saccharibacteria bacterium
ATCATAGAGGCTGCCTTGGCTATTACTTTGTCTGCCTCTCTGATAATATTGACTTTTGGATTATCAGCAATGGTCGGTCGTCAACGATTTCGTGATGATTTAGTAACTGCTCAATCTTTTGTTCAAACTCAATATAATGAAGTTCGCTCTAACATTAATTCTCGTTATGGTGGTGTAGTTCCACCTGAAATAGGTTGTGACCCCCAAGATAAAAACGGTGATAGCAAGGCTGCTGCCAATAACCACAATTGCTATATCATGGGTCGATTAATTAGTTTTGAGAAAAATAATATCAAGTCCAGCTTTATCGTTGGTCGGGTGGCCAGCACCAATGGTAGTTGGCCGGATTTTGAGAAGACTACTCTAGAGAATCTACGCTCATCAGCTCTAACCTTAACGGCTGTTACTGGCAAAATTGAATCAGATGCTGGCTTAAAAAGCATTACCAAGTTAATCAGTAACGAAACCAAAGTTTTAGGGGGGTGGTATATTGATGGTAAGTCTGGGCAGTTGATAGGCAAGGACAGAACACCTAACATGGTTATATTGCGTAGCCCAGTTGATGGCTCTTTGGTTATAGCAGTTGACGTTGCTATGGATGCCAACTCCAAGCTAGATATCAACAGAAGTAAGGTTATTAATGCCAACAGCCAGCGTTTAGCAATAGGCTTTGTCAATGGCTCTTTGGGCTATTCAGGAGGAGTGGTTTGTGTGTCTGGTGGCGATAATGCTGCTGGTGTATCAAACAACTTTAATGTGAACGTTAATTGGCGTGAAGCTGATGGAGATCCTAGTAAAATTGATGCTAGCAAAATAGTTGAGGCTTGTAATAACTGGGACTGAAAGAAAGAGAGAGGGGGAATTAATGAGTCGTAAGCAACGAGGTGACACCATGGCTGAAGTAGTGGTGGCTTTGGCTGTTCTAGGTATGATTTTAGCGGCTAGCGTAGCTATTATTAATCGAAGTTTATTAGGTGTTATGGCAGCTGTAGAGCGAACTGGCGTGCGAGGGGAAGTAAACACTCAGGTTGAACTTTTACGTTATGTGTTTGATCGTCGTTATACCGATAACCTGCAAACGTCCAAAGACATATTAGCTCGTATTGAAAGCAATACCGTATCAGCCGATGAGATTAAAGATGCTAAATGTACCGTTAAGTCCAAGGGATTCTTTCTAGAGATTAATCCAGATGCTGGTAAAATAACAGATATAACTGAAGTAGGCCCCAGTAAAGTTATTATGAAACCCATTAGTTCAACCCAAGAAAAACAAAATGTAGTGAGTGAGGCTAATATATTTGGCGCCCCTCACGCTGATCGTCTCAAGCATAATGAAGTTAGTCCTAGCCGAGGTATTTGGATAGAAGGCATAAAGCACAAGAGCACGGTTGATAATTTACCCGGCTATATTGATTTTTATGTCAGGGCTTGTTGGACCCCATTTGGCGCTAACCAAGATGCTTCAGCTCAAGTTCTGTCTAATGTGCGCGTGTTCTACAAGGAGGGTGATTTATGATTGACCGCAGGATTATTAAACAGGGCAAACAGAACGGTTTTACATTAGTAGAGATTTCTTTGGCAACTATTTTCGTGGCCTTTATTATAACAATTTTGGCAGCGACTACAGTTAGCATAGTTCGTTCTTATAACAAGGGTATTTGGCTGGCACAAATTAACACGGCGGGTCAGCAATTAGTTACCGATATTAGTGATAAATCACGTTATAGTACGCCAGCTCGAGTAGACAATGCTAATCGCCGCCTATGTGTTGGTGGGGTTACTTATATTTGGAATACAGAAAAGGATATTGAACGGGATCAATACGGCAATAACTATTTTGAAGATATTGGTAATAAAAAAGCTGGTGCGATTAGGCTAGCCCGTATCGTTGATCCATCAGCAGTTTATTGTAATAGCAATAGTCCGATTAAACGCGACGAAAATACTCGTGTTTTGTTGGGGCGGGGCGCTATTATTCAGGAGTTTAATGTCAAGCAGGGGATTGGCGCCAATGAAAGCATTCCATTTTTGTCTATCAATGCGGTTATTTCTACCGAGGGAAGCAATCGACCAATTAAATCCTATATTGAATCTGGCCAAGTTAAGATTGATGCCGATTTGAAACGATCAGATAGTCGCTGGCAGTGTGGTGAATGGATTGATGTGGGACCAACTAAGGGTCAAGTTGATGCAGGGGATATATTTAAGCCGGCCGCTAACCAGATGTGTTCATTTGCTGAGTATCGAGTAGGGGTCTATGAAAGGAGTCGAGATCTATGAAAAAGCTAAAGAGCTTGAAAGTGAGTTGGTTCAGTCAACGCGGTCAAGCCTCAATGGTGACGGTGGCCATGTTTATGATGTTGTTTGCGGCTATTGCAGTTAGCTTTACTTATATAGTAGTGACAGCTTCTAGGCAAGCAACTAACGATTCACTTCAATCGGCCGCTAAAGCAGCTGCTGATTCTGGGGTAGAGGACGCCAAGCGTATTTTGGTTTATTGTTATTCAGTCCGTAACGCTGACGGCGATTTTACGGCAGATAGTGCTTTGTGCAAAAAAGTAATTGGTTTATACATGAATGATGAAGCTATAC